>NZ_LMRK01000012.1:0-517184 GCF_001426125.1 Bacillus sp. Leaf49 | reverse complement strand
GCTTCGTGCTGAGAAGAATTTCTAGTGTGGAACATGAGAAAAACACCTTCCTTTAGTATGCTTTTCTCTATTATAAAATGGGATAGTGGAAAATTTAAGGGAAAAAATAAAGCTGTCGAGATTTTCTCGACAGCCTGAGACTACAGGAATGTAGTCTTCTTTTTTTATGATTGGAATGGGGCTGGTTTTTCATCACTTAAACCATAGCGATGGAGAAGCTCTTCGACAATTCGTTTTGACGCTTGTCCATCACCATATGGATTAGACGCCTTTGACATGTTGTCGTACTCTTTCTGATCGACTAGAAGCTGTTTTGCCATGTTGTAAATGGTCTCTTCATCTGTACCTGCGAGCTTCAGCGTACCAGCTTTCACACCTTCAGGGCGTTCTGTTGTATCGCGCAGCACTAGTACTGGCTTCCCTAGAGAAGGCGCCTCCTCTTGTACACCGCCAGAATCCGTTAGAATAAAGTGCGAGGCAGCAGCGAAGTTATGGAAATCAACTACTTCGAGCGGCTCAATTAAGTGCACACGATCAAGATCACTGAATTCTGTCTGAGCCGCATCACGAACAGCAGGGTTTAAATGTACAGGATATACAACCTGAACATCTTCAAACTCTTCTACAATACGTCTAATCGCTCTAAACATGTTTTTCATCGGCTGGCCGAGATTTTCTCTGCGATGAGCCGTTAATAAGATCATTTTATCTGAACCGATCTTCTCTAAAATTGGATGTTGATATTGTTCTGTGACTGTTGTTTGCAGGGCATCAATGGCCGTATTCCCTGTCACACAGATGGTCTCTTCTTTTTTATTTTCTACTAAAAGATTCTGCTTCGCCTCAGCCGTAGGGGCAAAATGAATGTCAGCAATAGTGCCTGTCATTTGGCGGTTCAATTCCTCAGGGAACGGTGAGTATTTATTGTGAGTTCTTAAACCCGCTTCGACGTGGCCGACAGAAATTTGGTGGTAGAATGCGGCCAAGCTTCCTGCAAAGGTTGTAGTGGTGTCTCCATGAACAAGGACAATATCAGGTTTTTCCTCTTGGAATAATTGATCTAGTTTCAACAATGCATTTGATGTAATTTCAGATAATGTTTGGCGCTGCTTCATGATGTTTAGATCATGGTCTGGCGTAATAGAAAATGCCTCAAGAACTTGATCTAGCATTTCTCTATGCTGAGCTGTTACAGTGACAATTGAATTTATTTGTGGATGTTTATTAAGTTCAAGGACAAGTGGAGCCATTTTGATTGCTTCAGGTCTAGTACCGAAAATAGTCATTACATTTAGTTTTTTCACTTGTTTATGCCTCTTTCCTAGTATAATACTTTCAATTATACACAATTTGGAGGATAAATTTAATGATATAAAAAAGAAATTTACATTGAATTAACGTTATCATTCACCCTCCTTTACATTTAACATATAAAATGTAAACTATCTAAAAATCATTTTTAGTGAAATCATTTGTCTTTCCTATGATTTGTAAGTTACACTTTATAAAGACGACCAAGAACTAACATTGATTATTAAATCGGTTATCTATGTAAGGAAGGTGCAAAGTTCATTGAAAAAAGTACGTAAAGCCATAATACCAGCTGCAGGTCTCGGAACACGTTTCCTCCCTGCCACAAAGGCTATGCCTAAAGAAATGCTACCAATCGTTGATAAACCAACCATTCAATATATTATTGAAGAAGCCGTTGAGTCAGGAATTGAAGACATTATTATTGTCACTGGAAAAGGGAAAAGAGCCATTGAGGATCATTTCGATTTTGCGCCAGAGCTTGAGCGCAATCTAGAGGAAAAAGGAAAGAGTGAGCTTTTAGAAAAGGTGAGAAAATCCTCTAATATTGCTGATATTCATTATATTCGCCAAAAGGAACCTAAAGGACTCGGACACGCCGTTTGGTGCGCACGCAACTTTATCGGTGATGAACCCTTTGCTGTTTTATTAGGTGATGATATTGTCCAAGCCGAAACACCTGGACTTCGCCAGCTGATGGATGAATATGAAAAAACCCTTTCGTCCGTGATCGGCGTTCAGCAGGTAGCGGACAGCGATACGCATCGCTACGGGATCATTGACCCTCTTACCCAAGAAGGGCGCCGCTACCAAGTGAAAAACTTTGTTGAAAAGCCGCCGCAAGGAACCGCACCATCCAATTTAGCCATTTTAGGGCGCTACATTTTCACGCCGGAGATCTTTATGTACCTTGATCAACAAGAAATTGGTGCAGGCGGAGAAATTCAGCTGACAGATGCCATCCAAAAGCTCAATGACATCCAGCGTGTATTTGCCTATGACTTTGAAGGAAAACGATATGATGTCGGAGAGAAGCAAGGTTTCATTGAAACGACGCTAGAGTTTGCCCTTCAAGATGAAGAGCTCAAGAAAAAACTCATTCCATTTATGAAACAACTTCTTGAAAAAGAAGAAGTGAATTAAAAAAAGCTGCCGGCATCGGCAGCTTTTTTATTTGGTCGCTGAAACAGTCAGCGTATGCTGTTCATTATCAATGACAAACAGGTTATGTTCGCCCTTTACTGCGAACTTCGTTTGTTTCTCATTCATCCAGACATCCTGTTCTGTCAGTCCAAGTGTTGAAGGAGAGATGGGCATGATCTCGCGGAACACCATCGTATTTGCCTGGCCATTTTCAATCACATAATCGGTTTTCTCAGTGGTCAGCCGCTCAATGGTATTGCCTTGTTCACTTTTGACCGAGCTAAGTGTCTGCATTCTTTGCTTCAGCACAGACTCTTCTTTTCCAAGAAAAGAAAGTAAGTACTCATACGAACCTGCAGATGCGGGTGATACGTAGGAATTGAACTGTGCTGGTCCGATGGATAACGGCTTCAATTCATCTGCGTTTTGTAGCGCATCAGGTTTCACATAATACGTCTCTGATGCTGTTTTGATTTGAACGGCTTGTTTATTTTTAGCCACAGCCTTTACTTCTTGTCCAAACGATAATGTGACGTCTGCCCTTTTTTTCAGGGCCCTGTCTGTATAAACCGTCATTGGATCTGCCTTAACTATGGCCTGTTGGTCAATCTTTTTCATATCATTAGGTGCACCTTTCGTCTCATGGTTCGTTGACTGAGGCGCCTCTGTTTTACCTGAAGGAATTGCACCAAATGTTGCCAGTGTACGAAGCGGGCGATCCGAAAACATTGAAAGGGCAAGTAAGATGGTTAAAACAGCTATCATGGTCACTTGAAATGCCGGTCCAAAAAATGAACGTCGTTTCCCGTTCTCATGATAACGAGACACCTTCTCTGTCTTTTGTACGCCTTTTCGACCTTCTTTGTGCTTCAATTGGTATTCCTTTTTTTCTTTCTTGGAAAGCTTGTTAAACCAATCAACAAACTCCTTATACTCTTTCACAACCTTTTTCGTATCATCAAACATACGAAGTTCACCATAATGCATCCAAGCAACCCGATCACAGATTTTTTGGATTTGACTAATGGAGTGACTGACAAAAAAGATCGTCTTTCCTTGTTCTTTGAATTCGGTGATGCGATCCACACATTTTTGATAGAAGGTTTGGTCTCCTACAGACAGTGCCTCATCAATAATGAGGATATCTGGATCTATATGTGCTGAAATAGCAAAACCAAGACGGGATTTCATTCCGCTTGAATAGCTCTTTACAGGCTGGTCTATAAAGTCTCCAATATCCGCAAACTCTACGATTTTTTCATAAAGATCGTCAATTTCCTTATTTGTCAGACCCATCATTAAGCATTTTAAACGAATGTTGTCTTTACCGCTTAACTGATTGTTCAGCCCTGCCGCAATGGCAATTAACGATGGCTGGCCGTCCATATCAATCTCACCACTTGTCGGTGGAATGATTTTCGCTAGAAGGTTCGACATCGTGGATTTCCCAGAACCGTTGATCCCTACAAAACCAATCGTCTCTCCTTCATAGACATCAAACGACACATCACGAACGGCAAAGAAACCTTTTTCATTTTTATTAGGAAAAAACAGCCCTTTGATCTTGTCAGACTGCTTTTTATATAAGACGTACTGCTTGGATACGTTTCGAAACGAAACCTTTAGTTTCATCGTATAATCTCCTTACTTTTTAAAGAAAATCGACAAATTTATCCCTAAATTTCATATGAAGCAATGAACCGACTGTTAAAAAAAGAAGCGTAATCAGCCAGAAATAAAGCGTATATTTCACATCATGGAAGAACCATTCTCCCTTTAACAAGCTATTTCTGAAACCATCAATAATGTAGAAAAGAGGATTTAATCTTAAAATATCTCCTATCCATGCTTTGTCTCCAGTGAGCTTCTCTGAGATATTCCAAAAAATCGGCAGCAAAAAGAAAAGTAAACGTGTCACTGATTGTAAAAGAAATTGATAGTCCCTTACGAGTACACTAATTGTTGAATTAAACAAACTAAACGAAAACATAAACGCGATCATACATATAAGGTAGTAAATATATTGTAGCCAATGCGCGTCAGGATATATGCCATAAGAAATCAACACAATGAGATAGACACCCATCATGACAAAATAGCTGAATAAGTTGGACATAATGACCACAGACGGCAGCGCACTAATCGGAAAATTCATTTTTGATACCATATTAATGCGTTTAAACACACTGTTTGATCCATCAAGGATCGTCGGACTAATGAAGAACCACGGTATTAATCCAGCAAGCATCCAGATGATAAATGGAACCTCCATGCCTCCAATGACAATTGGCTGTCCTCCGCGAATGCCTAAACCAAAAACAAACCAGTAAGCCAGCATTTGAATCAATGGATTTAAAAACTGCCATAAAACACCTAAATAATTCATCTGATATTTTGATTTTGTTTCATAAACAGCAAGTCGCATAATCAGCGAAAATGAGCTGATTTGCTCCTTCAGTATCGTCAACATTGCGTTCATTCTAATCTTCCTTAGATATAAGTTTTTGGGATCACTTTTTTAAAAAGCACCGCTCATAATTGTAACAGATAACGATTCACATTTCATCTTATAACAAAAGTCGTATCATTTATTCAAGAAACTAAAAATCCCCCTGAATCCTTGCGATCGTAGATTCAGGGGGCCCCTCAGATGTTAGATGATTTGATGCTCTTTTAAGAAATCAGTAATTCTTTTTGTATTTTGATTATCGTTAAAGCTATTGATCTTCAAATATTTTTCTTTATACTCATCTTCTACCACATACTGATGATCGATTGCATGTTTGACAATACGAATCAGGTCTTGAGTGTTATATGCAATTGGACCTGGTGCATTCTCTTCGTTCACAGGCGGAATGGCCTTGTACTGTCTAATTAAGTAATCTTTCTCTTCCCAATAAAAGATCGGGTAGGCTCCTCTATATTGCGCATCATAAATAGCAGAAGAATAATCTGTAATAAACACTTTCGACACTTTTAGCGCTTCTGAAGGGTTATCAGAAATAATATGTTTATACTGCGGTAAATTCTGATACACATATTGTGAAAATTTATTATGCGGTACAAGTAAAAGACGATCAAGCAAGCCTGCTTCTTCAAAGCTTTTAATGATTTTAATTAGAACTCTATAATAAGAGGTTTCCTCAATTCTATTCGTATAAATAAGCCCCTCTTCCCAATATCGGTAAGTTGGCATGAAGGCAATCTTATCTGCACCCTCTACTAACTTTGCATGGTCAAAGGTCGCAAGCCCGGTCAAAATTAAATCATCACGGTCATAGTTCATTTTATAAAACTCACCGGCTTCTAATTCAGAGCTGATGACTGATTTATAAATATTGTATTGGTTCTTGTCTTTATGGAATCCAAAAGCCATTGGATTATCAACTGGCTTAGCAAACATAATGCCATGCTGTAAAAATACGAGCGGAACACTCATGATTCTCTCTCTAAGATGATCAATATATAGTCTATCATTCAGAACATGGTTAGATAGCTCACTTGAAATAAAATAACTGGCATTAAAAATACTTAAATAGTGTCTCAGACTATATTTCGGAATGATTCCTTTTCCATATTTCGCCTTCAATGCTGGATATGCACTGGATTTCTTATTGAGAATAAAGTAATTCTTTGAGTCTGTTTGACAATTCTCTTGAACATAGTCATAAACCCTAATAGCTGATTCATCTGCTTTGTCACTCTTTTTCTCAAAAAACAAATTGACACCATATTTTTTGTCTTTATAAAACGATGATAAAATGCTCGCTACTTTTATTTTGACCTTACTAAATAAAGAATATTCCTCAGAATAAGGAATAATAGTTGACGTGACATTTCCAAAAAGATTTGTTCTTAGTACTTGTAGCTTGTCCCCATTCTTTTTCGTGATATATGTCTTAACCTTTTTATCTCTTTTTTTCAATCTTAAACTATGGATAATCCGGTGATCATTTCCTACGAACAAGTTATTGTGGATTCTGCTATCTAAATCAAGATCATTTAACGAAATTTTAAAGAAGCCATATCTTTTCAGAAACTTGATCTTTCTAAATGGTCTTGTAAATTTCGCCAATTGGTGCTCAGAGTTTCTAATATAAAGATATTCATACTTCTGGTCTGAATTATATGCGTAATGAGTCAGTCTTCCATAAACATAGAAGCTATTAAACAAACTAAAAATACGTAATCTAGAAGTGTGTTTTGTGACAAGATATGGATTTCCTCTTACTAAATAAACACCATTTGTTCTTACATATATGTAATATCTTTGTTTATTTATCACTAGAATATTAAGAATGTTATCTTCTTTGAATTGCTCTAATGTATCTTTACCGAAAATCTTAAGCGGCTGATATGTAGGAACGAGTCTAAAGTTGACGATTTTCTTTTGCTCAGTTACCTTATTTAGAATTTTGATTTGATTACGGTTATTTACAGTCACTTCAATCTCTTTATGTTCCTGCATCACATCAAACAAGATTTTTCTAACATTTAGTTCTTTATTTTGACAATCGTACGTAATAACAAAGTGGAAAAGACCATATATGATAAAGGAGATGTCCACAAATCTTTTTTCTTCTCCATCAATGGCTAAATCCATTTTGTAATTTTGATTGATCTCATCTACATTTAGCAGCCCTGAAAATAACAACAGTTCCTTTTCTCCACTGTACAAGCCATAGCGGTCTAATCCTAATTGTTTAACATAGATTTTTTCAAATTGATTGTTAATTTCAATTGAATGTATTTGTTTTGGCTGAATCATGTCAGAGCTTTCTTTCAAGATATACAAATTTTGATCCTTAGCATAGAGATAAATCATTTCATTAGAATGATCTATTGTGGATTCAAAAATCATTTGATCCTTTACATCAATTTTACAAATCCACTTTGAATCGTTTACATTTAACTCTTTAAATTCAAAAGTGGACAACTTCTCTATTTCGTCAATATATATTACTAGCTTATGTTCATCTAAATTTAGAATTTCTATAAAATTATGATAAAGTTTGTACATTGAAGCACCTCTATATTATTTTCAGCATATTTACAATACCGGATAATCTTATCTAAATTTAGCATGTTTACTGTTAAATTTCTATGTTTTTTTATTTTTACCATTACTTTTAAATATGTGTACAATGGAATAAAAAAAACAAAAAAGTACCGTTCTACATGAGAGGAACGGTACTTTTTTTACTATTTTTCAGAAAACACTACTTCCACCACACGCTTCGATGACTCTCCGCTCTCTAGGTAGCAGAATTTTTCATAAAACGGCGTAAATGAAGGTGGTAATGTAAATGTCGGCTGTTCTGTTTCTCTTACCCATTCAATCACGCGTGATGTTTCTTTTACAAGTGGTCCTGGTGCTTCTTGTTCAAAGTCGAAGTAGAATCCTCTGAGCTTGTCACGATATGTTTCGATGTCTGGTACATAGAACAGCATCGGACGTTTAAGGTTTGCATAATCAAAGAACACGGAAGAGTAATCTGTAATGAGTAGGTCGGAAATCATATAAAGGTCTCGAATGTCTTCGTAATGAGAGAAGTCATAGGCAAAGCCTTCATATGGTCCGAGATCAAAGTTTTCCGCTACTAAATAGTGCATACGAAGGATGATGATATATTCTTCTCCGATAGATGCTCGTAGCTCATGCAGATCAAGGTCTAAATCAAATTTGTACTGCCCTTTTTTATAAAATTGATCGTCTCTCCATGTCGGTGCATATAAAATCAATTTTTTATCAAGCGGCAAGTTCATTTTTTGTTTGAGCGCTCTCATTGTTTCTTCATTGTTTTGATTGTGAAGAAAATCATTTCTCGGATATCCTGACTCAATCATGGTCTTTTGGAATTGGAACGCACGGGTAAAGATTTCAGTCGAGTATGCATTAGGAGAAATCAGATAATCCCAATTCGATGCTTCTTTCGTGAAATTCTTTTTGTACTTCTTCGTGTTTGTTCCAGGCATATGCACCTCGTCCATGTCCATTGCCAGTCGTTTTAATGGCGTACCATGCCAAGTCTGCAGGTATGTTGTGTGATCTGGCTTTGGAACCCATAGCGGCAAACGGCTATTTACGACCCAATACTCGGCTCTTGCCATCGCAAAAATCCATTTCAATGACAGACGATTGATATAATAGATGCCTTTTTCCTTAAACGGTGCTTCATGCCCTTTTTTAACACTCCAGATCAGTTTATATTCAGGGTGATTTTCTTTCATATATTCATAAATAGCACGCGGGTTACAGCTGAATTGTTTCCCATTAAAGCTCTCAAAAATAACGGTTTTCTTTTTGACGGACAGTTTACTCGCCAGTGTAAAGGTCGTTTGGAAAGTACTTGTCACAAGGCGATTGCGAACTTTTTTAATCTTACCCACTTGCTTCTTGAATTTCTTCCACTTGCTTTTTACGTAGTACTTAGCACGTGTCTTCATGGTGTAATCATTAATTCGGATGCCTAAAGTTTGTCTTTTTTTCTTTCTGTACACTTCATATCGAATCGGTACATCGTTTCTTTTATGAATTTGAACAAGTCCTTTGAGTTTGTTTGAACGATCTCCAAGCACTAAAGAAGTTGTTGTTAACGTTTCTTCCACTCCGTTAACATCGCAAATAAACTCAAAATAGAAGCGATAGACAAACCGTTTGTTTAAGGAATAAGTTAACTCCTCTAAAGGAACTTCTGCTGAAAATTGATACAGTTGTGGTGTTTGATGGTCGTCACGATATTGAATGACTTCATCTTTTTTATGTGTCATCTTGACAGGAAAACGATGCTCAACTGGTTCCTCACCATTTTTCTTCAATAGAAGCTTTACTTCTTTGATCTGATAAGGATGCTCTGCACTTAGAACGCCTGCATACCCAGATAAAGATAGCGTGCATTCTTTGTTGAGCTCGATATGATGGAATTTCACAACTTTGAGCTCCCGTTTGATTTTCAATGAAGCATTGCCTTTGTCTGTACGATATGGAATAACATACAACAGCGCTTCTTTATTTTCTAAAAATGTCAGCTCTGGCGTTTCAATTTCCATTTTCAAACGACGTTTATAATATGGTGTTTTTTCTTCTATTTCGGAAGTTGCGCTGGTATCCGCTTCTTTTGCGTCTTCATCCTCTTCTTCCGAATCAGAATCATAGGCTGAGTCTTCGAGCTCGTCTTCGTCCTCTTCTTTGTTTGCGCTCAGATAGTCCGTGACATATAAGTTGTATGTCTGGCCTTGCTCTAACGCAAGCGGAAGCGATGCTTCACTCAGTACCAATTTGAATAGATTCTCTTCTTGATGAACAAGCGGGAGGAATAGTTCTTGTTTTGAGACCCTTTCCCTCATAAACAGATAAAACTCTCTATCTGCTAATGGCATGTCATCGTAGATGCGAACGAGCATTTCCAATTTTTCATGATGATTTTTTAAACCTTCAACGACACTCTTCTTATGGATTCCCTCTTCAATCATTAATCGTTAATCTCCTCTGTTCAAAAATCTTACCGTTATTTGTATCATTATTTTACTTTCCAAGAATAGTTCCCCTGTTTCGTTTGATACGACCAACCATCAATTGAAGATGGTTTATTGGTAAGGAGCTCTCCCTCTACTTCTAGACGTTGCAAAACTTCTTGAAGTTCTTCTGTTTTAAAGCGGATGTAAAAATCCACAAATTTTGTTTGGTTGGTTTCGATGTTTTTCTTTGTTTGAAAATGACCAATTGGGAAACTGACTTGATCATTCTCATCAATTGTTTGAGAAATGATTTTAGCTCCATTCACTCGATCATATCCTGCAAAATCAATTTCCACATGATCCGCTTGGCTCATTTCGTCTGTCATCTTAAGCTGAAGATGAAGAACATGGTGTTCAGAGCTAAGATCATGCAGCACCCATTTCGTGCGATCCACGATCTTTCTCAGCTCATCTTTACGTATACGGTTTTCCAGCATCTGATGAAGTACTGTTTTCCAAGCTGACATTTCATCAGAAGGCACATGGTAGAAATAAGTTTGTTCTCCTAAAACCTTCTCAACATCTTCTTTATGCTTAGTATCGCCAAAGAAGACGGCATCCACTTGCTGTTTTCTTATTTGTTTGAATAATTCTCCATATTGAGAATTGATATGGTGCGGATTTTCCTCATAATGGGCTTCATGCACAAAAGCAGCATAATAAGTTGATTCCGGTTGATCTATTTTAAACAAATGGCGGTCCTGGTCCCGGTCCTCTGTGACCATCAGTTTTAACCGGTCATTTTGTAATTGAATGCTGGATAGCCATTGTTGTTTTATATCCGTCTTCTTTGTAAATGTTTGAATTCCTGTTTTTTTATACCAATTAATGTGACGGACTGGATTCTTTTTTGCATCACCAGCATAGATGATCTCCATAAAAATGCTGCCATCGTCCTTGATCAATTCTTCTAAATAGAGAGCACCTGTATGAGGAACAAAGCTTTGAACTCTGCGTAAAGCTCCCTGCCAATTGTATTCTTCTCTCTTCACTAATTGCTGCTCTTCATTATATTGATCAATCATACAGATTGGGGAAGAAGGCAGTTCATATCTCGTCACCTGAATGGTCGATGTATCTGCCGGGATAACTGCTTCATTGATGGATTGAGGTACTTCACCCGCAATAAACTCCGAATAATACCTTTTACTTCCGCTCTCTGGCAGAATGTAATGTTCAAATACATTCAGGATGTCAATTTGAGGATGAAAGGTCTCCTCCAAGCGGCGAATACGTTCCTTCACATTTACATCGAAATTCAAAGTTAACATCGCAGTACGTTTATGTTTCTCAGCCAATGGCTCTATTCTTGCTTTTAAAGACTTCGTTAAGCCGTCTTCCTCATTTGGTACGTCACCTACAATAAAGTAGTAGTCCATGTCAGGAATTTCAACTAATGTCATCGTTTCATTTTGTTCAGGTTGATCCAATGTATCTTCAACTTTTTTCTTCATCCAATTTTGAAACAAAGGAAGCTCTCCTTAAAAATCATGATAACTTGCTCATTGTATTTTACATGAAAAAGCACTTCTCACCAAAAGATAAGAAGTACTTTTTTTCGATCTATTAAAGTCCCGCAATTTCTTCCTTAATTTGAGTTGTCGAGATACCTTCTGTTCTCTTCAAGTAAACGACTTCGCAATGCTCTTTCAAGAAATCGAATTTACCTTCCCAGTCATCTCCCATGACAAAGACATCAATGTCATGCTCTTGTACATCGCGGACTTTTTGATCCCAGCTGTTTTCTGGAATGACTTCGTCTACATAACGAATGGTTTCTAAAATCAGCTTTCGATGCTCGTAGCTATGATAAGCCTTTTTGGATTTTTGTAAATTAAATTCATCTGTCGAGATGGCTACCACTAAGTAATCTCCAAGCTGCTTTGCACGCTCTAGCAGCTTAATGTGCCCCCAGTGTAATAAATCAAATGTACCGTAAGTAATAACTTTCTTCATTGCAAACATAAACTCCTTTCTTCATTCCTTATTCGACTGCTTCAAGCAGTAATGTTTATCCGTAATCCTTTTATCTTCGATCGTGTTTTTCGCTCTTCGGAACCTCATTATATCACAGCGCCTAACAAACGTTAAGCAGATGTAAAGACAAACTATTTCCAATTTAATGGGCACGGAACGTAAAGTCCGAAAAATCAATGTTTTATGAAGCACCTTCCATATGAAGTTATCAAAATGTCACGAAATTTAAAGGATTGTAAAGTTATTGTTAATATTTCATGGAGCAACTGTGATAAAATGATGAGTAGGCGAAGAATGAATTTACAATGAACGTTTCATAGATAACAAAATGAAAAAGGAGGTCTGAACAATGCAAACAGAAGTGGTCTCTAACCTTTCTTATGTTAATGGTGACTTAGATGAATTTATTAGCTATATCAACCAGCATCATATTTCCCAGAGAAGAGGCGCCATGATTGCGACAGTGAATCCAGAGATCGGCTATGCTGTCATGAAGGATGATGCATATCATCAAGTCGTTTCTTCCGCGGATTATGTACTGCCGGATGGTGTAGGTGTTGTGTTGATGTCACGCATGACGCAAAGTCCATTGAAATCAAGAATTGCAGGTTTTGATGTGTTCATGTCTATGCTTGATCTTGCAAACAAGCAATCTAAAAGTATTTTTTTATATGGGGCGAAAGAAGAAGTGCTCGAGGCTGTCAAACAGCGAATTGATACAGAATATCCAAATGTGGTGATTGCAGGCAGCTGTGATGGTTATCAAGCGGATAAACGATTTGTGGCAAAACAAATTGCTCGTTCAAAAGCAGATATGGTGTTTGTTGCTTTAGGTTATCCAAACCAAGAGAACTTTATTTATGAATACCGTCATTTGTTCCCGCAAGCTGTTTGTATCGGTTTAGGTGGAAGCTTTGATGTATTTAGCGGTACGGTGAAGCGTGCACCACGCTGGATGATTAAAACAAATACGGAATGGCTGTACAGACTCATTGTCAATCCGTGGAGATGGAAACGAATGCTGAATATCCCAAAGTACGCTTTTGCCGTATTAAAAGAAAACAAAGGGAAAAAGCGCTACTATCCTGAGCAAGTAAAAGATCAGACGAAGCAGCTGTGAGAGACTGATATATGATGAATATACGCTCAATGATCATCTCATGCTATGCAGCTTTTGTTTCTTTTGCTGGATGGCTCATGAGCGGCGTGAAACCTCGTGACAATCAGGTGACGCTGCTTGTTTCATTCCAAGAGAATGCAGCTGCTCTCATCGATACTTATCAACAACAGGCGAATATGACAATGAAGCTCACTGTCCTCTATACGAAGCATGCTTCCGTGATAGAAAAGGACGTGCCTCATGTGTCATTTCGCTATTTTCATGAAAAAAATCCCTTCCATCTCATTCAATGTATCTATACGATGCTAAAAAGCAAAGTTGTCGTCACAGATAATTATTTTCTGATGACAAGTGTGCTAAGAAATAGACCTTCTACCACTTGTATTCAAGTGTGGCACGCCAATGGTGCTTTGAAAAAGTTTGGTCTTGAAGATGCTTCAAATCATCACCGGAGTTCTCGTGATCTGCAGCGTTTCAAGCGGGTCTATGCGTCTTTCGATTATATCGTTACTGGCTCAGATCACATGCGCGAGATTTTCAAAACTTCATTTGGCGTCAAGGACGATCGTTTTCTGCCAACAGGTGTACCATTCACAGATGCGTACTATGATGAGCGCCCTATTTCCTTTCAGACGGATATTTTTCCAAAAGGCAAAAAAGTGCTGCTGTATGCGCCGACCTACCGGGACTTTGCAATGGACGGTCTTGTCTTACCTTTTTCTAAAGAACAATTGCATAGAGAGCTGAATGGTGACTATATCCTGCTCGTCAAACTTCATCCTGCAGTGAAACATTTAGCCAAAGCAGAAACAGATGGTGAGTGGATATTTGATGTGTCCGATCAGCCGCTCTTTCCATTGCTCTCTGTATGCGATGTCCTGATTACAGATTATTCGTCCATTGTGTTTGAATATGCGCTGCTCCGAAAGCCTGTTTTGTTCTTCACTTACGATCTAGAGACTTATCGCATGAAACGCGGTTTAGTCGAACGTTATGAAGACATTATTCCAGGAAAGGCTTGCGTCACACAAGATATGCTCTTAAAGGAGCTTAAGGGGCTAAACGAATCAGCCAATCAAGACTTATTGAAAACCTTTGCTGAGGAATGGAACCAATATTCAAAAGGGAAATCAAGTCAGCAGCTTCTTTCCTTTATTGAACATCAGCTCTTACACAAAAAACGTCCGGCTTCTCATTAAGAAGCACGGACGTTTTTTTATTTGTTATACACGGGGATATCATAATACAGCGTATAGTTATCAAGTAAGTTATACAAACTATACATACGAGTGACCTGTTTAGAAGCCCAGCCAATATCTGTTGCATATTGGTGAGTCGCTGTCGCAGACCACCGCATTTTGTAAATGGTATCTTGTTTGTATGTGGCGTTATTGATATAGCTGTTGCCAATGAATTTTGCCCCGCCAATAATGGCTGCCTCTGGTGTGAACCATTGCTGTTCATACGCATACTTTGCACCGAGGTAATTCGGGTTACTGTCATATGCACCAATGCCATACATGTTATACACGATTCTATCATTAAACTTCGTACCGTTCGCTAAAATGGAACTGCCGTTGCCTGTTTCAAGCAATGCATGTGAAATGAGATAGATTTCGTTAATATGATACGTTTTCGCTGCTGTGATAAAGGCTTGTCCTTTTCCGGCAAGAATGCCTTTCCCTGCTAAAATCTTCGTATTCACTTCAGTCGGGTTGAGATTTGCAGCTTCAGAGAGTTTGAGAAATTGAAAATAAGATTGAGTGCCCTCCGCGATATTCGCTGGGTCTACATATTTTAATACTTCTGCTGAACTCGCATTTCTCCAGCCGAGGCTGATCTTGATCCAGTTGCCTTCTTTTCCAAGCTGCTTCACTTTTGTTCCTTTGTTCAGCTGTGCGACGATGTTGCTAGCCGAACTTGAATCAGGTGTAGAACGGACATTTAGCCCGTCTGTATTCACTGTGGATGTCGCTGGGTCTACATATGTCGCATAGACATAGGCTGCACCATCTGTCTGCGGCGACACCTTCATTTGTTTGTTTACCATCTCATTGACTGTGAGGTTATAATTCGTCTGCATCACCATTGGACCATTTTTGATTTTGGTCGCAGTGGCTGTCCAGCCGTATTGGCTTTTCACAAAAGCAATGGCCGCATTCGCATTTGGTAACCCTGTAAACTGCTGTGTGATGTTGATTTTATATGCCGGTTTTGTCGTTGTTGTATAAGCAGCTGGTTCATTTCGCTTTTTGAAGAATGTCATGCCTTGGTCTCTTAAGGCAGCAGTCGAAATAACCCCTGTTTTGATCTGATATTGACCATAATCAGTTGCTCCCGTTTTTTGAGCGGCTGCTTTCATTTTTTGTTTGGTTAAATAACTTAAGGCTTGATTCAGTTTTGTCTGATTCACAGTTGCCTCTGTCGTAATACGGTATTGCTTAACAGCTTCTGTTAATGTTTTTGTACTACTGGCAACTCCATTTTTTTTCATGATCTCTTGCGCCTGCTTTACTTTGCTTTGATCATATACAGGAGTTGTCATCAGGCTGTATGCTTTACTGACGGCTTGCCCCTTGCCTGTTGTGATGCTGCTTGTCACCTTTTGTGCTTTTAAGTATGCAGCACCTTTATTTACTTTTGTCTGATCCGTTGCTTGATTCACAACAAGTCGATACGTGCTGTCAGATGCTTTGCCTGTTTTTTTCGTTGTGGCGGATACTTTTTTCTTTTGGAAAAATGCCGTTGCTTTTTTCGCTTGATCATCGCCCAAAAGATTCCCAGTCACTACTTGATATGGCTGTGTAGAGGAGATCTTTTTAGACGTATAGCGCCATTTCTTTTTCTTGAAAAAAGCAACTGTTTTTGCGTAAGTTGTGTCATTTAATTGATTGAGCTTTACGATATAATTTTTCGTTTTCCCTACTCGCTGCACAGTACCTGACGCACCAGCTTGTTTTTTGATCTGAGCCGCCGCTGAGGCTGCTTGCTTACTGTCTTTGAAATAGCCTGATTCCATGCTATATACATTTTTAACAGCTCCAGCCTTCTGAATCTTTCCGCTAATTTTCGCCTCTTTTTGCAGCTGGGTCAGAAGGGTTTGCGCTTTAGACTGATTCGTTTGTGCAGCAGATGTGACGATGTAATACGGTTTGCCTGCTGCTACCGTTTGGAGTACTGCTTTTAAACCAGATTCCTTTTGAAAACCTTGCAGGATGGTATTTGCCTTACTCTGTCCGACAATATTGCCTGAGATCAGCTGATACACGGTGCCAGCTTTGTTTTCGGTTTGGTATGTACTAGTGACTCCGGCCTGTTTTTGTAGTTCGGTTTGAATATTTTTGACTTTCGTTTCAGAATCAATGGCTCCTGAAATGACCTGATAAGATGGTCTGCTTTGATTGATAGCTTCATACGTGCTATTGAGTCCTGATGTTTTCGTCAGCTCGAGCGTCAGTTTTTTCGCCTGACTTTCATCGTTGATTGGATCAGATACGATTTTCTGTAAAGGAAGGCGGTCACCTACTGGAGACACCGTACCGCTCATGCCTAACTCTTTTTTTAATGCAGCGGCACTTGCATTAGCTGCTACTTGTGAGTCATATCCTGAGGCAGTTAGCTGATAGGTCGATGTATTTCCTGACGTTTGATAAGTGGCTGTCCATTTCTTATCCTTTTTCAACGTGTCAACCGCTTTTTTCACTTCTGCTTCTGTTGTAAATACTTTTGAGGTGCTAATCGTATAAATGGATTGATCGACATAGGAGGCTGCTTGCACTTCTTTGCCTGTGTGTAATGTCATACCAAAGGCAGCTGCGAGTAACATAATCTTGATGGTTTTTTTCACGGTCCCTGTCCCTCTCTTAACTTTGCATAATAGTCTACTAATCTCTTTATCGACAAAAACAAGTCTCTTTCAAGTCATTTATGCATTAGAAAAAAAGAGGACCTCTCGAAGTCCTCTTTACCTTTATATATGTGACACAATCAGTTCACAAGATCCTTCAATGGTGAAGTTCCCAGTTTCAGCCGGCAGGATAAAATGGGCTCCTTTTGGCAGCGGATATGTATGTCCATTATGCTCTAAGGACCCTTCCCCATTAATAACGCTGCACAGCAAAAACGGATAATCTTGCGATAGCTCTACTTTTTGATCAATTTCCCATTTATACACAGAGAAATATTCTGCTTCTACAAATGTTCTAATGGTCACCCCTGGACGAGTTTCTACTGATTCATCTGCATAACCGTCTACATGAGGAACCGTTGTGACATCAATGGCCTGCGTGAAGTGAAGTTCACGTTCATGGCCATTTTGGTCTTTTCGTTCATAATCATACACCCGATAGGTCGTATCTGAACTTTGCTGCGTTTCGAGAACCAGTGTGCCTTCACATAGTGCATGAATGGTACCGCTTGGCACATAATAAAAATCGCCCGGCTTAATTTTCACTCGCCGCAAAAGGCCTTCCCAATCTCCACTGTTCATCATGGTCACAAGCTCAGTTCTCGTCCTTGCATTATGACCGTAGATCATTTCTGCGCCTTCTTTGCAGTCAATGATATACCAGCACTCTGTTTTCCCAAGCTCACCATTTTCATGTCTTTCCGCATAATCATCATCTGGATGAACTTGAACGGATAAATCTTGGTTTGCATCTAAAATTTTTGTTAAGAGCGGGAAGCGATCGCCTTCTATTCCCCCAAACAATTCTCTGTGATTGTTCCATAGTTCGATCAGCGTTTTCCCTTTATATGGACCGTCTTGCACGACACTTGGTCCGTTTGGATGAGCAGAAATTGCCCAGCATTCTCCCGTTTGATCAGAAGGAATATCATAGCCAAATTGATCCCTTAAGGCTGTACCTCCCCATATTCTCTCCTTCAATTCAGGCAGTAAAAAAATTGGTGACTGCTTCATTCAGGATGACTCCTCCCTTTGCTACCCTTTATAATCCTTGCCTAGCAAGATGAAAACTAGCAAGTCTCAACTTTTATTATGACGCTATCTAAAGAGAAGTCAATCCTTTCAGTACACCGAATGAAAACGATAACAAGAAAATCAATTTACCCTTTGACAGAGCCTGCAAGAAGCCCTTTCACAAAGTATTTTCCGAGTAGAATATAGACCAAAAGTGTTGGCAGCGCAGCCAAGATGGCACCTGCCATTTGAACATTCCATTGCACAATTTGACTGCCTGATAAATTTTGCAGTGCAACCATGACCGGCTGATTCTCTGCCGTGGTCATAGTGACCGCAAATAGAAACTCATTCCACACATTTGTGAATTGCCAAATGGCAACCACGACAAACCCTGTGATGGAAAGCGGCAGAATCATATGTCTGAAGATCCCGATAAATCCGGCACCATCCATCTTCGCTGATTCAATCATTTCATCAGGAATGCTTACATAAAAATTGCGGAACATGAGTGTTGTGATTGGCAGGCCATATACGACATGAACAAGCACAAGTCCCGGAATGGAGTTATACAAGCCGATTTCACGTAAAAATTGAATAAGTGGAATGAGGATACTTTGATATGGAATAAACATACCAAACAACATGAAGGTAAACACCACTTCTGATCCTTTAAAGCGCCATTTAGACAGCACATAGCCATTCATCGCACCTAATACAGCTGACAATAAGGTAGCAGGAATGACTAGATAAAGAGAATTCATTAAATTGGGTGATAACTTTTCAAAAGCGATTTTGTAGCTTGAGAAATCTAGTGTAGATGGGAGCGACCACATTCGCTCAAGGGTCACTTCACCTAATGGCTTTAAGCTTGTGACGAGCATGACATAAACAGGCATGAGAAAAAACAAACTGCACAGTATTAATAAAGCATAAAGAACTGGACGGACAAACCCTCTTGCGATCATGATGAAGCCCCCTTCCGACTAGACAGGAGATACGGCACGATAAAGACTGCAACAGAAATCAGCATAACGATCGCAATGGCGGCACCACCTGCATAATGGTTTCCTCTAAAGGTCATTTCAAACATATAAACACCTGGCACATCGGTGACAAAGTTTGCACCTGGTCCTGTCATCGAGTAAATCAAATCGAAGATCTTTAAAGAGATATGTGCCATGATAATGACGACACTCGCTGTGATTGGTTTTAACAGCGGGAAAATGATTTTCCAGTAGATTTGCCACTCGGTTGCGCCATCCATTCTAGCAGCCTCTCTCACTTCCTCTGGAATTCCTCTAAGACCAGCCAAATACATCGCAAGTGAAAATCCTGTCATCTGCCAGACAGCAGCGATGACAACTGCAATCATTGCTGCCGGTACACCAAACTCAATTTTCCCCCAGACAAATCCAGCTAAAATGTTCGTATCCGTGTACCACTTGGGCTGGATGCCGAGTGTTTTTAAAAACAGATTCACCCCAGTTGATGGATTTAGGATCCATTGCCACACAACACCTGTGACAACAAAGGAAAGGGCCATCGGAAAGAAAAAGAGATTCCGAAAAAGTGATTCCCCCTTTATCTTCTGATCTAGTAAAATGGCCAGCACAAGCCCAGAAGCAATGACTGCTCCAATAAAGAATAATGTAAAAAAGACCGTGTTTCGAAGATCTGACTGAAAGCGAAAATCTTGAAACAGCATGACATAATTTTTCATACCTGCGAAAGAAAAATCAGGAACAAGCGAGGTCCAGTTCGATAATGAAACATATCCTGTCCAGCCAATAAATCCGTAAACAAAAATGAATAATAAAACAGCTGACGGTGCTAAAAATAGCAGGGCAAGCAGCTGGTCTCCATTCCATTTTTTCCGAACACGTTTCACTTTTGCTGCTGGTGTTTTTGTGGTCGGCGATGTGTCCATGCGCATGAAGCTACACTCCTTTTTTTAAAAAAGAGGCGGTGCCTAACGGCCGCCTCTTTCATCTTTATTTCATTGAATCTTTTAAAGAAGAAACGAACTGGCTGCTGTCTTTTTGTGTCACGAAAATATTGACGGCTTGGTTCGCCTTCGTGACAAAACCTTCTTCAGCAGCTGAGCCATGCGCAAGAGACGGTGCCAGCTTTGACTCTTTAAACGCCTTCATTGCCGATTTTCCGTATTCATCATATTTTGATACATCTGCATCCACACGAGCCGGAATTGACCCTTTCAGCGGATTAAACGCATCCTGTCCTTCCACAGATCCTAAGACAGATAAGAATTTTTTCACGTTTTCTGGTTGTTTGACACCCTTCGGCAGTCCGAATGTATCCGTGATGACCATAAAGCTGCCCTCCGTACCAGGAGTTGCCACGTATCCAAAGTCTTTATTCACCTTCAAATCTAGATCATTCACAAAATATCCTTTTGCCCAATCGCCCATGACATTCATTGCAGCTTCCCCTTTTGCCACGAGTTGTGAGGCATCCTGCCAGTTACGCGAGCTATGATCGTCGTTGACGTACTCGAGCATACGTCCAAAGATGTCTGCCGCTTCCTTCACTTTTGCATCATCCATTTTTAAGTCGCCCGCCCAAAGTTTTTGATAGTCATCTGCACCTAATACACCTAGAAGAACGCTCTCAAACAAATGAGTCGCTGCCCAAGGTTCTTTATCCCCAAGCGCAAGAGGAGTAATCCCTTTTTTCTTTAAGGCATCGGCTGTTTTGAAAAATTCATCAAACGTCGTTGGCGGCTCTAAGCCCTGATCTTCAAATACTTTTTTGTTATACCAAAGCACATTGCCTCTGTGAATATTCACTGGAACGGAATAGATTTTCCCGTCTTTGCTCACAAGGTCAATCAGTGATTCTGGAAATTTATCCTTCCAGCCTTCTTTTTCATATAGATCATCCAGCGGCTCCATTTTACCTGCGGCTACCCAGCTCTCATTCAGCTCTGCTCCCCCGTGTACTTGGAAAGTAGCTGGCGGATCATCTCCTTGCATCCGGCTTGTTAGAACAGCCTTTGCATTCGTACCAGCGCCACCAGCGACAGCTGCATTTTCAATTGGAATGTCTTTATTTTTCTCTTCAAACAATTGAATGAGTGCCTTCAGTCCGTCTTCCTCACCTGCACCAGTCCACCAAGAGAAAATTTCTAGTTTCTCCGCTCCGCCCTCTTTTTTTGCATCTGAGTTCGTCGATGAACTGCAAGCAGAGACGACCAGCATACAGAGTGCCAATAAAGTAAAGCCTAATTTAAACTTCATCATGGATCCCCCATCCCCATTTTGTAAGCGTTATCAAAATAAGTATACTGGCAGATCCTTGCCTTTTTTCAGGCAAACTTCTTCACTTTTTTATGAAATTCTTCATTTTTTTACGACCTGTTTTCGATATTCCTTCGGTGAACAGCCAACCATTTTTTTAAACACACGACTGACGTAATTCGGATCAGTATATCCTGCTTGATAGGTGATTTCTTTTAAACTAAGCGAACTCTCTTTCAGTAGCTTCTTCATTTTATCCATCCTACAGGTCGTCACATATTCTTTAAACGTCAGACCTGTCTCATCCTTAAAGCGTTTGGTGAAATACGTCGGGCTTAAGTCAACATAGGCGGCCGTTTGCTCCAGCGTGATATGTTCGCAAAAATGTGTTTGAATGTATCGTTTCGCCCGTTCTATATCATTCACCGTCTGGGTTCTTGCTTCATACAGATCAAATAAATGTTCACAGCATTGGCGGCATTCTGTTTCTGTAGTGATAGCCAGGATAGGCACATCTGCACGAAGTCGTGATTTGAGTAAAATGAGCAGCTCTTTCACATGAGAAATGGTTGCCCCTTCTAATTGGAAGGCATCATAGTAAGCAATAGCATCATCTCTTCTCCCTTCTTCTAGTGCCAGCATCATGTCATCGGCAAGCTCAGGCAAGTTGATCAATACGTAGGATTGTCTATCTGTATGGTAAAAGCCATAACGAACAGCGCCGTCATCTTTTTTTCGCTGATAATAGGAAAGCTTCGCTTCTGCTGCACTTTTCTGAAGTTGAAGCGGATTTGAGACAGGATGACCCAAGCCAACGACAGAGGAATGCTGCTCGCTTGTCATAGCAGCGCGAATGGCTTGCAGTACATTCGCCTTTAGGTGACCAGGTGATTGATGGCTGTAAATCAAGCATGTAAACAGCTCACCGCTCACTTGGATAGGCACTGCTTGAAAAAGAGCAGACTCCTGCAAATGATTCAGGAGTTGATCCCCGCCTGTCCGCTGAACAGCGATCACTAGACCTGCTTGAAAATCCTGAAACAGCCGCTCAAACGCTGTTGAAGTATAAGATTGACCATTCAACACATGAGCTTCCAGCCATTTTGACTGCTGATTGACTTTCTCCGCCTGCCGCAGGGAGACCTCCTGCTGAATTTCTGCCGCAACAGAACGAATCGCTGTAATGGTTTCGTCTTTATCAGCTGGTTTGACAAGGTATTGTTTGACCCCTTCCTGCATGGCTTGCTTGGCATAATCAAATGTATCGTAGGCTGTCAGCATAATAAATTTAGTATAAGGGCAGCTTGCTTTGATCTGTTTGATCGCTGTGAGTCCATCCATGCCAGGCATCTGAATATCCATGAGCACAAGGTCAATTGGCTTAGACCGCGCCAATTCCACCGCCTTTTTTCCATTCGCAGCTTCCCCTGCAATATGACAGTCTGGCAGCCATTCGGTCATGAACTTACGCATCGCCATTCGTTCAATTTTTTCATCATCCACAATCAGCACGTTCAGCATGCTCGTTCCTCCTTGATTGGTATTGTCAATTGAATCGTGGTCCCTTCGTTTGGCTTTGAATCAATTTGAAGGGCATCCTGCACTCCGTAAAACAAACGCAGCCTCGACATCACATTTCGAAGACCAATTCCTGTCGAGTGACCTTTACTACGTGTGTCTGGATGATCTTCTTCCTCTTGCGATAGCAATCTCTTTTTCTCTTGATCACTGATGCCAAGTCCATTATCCCGAATCCGAATCATGACAAAGCCATCATCTCGATCAATAGAGAGCTCTACAAGCCCACCCTCTTCTTTTGGTTCTACCCCATGAATAAAGGCATTTTCGACAAGCGGCTGCAATGTAAGGCTCGGAATGTGAACAGATAGACACGACTCATCTATGGTCGTTTTGCATGTAATACGATCGGAAAATCTTGTTTCTTGTATATGAAAATATTCTTTTACCACTTTCACTTCTTGTTCTAACGTAACAGATGCGCTGAGAGGAGATAGAGAATACCGCATCAGCGTAGAAACGGATTGTATCAATCTCGATGTCGCATCAGCTGATTCTAAGTACGCCATACGTGAAACGATGTTTAATGTATTAAATAAAAAATGTGGATTCATTTGATTTTGCAGTGTTTTCAGCTTCATGTCTTTAATTTTCTGATCTAAAGCGGCCTTTTGCTTCATCTCTTCAATCATTACCTTCATCTCTCGCCGCATTCGCTCAAAGGCATGATTTAACACAGAGATTTCGTCCTTTGATGACACATGCAAATTCGGACCATCAAAATTTCCTTCTGATACTTCTTTGGCACTTCGTGATAGATGAACGATCGGTCTTGAAATTCCGCCCGCAATGATATAGGCCATCCATAAAGCGATACCTATCGATAATGTAAACAGACATAGAGTAAAAAGCGCATACGTTTGATGTCTTTTTTGAAGGGATTGGTAGAGTACTTGATACTCAGATAATTCATCATCCAAAAGAGTCATTGTCTGCTCTTGGATATAAGAGGACACGGTTCTTACTTCTTTCACACTTGCAGCATATTCTTTGATTTCCCCTTCTTTGACATGATTCATTGTCGCATCACTTTCGTTTATGAGCGTCCGCATCATATATTGATATTTTTCAATGGAGGGGATGGCGGCATGAAGCCCTGCATCTTTGAGCAATGCTTGATCATATGATGTCATTTTCTGTTTTGATTCAGCATACCCTTTGGCAAACGCCTGATCCTTTTCGATGGCAAAGGCGTTGACCTTTTCATACATCGTTTTTGCCTCTGTGGAAATATCATTCAGCAGGAGAAAGGAACGAAAGCTCTTACTATATTCTGATGTGATTTTTGAACTGCTCCAATACACAAAAAAAGCGGCCACATTGCCAAGGAGCACAAGAATTAAAAAAGCCAATAATAACTTACTTCGAATTCTCTTCATGGCTGAACCCCCTGTGGTCTTTCCGTTTGATGAAGGGGCAGGTCTCCTCGCCGAATCACACTCGTCCCTGTGTACTGCAGCGGTTCTTGTTTATCCCCTTGCTGCAAACGAACAAGAGATTCAACCGCTTGATAGCCCATTTCATAAGGGTGCTGTACAACCACTGCATCGATTTTCCCATCATCCAGCGCTTGAATCGTATCAGGCAATGTGTCAAATGCGAGCACATAAACATCTTTAGACGAATGATATTGCTCTGTTGCTTGAATAATGCCGACACCGTCTAATGCGCTTGTTCCATAAAATGCGGTGAGCTGCGTATGATCATTCAACAATTTATACGCAGCACCGGAAGCACCTGATTTCGTAATCGCCGACTCTTCTATTCCAGCAATATGAATGCGTTTCTCACCAGAAACGGCATCTCGAAACCCCTTCACGCGAAGCTTCTGGTGAATCGCATCAAGCCGTCCCGTCACAATGCCCACATACTGCTCGCCTTTTGTATCAGCGATGAGTGCCTGTCCGGCGATAAAACCGGAATAATAGTTATCTGTCCCGACATACACTTGACGCTTGCTCCCCTCTGCATCGGTATCGACTGTGACGACATCTATACCTTTCTCTCTTGCTTTTTGAAAGAGCGGTTTGTATTTCTTTGCATCAAGCCCTTGTGTCATAATGCCGTCCACATGACCAGCAATCGCCATATCAATGGTTTTCAGGTGATCATCCAAATCAGCCTGCTTTGGACCTAGGTATTCAAGATACACCCGATGAACTTCCGCCGCATCAGCAGCTCCCTTTTGCACCAATTGCCAATATTCATTATCAAGTTCCTCCGGTACAAGAACAAAGTGATATCGATAAGTTGATACCGCCTCATCGGAAGCGCTTTCAATTTTAACTAAATCTTGACCTAATACAGATAAAAAAAGAACAGATATAACACAAAATGTGAGAAATGCGCCCATTCCGAACAACTTCGACCATTTCATTCACATTCCCCTCCTTCCATTGTTGCCTCATAAAAAAAGAGCTGCTTATAAAAGCATACTCTCTCGACCTCTATAATTCCTTTGTCATAAATAAACTGTTTGGATCTTCTTGGTATGAACCAAAAGGCGGACAATATTGAAATCCAAAGCTTTCATATAATTTTCTTGCCGGTTCAAAGAAAGCAATCGCACCTGTTTCAAGGCTGACTCTTTTATACCCCCGCCGCTTCGCCTCTTGGAGAAGGTGAGTCAACAGATGCTTCGCCACGCCTTTTCGCATATGGGCTGCTGCCGTCCTCATCGATTTGAGTTCACCATGTTCACTTGATAGCTCCTTGATGGCTCCGCAGCCAAGAAGCGCCTCTCCATCCCTTGCACTCCATACTGTGACGTCTTGTTTTTTCAGATCGTCTAACGGAAGGGCATGAATGCTTTCTGGCGGTGAATGTTTTTTCATCTCTTCTAAATGAGCTTGAATCAATTGTTCAATTTGACCATCTTTTAGTTCATCTTGTTGAATGTACATATCGACCTCTCCTTTATGCTCATTTTACGTGAAAAGATGCGTCTTCTGAGCTTTTTTGTCAGATAAACGAACAAACAACCGGCAGTCATCCGCCGGTTGTTTATGTGAACTACATGATGGTGGAAGAAAGAACAGCCTGTAATTCTTCCGCTGTACTGTTTTCAAGCTGGCTACCGACACCTACTGCCACGGCTCCTGCTTCAAGCCACTTTGGCACATCGACTGGATGAATGCCTCCTGTTGGGATGAACTCAACCTCTGGAAACGGGCCTTGCAAATTTTTCATATAAGACAAACCGAAAGAGCCGCTCGGAAAAAGCTTTAACACGCTGTATCCATTTGCTTTTGCCTGCATAATTTCACTCGGGGTCAAAACACCTGGAACGTAAAGTGTATCGTGAAAAGATAGGTGCTCTCCGATGACAGGAAGGTATCCTGGACTGACGATAAATTGAGAGCCGGCTTCAATGGCTGATTGTGCCTGCTCAAGCGTTGTAATCGTTCCGGCTCCGACAATCAAGTCGTGGTCATGCTGGTAAGATGCAATGATCCGCTCTGCATTGGGCGTGGTATATGTCACTTCGATGGCCCGCACCCCTTTTTTCTTTAAACGAGCAATCATCTCTATCCCCTCTGCTTCACTACCTCCTCTGACCACCGCAATGAGTTTACAAGCTGCGAGCTTCTCTTTAACGCTCATACTTGCTGACTTTCCCATACCTCTCATCTCCCTTCATATCGTGTCGCCTTTGATATCGTTTGGCTTCTTTTATAAATGCCTGAAGCTCTTTTCGAGTCGGCAGTCCCTCGTGATCTCCTGGGGACATGACTGCAAGTGCTCCAATGGCATTGCCTCTTGCTACCGATTTTTCATATGATAAACCGTCCAGCAGACCGCTCATCACTCCCACTGCAAATCCATCACCAGCTCCGACTGTATCCACGACATGAGACACATGGAAACCATCCACTACACCTTGGCCGGATGCACTTTTGAAATAGGCTCCTTCCGCTCCCAGTTTAATGACCACAAGCTTGACGCCTTTTTGTAAATAAACATCCGCAATCGCTTCCGGCTCATGACACCCCGTGAGTCTTTGACCTTCTGCAAGCCCAGGGAAAAACCAATCTACTTGAGCAGCCATCTGATTCACCGTATGAATCATGTCTTCTTCCTCTTCCCATAGTTGAAGTCTCAGGTTCGGGTCAAAGGAAATGGTTTTTCCTGCTTCTTTCATTTCTTTAAGGGCATGAAAAGAAAACGCTCTCATTTCACTAGACACAGCAGGCGGGATTCCGGTCATATGAAGATGTCCTGCCTGCTGAAAATAAGTGGACGGGAAATCGCTTGCGTTCAATGTGCTCGCAGCAGAGCCTTTTCGGTAGTACGTCACATCAGGGTCTCCATCGATGACTTTTGATTTAAGCAATATCCCTGTTTTGGCTCCATCATTTGAACGGAGTACTGCCTTCGTATCGACCCCTTCTTTTTGAAGCTCTTCTAAAATAAATGTACCAAGTGAGTCCGCCCCGACCTTGCTCATCCAGCCAACGCTAAAGCCTAATCTTGCCAAGCCGACCGCAACATTACTCTCTGCACCAGCAAGTGCTTTTTGAAACGTATGCACTTGGTGAAGCTCGCCAATTTCTTTTGCATAAAACATCGCCATTGATTCCCCAAATGTGATCACATCCAATGCTTTCACTGATTTCTCCCCTTTCTTGGTACCGGTTTCAAAACAGTTGAAAAAGAGAGAGCATGCACGTATGTATACTCTTCTCTGCCTGACGTTTATAAAGATTTTCTCACAATGATTTCTCCATCAAGTTGAATGGTCTGGGGTGCACTCTTATCCCCTTCAAGACGCGTCTTGATTTTTTGCATCGCCGCTCTCCCCATCTCATGAGATGGCTGCGCCACCGTAGTGATGCCTGGCCCGATCAGCTTATACCATTCTGTATCATCAAATCCAGCAATGCCTATCTCCTCAGGAATCTTCACCCCAAGATCGACGAGTTCACTGATGAGCTTCAGCATAAGTAATCCATTGCCTGCTAAAATCGCTTTTTTCTGATGGTTTGATTGTAAAAACCGACAAATCTCATCTCGCATTTGTTCCTTTTGCTTCAAATTGATTTCTGCAATCATAGGTGTCTTATGTTGACTCATGGCCGTCTGTTCATAGGCTTCTTTTCGTTCTTCACGTGGACTAATCCCATCGACCGGCTCAGTAAAGAAAGCGATATGTTCGTAGCCTTTTTCATACATCTGATGAAGTAGACGAGCCGTGATGTCACGGTTATTCGTTGTGACGGTATCGACCTTGAGTTCAGGTAACTTACGGTCAACAAGAACAATCGGTACACCGTTTTGCTTAAAGTCTTGCAAAATGTCATTGTTTTGACCGGTCGTATTGATGATCAGCCCTTCAATATAATGCGCATTCAGCTTCAGAAGCATTTCTCGTTCTTTTTCTGGACGATTATCTGTGTTGCACACCATGATGCTGTATCCATATTCATCACAAATCTCTTCCACACCACGAAGTGTCGCAACAGAGAACGGGTTCGTAATATCAGCCACAATAAAACCAATGACCTTGCTCTTTCTTACTTTCAATCCTTGGGCAAGCTGACTCGGACGGTAATGGAGCTCCTCAATGGCTTTTTTAATCTTTTTTACCTTTTCAGGAGAAATTTCATTTGTTCTGCCATTGATGTATCTGGATACCGTTGATTTTGAGACACCTGCATATGCTGCAACTTCGTTAATGGTGACTTTCGTTTGCTTTTTCTCTTTCATACAAAAAACTCCCAAGATCGATCTTCTCATTTGTTTCGAAACCGATTTCAAATAAACTTAAAAAAAGCATACCACAAGTTAAGCTGTATCAGAAGATTTTTTTCATAAAAATGAAGAAAAAAAGCTTTTATACAAATAAAGAAAGCGATTTCAAATTAACGGTTGACGCCGCTCTCTTTTTCCTCTAGAATTTTCCTTGAAACCGATACCAAATAAAACAATCATATGTTTCAGATGGAAAGGGAGGCTTATCTCAAATGGAAAATCGTTATGCTGTACATCCTGAGCAGGTCAAGCGTTTTACAACAGAGGAACTTCGTCGTCATTTTCATATTCCGACACTTTTTGTCAGTGGTGAATTGAAGCTGTATTATTCGCATGAGGACCGTGTGGTGATTGGCGGTGTTATGCCGACATCAGAACCGATCAAGCTAGATGCCGGCGACTTTTTACGTACAGAATATTTCCTTGAAAGACGGGAAATTGGCATTGTGAATGTCGGCGGCCAAGGTACGGTTACAGTCGATGGTGAGTCATTTGTGCTGGAGCATAAAGATTTCTTATATATTGGACTTGGACACGAACATGTACAGTTTGCTAGTTCATCAGGTGAGCAGGCCAAATTTTATCTTGTGTCAGCCACAGCTCATAGAGCGTATCCGACACAAAAGGCTGCGATTGCTGAATTAACACCGAATCATTTAGGGGAAGCATCCGCCTCGAACGTACGGAATCTGTATCAGGTCATTCATGCAGACGGCATCCAAAGCTGCCAGCTTATGATGGGCATCACTCAGCTTGAAACCAATAACACATGGAACACGATGCCTGCTCATATACATGACCGGCGGATGGAAGTGTACTTATATCTTGATATAGAGGAAGACGCACGTGTCTTTCATTTTATGGGGGAGCCATCTGAAACGAGACATCTCGTTGTGGCAAATGAAGAAGCCGTCATCTCACCTGCCTGGTCCATTCATTCAGGCTCAGGTACCGCAAATTATTCATTTATTTGGGCAATGGCGGGAGAAAACTATACGTTTAAAGATATGGACTTTGTCCCGATGGACCAGCTGAGGTAATGAGATGACGACGACATCATATGTAGCGTCCCTCTTTTCCCTCGAAGGCAAAACAGCTCTTGTCACAGGTCCTGGAACTGGTATTGGGCAAGGTATTGCCGTAGCGCTTGCCCGTTCAGGTGCAGATATCATCGGCACCTACCACCATACGCCGCTTGATGAAACAAAAGAACTTGTCGAACAGACCGGCAGATCATTTCATGCGATTCAAGTAGACTTTTCAGACCCTAAGTCCGCAAAGCGGGATGTTGATGCCCTTTTAAAGCAGCATTCAATTGATATTTTAATCAATAATGCTGGGACCATTAAAAGAGAAGAGGCCGCTCAATATTCAGAGGAAAACTGGCATACTGTGATGGATGTGAATATCAACAGTCTCTTTTTCCTCACGCAAAAGGTCGGACAGCAGATGCTGAAAAAAGGGCAAGGGAAAATTGTCAATATCGCTTCCCTTCTATCATTTCAAGGTGGTGTCTTTGTTCCCGCTTATACAGCAAGTAAGCATGCTGTCGCAGGTTTGACGAAAGCTTTTGCAAATGAATGGGCAAGTCAGCATATTCAGGTCAATGCGATCGCGCCTGGTTATATTGCAACCAATAACACGCAAGCCATTCGTGACAATGCGAACCGGAATGAAGAGATTCTGAAACGAATCCCCGCTGGACGCTGGGGACGGCCTGAAGATCTAGCAGGTGCCGCCGTCTTTCTCAGCTCCCCTGCCTCTGATTATATGAACGGTCATATTTTAGCCGTAGATGGCGGCTGGCTGGCGAGATAAACATGTGAAGAGAATTCCTATTTTAGGGGATTCTCTTTTTTCTATTTGCATAATTCTTCTCCTTTCGAGTCACTCTATAAAAAAAGACATGAGGGTGAGGTATTATGAAAAGTCGTATTGAACAAGATATAGAGTCCGTCATTCAGCGTGTCAAAAGCTTTGCCGGCAAAAGTGATGATATCGTGTTCCACTCTTTTTCATTTGGTCCTTCCGCTGTCTCTGCATGTCTCGTGTACGTTGAAGGACTCACAGAATTTGAGATGCTTTCCAAACAAATCATTTCACCTATGCAAAAGGAACTGACCATTACCGAGGTCGACCACACCACACTTTCTTCCCTTTCTAAAACGTTCTTTGGCATTCAAAATGATGTGCTGGAAGATATGAACCTTGCCATCGAGCAGTTATACAGCGGCAGGGCTATTTTATTTGTGGATAGGGCCACTCAAGCGCTTGCGCTCCATACGAATCTTTTTCAATTTAGAGAAGTAGAGGAGCCGCAATCAGAAGTCCTTGTTAGAGGACCAAGGATTGGATTCATTGAGAATCTTGAAAAAAACACGGCATTGCTTCGTGAACGGGCAAACGATCCGAATCTTGTCATTCAAAAGGTGAACATAGGTACTCGTAACAAGAAATCTGCTGCTCTTGTGTATGTTCGTGATATCGCAGACCCCAAACTAGTAGATGATGTATTCTCTCGTATGAAGCAAATCAAAATGGATGATATTCCTGAGAGCGGCTACATAGAACAGCTGATTGAAGACAGTCATATCTCTATTTTCCCGCAGATTCAAAATACAGAACGTCCTGATCGGGTGATTGCCTCTGTGCTCGAAGGAAAGGTGTCTATTTTGCTCGATGGGACGCCGTTTGCCCTCATTATGCCGATGACACTCACTGCCTTGATGCAATCACCGGAGGATTATTATCAAAGATGGACAAGTGCGACTCTTTTGCGTTTGCTCCGTTATATTGCCGTGCTTTTGACGATCTTTTTACCGGGACTCTATATCGCCCTTGTTTCCTATCATCCTGGTTTATTACCAACACGAATGGCACTTACCATCGCAGGCAGCCGGCAAAATGTGCCCTTTCCTCCTGTAGTGGAAGCCATTTTGATGTCGTTTACGATTGAACTGCTGCGGGAAGCTGGACTTCGTCTTCCTAGGGCGATCGGGCAGACGATTGGACTGATTGGCGGCGTCATTATTGGACAGGCGGCTGTCCAAGCCAATATCGTCAGTGCCTTAATGGTCATTATTGTGTCTCTGACGGCACTAGCCGATTTCACTGCTCCATCATATGATTTCAGCTTCCCCTTACGCATTCTGCGGTTTATGGCGATCTTCAGTTCAGCCATGTTTGGATTATACGGCCTCATCATGTGTTATTTATTTGTACTTTGTCACTTGATGCAGCTAAAGACCTTTGGTTTTGACTATTTCACACCTGTTTTGTCTTCACCGTTTTCAGATTTAAAAGATACGTACGTTCGTTTACCAATAGGGCTATTTAAATCGAGACCGAAAACAGCCAAAACAAAAAATCTCAAAAGACAAGGAGAGTAAACGATGTACAGAGCTGAGAAGCTATCATTGTTACAAGTCACCATTCTGTGCAGCTCTACAATGATAGGCGCTGGAATTTTAACCATTCCTCGCAGTTCTGCCAATTCAGGATTCCCTGATGGCTGGATCATTGTATTAATACAGGGAGTCATCTTTGCTTTCGTTGCTTTTTTGCTAGGTTGGATTGCGGAGAAGAATGCACCGGATACCATTTTTGAATCGAATACAAAAGGAGCCGGTGCCTTCTTTGGCACGATCTTTAACCTAATGCTGATCGGTTATTTACTAGCCATTGTTGGCTTTGAGGCGCGTGTACTGGGGGAAGTGGTTCAATTTTTCCTGCTGCAATCGACCCCGATGACCGTGATTGTGATGATTTTTTTACTGGTGGCCACCTATCATTTAAAAAGCGGAATTTTTCCGGTAGTGAAAATGGTGACATATATTTATCCGATGACCATGATCATTTACATTGGGCTCATGCTGTTTAGTTTGAAAATATTTGATTTTGATTATTTACGCCCGGTAATGGCTCACGGGTTTAAAGATTTTAGTAATTTGTTCTCTCAAACATTTATTCAATTTACAGGCTTTGAAGTCATTTTGTTTGTCGTACCGCTTATCTATAAAGACAAATGGTCAAAAGCGAAATGGGCCGCAGCGATCGGTGTAGGGATCACCACACTTATTTACTCCCTCACGCTCTTTATTGTGATTGGTTCCATGACGGTTGGAGAAACGAAATCACTCACCTGGCCCACTGTCTCACTCATTCAAGCGCTAGAACTAGAAGGGGTCTTCATTGAACGCTTTGATATTTTCTTACTGACGATCTGGACGTGCCAGCAGTTTATTTGTATGCTTGGCTTTTTCCAATTTGCTATTAAAGGCTGTCAAACGGTTTTTAAGACAACCAATTTAACGAGACTGCTATGGTTGCTGTTTTTGTTGACCTCAGCTCTCTCTCTTTTTCCGAGAAATATCAATGAAGTCTTTTACTATTCGACTTTACTCGGCTATGCATTATTCGCTGTTTTAGCGATTCCTTTTATAACAGCTGTTCTGCTCATGATACGTAAAAAATGGGGAGGTCGATCTGCATGAAAGTGCGGCGTTTATGGCTCACCTTTCTGTCTTGCTGTCTTTTGCTTTTATCGACAGGTTGCTGGGACTTAAAAGATATTGAGAAATTATCGTTTGTGCGCGGTGTTGGCATTGACGAGGAAGATGATAACGGAGTCAAACTCACCTATCAAAACCTTGTCCCTAAAATGGGCGGAACACAAGAAGCAGATTCCCCTGGCTATGTGAATGTCGTCTCAAAGGGGAAAAATGTACTGGAAGCAGTCAGCAATGTCGCTTTGAAGGACCCGCCGATTTACAGTGATCACCTCAAAATCTTTTTGTTTGGCAAAAATCAAGCCGAGCATCATGATATTCAAGGAACACTCAATCACTTTATACGAGATGATGAGGTTCGAAGAAGCAGCTACCTCTTAGTGTCACGCCATGAGGCATCAAAAGTCATCAATCAAAAATTAAAATCACAACAAAGGGTTCCAGTCGAGCATATTTTTGAAACATCAAAAAACCGGAGCTTTAACGGGAAAATTTTACTGCCAACACGTATTGGGCGAGCGTCGGATTACTTTCAGATGGGTACAAGCTTTCTTGTCCAAAGTGTGGATGTCGTAAACGGAGAACTCACCTATGATGGTGCAGGCATTATCCATGGAAAAACACGAAAGCTGATAGGATTCATACCAGCAAAAGATGTCCAATCTTTAAACTGGGTCATGAATCGCATCTCAGGCGGAGTCGTACCCGCCACCTACAAAGGCTTTCCGATTACGTATGAAATCAAGAAAGCAAAATCCAAGATTGAACCCTATCTGAAGAACGGAAAGATTTCCTTTAAAATTAGTGTGCAAACAAACGGGAAACTATCAGAAGATCAATATCCCCCTGAAAACTCATACGATGAGCAATACATCAAACGATTTGAGCGCATTTTTGAACGCAAAATCAAAGAACGCATTCAAAAAGCTGTCCACCACATGCAAAAAGAAGTTGGTGTTGACCCGATCCTTTTAAATCGGCAGGTGCGCATCAAGTATCCAGACTTTTGGGATCAGCACCGCAATGAATGGGATACACTATTTCAAGAAGTAGACATTGCATATGACGTCAAAGTGAGCATTTTGAACTTTGGTGCAGAAGGCGCAACGAAAAGCTTTAAATGGTAGCACAAAAGGCGGATTGCCGCCTTAGATGGTTGACAAAGGGCTTAAATGAACTTTGTTTTAGCCCTTTGTCTTCTTTTCAGCATGATAGAAAACCTTTGCAGTCTAGGAAGGACGAGGACCGGAGCAGAGCGAATGAGGGATTCGCGAGCACCGGTGCGCAGGACTGACAAAGAATGGGGTTTGCCTACACGCTGAGGCGGATTACCCGGAGGGGGAACCGCCTTTTTTACGTGCAACGATCAAAAGCTGATAGAGCGTCACTTGATCAGATAATGCTTTTGTTTGAAAGCCAAGTGACTCTCCTACTCTCGCCACTTCGTCAAAAAACAATTGAACGTTTTGATCAATTGGCACATTGATCGGCTGTTCAATCACGCGATGAAACAAATGGTCTGGAAAGAGCGCCCGCATTGTGTTTGGTGTGAAAAATCTCATATGTGTTCGATCTAAAATCCCCACATCTTGATACGTAAAATCACCTGCCAATAAAGGCAGCAGTACTTCCGCATGCATCATATTAGGTAAGCAGCAAATGATCACGCCTCCTGGTTTTAAAGACGCATGCGCTTGAGCAATCATCTGCCATGGGTCTGACACATGCTCTAACACATCAGAAAAGATCACAGCATCAAAAAAAGCTTCTTTCTCTGACCAAGGATACGCCTCCGCTTTTGTCTCAATCACTTCTTTGTAATACGCCTTTGCTATCTCTGCTTTTAATGCATCCGCCTCTACTCCGTACATGTCAACAGACTGCCGGTTGATCAGTTCAAGTCCTGTCGCCCCAGCACCGCAGCCAACATCCAGCACACATCCGGCATCCTCAGGGAGCAGTGCTGCAAAATATGGATGGGGCGTTATCAGATTTAAATCAATGCCCCATTTATCTAAAAAACGAAGCCTGTTCTCCGCAAACAATGTAGAGATGTTCGTTTCTTCATTGGCATTGAAGGTAGCATGACCGTGATGATGCACAAAAGAATCATGGACGATTTGCAGCTGGTACCCCTTCAGCAATGAGCGCAGACAAAGGTCATCATCCTCAAATGATCCATATACAAACCGCTCATCAAATAACCCTACATCCTCGATCAGCTCTCTTTTGACCAGCAAACAAAAACCAACAAGTCTGTGCACATATGTTCTTTGACCTTTTCTCGAAGCCGTATATGCCTTTGCAAAGGCAGGAAGCTCCTTCACATCTGTGTAAGATGGCTGAACGAGCTGAGGACCACTCACATAATTGGAGACAGGGCCTACCATGCCAATACGATCTGATGCAAAAAGGGCTTCTCTTAAAGGCAAAAGCCAGTTTTCGGTCACAATCGTGTCGTTATTTAAAAAAAGAAGACTATCTCCTGTTGCCTTTTTCGCCCCTTGGTTACAGCCCTTGGCAAAACCTTGATTCTTCTCGTTGTCAATCAACACGACATCTTCCAGTTGTCTCACATATTCCTTTGTTCCGTCTGATGAAGCATTATCCACGATAATGAGTTCATATTCATCAGGCCGAGTATGCTTCTTGATACTGTCGATACATTTTTTCGTTAGGTGCAGTTCATTGTACGTCAGCATCACAATGCTCGTTTTTCCTTTCATCTCATTTCCACCTTTCGCCCGCCTGTTCCATATGTATGTCATAGGCAGCACGTTCAGAAGATGAGTGATTGTCCTTTCTTGATTAAACGTTTGTTTAACAAAGGAAGACCAGCTGCCTCATGCAGCTGGTCTTTTTTCATACCGTTTCCCCTTCATCATTCACGACGGCACGGTTTCTCTTTTTTAAATCTTCTTCAATCTCTTCAAGACTTTTCCCTTTCGTTTCTGTGACTAAATATTTCACAAATAAGAAGGCACCTATGCCGATGGCTGCATAAATAAGGAAAAGGTTACTGATGCCAATTGCACTTAACAAGGTTGGGAATGTGAGCGAGATGATCAAATTCCCTGTATGCAGTAGGAAGGTCGATACCCCCGTACCGATTCCCCGGACATGTACTGGGAACAGCTCCGGCAGCATCACCCATACGACCGGGCCCCAGCTGACAGCAAAAATGACGATGAAAAGTCCTAAACATATAATCGTCGTCCACCCTGCAGCTGTTGATCCCTCGAAAAAACGATTGACCACTGCTAGAACAATCAAACTAAGGACCATCCCTACATTTCCAAATAGGAGTAACGCTTTCCGCCCGACACGATCAATGATTTTAATCGCAACAAACGTCATGACAACATTGACTGCACCAATTCCTACAGTTCCTAAAATGGCTGCTGAATCGCCAAAGCCGACACTTGTGAATGTTTTTGGTGCATAATAAATGATCGTATTTGTCCCAATAAACTGCTGTAAAAAGGCTAAACCGACACCAGCAATTAAAGCGGGGCGCACCCATGGTTCGAGTAATTCCTTAAGACCGCCTTTTTCTTCACTTTCTGCTTTTTGAATATCCGCAATTTCGTCTTCAACTTCTTGCTTGCTTTGTCTAAGTTTTGACAATATTTCTTTCGCCCGGTCCGCCTGTCCTTGGACAAACAGCCAGCGAGGACTTTCTGGCATAAACAAAATACCACATAACAAGAGGACAGAAGGAACAACGGCAATTCCAAGCATCAGACGCCATGCCTCTGCATCTGCTAAAACGTAGTTCACAATATAGGCAAGAAGAATACCAAATGTGATCATGAGTTGGTTTAATGAGGAAAGTGCCCCTCTTGATTCCTTTGGCGCAAGTTCAGATAAATATAATGGAACAATCGTCGTCGAGCATCCGACAGCAAGTCCTAGCACGATTCGGAATAAGACCATGACCTCCGTATTCGGTGCAAGGGCTGTTCCAAATCCGCCGATAATAAATAAAATGGCTGCGGCGATTATCGCTTTTTTCCGTCCGAATTGATCTGTCAGTTTTCCAGAAAGAGAAGACCCGAGCATCGCCCCGATTAAAATCGAGCTGACCACAAGTCCCTCTGTAAATGCATTTAAACCTAAATCCTCTTTCATAAATAAGATAGCGCCAGAAATGACACCTGTATCGTAACCATATAAGGCGCCGCCAAGTGCGCCGAAGAAATAAAGCCACCCATTCCGATTTTTCATGATCATAACCCCTCTTTTATCTATGTAATGACTGGATGTTTCTCTATGAAAAATCATTTTCCTCACTTCCTGTCATTTCAAACATTTCGATGTTTTATGACAAATATATTTCATTTGCGTATCATTGAAACTTTTTTAGATAAGGAAACGTCAATTAAGCGTTAGTGAAAAAAATGTCGCACTATATCCCGTTTTAAGGTATATTTGTTTTAGTTTGTAAGCAGGAAGAAGGACATCTTTACTATAAAATCATAGCGAGGGTTTAAATATATGGATCAAACAAGAAGTAAACGCAAAGGCAAAAAGCGTTTAAAACCATGGGTGAAAGTCACTCTTTTTATTTTTGGTATTCTTTTACTGACAACCGCTTCTGTCACCGGCTATGCCTACTATAAAGTGACATCGGCTGCGAAAAAAGCACAAGTCTCTCTAGACCGCGGTGCACAATCTGTCAAACGGATTGAAGCATTTGATCCTGGAAAAGATAGCTTTTCTGTCTTGCTGCTTGGCATTGACAGCAGACCAGGCGAAACCGTCAAACAAGCACGAAGCGATGCAATGGTATTAGCAACAGTAAATCGTACGAATAAAACCGTGAAATTATTAAGTATTCCAAGGGACTCATATGTTAATATTCCAGGTCATGGTTATGACAAAATTACACATGCACACGCATTTGGTGATGCAGACCTCACGGTAAGTACAGTTGAGAATTTACTAGATATTCCTGTCGACTTTGTGATTGAAAGTAATTTCAAAGCATTTAAGGAAATTGTGAATGAATTGAATGGTGTTTCCGTTAACATTAAAGATGAATATGTTGTGAAACAGATTCTTAAAGATACAAAGGGCAAAGTTCAGCTGCAAACGGGTACTCACACACTAGATGGTGATCAAGCTCTCGCTTATGTGAGAACAAGAAAAGCAGACAGTGATCTCATGCGCGGACAGCGTCAAATGGAAGTTTTAAAAGCCATTTTCGATAAATCAAAATCAGTAACGTCTATTCCGTCTTATGACAATATCATAGATACTCTAGGTGATAACGTCTCAACTAACCTGTCAATGAAAGAACTAGTCGGTCTTTTCCCACTACTCACTTCATTGAAATCTGTTGATACGATTCAACTAAAAGGCTCTGATTACCAGCCAAATGGCGTTTATTATTACCAATTGGATCAAAACCAACTGAACGAAGTCAAAACGGAATTGAAGAAACAGCTTGAATTATCATAAAAACAGAAAGCGTCCTTTTGGGCGCTTTTTATGTGTTGAAAAAGGTGTTTGCCCTTTTTCTTCTTTTAAGCGTGATAGAAAACCTTTGCAGTCTAGGAAGGACGAGCACCGGAGCGCAGGACTGACAAAGAATGCGAGGGTTTGTCTACACGCTAAAAGCGTCCTTTTGGGCGCTTTTTCTTATATCCTTGATCAATTGACCATTTTTGTTTAGCCTTAAAGAGAGGAATCCACGATCCGACTCTTTCATGAGAATGAAGGAAATCGTACATACTTTGAAGAGGCTATTGCATGAATGAAGGAGGATATAACAGCAATGAAAAAGATGATTGCGATTGATTTAGACGGTACACTCTTAAATACGAAAAGTGAAATATCCGCTCAAAACCGGCAAGCATTGATTCGTGCGAAGGAAGCTGGATATATTGTGACCATTTGTACAGGGCGCGCGACTTTTGATGTAAAAGAGCTTCTTGGGGATTTGGACATTCCCATTATTGCGGCAAACGGAGGAACTGTCCATACAGAAGGGTACAAGCTCTTCAGCAGAATCACCCTTGATCAAGAAGCTGGAAGACGTGCTGCAAAGGAATTAGTGGAACGGAACATTTATTTCGAGGTCTATACAGACGATGCCCTCCTTTCCCCATTTGATGGAAAAGAAAAGCTTAAAGCTGAATTTGATATGATCAAAAGTGCCAATCCTCATGAGGATGTAGCTGATTTATGGGAAGGGGCGATGACTCAATTTAAACAGTTTGGCATCAAACCTGTCGATGACATCCGTCAAATTTTCGAGTCGAATGAACCAACTTATAAATTACTATGCTTCTCCTTTGATATGAATAAGCTGCAAGAAGCACGAGATCTTCTTTCTAAGATGCCTGAGCTCTCCTTGACCTCATCTGGAGAACATATCATTGAGGTACTGCCAAAAGAGTCAGGTAAAGGACATGCCCTCAAAAAACTTGCAGCCCATTATGGCGTAGACCGATCCGATATTTATGCGATCGGTGACAGCCCCAATGATCTATCCATGTTCGATGAAGCAGGACACAGGATAGCGATGGGGAATGCGGTGGATGTCATTAAAGAAAAAAGCACCTATATCACAAAAGGCAACCACGAAGATGGCGTCGCTTATTTTATTGATCTGCTTTTGCAGAATCAATTCCAAGAAAAAAAGACGCTTGTCTGATCAGCGCCTAGTGAGAAGTCGAGAAGTCCGATCTGAGCATTGATCGGGCTTTTTCTTTATTTTTTAATTCTAACAGCCGTCTCATATTTATCCTTCCAATACGTACTTGTTTTCATATTGGTAATGACAACGCCATTTGAAACCGTCACATGAATGACTTGATTTGAACCAGCATAAATGGCTGGCATCAACGAAGTCCCTTTAAAAAAGACAAGATCTCCTGGCTTTAGTTCCGATCGTTTCACAGGTGTACCTGCTTTAACTTGTCCCTGCGCATAGCGAGGCATCTCAATTCCAAGCACTTCTTGATAGATATACTGCGTGAATCCTGCTGTATCAAAGCCTTGCTTTGGGCTCGCACCACCTTTTACATAGGGTACTTCTCCAATATACGTAGCGGCTTTTGATACGACTGGGTCTTCTTTCGCTAGTTTCAGCTCAGTTAATCGTTTCGCACCTGTCCATTTCTCACGCCAATACGATTCAGACAAATAAGAAATCGTCACACTTTCCGAACGGCTCGCATGAATAAAGCGGTCTCCTCCGATGTACATGCCTACATGTGAAATTCCTTTTTTATACGTGTTGCTAAAAAAAACAAAATCTCCAGGGCGAATATCGTCTCGTGCCACTTTCTCTCCAACCATCCATTGCTGCTCAGCACTTCTTGGCAAATAAATCCCAAGTGATTTTTCAAATAAATATTGTAAAAAACCTGAACAATCGAATCCTACTTTTGGATCTGATGCCCCGAATACATAAGGGATTCCTAAATATTTCATCGCATCTTTCACCAGTTGATCATCCGACATCTCTTGGGAGACAGGCAGCCGTTTGACCGCATAGAACCGATCGGTCCAATATTTACTTTTGCTGACATCTGTTTTCACCACCCCTTGACTGAGTGTGATGTGGATCACCTGATCATTTCCAGCGTACAAAGCAACATGTGTTGGGATGTCTTTTGTTTCTTCAAGACTGCGAAAATAGACAAGGTCTCCGGGCTTCGCTTTTTCCCATGATACGCTTTCACCGATTTGGTATTGATCAATCACCTTTCGCGGCAAATCAAATGCACCTGTTGTTTTGTATACATATTGTATAAAGCCAGACGCATCAAAGCCCGTTTTCGGATTGATTCCTCCTTTATGATAAGGCGTGCCTATCAGCGTTTCCGCTTGTTTTAAAGGAGATGTTGTTTGAGCAGACACCTCTGTTTGGGACATAAACATGAGTCCTACAATGGCACATCCTCCAAGCAGTATTCCTTTCCATTTCATCCTCTCTTCCTCCTTTCTTTTATAGTTTCGACATGACCCCTTTCATTTTACACCTTTTTCCGTCAAAAAAGAGCACGCCTCGCGTGCTCTTTTCATCATCATTTCTTTATTTACTTGCTTCTGCTTTTGACTGCTTTTGCTGTTCGATTTTCTGCATTTCAACCGAGATCTTTTGTTTCTCATGATCGGTGAGGCTGTCACTAAATTTAAAAGCAGACATAAAGACAAAGACTAAAATTAACGCAACAAACGGCCAGCTTGCTTTAAGGAATTTCATTTTTTATCCTTCCCCTCGTTTTCTTTTAATGTTTGAACTTTATCAGAATGATCGACTTCAAAGAAAATATGTCCGTCTTTTTCTTTCCAATCCGCATTCGTGCCATTTGTCAGCATACGGATAATCGATTTTGATTCAAGAGATCCTGCTTTGACTGGAGCAGGTGTCGCTTCTTTGATGTACATTGGAACCACTTCAAATGTCGCTTTTCCATCTTCATTCAGATGATACTGAACAATGGCAGAATCACGTGTTCTTGACCAGCCTTGGTCAAAAATAAAGTTCCCCAAGCTATAGAAGATCGCTGTTCCGTTATAGACTTCCATCGGCTCAAGAACGTGCGGGTGTGCACCGATAATGATATCAGCACCAGCCTTTGACATCGCTCTTGCCAGCTCTCTTTGTCTGTCGTTTACTTCATTGTTATATTCCTGTCCCCAGTGCGCATGAACAACAACGATATCTGCCTTTTCAGCAGCTTGTGAAATCATCGGAATAAAGATAGATGGATCAGCTGGTAGAATACCTGCCTTGCGATTTGTTGCTTTAAAATCTTTTCCATATACATCTGTAAAACCAAGGGTAGCGATTTTAACGCCATTCACTTCTTTGTATGAAATGTTCTGCTTCGCATCATTGACGTTGCGCCCTGCCCCTGTATAATCCATGTCAGCTTTTTCAAAGGCATCGAGCGTGTTATTTAAGCCTTTTTCACCGTAGTCTGCTGCATGGTTATTCGCAAAGTTTAGTACAGAGAAATTCAAATCCTTTAACGCTTGTACAGAATCTTCATCTGTTTTCAAATGAATATTCTTTTGTGCTGCCTGTTCCTTATCTGAAGCCACTGGATGCTCAAAATTCCCTGTTACATAATCTGATACATCAAAAAACGGCTTCGCATAGCGGAACAGGTGCTGCTTTCCATAGCGGTCTGTTACTTTCTCTACATTTCTTCCAAACATAATATCTCCGACAAACGAAGCGGTCAGGATGTTTTCTGGATTCTTTTCTACAGTTGGTACTTGTGCTTTCCCGATAAATGTAAATAGAAATGTACAAGCAATGACAATCGGTAAAGCAATCAGTACATGTTTATTCGTCTTTTTCTTTTGGTTCTTTGTGATTTTCAGCAGCTTTTCCTGAAAGCTCAATTTTTTATTCATCATTGGACACACCTTATCTTAAAATAGATAGTAAACATACATGATGGCAAATGTTGCACCACTTAGAAGTAATGTGCTTCCAAGGGTAATCGTAAGACCTTGCTTTTGAATCGTATTCGCAATCAATCCAGGCACGATGATTCCGATTCCGCGGAATTCTGCTATTTCAAACGGAACCACTGGATAGAAGAAATCAAATATGAGCTTTAAGGCAATTCCTGTAATCAGCATCGCCGCAAACTTTCTGCGTCCGTACAAAATCATAAATTTCGATAGACCAAAACGAACGATCACATATGTCAGCAAGCTGACAGATAAAACAACTAAAATGAAGACTGGCTGGTTAAAGACGAGTGCCAGATAACCTGGAACAACCAACCCAGCTGGTACGATTCCTGTTTTTTCTGCAAAGATTAAACTGAGTAGAACACCTAAAATTAACGAGATATAAAGATCTGATCCGAACATTTTCTATATTTCCTCCTAGCTGACAAGCTGCTTAATTTTGTATTCTTGAATTTTTTCGATTAAAGGTTCAGCGGCGCCGTGAATATTGCCGACTCCATAAACCACTCGATTATGAAGCTTTTTCTCAAGCATGTTCATAATTTGTTCTGTAGATTGATATTCAAGGTTGTGTAAGTGGTCAGCCGGAATTTTTCCATCCTCAAATGCCTTCACAATTGGATCTGTCGTTTCACCAATTAAGACAAGATCACTTGCTTCAATATAAGGAAGTACATCCTCCGCAAACTGGATCGTTCTATCTACGCGATCCGCACGACAGTTCATGATAATAATCGGTTCATCTGTTGGATACCCAATTTCCTTCACACGCTTCCAAATGTTCAATGTAGATGCTGCGTCATTAGCCGCAAATCCATTTACAAAATGTCCAGGTGTTTTTGCGTCCATTAATGGAAGAATTCTCATCGCTCCTGGATCAGGCGGCGCATTTAACATGCCTCTAAATGCCGTATCTTCATCAATTCCCAATGCTTGTGCGACACCAAGTGCAAGTGAAGCATTATCCGGGAACACCATGTACTCAAATTTCCGTAAATACTCATCGGTAATCTTGGAATTATCTGCAACAATCACTTCAGTATTGCGCTTTTTCGCAATCTCTTTAAAGAAATCTGTATATTCACTATCCGTAATAACCAAGTGCCCATTGTAAGGAATTGTCGCTGTAAAGGCTTCAGCTATTTCATCAAGAGTTGGTCCCATCACATCCATATGATCTTCAAGAACGTTTACGATCACGCCAATATTCGCTTGAAGCAGCTCTTCCTGAAAGATAATTTGGTAATCTGGATTCACCGCCATACATTCACTGACGATGGCATTTGCTCCTCTTTCAACGGTTTCTCTCATAACTTCTTTCTGCTCTCCGATATTTGGTCCTTGCGGTTTCCTTTTAATCGGTTTCTCTTCTGGCGTATCCCAATAAATCATTCTTGCATCCGTTCCTGTTGTTTTGCCGACAGTTTTATAACCTGCCTCCATTAAGATACCGGTTGTCAATCTTGTAACGGTAGACTTTCCGCGTATACCATTAATATTGACGCGTACCGGCAGGGCATCGATATTTTTCTGATGACGCTTCTTTTCAATAAAGCCAATCCCTAACATGATGACACAGGCTATAACGATTAACCACATCGCTTATCTACATCTCCTTTTTTTATGAGTGTGATATGTAAATTCAATCAACAGTATATAGGTTCAGCATAAAATCACAATCGGTATTATGTAACATAATCTTTCACTTCCTCGTATGCCAAATTCCTCTAATCAGAAGGCGTATTTGCCTATCTCACGCTCAAATGAAAAGGCCAAAAGACGGACAAAATGACGACTGAATTTCTGCTTCAAACAAGAGAAAGCGTTACCATCATACAGTGGAAAATCTTTTGTCCTTTTCTCCCTAAATTTTTCGACAATTATTAAGATGTATTTTGAATCAATGTTTTAAAGCCCTCTCATCTCTATGAAATCAGTCATATCAGCGCTTTAAATGAATAGTGCGTGTTTTAGAATATTTTATATTTTTAAATGAACAGGTTAGAAAGTCATCCTCATTGGTCAGAACGCTATGTGTTGACCTATGACAAAGGTCACCTCTCAAAAAATCAAGTCATCTGCTTATTTTCAGGTCACAAAAAATTGGGATAAGATGTCAAAGATTAATCATTTTGTTATAGACTCTTTTTACGATATTCACTCCTTATGACCTAAACAATGAAACATTATTCATTTCTTTTTATCAAGATTCATCATTTCTTAACATTTTTAATGTGATTTTAGTTGAAAGTTGTCGGTGCGTGTCATGCTTTCCCTAAAGATGACGCATAAAATCATCTTCTCGGCTTACACTATGGTTAAAAAATCTGTGAGAGGAGGCTAAAGATGCCAAATACGAATGAACAAACACGCTTACACTTTTTATCAGGTGGTTTTGAGGAAAAGATTCGGATTCTGAAAAAAGCATTTCAGCAAAGCGCTGATTTTGAATACCGGGAATTGATGGTGAATGAAACGAAATCAGTGCTGTTTTTTATTAAAACAAGAGTGGATGAAAGTAAATTAAACAACTTCATTATTGGCAACTTGCTTGGCCCTCCTGGAAAACAGGACTATGCAAAATCTCTTAGTTCACTCGAAACAGGTGACTTGACGCTGATTGTCGACAGCATTATTGCCGGAAGTATTGCCTTCCTTGATGAAAAATCCGCACAGATTAAAATATTTGCTGTCGGGCAGCCGCCACTGCGTTCCATTTCTGAACCTTCTTCTGAAAGTATTATTGCAGGCGCACATGATGGGTTTGTTGAGAGTTTAGATACCAATTTATATTTGCTGCGTTCACACTTAAATGATCGAAAACTTGCAATCCAGTATCATAAGGTCGGTACAAAATCTGAAACAAAGGTTGCGACGGTTTATATTTCTGATATTGCCAATCAAGAAAAGATAGATGAGGTTAACAAACGAATTTCTTCTATTAAAGTAGACACGCTGCTTAGCCCCGGTTCTATTGTAGAGGCGATTGAGGATGATTCGTATTCCATCTTCCCGCAGCTTATTGACACAGAACGACCTGACAAAGTGAGATCCGCCATTCTTGAAGGAAGAATTGTCGTCTTAATGGACGGCAGCCCAATGGCTATCATTCTGCCTATTACGTTCTTTAGCTTCTTTCAATCACCAGATGACTACAATAGTCGCTGGATTCCAGCTACGTTTATTCGTATTCTTCGTTATATTGCCTGTATCATCGCTGTGATTTTGCCTTCTTTTTATATAGCAGTCATCGGCTTTCATTATGAGGTAGTCCCGGATGAATTAGCGATTACGATGAAAAATTCCATTATCGGCATTCCTTTTCCGCCTTTAATAGAAGCTATGCTGATGGAGATTACGATTGAGCTCATACGCGAAGCTGGGGTGCGTCTGCCAAAGCCAATTGGACAGACCATTGGGATTGTAGGCGGTTTGGTCATTGGAGATGCGGTAGTAAAAGCTGGGCTCATTTCGAATGTTCTTATCGTTGTGGTCGCCGTGACCGCTGTTGCTTCCTTTGTTCTTCCTTCGTTTGAAATGACGTCTACCATCAGGATGCTGCGTTTTCCCCTCATGTTCATGGCATCGATGTTTGGGTTTATTGGCATTTCATTCGGCCTGTCGATCGTCCTGATGAATTTATGCCGCCTTGAATCACTAGGTGTCCCGTATTTATCTCCAGTAGCTCCATTTAACTGGCAGGACTTAAAAGACACTGTGATTCGGTTACCGATGTGGATGTATAAAAAGCGCCCTGTTTACTTAAATCCAAAAAAGAAAGAGCAAATTGAAAATTTGAGAGGATGGAAAAATCAAGATGAAAAATAAAATATCTCCATCTCAAGCTGTCTTTTTTATCATTCAATCTCAAATTGGTGTCGGTATTTTAGCCCTGCCTCATTTGCTCATGAAAGATATGGGGCATGATGGCTGGATGGCTATCATTTTGGCATGTTTTTTTATCCAAATCATCAATACCATTTTTATATATATCATTCACAAATATCCTGAGACATCATTTTTCGAGGCGTTAATTGAGGTTTTTGGAAAATGGATTGGGCGAATCTTAGTGGCTCTTTATACAATTTATTTCGCCTCAGTCTGTATTGTCGTTCTATCTATTTTCACGAGAATTCTGGGTATATGGGTTTTACCACTTACACCCAATTGGGTCATCAACCTACTACTCATGATATCCATCCTTTACATCGCCAAGGAACAAATTACAGCGATTGTCAGATTCAACTTTATTCTTACTCCTTTTTTACTCTTGTTGTCTCTCATCATGCTGTATTCATTAAAAGGAACCAATATCGACTACCTTATGCCCTTTTTCCAAACGGACTTCTCTCAATTTCAGCTTGGATTGAAGGATGTTGTATTATCTATGAATGGATTTGAGATGATTCTGATCATTTCTCCACTGATGAAAGGCACCATTAAAGCGCGATACAAGGTCATGACCATTGCCAATATATGCACGACACTTTACTACCTATTTATCACAGTGATTTGTTTTATGTTCTTCAGCCCGATTGAGCTCAATATCATTCCAAATCCTGTTCTTTATCTGTTAAAAACCATTTCGTTCGGTGTGATTGAACGGACAGATTTAATTTTTCTTAGTTTCTGGGTATTTGTCATTTTAGCCACACTCAGTAACTATCTCTACTTCTGTGCAAATGGCGTAGCAAGTATTCTCAAGAAAAAAGACCACAAAAAATACGTCTTTTATTTTGCCATTTTGATCTATGCGGCTAGCTGTTACCTTGCAACCGATAATTTTAGAATTCAGCGTTTTAATGATTTTACCACCATCGCTCAATATTCATTTATTTACACACTCCCAATCTTTATGGCCATTATCATCTTTATCAAACATCGCAAAGGGAAGGTGAAATCACATGCGTCATAAGTACATACTGACGTTGCTCATGTGTGTTTCTCTCATATTCATGCCTGGCTGCTGGGATCAAAATTTATTAAAGAACATCTCTCTTGTGTTAACCTCCGCTGTTGATCAAGGAGAGGATGACAATGCGAAATACTCAATCACTTATCGAAAAGTGCAGCAGTCTCAAAGTATGGAGCAAGGAAATACTGGCAGCTTTTTAACCACTCTTCTCACAACGGAAGCACCTACTTTAAGAAAAGCAAGAACCAACTTCAGCCGGATAGTGGATCAAAAAATAGACATGTCGAAAATGCGGGTGATGCTGATCGGTGATGAATTTGCCCAAAATCGTCTTCTGCCCTACTTAGATATGTTTTATCGTGATCCAAAAAGTCCCCTCCTCGCAAATCTTGCCGTTGTTCAAGGGGGGACCTGTGAAGAAGTGATTAACTCGCTGCTGAAGGAAAAACTCATTGTGAGTGACTATTTAAATAACTTAATCACAACCGCATCACGCTCCTCCCAAGTAGCACCTAAAAACATTCAAAGTATTCGATCTAAAATGCTCCAAACTGGAGAGGACTTCACACTGCCGTTAATCTATTTTGATCAATCGAAGAAATTAATCAGTGTAAAAGGTGTTGCACTATTTGATAATGAGAAAAAGAAAGGCGAGCTGTATGGTCAAGATGCGATCTTGCTCACCGTCATGGACGGAAAAATGGGCAAGTATGCCAACTTCACAAAAAAAGTGAGAAGCGATATGAAGTCTAAAGAAAACAATTACATCACCATCCAAGTCACTGATGTGAAGAGAGACATTGAGATTCTGAATCCTGATCATCGAAACTTAACATACTCACTCAAATTTGAATTTAATACTTCTGTCCTTGAGTACCCAAAAGATAATCTAGATACAGACAAAAAAATTGAAATGCTCAATAAAAGACTTTCAACCATCTTGACAAAAGAAGCAGAAAAAATTGTTGCTACATTACAAGAAGCAAATTCTGACGTCTTAAGCCTCGGCAGAAAATACCGGGTCAGACATTATGATGAGTATATGAAAATGAATTGGGTCACCGATTATCCAAAAGTGAAAATCATTCCAAAAATCAAAGTAAACATTACACAAACAGGCATTATTAGTTAAGAAAAGGAAGAAGTCATCTTTCTTTTCTTTTTTTATTTTTTTAAGATTGTCTTTTTAATGCTTTCGTGATAATCTATCTGTGTAAACGGTTACACATTGACGAAGGGAGGCACTCCATTGGCTACAATTAAAGATGTTGCAAAAGCTGCTCAAGTATCTGTTGCGACTGTTTCACGCGTGCTCAACGATACTGGATACGTCCATATTGATACGAAAACCCGTGTGACACAAGCGATGCAGGAGCTGAACTACTTCCCCAATGAAGTGGCACGATCCCTTTTTAAAAGAGAATCAAGATTAGTTGGTCTCATCTTACCTGATATCACAAACCCCTTCTTCCCTCAGCTGGCTAGAGGCGTTGAGGATGAGATTCATGCACACGGCTTTCGGTTATTATTCGGAAACAGTGATGAAGATCGGGAGAAGGAAATGGCCTATTTACAAACCTTTAAGCAAAACCAGGTGGTCGGTGTCATCGCTGTCACAAACGAACCTGAATCGGATTTGTACAATGATGATGAACTGCCTGTTGTCTTCTTAGATCGTACCGTTCCAAATGCGCCTTCTGTGTTTGCAGATGCTACGGCAGGCGGGAAAATGGCTGCAATGGAATTAATCAAACGCGGCAGTCAGCAGATCACATTGCTAAAAGGGCCCGCTCATCTTCAAACGGCGCGGCAAAGATTCAAAGGCGCACTTGATGTTCTGACTGAAGAAGGTGCTAACTTTCATGTGATGTCTAACGCTTCTTTTTCTTTTCAGGAAGCGCGAAAAAGCGCCAAGGCTCTTTTCAAGCTGTACCCTGAAACAGATGGCATCATTGCCAGCAATGACATCGTCGCAGCAGCCGTCGTACACGAAGCACTTCGAATTGGAAAAGCCATTCCAGAAGACGTCCAAATCATTGGATTTGATGATATTCCGCAAAGCGAACTGCTCTTCCCTTCTTTATCAACGATTCGGCAGCCTGCCTATGATATGGGGAAAGAAGCCGCAAAGCTGATCATTAAAGCCATTCAAAAACAGCCAATAGATCAAGCAGTTATTCAAATGCCCGTCTCTTTTATTGAACGAGAGACCACAAGAAAGGTGGATTCACAATGAGTCAAATAGTTGTCGTAGGAAGTTGTTCCATGGATTTAGTTGTTACATCGAATAAACGTCCTAGTGCAGGAGAAACCGTCCTAGGCGAATCATTTAAAACGGTCCCTGGGGGAAAAGGAGCCAATCAAGCAGTAGCAAGCGCAAGGCTCGGTGCAGATGTATATATGATCGGCCGAATTGGTGATGACGCGTATGGTCAGGACATTATGAGCAATTTGCAAGCACAAGGTGTTCGCACCACCTATATGAAACCGGTTACCGAAATGGAAAGCGGAACAGCTCATATCATTTTAGCTGAAGGAGATAACAGCATTGTTGTCGTCAAAGGAGCAAACAATGAGGTAACACCTCATTATGTAAAAGATGCTCTTTCTTCTATTGAAAATATCGGAATCGTCCTCATCCAGCAGGAAATTCCTGAAGAAACAGTCGAAGCCGTCTGCGCCATTTGCAGCGAAAAAGGGATTCCAGTCATCTTAAATCCCGCACCAGCTCGCAAAGTCTCTCAGCAAATATTAGATCAAGCTGCCTATATCACGCCAAACGAACACGAAGCAGCTCTTATGTTTGATGGACTCACCATAGCAGAAGCTTTGCGCCAATATCCAAACAAATTACTCATTACAGAAGGAAAAAATGGTGTTCGTTACTTTGATGGATCAAAAGAAGTGTTGGTACCGGGCTATCCTGTGAAAGCCGTCGACACTACAGGCGCTGGTGATACTTTTAACGGCGCTCTAGCTGTAGCACTGACAGAAGGAAAATCCCTATACGACGCACTTGCTTTTGCCAACTTAGCTGCGTCTATCTCAGTCACAAAATTTGGTGCCCAAGGCGGCATGCCAGCAAGAGAAGAATTGGAGAATAAGAAATGAAGAAAAATGGTATTTTAAATAGTCATATCGCCAAGGTGCTTGCTGACCTTGGTCATACAGATACGATTGTCATTGCAGACTGCGGCCTGCCCATTCCAGAAGGCCCGGTCAAAATCGACCTTGCATTATCCATCGGCACACCATCCTTTCAGGAGGTTACTTCCCTCCTTCTTGAGGAAATGGCCGTTGAACACATCACAATCGCCAGTGAAATCAAACAAGCCAATGAGAGAGATCATTTATTTCTAAAGAAAGCGTTCTCACATCCGTTAAATGAAGTCGATCACGAGACGTTCAAAGACATGACCAAACAGGCAAAAGCAGTGATTCGCACGGGTGAAGCCACCCCATACGCAAACTGCATTCTTCATGCCGGTGTCATCTTTTAAAAGGAGGAGCCACTTATGAACATTGAAATGCATAACATCCATAAGGCCTTTGGAAAAAACACCGTTCTCGCCGGGGTCTCCTTTGACCTCGTCACAGGTGAAGTCCACGCACTTATGGGTGAAAACGGGGCAGGAAAATCAACGTTAATGAATCTGCTGACAGGACTCTATTCACTGGATCAAGGAACGATTCAAATCGACGGAAAAGAAACCGCTTTCAAGAATCCGAAAGAAGCCGAGCAGAACGGGATTGCCTTCATTCATCAGGAACTGAATATATGGCCTGATATGACGGTACTCGAGAATTTATTTATCGGGAAAGAAATCTATACAAAACTTGGTCTCCTAGACACCAAGAAAATGAAAGCCCTCGCCCAAGCGCAGCTCGACCGATTATCTGTCAACCTATCTCTCGATCAAGAGGCAGGAAGCTGTTCTGTCGGCCAAAAGCAGATGATTGAGATTGCGAAAGCGTTAATGACCGATGCAAAGGTCATTATTATGGATGAACCAACAGCTGCTCTCACAGACCGTGAGATTGAAAAGCTATTTCAGGTCATTGAATCACTCAAAAAAGAAGGCGTTTCCATCGTCTACATTTCTCACCGGATGGAAGAAATCTTCGCCATCTGTGACCGAATAACCATCATGCGTGACGGGAAAACGGTCGATACGAAAGCGATACCGGACACGAATTTCCATGAAGTCGTCAAAAAAATGGTCGGCCGCGAATTAACCGATCGTTACCCTGAACGCACACCTTCTACTGGTGATACCGTCCTAGAAGTGAAGCAAGCAACGAGGAAAGGCCGCTTTCAAGATGTCAGTTTTTCCGTCAAAGCTGGAGAAATTGTCGGTGTTGCAGGCTTAATGGGCGCTGGCCGGACGGAAATGATGCGGTCGCTCTTTGGACTCGATCCCCTGGATCAAGGAGAAATTTGGGTTCATGGGAAAAAGGCTGTCATTAAAAAACCAAGTGATGCAGTCAAACTTGGCATCGGTTTTATCACGGAGGATCGTAAAGATGAAGGACTGATGCTGGATGCATCCATCCGGGAAAACATCGGCTTGCCTAACTTAGACAGCTTCTCTCCAAAGGGGCTGATCGATAAGAAAAACGAGCAGGACTTTGTTGACCTTCTCATCAAACGACTCACGATCAAAACCGCTTCATCTGAAATTTCTGCACGCAGCCTGTCCGGTGGAAATCAGCAAAAGGTCGTCATCGCCAAATGGATCGGCATTCAGCCGAAGGTGCTGATTTTAGATGAACCGACAAGAGGTGTCGACGTCGGGGCGAAACGAGAAATTTATCAGCTGATGAACGAGCTGACGGATCGAGGCGTTGCAATTTTGATGGTCTCCTCTGAGCTCCCAGAAGTTCTTGGGATGAGCGATCGAGTGCTTGTCATTCATGAAGGAACCATCAGCGGAGAATTAAGTAAAACAGAAGCTACACAAGAACGAATTATGACACTAGCTACAGGAGGGAAGTAACATGAAACCACTTACTTCAAATGGACGATTTGACAACATCATGCAAAAGCTTGGGCCATTCTTAGGACTCATCATCCTTGTTGCCATTGTTTCTATTTTAAATCCGGCCTTTTTAGAACCATTAAACATTTTAAACTTACTCAGACAAATCTCCATTAACGCCCTCATTGCCTTTGGCATGACGTTTGTTATTTTAACCGGAGGAATTGATTTGTCTGTCGGTGCCATTCTAGCGCTGTCTAGTGCTCTGACTGCCGGCTTTATTGTATCTGGTTTGGACCCGATTCTTGCCATCATTGTTGGATGTATCATCGGTGCCATCCTTGGAATGATCAACGGTCTTTTAATCACAAAAGGAAAAATGGCTCCTTTTATCGCAACACTTGCGACGATGACGATTTTCAGAGGATTGACGCTTGTTTATACAGACGGAAACCCAATTACAGGGCTTGGCTCTAACTATGCATTTCAGCTATTTGGCCGTGGATATTTCTTAGGCATTCCTGTTCCAGCGATCACCATGCTTCTCACCTTTATCGTTCTTTGGGTCTTGCTTCATAAAACACCTTTTGGCAGAAGAACGTATGCCATTGGCGGAAATGAAAAAGCAGCCCTCATCTCAGGTATTAAAGTACCACGCGTCAAAATCATGATTTACTCATTAGCCGGCTTTATGTCTGCTTTAGCAGGTGCGATCTTAACATCTCGTCTCAACTCAGCCCAGCCAACAGCTGGTACGTCGTATGAACTTGATGCAATTGCTGCCGTTGTACTTGGCGGGACAAGCCTATCCGGCGGAAGAGGGCGAATTGTCGGCACACTCATCGGGGTACTCATTATCGGGGTCTTGAACAATGGTATGAACTTACTTGGTGTTTCATCATTCTATCAGTCTGTTGTGAAAGGGATTGTCATCTTGATTGCAGTCCTACTCGACAGAAAGAAATCTGCTTAAGGAGGCAGCTGCTATGAAAAAATATGTAATCCTGATCGTGACTCTCTCATTATTCATGCTTTCTGCCTGCTCGCTTGAACCGCCAGAGTGGGCCAAATCAACAAAGGATGGCAAGAAAAAAGACATGAAAATCGGACTGTCGATCTCGACTTTAAATAACCCATTCTTCGTTTCTCTTAAAAACGGCGTGACAAAAGAAGCGAAAAAGCTTGGCATTGAAGTTGTCATTGCCGATGCACAAAATGATTCAGCCAAACAAACAAGTGATGTAGAAGATTTAATTCAACAAGGGGTCGATGCATTACTCATTAACCCAGCCGATTCCTCTGCCATATCAACGGCTGTCGAATCTGCGAATGCTTCAGACATACCGGTCATCACATTAGACCGCTCGGCAGAAAGCGGAAAGGTTGAAGCGCTTGTTGCTTCTGATAACATCAAAGGCGGCGAAATGGCAGCTAACTTTATTATCGACAAAGTCGGTAAAGGAGCAAAAGTGGCTGAACTGGAAGGTGTACCAGGTGCTTCTGCGACACGTGAACGAGGAAAAGGTTTCCATCAAATTGCAGACAAAAAGTTAGATGTCACAGCAAAACAAGCCGCTGACTTCGACCGGACAAAAGGGCTCAACGTGATGGAAAACCTTCTTCAAGGAAACCCTGACATCAAAGCCGTTTTTGCCCACAACGATGAAATGGCACTTGGCGCACTAGAGGCCATCCAAAGCTCTGGAAAAGACATTCTTGTCGTCGGTTTCGATGGTAATGAAGATGCACTCAACTCGATCAAAGCAGGAAAACTATCTGCAACAGTCGCGCAGCAGCCAGAGCTGATCGGTCAACTGGCAGTCGGTGCTGCTGACGATGTATTAAAAGGAAAAAAGGTAGAAAAAAATATCGCCGCACCATTGAAACTAGAACAAAAGAAATAAACACTAAACCCCCGATAGCCTCGGGGGTTTAGATTGTAGACAAAGTGCTGAAATGAACTTTATTTTAGCCCTTTGTCTTCTTTTCAGCGTGATAGAAAACCTTTGCAGTCTAGGAAGGACGAGCACCGGAGCAGAGCGAATTGACATTCGTGAGCACCGAAGCGCAGGACTGACAAAGAATGCGAGGGTTTGTCTACACGCTGGACCCCCGATAGCCTCGGGGGTTTTAGATGTTATTCCGGTCTCTTCAGTACAAATGGCGTACCTAAATGGGCATAATCATTCCCCGCTAAACGCGCAACTGGCTTTAATTCATTCGTAAAAATATATCCTTTTTCCGAATCATAGACGGATTCATCTAAATGCGCACACACCACCCGGCCAATGATATGATCGACTGTGATCTCCCCTTCATCATTTTGAAAGGTCAGATGTTTTTCCAGCTGACATTCAAAGCGAATGCGTGCTTCCTTGATTCCTGGCACTGACACCACGCTGCTCTTCACTTGATGAAGACCGGTACGAGTCAGCTCACTCTCTTCCTCTGGCAATGTAGCAGCTGTTTCATTAATATCTTCAATCATCGCTTCATCACTCACATGGACAACAAATTCTTCCCTGTCGATGATATGTTTTGCTGTATCTTTCATCTCTCCTTGACGACGTCCAATAGAAACAGCGATCAGCGGAGGATGGCCGCTAATGACATTAAAGAAACTAAATGGTGCAGCATTGACGACTTCTTCTTTAGAAAGGCTTGTAATAAATGCAATGGGTCTTGGAACGACGGAACCAGATAATACTTTATATGCTTCTTTTCGTGACAACTGATCCATTTGTAATGTAATCACTTCAGACATGCCTCCTCTTGTATGTAACGACATCATACCATACCCCGTTCTCTCTTCCCTTATTCCGGCTCAGCACGATGGAGAATATGATGGACAAGATGAAACAATGCGGGATTATGATTTTCTCGTCTATAAGAAATGGTCCATTCTGCGAGTAGCTGCTCACCTTCAATTGACCGATACACCACATCTAAATTAAATAAACGCCGGGCCGATGTTGGAATGATAGCAATTCCGATTCCCGCTGTGACAAGACCAATGACCATTTGATATTCTGCTGCTTCCTGCACGATATTAGGTGAAAATCCATACTTTTCACAAAGTAGGACAAAATGCTGATAAAGGGACGGCCATGATTCCTTTGATAAAGAAATAATCGGCTCATCACGAATATCTTCAATCGTGACCGCTTCTTTTTCCGCCAGCGGATGGTTTTTCGGAATCGCAAAAATACATTCACTTTGCTTCATTAAACGACTGACCAATTCTTCTTGCGGTGATGTAGGATGCAAAAAACCAATATCAATCTCACCATTCAAAAGCGCCTCAAGCTGCTGCGGGACAGAGAGCTGTTGCAGCTCAATACTGACAGAGGGGTACCGCTCTCTGAATTCACGGACAACTGGCGGCAGAATATCATATGTCGCTGTACCAACGAAACCGATGATAATCTTCCCAAGCTCCCCTCTTGCCGTATGCCGGGCATGATCAACGGCTTTATCAAGCTGATGCAGCACCCCCCGGACCTCATGTAAAAAAACCTTTCCAGCAGCTGTTAACTCCACCACCCGTTTAGACCGGTGAAACAAAGGAAATCCCAATTCTTCCTCAAACTGCTTAATTTGCTGACTAAGTGGAGGCTGTGTCATGTTCAATCGTGCGGCCGCTCTGCCGAAATGCAGCTCCTCCGCGACTGTGACAAAATACTGCAAATGTCTCAGTTCCATCCTTTCACTCCTCAAACACTTATTCGTGAAACATATTAAAACTACGTTAAACATATATTGGAAAATTTATTTTGTGAAATGTATAGTAAATCATATCATGAAAATATATTTTCATAAAAAATTTTACTTGCCGAAAGGAGTGCGGGGTAAATGAATTCTCAAACACAACCCCTAACAAAACGAGGAGCAGAGTTGATTGTCGATACGCTCATTGCCCAAGGTGTGACCCATGTTTTTGCGATTCCAGGTGCAAAAATTGATGCAGTATTTGATGTATTAAAAGACAGAGGTCCAGAGCTTGTGCTATGCAGACACGAACAAAATGCGGCATTCATGGCAGCAGCTGTCGGTCGTTTAACTGGCAAACCAGGCGTTTGTCTCGTTACATCAGGTCCTGGCGCATCCAATTTAGCAACAGGTCTATTAACAGCCAATACAGAAGGTGACCCTGTTGTTGCAATCGCTGGAAACGTCATCCGTGCGGATCGGCTCAAACGAACACATCAATCACTCGACAATGCGGCATTATTCAAACCAGTGACAAAATATAGCGTTGAAGTACAAGACGTAAACAATATACCAGAAGCATTAACAAATGCTTTTCGCGCGGCACAAAGAGGTCAAGCTGGGGCAGCATTTATCAGCTTTCCACAAGATGTCGTGACCGAACACACCACACAAACACCAGTGTCTGCTCACCCTTCTCCAGAACTAGGTCCTGCACCGGATGCTCTCATCAGTTCGGCCATCGCCAAAATTCAAAATGCGCACTTACCTGTTGCAATTGTGGGAATGAAAGCTAGCCGTCCAGCTGCGGCAAATGCGACAAGAACATTATTAAAAACACTTGGTATCCCATTTGTCGAAACGTACCAAGGAGCAGGTGTTCTCTCAAGAGAGCTTGAGCCTCAATATGTGGGCAGAATCGGTTTATTCCGTAATCAGCCAGGCGACCTTCTCATTGAGAAAGCGGATGTGATTTTAACTATTGGCTTTGATCCAATCGAATACGATCCGAAGCATTGGAATTTGAAACCGCAGCAGCGTCAAATCATCCATGTGGATGACATGCAGGCAGATATTGATCATTTCTATGAACCGACGCTTGAGCTTGTGGGCAATATATCTGAAACGGTGCAACATCTAGCCCACGACAGCGTTCCACTTTCATTATGCAAAAAGAACGTAGATCTCGTCACAGAATTACAAGAGCTGTTAAGTGATATCGAAAAAACACCAGAAAGAGAAAGTCATTTATCACACCCGCTGGATGTCATTCATACGTTGAGACGTATCATCCCAGATGACATGAAAGTGACATGTGATATCGGATCGCACGCCATTTGGATGTCTCGCCACTTCCGTGTTTATGAACCGAACACGTTCCTAGTGAGTAACGGAATGCAAACACTTGGTGTGGCATTACCATGGGCGATTGCAGCCTCCATATTGAATCCAGATGAAAAGATCATTTCAGTCTCAGGTGATGGTGGTTTTCTCTTCTCCGCCATGGAATTAGAAACAGCCGTGCGCATGAAAACAAATCTCGTTCATCTCGTGTGGAACGACAGCACATACGATATGGTGGCATTCCAGCAGGAAATGAAGTATGACCGTACGTCTTGTGTTGAGTTCGGTCAGATCGACTTAGTGAAATATGCAGAAAGCTTTGGAGCAACTGGATTACGTGTCAACTCACCTGAAGAGCTTTCAACTGTCCTTCAAAAGGGTATAAACATAGAAGGACCCGTTATTATTGATATTCCGATTGACTATCAAGACAACCCAGACCTCGCCAGTCAAAAATGGCCAGAAGTCTTTCGTGAAACACACACAACGAACGTCAGATAAGACTTCGATACATTACATTAAAGGAGTGAGCGGATATGGGTATGATGCACCCAATGAATCAACAAAACAACACAATACCGCAGGACAAAAAGCAAGAGGTCTATCAAGTATCAACCATGACCTCCTTGCTGGAAGCCGTATACGATGGAGATTTCTCCCTATCACATATTCCCGAGCATGGTGATTTTGGCATTGGCACATTCAATCAATTAGATGGGGAACTAATCGGCTTTGATGGCGCTTTTTATCGACTGCGCTCTGATGGAACAGCCACACCAGTAACCGATCAAGATTATTCACCATTCTGCTCTCTAGCATTCTTTGAAACGGACATCGTTCATCGAATTGATGCACCGATGACGTCCAAAGAGCTAGAGGAAGAAATCGACCGAATCTTACCGAGCAAGAATGTCTTTTATGCGATCCGCATCGATGGGTCATTCAAAAAGGTTCAAACCCGTACGGTTGAAAAACAGGAAAAACCTTACGTTCCGATGGTGGAAGCAGTCAAGTCACAGCCTATTTTCGATTTTGAAAATATTCGCGGAACGATTGCAGGCTTCCGTACACCACAGTACGCACATGGCATTGCGGTAAGTGGATATCATCTCCACTTTATTGATGATGATCGAAGCGTAGGCGGGCATGTATTTGATTACACTGTGGATCAAGTGACCATCCGAATTTCCCAAAAACGTCACATGAATTTACACCTTCCAAATACGCAGGAGTTCTTCCAAGCAGACATTGATCGTGCTGACCTTGCACAGCAAATTGCCAGTGCGGAAAGCAGCCCAGAAAAATAAAATGAACACACCCCGGTGATGCCGGGGTGTTTTTTTATGCAAAAAGATATGTTATCTTCTTTTATTATTTCATTTCGTTACTTAATTAAAAACCAAACATTCTATTCGTAATACAATATGATAGAATATCAACAGAAGAAAGGTGGTTATACGATGGCACATGAATATCGCATTCCAAACTTAACATTAGATGAAAGAGATAAACAAATTCTTTCCTTATTACACGAGGACGGGCGTATGTCCTATACAGATTTAGGGAAACAAGTCGGCCTTTCCCGTGTTGCTGTACAAGCCCGTATTCAGCAGCTCATTGAAGCAGGTGTCATTGAACGATTCACCGCTGTCATTAATCCAGCAAAGATCGGCATTCATGTCTCTGTCTTTTTTAACGTAGAGGTTGAGCCGAAATGTTTAGAAACAGTCGCCCTTCAGCTTGAGCAGGAAACAGCCGTCACAAGCCTTTATCATATGACAGGACCAAGCAAGCTGCATATGCATGGCATTTTTCAAAATGAACAGGAAATGGAGACGTTCCTGACAAAGAAGCTGTATCCGCTTGAAGGCGTCGTCAGTGTGGACTGTCAAATGCTCATTAAACGATACAAAAGCCGAATGGGCATGAAATTGTAGATAGGAGTTGAACCCCTTGCAATCATATCTTGAACTCATGATCGCCATGGTGCGAACCGGTATTCTGGGATTTGGCGGAGGACCTTCTGTCATGCCGCTCATTCGCCATGAAGCGGTCGTCAAATACAAATGGATCAATGATGACGAATTCGGAGAAACACTCGCCATCGCCAACGCATTACCCGGACCGATTGCTACGAAAATGTCGGCATACCTCGGCTATCGATTAAAAGGTGTATCTGGCGCCTTTGTTGCAACAGCTGCACATATTTTACCGACATGTCTCGCTATGGTGGCACTTGTTACACTTGTCAGCGTCTTAAGCTCTTCAGTCATCATTCAAAATATGATCGGTGCTGTGACACCAGTAATTGCCGTTCTGTTAGGAATGATGGCATATGAATTTGGACAAAAAGCGTTGAAGGGCTTTGGCATGATCTTCGGAATCGTCCTATTCCTATTAGCATTTGCCGGTCTTCAAGTCCTCTCGATTCATCCAGGAATCATTGTCATCATCTTTTTATGTTATGGTGCCTTTCATTTCAAACTGAAAGATCGCTGGACTCGAACAAATAAAGAGAAAGGAGTGTCTTCGTGATGCTGATTCTCTTTTTATTCTGGGCATTCTTCTTATCCAATCTGTTAGGATATGGCGGAGGACCTGCCTCCATTCCGCTCAATTATGAAGAAATCGTCAATCATTTTCATTGGATGACGAACGAAGGGTTCTCCAATATGCTCGCATTAGCCAACGCACTTCCAGGTCCAATCGCTACGAAAATTGCGGCTTATGTAGGCTATGATGTCATGGGATGGCCAGGCTTTATCGTTGCACTGCTTGCGACTGTCCTGCCGTCTGCGATCGGATTGATCTTACTGCTAAAACTCATTGACCGTTTTCGCCAATCTTCTGTCGTCAAAGGCATGACCCTATCTGTACAGCCTGTCATTGCGATGATGATGCTTTTATTAACATGGGAAATTGGTGGAGATGCCGTGAAAGCCATTGGCTGGACGCAATCACTTGCCATTGCCGCCATTTCATTTTTCTTTATGACCAAATTCAAATTGCACCCTGCCTTTCTGATTGTGGCTGCATTTTTATATGGCGGATTCATTCTTCCGCATTAACGCAAAAACCGATAACACATGAAGTTATCGGTTTTTCTCATTACATATAAATAGGAGAGACAGGCCTGCGCCCAATAGAATGATACTCGACACCAGCTACTTCTGCCGCTTCAAGCGTATGACAATTCCGACCATCAAAAATGATCGGCTGCCTCATGAAATCTTTATAAGCTGAAAGTGGAAAGGACTGAATATCCGCCCACTCAGTTAATATACAGACAGCATCAGCATCCTTGATCGCCTCTTCAATCGTTTGAGCAAAAAGGACTTGATCAGGCAGTTCTTGAGCTGCATTGCGAGCGGCAGCAGGATCATAGGCTACGATCTCCGCTCCTAATTGATGGAGCTGATGAGCGATCGGGATTGACGGCGCCTCTCTCATATCATCTGTATTCGGCTTAAAGGAAAGGCCAAGAAGAGCCATTCTCTTCCCTTCCAAGTTTTCTCCCATCCGCTCCTTCACACTTCGAATAAAACTTGCTCGCTGCTCATTGTTGACTTTGATGACAGCCTTCAATAGCTCAAAATCATGGGACACATGCCCTGCAATTTGGACAAGGGCATTAGTATCCTTCGGAAAACAGGAACCTCCGTAACCAATGCCTGCCCTAAGAAACGAAGCACCAATCCGCTGATCGAGTCCCATCCCTTCTGCAACTCTCTCAACATCAGCTCCCGTTTTTCCACAAATCGAAGCAATTTCATTCATGAAGCTGATTTTTGTGGCAAGAAATGCATTTGATGCGTATTTGATCATCTCTGCGCTTTTCCGATCTGTTCTCACGAATGGAATGTGGAAATCCGCATACATAGACTCTAGCTGATCTAATCCGTTCTTCGTTTCGGCTCCAATCACCAGCCGATCCGCTCGCAGCGTATCTGAGATGGCAGACCCTTCTCGTAAAAATTCTGGATTCGATGCGATAGATAATGGCTCCTTACGACCTAACACGTGATGAATCAAATGATCAATTTGATCGCCCGTTCCGACAGGCACTGTACTTTTCACGACAAGCACTGCGCCTGGCTTTGCTTGTAAGCCCATCTCCTTTGCCGCTTGAAAGACATACTGCAAATCAGCTTGACCGTCTGCCTGCTGCGGGGTACCGACAGCAATCATTAACACGTCAGCCTGCGAATAGGCTGACACTCCATTGATGTGAAAACGAATGCGTCCTTGCTCCATATTCCGTTTGAGCAGTTCTTTTAATCCCGGCTCGTACATCGGAGGATTCCCTTGCTTCAGCTGCATGACCTTCCGCCGGTCAATATCCATACATGTCACATCATGTCCCGCCTCTGCTAAACACACCCCTGTGACAAGCCCCACATACCCACAGCCTGCAATCGCAATCTTCATGACACATCAGCTCCCCATACTCCTTATGCTTGTAATGTCATCGTATGCCGGGGATTTTCGATCCATTCATAAAAGCATACAAAAACCCCCTGCTGAGAGAGCAGGGGGCTACTTTTATGAAACAAGGCCATTTCGAATATGAGCAATCAGATTTTCAAGCATTTCTTTTGTTGTGACATCATTGGAATTTTCACCAATATCATGAGCGTACATCAAAATCTTTAAAAACTCTTCTTGATTTAAACCCTTATTATCCATGTCTGTATCCTTTCGATTCCACTAATTTCATTATTATATGCTGTATGGTTGGTTTATGCAATACTCTAATACATCATTCGACAGCTTTTGAAATTTATGACCATTTTCATGAAAAACTTTTTTATAAATCATCATTGAGCTATAATAAAAGAATTGGAATCTTTTACTTGGTTAGGAGCGGGTCAAATGCTTCAGCACAACATCAACGAAGAAGAAATCAAACAAACAGCCGAACAGATCAAAGAACTTCTTCCTTCAACAGATGAAAACAAGCAACTCATCAAAAAAGCATTGATTACTTATAGACAGGACAGCGTATATCGGCTCAAGCAAGAGTCTGATACCGAATGGTCAGCTTATGTACATGATGTCGTGGCAGCAAGAGTCCACCTTCATGTGCTGTTTCCAGTGAGAAGCAGCTGCTCATGTCCAGCTGATGGACTATGTAAACACATCCTCGCTGTCTTCTTTTCGCTATACGCTCAAGTAGAGAGTGTGACCGGCTTTACAGAAAATTGGTCAGAGAAGGATGAATTACAGCGCAGCAAAGAACTCATTCGTCAGCACTTCCAAGTGAAGCGCCCAGATGAACAATCACTTCAGAGCTGGCTGAATTTTTTCCAGGAGGAATTTCACCTCTGGCTGAAACGGACACCGAAGCACCAGCAAACGCCACAGCATTTGTATTACGGCTATTTATCGATCCTGAAAAAACACGCACCCACTTCACCTGAATTCAAGAGTTTGTATGCGATTCATACGTCCATCGATGTGTGGTTAAGGCTCCATGAGCTAATCGATCTCGGCCGTCTTGATGCCGAAAAAGACTTTTATTCGATGAATCCATATGTAGAACAGCTCATGAACACCATTTTTGATTCAGTGGATCATTTGAGGACATACGCCCTTTCCTTTTCCCTCGATCCGTTTCTTGAAAACACACCAACTGCCGTTCGGACACTTCTTCAAATCAGCGGACCTTTCCAGCATGAACGAGTTGCGGTCTTTATGGAAATGTGGGGAACTATATTAAATAGAGGGAAATGGGTCAAAAAAGAAACAGAATTACTCAAGAGCGCCCAACAGCAGGAGCAAACGGTTGAGCGCACCATTGGGCTGATGCATATGGATTATTTGCTAAAAGAAGACGAAAGACTCTTCCAGCAATTAAAATTGCTCAATGCAGATATGCTGCCAAATGTGCTCAATTGGCTAAAGGATCTCACAAACCGCAAGGACTGGAAGCGTCTCAAACTTTGGTATCAAGAGATCACATATGTATTAGAAGAATATTGCCAGCTTGATCTCTCTTATAGAGAACTGCGTGGAGCCGTCAGCGATTTCTTCTTTTATTTAGACGCGTACTTTAAACAGACGAAAGATCATTTCTTGTATGAACGCTATCTCCAAATCTGTATGCCTTATGCATTTACTGAATATAGTCAGCTCTTATATGCACAACAACGCTATGCAGAATGGATTGAAATACACAGCCTCGTTGGTTTCTCCATCAGTGAATTGGAGAAAGAACTGATCAAACAGATTGCAAAGGAAGAGCCTGAAGCACTCATTCCTTCGTACCACCGGGAAATCTCACTGCTTCTCGATCAAAAGAATCGAAGTGCTTACCGGGAATCTGTGAAAATGCTCAAAAAACTGCGTACGCTTTATCATAAAACGAAAAAAAACGCAGTGTGGGAAAGATATGTACAGCAGCTGCAAGATTCAACAAAACGGCTGCGTGCGTTCCAAGAGGAAATGAAGAAAGGAAAATTAATTGATGACACGCCATAAACAAATTGTCATTCATGCAGAACAAACCGAAGATTTCTCTTTCACCATTTCAGCGCAAGCAGAGGACGGACAGCCTGTACCGCTAAATGAAATGAAGAGGCAGCTTTTCCAATGGCACGAATCATCTTTTTACGGAACATTCTTAGAAGATGTGAGCTTTATTGGCACACCTGCCTTCCTGTTAAGTCCTTGGATGACCGTTGAATTGCTAGGGAAGAATTCATTCAATACTTTCAGCCATGTGACGTTAACGGATGAAACAGAGCCGCTTATGAAAACAGCCTCAACCATTTACGAATTCATCGAGGATGAAGATTTTGTCCCAGATTTCGAGGCATGGACAAAAGGCATGCTTCGCTTTAAAGACAAAGAAGGCCTGTTAGATGGCTACACAGCTGATTGGTTCTCCTTTGCCGTACAGGATTACATTCAATATGATGATGCCTTGCAGCACAAATGGAACCGAATGACTGCTCAATCGCCTGCTCTTTCCTCCTTCCAGGGACATTTTTTAGATGAACAGGATTTCTTGGAAACGATCGGCTGGATCGATGATGAGACGCCTTTCACCGTCGGCTTGCGTTTAAATGAGCCTGATTTCGACGGGGATGATTGGAAAATTGAACTGTTTTTGCGTGATAAGAAAAACAGTGATCTGCATTTCTTTGAAGGCATCCGTTCTTTAAAAAAATCATGGCGTCCGTTTCAAGAAAAAATCACCAGAGAGCTGGAGCGGTTCGGTCAGATTGTCCCTTGGCTCTCATTTACATCTGGTACCACCCTCATGTCAGAAGAAGAAGCGTGGCTCTTCCTATCTGAAGCGAGTGAAACACTTGTGAACATGGGGATTGAGATCCTGCTCCCATCATGGTGGCAGATTGTCAAAGAAAGCACCATGATGCTAAAAGCACGGATTTCCTCCACACCACGAGGCGAATCGCACGTTGGAATGGATGCCCTTATGGACTTTAATTGGCGCTTTGCCACAAACGGTATTGAGCTGACAGAAGATGAGTTCAACGAGCTTGTTCAAAGTAAACGTCGTCTTGTCAATATTCGTGGACAGTGGATTAAAATCGATCCGACCTTTATCCAGCAAATGAAGAAATGGATGGAGCGCGCTGAGAACGAAGGACTTCATATGTCGGATATTTTGTCACGTGAACTCGCAGACCAAGAGGCCTCTTCTGAGTCGATTCCTGAGCTGCTAGACAGTTCGGCCTTTGCCCATATTCAATTTGAACTTTCGTCTCAATTACGAGGGCTTGTTCATCAGTTAAATGATACACAAGAGCTGCCATCCTACGAGATGAGTGAGTCCTTTAAGGGCACACTGCGCCCGTATCAGCAGCACGGTGTCAACTGGCTTCTGTTCTTAAGGTCTCATGGATTCGGGGCTTGTTTAGCAGATGATATGGGTCTTGGAAAAACGATTCAAATGATCGCTTATTTCACCTATTTGAAGGAGCATCAACAAGACGCCGCTCCATCTCTCATCATTGCACCGACTTCCGTATTAGGGAACTGGCAAAGAGAGCTAGAAACATTCGCACCACATTTGAATGTCGCTCTGCATTATGGACCATCACGTCCACAAGGTGAGAACTTTACAAAAGCGTACGAATCAACAGATATCGTCCTCACTTCGTATGGTCTCTCACATTCTGACCGTGATGAATTAACAGCAGCCAAATGGAATACCATTTGCTTAGACGAAGCCCAGAACATTAAAAATGCCCATACGAAACAATCGAGAGCCATTAGGCAATTAAAAGGACAGCACCACATTGCCCTCAGCGGGACACCGATGGAGAACCGTTTGACAGAGCTTTGGTCTATTTTCGACTTCGTGAACAAAGGATATCTCGGCAGCCTGACCAGTTTTCATAAAAAATTCGTCCTTCCGATTGAAAAAGACCGTGAAGAAAAAAGAATCCAACAGCTGCAGCAGCTGATCAAGCCATTCTTATTAAGACGGACAAAACAAGATGAAGAAGTCGCACTCAATCTGCCAGAGAAACTAGAAGAAAAAGAATTCATCCCGTTATCTGCAGAGCAGGCATCTTTATATGAACAGCTGGTCAAAGATACATTCGAACATATGGCCTCATTAACAGGGATGCAGCGGAAAGCCATCATTTTAAGTATGCTTGGCAGACTCAAACAAATTTGCGATCACCCTGCTCTTTATTTAAAAGAGAGCGGAACAGATGTAAAATTGTTGAAACGTTCATTAAAAATGGATAAATTAGCAGAGCTGTTAAAAGCCATACACGAACAAGGAGAAAGCTGCCTCATTTTTACGCAGTATATTGAAATGGGCAACATGATCAAACAGCTCGCCGAAAAGATGTTTGGAGAACCAGTTCAATTTTTAAATGGGAGCTTATCAAAACATGATCGGGACAAAATGGTGGAACGCTTCCAGAAAAAAGAGTTCAACATCTTAATTCTTTCTTTAAAAGCAGGAGGAACCGGACTAAACTTAACCGCCGCCAATCATGTCATTCACTACGATAGATGGTGGAATCCTGCTGTAGAAAACCAAGCAACAGACCGTGCTTACCGCATCGGGCAAAAGCGGTTTGTTCATGTCCATAAGATGATCACAACCGGCACGATAGAGGAAAAAATTGATCAAATGCTCGAAACAAAACAAACGTTAAATGATCAAATTATCCAAAGTGAAAGCTGGATTACAGAGCTGTCAACGAACGAACTAGAAGATTTATTCACGTTAAGTGCAGCCGCTCAATCATCGTAATGACAGCAAAAAGAGGACTTTTCTCAAACTTGATGAAAAGTCCTCTTTATTTCATCTCATCTAAAGGAATGCTTAAATTTGCAGCTTTTTCAATGCAGATTTCACATTCATATACGTGTTCAACTCACGGAAGTCCTCTCTCATTTCTCCCATTTTCATCGCAAGATTTGGTTTAATACCTGTCACGATCAGTTCTGTGCCAGTCATTAAAATCAAATCATTCAGCTTAAAGATCGCATCCGCCACAAATGAATCCACCTCTAATAAACCAGACAGATCCACAATGAAGTAATCGTCTTTGGATTGAGAGATATAAGTGGAGACTGTTGAGATGATTTTATCAAATCTTGGCGCTGTTAACGTACCTATGATCGGCAGGACAGAAATACCATCCTTCACCGGAACAATCGGGACAGAAATATTCAATACTTCATCAATAGATTGCTCAAGAAGCTCTTGCTGTTCCTTCTCTTTCGTAACATCCTTTTGCAGACCAACGAAATAAAGGCGTTTCCCTTCATTTTCATCAATCCATAGAGGCGCCACACTTAATTCGTTCCAAAACATTTGACCGGATTTTTTATAGTTTTTCAACTGAACAGTGACAGCCTCTTTGTTCTCAATGGCTGCCCTAATTTGTTTGAGAGCAATCTGTTCAGTTTCATCTCCTTGAAGGAAACGACAGTTCTTTCCTAATACTTCGGTTTCTTGATAGCCTGTCATATCTAAAAAGCCCTTGTTCACATATATTAAAGGATTATCAGGTAAAGACGGGTCCGTCACCGTCAGGCCAACCTGAGTATAGTCTAAGGCTTCCTTGATTAAATGCAGATTGTCGGACTTATAAGATTCCAGCGCCATTCGTTTACTCTCCTTAACTTCCTTACAAGCGGGTTATATTCATAATTAAATTATATGATGTTCCATAGCGGGTGTAAATAGAAGTAGTTCTGAATTCCTCTTTTGTAGAATGCGCTTCACCCTATGTCATTTATACAAATACATACGATTCAATTATTTCAAAAGATGTTGAATCATATGTGCCACCCCATGTTCATCATTTGTTAACGTGACGTGATCAGCTAATTCTTTTATATCCTTTCTCGCATTCCCCATTGCAATTCCAACCCCAGCTGCCCGAATCATCGATTCATCATTTAAACTGTCTCCTACAGCCGCTGTTTGGCTTAATGGAATACCGAGCTTTTCTGCCAGCCTGGTTAACGCCTGCCCTTTCGACGCTTCCTTTGCACCAATTTCAAAGTTATGATCAGCCGAACTAACCAATGTTAATTCAGAATCATGTCCAAACGCATCCCATCCGGCTTTCAATCTGTCTTGAAAAAATGAGAAACCTAAGATGTTATAAAACGAAAGATTCTGATCCTCACGAAACAATTCTTGATATGTATCAATATAAGCAAAACCTGACTGGCTGTATTGAACTTCAGCCGCTTGCTCAAGAACACGCTGATCCGTTTCTGGATTTGCACTCTTTAAGCGGTCCATTTCTATCGCCAGAAGCTCCCTGCCGCGGTTTGGTGTGTAAATGGCTTCATTCGTAAACACTTCATAGTAATAATCACGCTCCTCAAGCCATGATAAGATGTGTTTTGCTTTTTCTTCTTCTAGAACAGCCGAATGATATACATGACCTTTGGGATCATGAATCACAGCTCCATTTGCACTGATGACCCACGTATTCATCCCAAGCTGATCAAAAATAGATTTCACATCAAAATACGCTCTTCCTGTTGAAACGACAACCTCAATCCCACTCGCCGCTGCTTCCTTTAACGCCTGCTCGTTTTCCTGACTCACTTTGTGCTCACTGTTCAATAAAGTACCGTCTAAATCCGTTGCGATTAATTGAATGTTTGTCATCGGTCTCTCCTTTTTGCCTGCATTTTCAGTTGACCTTCCGTTTATCAAATCCATCATCATTATGAAATGAGTATCCACTATTTGCAAGGGATGATCGGCTTATCAATGAATATAAGAGTACCCGGTCACGCTACATGACCGGATACGCATAAGGGGATTCACAGGGGACACATGACGGATACAAAGAAACCTTGGTTCTACTATTACGCAGTGAATATGTGTACAAGGCAAAGTCTATCAGCTATAGCTAGAGGGGGCCGAGATGCTAGACCTTTGCCTTTTGCCTCCTTTCCTTTCAGCTAACCCTAGTCTACTGAGAAATAGCACAAGAGACAAAAAACGAAAATGACAAAATCGTTCTTCAAATTCTTTATTTTCTCAATCATTTTTACTTTTTACCGCTTGCGTATAAAACATCATCTTATTTTGTTTGACGAAATACTTATTTTTCATAAATTGATAAAAAACATCTGAATGAATCCAATTACTAGAAGGCATGTGAATATAGTCAGACCCGTCCCATGCAAACCAATAAAAACAAAGCCTTCCATCATGAATTGACAATTGAAACTCGAAACAGTCCATTTGATCGTCTGTCACGTATTGAAAAGTGAGGGACTCCCCTTCTTCCATATACACATCACAAAATGAGAGAATGTCTCCCCATGTATAGACCCTCACATTGCTTTCCTTTTCCTCACCAATATGTATGTTTCGAAGTTGATAGGACTCCATAAAACATCTCCTTTCACTTATATGCAGCTAGTTCTGAGTAGGCAGCGGTTTCATTTATACAGATGTTGTATGCTATAATGATACTTACGAATAATGAACGCTTGTGAGGTGATAAATATGAAAACCTTTAGGCTGATTGATTTAAAAATCGAACTTGATCCAAAGCAAGATAAAATGTCCAGCATTCCCCTTCGTGACGGCTTAATCATTAATAAAGAAGATGGCGAAAATCACTGGATGATCGAGGCACTGATTCCAAAGAAGCATAGACAAGTGTTTGAGGTGCTCTTCCAGCAGCATACAGAAGTAAAGATTCTCGTGACGATTACAAAAGAAAACAACCGCCCTGTTCATCTATCGGTCCAAGTCAAAAACATCGTTGCCTTAGAAGAAAACATATCTGTATTACTCGACGGTAAAATGATCACAAATCGTTACAGAACAGAAACCGAAGAAGTATTAAAAGACCTCGTCAAAGAGGGGCTGTCAGGAGAAAAACTGCTGGATGCTTTTAAACAGAACACATAAAAAAAGAGCGGGATGAGCCGCTCTTAGATGGTTGACAAAGGGCTAAAATGAACTTTATTTTAGCCCTTTGTCTTCCTTTTCAGCGTGATAGAAAACCTTTGAAGTCGAGGAAGGGCGAGCACCGGAGCAGAGCGAATTTAATATTCGTGAGCACCGGAGCACAGCCCTGACAAAGAATGCGAGGGTTTGTCTACACGCTGAGAGCGGGATGAGCCGCTCTTTTTCTATTGCACATCTTTCGATTGGCTTTGATTTTTCAATAAATCTCTAATTTCGGTTAACAACACTTCCGTTTGATCTGGCGTTTCAACCACTTCCTCTTCCTCTACCTTTTTCCGTTTTAATTTATTTAAATAACGAATAAAGATAAAAATGGAAAAGGAGATAATCAAGAAGTCGACCACTGTTTGAATGAAACTTCCATACAAAATTTGAGCAGAACCGATTTTAATAGACAATCCACTAAAATCATGCCCCCCAACAATAATACCAACAAGCGGCATAATTAAATCATTCACAAGAGAAGTGACAATTTTGCCAAATGCTCCCCCGATGATGACACCGACAGCAAGGTCAATCACATTCCCCTTGACGGCAAACTCTCTAAATTCTTTCAGCATTCTTTATCACCTTCATCTTTTTTTGTCTAATATGACGTTTTTTTGTCAAAAAAGCAAGTCCTCATCCGCTCTGGATGAATGTTTCCATATAAAAAACGGTTCATACAAGATGAACCGTCAGACACATTACGATACTTTCGGACCGATAGAAAATGTCAGTTCTGCTTCACATGCCACTTCGCCATCTACTGTTGCAACTGCTTTTCCTTTGGCAACTGGACCGCGAAGACGTGTGATTTCAACCTCTAAACGTAGCTGATCGCCTGGCTTGACCTGTCTTTTGAATCGGCAGCTGTCAATCCCTGCAAACAAACCAATTTTCCCTTTGTTCTCTTCTTTACCTAACATGATGACCCCAAAAACTTGAGCAAGCGCTTCTACAATAAGCACACCCGGCATGACGGGGTATCCTGGGAAATGGCCATTAAAAAATTCTTCATTTACTGTGACATTTTTGATTCCAACCGCTCTTTTCTCACCATCAACTTCTAAAATACGGTCAACCAATAAAAATGGATAACGGTGTGGAATAATGTCTTGAATTTGCTGAGCATCAAGCATGTCTTGATCTCTCCTTCTTTTCTATATCGCTAATCTTCATTTGATTCCTATTGAAGTATATTATGAATGCAGTCATTTTTCAATGTTCAGCCAACATTTATGGTAAAAAATAGAATCTATCATTACCTATTGTCATGAAATATAATCCACTCTACACTCATCGTTTTTTCACAAATATGGTAATATATATTACATCATTGATTGAATAAGAGGGTAAAAATGAATTTTATAAGCGATAAATCCATTAAAAAACTTCTCCATTCGTGGTATACAATGCTAAAACATCGACATTTTTCGAAGGCTGAAGAGATCAAAATGTCCTTAACCAAATATAAACGTAGATTGTCAAAGAAACAGGAGCTTCATTTACATTATCAGCTTATGCTTTTTCGGCACCAGCTCTGGATGAACCAAACAGAAGACTTAGAAAAACTGAAGCATGAACTCATGCTCCACAAAGATCAAATGAATGATCAACTGCAATATTATTTTTACTTTTTTCTCGGTTTATACGAATCTTTAAAGAGCGATCAAAATGATGCCATTCATTATCTTGAAAAAGCAGAAGAAAAACTGCCCCTGCTAGACGATGAGCTAGAGGAAGCGGAGTTTCATTTCCGTACAAGTGGTGTTTATTATAACAACCGCTATTCACTGTTATCCATTCGACATGTTGAAAAAGCCATGGATATCTTTGCAAAGCACGGGGATATCCACAGCATTTATCGGTGCAAAATTGTGCTCGCACTTAACTTTAGTGATCAAAAAAAATATGAAGAAGCAGAAGCTATTTTGATTGAAATTATCGAATACGTGAAATTGATTGATGACCAAGAACTGCTTGGTATCGTGTATTATGACGCTGGTTTTATCAAGTCGAGACAGAATCGTCATAAGGAAGCACTAGAATACTTTAAAAAAGCGCTTCGGCTCCCAGCATACCGGAAATCTGCCCACTCCTATGTATCGTGTCTCTATGAAACTGTGCGTTCCTGCTTTAAAGAGGATTTAACTGATGAAGGAATGAAGTATATTCAAAAAGGGCTAAAAGAAGCCGTTGATGCCCAATTTGATCTATTAAGAATCAAGTTCCAAATTTTATTCCTTCTCTACAGCCAAACGCCCAAGGCAGATGAACAGATTGCTACACTCGTCACATGTCTTGAACGAAAAGAAGCCTGGATTGATCTTGAAGATCTGCTTGCAGATGTCTCAGATTTTTATAAAAAAAAGGGCGACTTTGAGCGAGCCGCCTTTTTTATCATGAGAGGCTGACATCCGCCTGCTCATTATCGAATGGTATTAATAAGTCCTAGCATTTGATCGCCCATCGTAATGGTTCTTGAGTTCATCTGATACGAACGCTGTGTTGTCATGAGGTCTGTTAATTCTTTAGACATGTCTACATTCGACGTTTCAAGTGCACCTTGCTGAAGTTGAATGGCCTGACGGTTTGCCCCATTCAGTGCCGTTAAAGCGCCTTGATAGTTGCCGTCGACTGAGAACAAATTTTCTCCTTCAGAGATGAGTGCTGAAGAATTATTCACTTGAACAACCCCAAGATTCACCTGCTGATTCGGTTGATTGCCTCGAGAAATAGCTGTAAGCCGGCCATTTTTATCAATAGAAATATCACGGAAATTCGCATTTAAGACAATCTCATTCCCGTTTTCGTCAAGAATCGGATGGCCTTCACTTGTCACCAGCTGGACTTGATTCCGATTATTTCCTGGCTGTAGATAAAGAGAACCATCTCTTGTATACCGGATGTTACCGCCAGCATTGACCTGCAAATACTGCGATGGCGCACCAAATGCAACATCAAGGTCACGGCCTGTTTCTTTAATAGACCCTTGCAATGAGTTAATGGATGCATTGACCATCGTTCCAGTTCCAAGCCTTAAACCAGCAGGTGTCAGACGACTGTTTGCCACCTGCTCATTTTTTTCATCTACTTGATTAAACTGTTGTCTGATCAGCTCTGAAAAACGGGTGTTTTTCGCGCGATACCCTGTTGTTTCACTGTTTGCGATGTTATTACTAATGATATCAAGCTGCTTTTGCACCTCGTTCATTGACACAGCTGCATTGATCATCGTTCTAAGCATGAGAATCCTCCTCTCTCTTCATTTTTTCATTAATACACTCTTCCGATTTCGTTCACTGCTTTTTCTAAACTTTTATCATATGCCTGAACCACTTTTTGGTTTGTTTCAAATGCGCGGTAGGCTGTTGTCATTTCTGTATATGATTTCGTCACATCAACGTTCGAGAGCTCTGATACACCTTGGCTTAATGTATAGGACATTTGACCGTTATTGACCGCACTTGGAAGAGGCTGGTTATCAGCTGTACGGTATAAATCATTTCCTTCACGCGCAAGGTTTCTTGTATCCATTGCAACACGTACATCAATTTGTCCAAGGTTTTGTCCGTTTTCACTCACGGTTCCATCTGCGTTCACTTTGAAATTCTCACTTTGAACGGTAATCGGCTGACCCGTCACAGAAAGAAGGGCACGTCCATTAATCGTCAACTGATTTTGATCATTCAATGTAATGGAACTGCTTTTCGTATAACGAACGCCTTCTGGTGTATTCACAGCATAAAAAAGCGCTGACTTTTGATTTGTCTCCGGGTTGATGGGTACATTATTTTCTACTAATGCGATATCCGTTGTTTGATCCGTTGTTTTTAATGTTCCTTGTGTAAATTGAGGAATCAATTCCTGCATGTATGTTCCCGTATTAATTCCGCCAATCGCCGTTTGCTGTGGGATACTAAAGCCTTTGCCTGAAGATGTTTGGAAACGTCCTGATTCCATTCGGCTTAGCAGCATTTCTGGAAATGCGCGCATGGCCCCTTCATCTGCTTTATAGCCTGGAGTATTCGCATTTGCGATATTATTTGAAAGCATTTCTGTCCGCCGCTCTTGAGCGATCATGGCAGATGTTGCGGTGTATAGTCCTTTTAACACGTGCTCACCTCATTCAAATTCTTTCACATGACCTAAAATCATCAGTACACAATCTTCTATGAAATATATCGGCATATTGGCAGGCTTCTTTAATAAAAATCCCCCATTCTTTCTAAAAAGAATGAGGGAAATCATTAGCTGAGTTTACGCTTTGGCAGCTTGTCCATATTATCAAGCATCACGCCAGTACCAACTGCTACACAATCCATTGGATTTTCTGCAACGAAAACTGGTACTTTCAGCTCTTCTGCAAGCAATTGATCAAGCCCGTTTAGAAGCGCTCCGCCACCAGTAATGATGACGCCGCGGTCAATGATATCAGCTGATAATTCAGGTGGTGTTCTTTCGAGAACTTGTTTCGCAGCCTGAACAATGGCAGATACAGATTCACGTAATGCTTCTTCTACTTCTTTGCTTGTGACGGTAATCGTTCTTGGTAATCCTGTCACCATGTCTCGTCCACGAATCGAGATCTCTTCGTGACGTGCGTCTGGGAATACCGTTGCAACTTGGATCTTAATGTCCTCTGCAGTTCGCTCACCGATCAACAGCTTGTACTCTTTTTTAATGTAGTTTAGAATTTCCAGGTCAAATTTGTCTCCAGCCATTTTAATAGAAGAGGCGGTTACAATGTCACCCATCGAGATGACAGCGATATCTGTCGTTCCGCCTCCAATATCTACGACCATGTTTCCACTTGGCTGAAAAATATCCATACCAGCACCAATTGCTGCTACTTTTGGCTCTTCTTCAAGAAATACATGCTTCCCGCCGCTTTTTTCAGCAGCTTCTTTGATCGCCTTCTGCTCAACAGATGTAATGTTTGTCGGGCAGCAGATGAGCATACGCGGCTTAGAGAACAGCCCTTTCACATTCAATTTGTTAATAAAATGCTTGAGCATCGCTTCAGTTACTTCAAAATCAGCAATTACGCCATCTTTTAATGGACGAATCGCAACAATATTCCCAGGCGTACGTCCAACCATACGTCTCGCTTCTTCTCCAACAGCTAATACTTTCCCACTGTTTTTATCAAGAGCGACAACAGATGGTTCATTTAACACAATTCCTTTTCCTTTGACATGAATCAGTACATTTGCAGTACCAAGATCAATTCCAATATCCCTAGCAAACATCTATATATATCCTCCTTGAAAATCTGTTTCCATAGCAAATACCACATTCTGCCCTAATTATATATTCTATCATAATTTGCAGAAAAAAAGATATTTCTTTACAAAAGTCTTTACAAAATTTGTGGTTAGAAACTACCGATAAGAGGAAGATATATATATCATGTTTATGAACAAAGAACTAAAGCTTACTGTTTTACAGGCTCACCTTCTAAAATTTCTTCTTTTTTATACTTTAACTTTGTGGCTTCTCCCCCTCGCAGGTGGCGGATTGATTTATGATAATCCAGTATCTCCTTCACTTCGTTAGCCAGATCTGGATTAATTTCTGGCAGTCTTTCTGTTAGATCCTTGTGTACAGTACTTTTAGAGACTCCAAATTCTTTCGCAATTACACGAACGGTTTTCTTTGTCTCCACGATATACTTTCCTATCTTGATTGTTCGCTCTTTGATGTAATCGTGCACACCACTCGACCTCCCTAAAATGGATGTGAGAAGTGTGAAATGAGATCCGTATCAATATTATCCATTTTCAGCGGCGCTTGTTCGTCTTAATTTCTCATCCATTAGGTAGTAAATGCCAAACACGATCCCTCACCTCAAACACTCTCTTTGTCAGGTTTGTAACAGTGTATTAGCATTGCATAGGGAATATGCTAAAAATGAAGATGGGACAAGGGATTTATCAGAAAAGACAAAACAAAAAATCATTTCGAGTGGCGAAAATTTTCACTTTACAAGCATCGGTGTAACACGTAAAATAGGAAAGGTGATTTTATTTACCTAGATAAATAATGAATAAAGGTGAGCCTATGGATACGTTAAACAGAGAGTGTTTACATCAAATACATCAAAGCGCGCGGCTGCTGTCTAAAAAAGCGAACGAAGCGCTTGCTGCTTATGACTTGTACATGTCCCAGTGGACTGTACTTTTTTGTTTGGATACATTCGGTCCTAAAACGCAAAAAGACATTTGGACCTATTTGAACGTCGAAGCACCGACGATTACCAGAACCGTGACGCGTCTAGAAGCAAACGGCTGGGTGAAACGAGTCCAAGGAAAAGACAAACGTGAGAATCTCATCGTCATGACAGACGATGCAAAAGCAAAGTTTCAAAAAATCAAACAGACGATGGAACAATTTGAAGAAGAATGTCTTTCAGATTTTACCTACGAAGAAAAACAACTCCTCCATACACTTTTACACAAATTATCAACTGAATAGGAAGTGACATACACCATGAACGAACGCATTTGGACAAAAGACTTTATCATGATTGTCCTGGTGAATTTATTTACATTCACCTCTTTTTATGCCCTTTTGACACTACTCCCCATTTACACAATGGATGAATTAAATGGAACAGAATCACAGGGCGGCCTCCTTGTGACGGTCTTCTTATTATCAGCAATTGTGACAAGGCCATTTTCAGGGGCCATTATTGAGAAATTCGGCAAGAAACGCATGGCGATTTTTTCTTCAACAGCTTTTGCCCTGCTCACTTATTTATACATTCCAATTGATCAATTCCAAACACTTCTCATGCTGCGTTTCGTGCAAGGCATCTTCTTCAGCATTTTGACAACCGTAGCAAGTGCCATTGCTGCTGATATGATTCCGAAACATAAACGAGGAGAGGGTCTTGGATACTTTGTGATGTCAATGAACCTCGCTGTGGTTATCGGTCCGTTTATCGCACTGAATCAAGTCGGAAAAGTAGGATTCCATTCTTTATTTCTTCTCTTTTCGATCATCGTCTCTATCGGTGCAGCTTTCACGATGCTGATTAGACAGCCAGAGCCTGAAAACGGCGGAAGTGTCATCTTTCGATTCACTTTTTCTCACCTGTTTGAAAAAGGTGCTTTAAAAACGGCAGCAGTTGGAATCATTATCTCCTTCTGTTACTCGCCGATCATTTCATTTATTTCAGTCTATGCCAATTCACTTCACCTGATGGGTGCAAGCAGTTATTTCTTCATTGTTTTTGCAGCTGCGATGCTTGGATCACGTCCATTTACAGGCAGACTGTTTGACCGAGTCGGGCCTCATATTGTGATCTATCCATCGATTGCTCTCTTTGCGATTGGTTTATGGATGCTGACCGCTACACAAACAGCCACCATGCTTCTTTTATCCGGCGCTGTCATCGGTCTTGGCTACGGCTCTTTGGTGCCATGTCTACAAACACTTGCGATACAGCACTCACCAGCACACCGTACAGGCTACGCCACAGCAACTTTCTTTACCCTATATGATACGGGGATTGCCGCTGGATCCTTTGTCTTCGGACTGCTTGTCAGCTTCACAGATTTTTCAAATGTATATCTCATTGCTGGCGTTGTCGTGTTACTCAGCATGGGTGTTTTTTATTGGAGCGAACGAAAACCGCAAGAAGCAAAAGCACAAAAGGTTTCCCTATCAGAATAGGATACTGTTTTAAACTTCACTGAAAACATGCTAAAATATAGGATATTTCAAATGAACAGATAGGTCTTTTGAAAAATAGTTGGCGTTAAGCGAAAGTATAGGTGATGTTTTGAATTACGAATTGTTTAAAGTCATACACGGGATGGCTCATCATTCTGAGTTTTTAGATCAGGCCATGATTTTCATTACGAAAAAGGCCATTCTCGTATATGCCCTCGTCTTATTGATTTGCTGGTTTTTAGGTAATCACAAATTTAAGAAGCATGTCTTCTTTTCAGGTGTAACAGGCATCGTGGCACTCATCGTCAATTTTGCCATTACGCTGTTTTATTATGAAGAGCGGCCGTTTGTGGCGCACAAAGTCGACACACTCATCCCGCACTCAGCAGACGCTTCCTTCCCAAGTGACCACACAACAGGTGCACTGGCTCTTTCACTAGCCATTCGATCCCGTAATAAAAAACTCGGCAATATTTTGCTTGTTTTTGGATTACTGACAGGGTTCTCCCGCATCTGGGTCGGTCATCATTATCCATTTGATGTATTAGGCAGCTTGATCGTATCGATTGTCGTTGTCTTTATCATGAATAAATTATGGAAGTTCTTTGACTCTCCAATTGACCGTATCGTGACATTTTACGAGAACATTGTGGGCAAAATTTTCAGAAGGAAGCAAAAGGACCAAGGATCAGACCTGTTCAACTCTTAAGCGGCTTGCGATAAAGTATGGAAGACCTCTCTTCTACTTTATCCCAGCCGCTTTTTTCATTGTTTGTTTTCCTCTGACCATACTCGAAAAATAAAGGCTGACGCTAATGCCGACAAGAGAAATCATGATCAATGTCCAGCCTAATTGTTCAAAATGAGAACCTGCAATTTCCTCACCAAACAGCATGCCAAGCACGGCAGATGACAGAATGGAACCAAGGTACCTGCATGTTTGAAAAAGCCCAGAGGTCGTGCCAATCATTTGTTGAGGGCTCGCTTTTAACATCGCAGCTTGAAGCGCAACATTTCCAATCCCGTAACTGAGTCCAAGCAAAGCAAGAACCAGTCCTTTCCCCCAGAATGGCGCAGGTATAAAAAAGAAAGTCATTGCGGAAGCACCGGCCAGCATCAGCACAGCACTTGCCAAAACAGGATGCCGTTCATCGCCGCGATCTACCCACTTGCCAGTCAGCGGCGATACCATTATGCTCACGCCAGACATGCAAAGCATAAAGAGACCTGTCATCTCCACACGCCAGCCCAATTCATCCTGAAAATAACTTGGCAAGCCAAAAAAGAGACAATAGAAGAAAATATTCAAAATGATAAATTGCACATACACAAGCGAAAGCCGTTTCTCCTGCCTGAACATCCGAATTTGGATAAATGGCTCATCCACCTGATATTCCCACCATATAAAAACACCCGCACTCACAAGACAGAGAATGCCCTGTACATACTGAATACCATCAGATAGTGATAATAAAAAAGAAAGCAAAAGGACAATACAAACTGTAAATAAAAACATCCCTGGCAAATCAAGCTTTCGGACAGTGTCTCCGATACGCAATTTTTTCTTCTTCTCCTTAGGAAACAAGGAAAGGCCTAGAAAAAAACTGATCAATATGAATGGCAAATTCACTAAAAAGATCGCCGGCCAGCTGCCGATCGTCATCAAAAACCCGCCAAGTGTCGGCCCGAGTGCTGTCATCGCTGAAGCAAAGATGGACAATACCGCTAAAGCAGAAGCTTGTCGTTCCTTCACATGATCCCGAATCAGTCCAACACCTGAAGGATAGATCGCACTGCTTCCAATCGCCTGTAGAAGCCGGATCACAATCAGCACCGCAAAAGTCGGGGCAAACGGCGCACAAATGGCTGAGACTGCCACTAGAACTAGTCCAAATAAAAATAAGGTTCTCCGGCTCATCACATGATCTCCAATTCGTCCACTCACCGGCTGCGTGACCGCACTGGCCAAATAAAAGGTTGAAATGAGCCAAGATACCGTCGTAAACGACAAACCGAACTCATGCTGAATTTGATGCAAGGCTAAAGAAATCATTGAGGAATTCAATGGATTTAACATCGTTCCAAAAGCAATCGCCGTTAAAAAGACTTTTCGGTTGTTTTTCCATTTGATCATACACCCGCCCCCTTCTTTTGACATACACGTTCTTTGTCTATCTCCTCGTTATTATGAGATTCATTTCCCTTTTTTACCCTGATCAATTCAAGTTCTCTCTCCGAAAAGCAAGACATACATTTTAAAAAGGGCAAGTGTTGGAAAAGCGCATATAAAATTGAGAATATGAGGAACAAATGGTAAGATGCTACACATATTGAAAAGCCTACTTTCTCCTTATACGGAGAACGGCTGAAAAGGAGGAGAAGCTTATTATTAAAAAAAGACGGTTTTGGGTGCCAGCCCTTTTCTCGGTTGCAGTATTACTTCTGTCTTCGTGTGGTTCAAATGAAACAAATGGGAACGGAGATAAACGTAATTCTACAGCGAAAGGGTCGCCGATTTTGGAGGATGGGAAATTTATTTTTGCAGCATCAGGTGAATTCCACCCATTCAGTTACATGGATGGAAACCAGATGTCCGGCTTTGATATTGATGTCGGCAATGCGATTAGTGACAAGATGGGCCTAGAGCCTGTACAGAAAAAATATAAATTCGCAGGCATCGTCGAAGGCGTCAAAGCAGGTAAATTTGATGCCGCCATTGCAAGTCATACCATCAACGAGGAACGAAAAAAACACGTCCTTTTTTCTCAACCGTATTACTACTCCGGTCCGCAAATCTTCACAAGACCCGGCGCAGATATTCACAGTGCAGATGACTTAAAAAACAAAGAAATCGCTGTCTCTAAAGGTTCGTCTTATGCGGATATTGCCAAAGAACATAGCGGTCAGGAACCGAAATATTACGACAGTGATGTTGTCGCTTTAGAAGCACTAGCCAATGGCAAACACGATGCGGTCGTCACTGATTTTGCCACAGGGGCAGAAGCCATGAAGAAAAAACTAAAAATTGAAGCACAAGAAAGACTCGGGCAAAGTGAGCAAGCAATTGCTGTCTCTAAAGACAATAAAGAGCTCATAAAAGAAATCAACGATGCGATTGATGCACTCAAAAAAGACGGAACATTAAGACAAATTAGCGAAAAGTATTTTGACGAAGATATTACCGTCAAACAGGATTAAAACCACGATTGTGCGCCTTTCTCTAGGCGCACTTTCTTCAAATGGAGATGATTGTTTTGCCTACCTTATCACATTTTTTTCAAACGCTGATTGATTCTAGAGGCGTTTTCTTAGAAGGAATGCTGCTCACCTTACAACTCACTGTCATCAGTATTTTCATCGGCATGTTCATCGGGCTTTTCTTTGCCTTACTAAAAATATCCCGCGTGGCCGTTTTCGGTTATATCGCAAATGCCTATATCTTCCTTGTACGCGGGACACCACTCATTGTGCAGATTTTCATCCTGTATTTTGGGCTGACAGAATTAAATATACCCGACTTTTGGGCAGCCTCTATTGCGCTTGCCTTCCATAACGGTGCCTATATAGCAGAAATATTCAGAGGGGCGATTCAATCAATCGATCAAGGTCAAAAAGAAGCAGGACGTTCTCTTGGCATGGGGCGATTTCTAACCATGAGACGTATCATTCTCCCGCAAGCGATGCGGCGCGCCCTCCCCCCTCTCGGCAATCAGTTTATCATCGGCTTAAAAGATTCATCACTTGCTGCCTTCATCAGCGTCAATGAACTCTTTAACATAGCCACCACTCAAGGCTCCAACAGTTTTGACAACATGACGTACTTACTTGTCGTGGCTGTCTATTACTTAGTTCTTGTCCTGCTGTTAACATTCGCTGTGCAAACCGTTGAGAAGAAACTATCAGTCAGTGATCATTAGGAGGAGAAGCATGACAGAATCAAAAGAGATCATTCGTGTTGAAAAACTGAATAAACACTTTGGAGAGCTGCATGTCTTAAAAGATATCGACCTCACTGTATATGAAAATGATGTCGTCGTCTTAATTGGTGCAAGCGGCTCTGGGAAAAGCACCTTACTCCGTTGTATGAATTTTTTAGAAATAAAAAATGACGGTCAGATCATCATTGATGGCAGTCCCGTTCATCCAAAACGAGATCAATTAAACGAAATGAGGCAGAAAATAGGCATGGTGTTTCAGCATTTTAATCTCTTCCCGCACAAAACCGTGCTTGAAAACATCATCGAAGCACCGGTTATGGTGAAAAAAACAAAGAAAGCACAAGCGATAACTGAAGCCAATGTCTTATTAGAGAAAGTCGGACTAGCGGATAAAGCAAAAGTGTACCCTTCAAAGCTATCAGGCGGTCAAAAACAGCGCGTTGCCATCGCACGAGCTCTCGCCATGAAGCCCGATGTCATGTTATTTGACGAGCCCACTTCTGCGCTGGACCCAGAGCTTGTAGGAGAAGTGCTGCAAACCATGAAAAGTCTTGCCAAAGAAGGCATGACAATGGTCATCGTCACTCATGAAATGGGCTTTGCAAAAGAAGTAGCTGACCGAGTTGTTTATATGCATGAAGGACGAATTGTCGAACAAGGTACCCCATCAGAATTATTTGATTCCCCTCAAGAGGAGCGAACCAAATTGTTTCTCAGTTCGATTTTATAGGTCAAATGCCCTTTATTTTTCGTCGTTCATACACGTTTATTCTCATTTTTTACGAACTTTTCATCCATTTATATTGATAATGACCAAAAAACCACGTTAGATAAACTTACATGAATATGTTATATATGACTTTTCTCTCTATAATGAAGAATTAAGAAATCTATTAATTCTGAATGATTCGGGGGAATGCAGCATGCAAATGGGTGATACAGTATTTATGTTCTTCTGCGCACTACTCGTGTGGTTAATGACACCGGGTTTAGCCTTATTCTATGGAGGACTTGTGAGAAGTAAAAACGTGTTAAGTACGACAATGCACAGCTTAACCTCACTAGCCATTGTCTCTATCGTCTGGATCGTGTTTGGCTATTCACTGGCCTTTGCGCCAGGCAATGCATGGATCGGAGGCTTTGACTGGGTTGGACTAAAAGGCGTTGGCTTTGAACCTGGTTCATATAGTGATACGATTCCACATTCATTGTTCATGATGTTCCAAATGACCTTTGCCGTCCTCACAACAGCCATTATCTCTGGTGCGTTCGCTGAACGTATTCGTTACTCAGCGGTGGTCGTGTTTACACTCCTTTGGGTCACATTTGTATACGCTCCAGTCGCACACTGGGTATGGGGTGGCGGCTGGATTGGCGAAATGGGAGCACTTGACTTCGCCGGTGGAAACGTCGTCCACATTTCATCAGGTGTGGCTGGTCTAGTCGTAGCCATTGTTCTCGGGAAGCGAAAAGAAGCGGCAAGTTCTTCTCCGCATAACTTGATCTACACACTTCTTGGCGGAGCTGTGATTTGGTTTGGCTGGTTTGGGTTTAACGTAGGAAGTGCCCTCACATTAGATAGTGTCGCCATGTATGCCTTTATTAACACAAATACAGCAGCTGCTGCCGGAATCATCGGCTGGCTGTTAGTCGAATGGATGATCAACAAAAAACCAACGATGCTAGGTGCAATCTCTGGAGCCATTGCAGGCCTAGTAGCGATTACACCTGCCGCAGGTTTTGTCACACCATTTGCTTCAATTATCATCGGAATCATCGGCGGAATCGTTTGTTTCTGGGGCGTCTATTCACTTAAAGCCAAGTTCGGCTATGACGATGCACTGGATGCATTCGGTCTACACGGGATCGGCGGTACGTGGGGAGGCATTGCTACAGGCCTTTTCGCCACTACATCTGTCAATGATGGCGGAGCCAACGGCTTATTTTACGGCGATCCAAGCTTACTTTGGAAACAAGTTGTCGCCATCGTGGCCACATACGTCTTTGTTGCAGTTGTCACATACGTGATCATCAAAGTCGTCAACATCTTCTTCAAGATTCGCGCAACTGAAGAAGAAGAATCAGTCGGTCTTGATTTAACGATGCACGGCGAAAAAGCATATCAAGATTAAAGAAAAAGGGGTGTCTCTATGAGCAAAATGTATAAAGTGGAGATTGTCACACGTCCAGCTAATTTTGAAACATTAAAGGTGGAGCTTGGAAAAATTGGTGTTACCTCTATTACCTTTTCCAATGTGCACGGCTGCGGATTACAAAAGGGACATACGGAACTATACCGTGGCGTCAAAAAGGAAAGCAATGTGTACGAACGTTTAAAGATTGAAATCGTCTTAAGCAAAGTACCTGTTGAACAGGTCGTGGAAACAGCACAGAAAGTACTGCGTACAGGCGAACCAGGGGATGGGAAGATTTTTATATATGAGATAGAAAATACAATCAACATTCGGACAGGTGAAGAAGGACCTGCCGCCCTATAGCATCCCTCCGCCATATGGCGGAGGTTTTTTTAAAGACAGAAAAAACCTCTGTGCATTTATCTACACAGAGGATCTGACATGACATTAAGATTGTTTTGTTTCTTCTGACTGACTGCGGTCTTTAGAGGAATCAGAAGACTTTTCTTGATCAGAGGATTTCCCCTTCTCATCAGACTTATCTTCAGATTTTTCTTCAGCCGGCTCTTTTGCCTTATCGTCAGCAGCAGGTTCCTTCGTTTTTTCATCAACTTTTGGCTGAGCAGGTTCTTTTGCTTCTTCTGTCACTTCTTGCGCTGCTTTTTCAATGGAAGAAACAGGCTTATCAATGAAGCTAAGTGGATTAAGCGCTAAACCTTCCATACGAATTTCAAAGTGAACATGGTTGCCGCTTTCAGCACCATATAGATTCTTACCAGAAGCACCGATGACATCATTCTGCTTTACTTCATCGCCTTCTTTTACACTCACTTGTGACAACGATTGATACACAGTAGACAATCCATCTTCATGTTCAATTTCAACAACGTGACCGAGAACTGGATCTTTTTTCGCCTGAACGACTGTTCCACTAAGAGCAGCTGTGACATCAAACACTTTGCCATCTTTATCTGCAAGATCAATACCTTTGCTTAAGGTATAGGTGTTATTATAGTTTACAAGTGCTGCTTCTTTTTCTTTTTGATCAGCATCTGCTTCATAGAACTTTTTCACGACAGAAACATTCTCAGAATTCTGGACCGGCATAGCGACATTTTCAATTGGCTTTCCAACTTCAACGGCATCATCACGTTGTTCTTGTCCTGTTTGATTTCCATCAGATAGTTGGTCTTTCACATCTTTCGATACAGCTTGATACCAAAGAACGGCTGTTAACACGACCGCTGCGCTGACCAAGTAAATAGCAGGGAATACCCAGCGCTTACGGAAAAATTGCTGAACTTTTGTGATTTTGGAAGTACGTTTCTTTTCTTCCTCTCTCATTTTTCATCACCTCAGCAACATTCTGAACACTTTTCAAAAAATATATACACACGAAATCATTTTTCTTTTTATTTTGCGCAATCGCATCAATAATATGTATGATGAATGAAAAAAAAGATGGGGGTACATATGGTGAAAACTTTCAACCGCATGGCAACAGAAGATGACCTCAAAGAGATCGTCGATATCTACAATTCAACGATTGCTTCAAGAGAAGTAACGGCCGATACAGAACCTGTTACAGTAGAAGACCGCCGTCAGTGGTTTTTGAATCATTCAGAGAAACGTCCTCTCTATGTGAAAACAGATGAGGAAGGAAATATCTACGGCTGGCTCAGTTTTGAAACGTTTTACGGCAGACCTGCATACAACGGTACTGTTGAAATGAGTATTTATTTGAACCAAAACTATCGAGGAAAAGGTTTAGGGTCACTGTTCTTACAAGAGGCGCTCGAATTGGCACCCTCATTAGGCATCCGAACGTTACTTGCCTTTATTTTCGGCCACAACGAAGCCAGCATCAAATTATTTAAGAAGCACGGCTTTGAGACTTGGGGACATTTGCCACGCATCGCGGAAATGGACGGCAATCGGTACGACTTAGATATTTTAGGAAAAGAGTTATAAACGGAGCGTCTCTTGAAGAAAGAGACGCTTTAGATTGTTGACAAAGGGCTAAAATGAACTTGATTTTAGCCCTTTGTCTTCTTTTCAGCGTGATAGAAAACCTTTGAAGTCTAGGAAGGACGAGTACTGGCGCGGAGCGAATTTCACATTCGTGAGCACCAGCACGCAGGACTGACAAAGAATGCGAGGGTTTGTCTACACGCTGGAGCGTCTCTTGAAGAAAGAGACGCTTTTTTATGAAGCATGCACCAACTGCTCAAATTGCTTCGCATTTTGAAGCGATTTTCTTTTCAGAATGATACCATGTTCATCAATCAGAAGCGCTTGCGGAACAACTGTTACTCCATACAACTCCATAATTTGTGATGAGCGCATATAAACAGCTTGCTCCGGCAGCAATTGAAGAAGCGAGGCATCATCGGCTTGTTCATCTCCATTTATAACAATCACATGAGCATCATCATGTGAAGTTTGAGGCTGCAAATCAGACAAAATACTTTTACAAGTCATACAAGTAGAATTCACAAATAACAGCATCACAGCTCGCCCATTTTGCAAATACTCCTTCAAGATCACCTTTTCACCTACATGCGAATAACTGCGAAATAACGGAGCCGGGTCACCAATATCCGCTTCCTTCAATTCAATTCCATCAAGGGACTTTATTTTATTCATAAATCTCCCGATAAAACGGGCAAGCAAAAACACGACAGCCAGCTGGGCAATGACAATTAATAACACAATGATTAATAAAATATCTGTCATTTCATTTTATCTCCTTCTATAATTGATTCATCTGCAATCTGGAATGAGTCGATCCACTTTCGCTTCAATAGCACAATTTCTTGGCTGACCGCTATGATCAAACAGACAGCCGCTGCAATGAGAAAACAAATCATTTTCAACCGCAATGAAATCATTTCAACACTAGGATGTACATAAAATAACCCTGCCACAAGAGTAAGCATAAGCAGATTGCGAATCACAATCCCCCAATGCAGGCGATCGTTTTCCAGTAACCCTCCACAACCGCACGAAATATCACGATGCCCCCTAATTAAATTGAACGTAACCGCTCCAGTATAAATACATAACAGGGCTGTAAGGCCAATTGCAGGCAGGACAGACATGTTCCATATAAACAAATGAACCGTACAAACCAATTCAATCAACAAAAATAAATAAAACATAGGTGCCGCAAAAGAAGGCGGCAACAACCAATAAGCATTGATCTGCTGGACATGTGCCTTCTGTTTCCTTGCTTTATCGAGCCATGCACCCGCAAAAATGATTCCTAGTAAATAGACGCCTATGAAATAAAAGACACTCACCTTACACCATCTCCTTTTGTTGAAATAGTTGAGATTGTGCCTCGTAAAGCCTTCTGTACTCTCCGTGCAACGCCATCAGTTCATCATGGTTGCCCTCTTCAATGAAAGCACCATCTTTCATGACGATGATACGGTCTGCTAAGCGGGCCGCTCCCATACGATGTGTAATAAACAAAACCCCTTGATCCTGCGTATGATCGAATAACTTTCGAATGAGCGAGATCTCCGACAGCGGATCGAGAGCAGAGGTCGGTTCATCTAAAATAATAAAATCACTTTCTCTAAAGAAGGTTCTCGCCATCGCAAGCTTTTGCCATTGTCCGCCAGACAATTCATGTCCCTCTTCAAAAAAGCGACCTAGCTGCGCATCATATGTGTCTTCCATTTGATTAATTCTTTTCTCTATACCTGCTTGGCGGGCGGCTGAAATCAACCGCTCTTCCTCTTCTATATCATCAATACGGCCAAACCCTATGTTTTCTCTCACAGTGAATTCGTACTTCATAAAATCTTGAAAAAGAACAGCCATTCTCGCATGATAGGTCTTTTTATGGATGGTGGAAATATCCTCTCCATTGACTTTGTGCATATTCTGTTGATCTGGATCATATAAGCCGGTTAAACATTTGATTAAAGTGGTTTTACCGGACCCATTATCTCCTACTAATGCAATTCGTTCACCTTTATTCATATGAAAATGAATATGCTCAATCGCTGGTTTTTTCATATTCGGATAAGTAAAAGAGAGATTGTCTAATGTAATGGACTGGATATGCTCAATTCCCTGAAGCGACTCTGCCTCTTCCGTCTGTTCATGCATTTCCTCTTCTCTCTTTTGAAAAGCTCTCATTTCATCAATATATAGGCTTGTTTCATATAAACTAGAACATTCCCTCGTTAAATCTTGAAACCCACTTTGAATGTTTTGTACAGCTTGCAGCACTGCAACAAACGTACCCGCTGCTAATTTTTTTTGAAAAATAAGAAAGACAATCAATAAACCACAGCACACATAGGCCAATGTCATAAGCAACCCGCCTGCCATCTCCCAGCGCACTTGGCGTTTCAGCAAATTATATTTTTCATCTGCACTTTTAATGTAGTGACCTCTCCACTTTTGAAGAAGATAATCCCCAATTCCATATAAACGAACTTCCTTTAAAGAATCTCGTTGCGCGACGAGATCAGATACATACATTTCTCTTCGATCATTAGCCGTTAACAAACGATTTAATCGATAACGTGCGCCTCCAAAGAAAAGTTCAATCCATAATACAGGCAAGGTAAACAAGAACAATATGACCGCTAAGCCCCAATGAATACCGATCATATAAATAAGAAGTGATACAACAGTAATCAACGCGCTCATCATTGTAAAAATACTTCTCACCATACTGAGAACATGCTGATGACTGTTCATCACACGTTGACTTTCATTGTAAAAGGACGGGTGCTCAAACGTAATAAACGGCAGTCTTATCGCTTTTTGAAGCAATTCACCTTTCAAATGCAGACCAATCAGATTTGTTGCTTTCTGTTGACTAAGCTGAAGAATGAATTGAAGCCCATATCCTAAAATCACAATGACCATTTGCAGTCCAAATAACCACAAAACCTTTTGGATGTCACCTGAAGACGTCATAAATAAAATAATTTCATTAATCAAAGTTTGAATAATCCAGACACTAGCCAAAGGCATAAAACCAACGATCACTTGAATGAACAAAGTTAAAAGAAGATAAGAACGACTTTTTTTCCAAGTATAGGAGATTGCATATAAACAATGGTTCACTGTACTCATGAGATGCTCCACCTTACACCATTTAGTATAATTGACATATTTTTGATATTTGTAATATGATAGCTTTGCGTAACTTCACTTTGAGAGGACGATATACGATGAATTCAATTTTTCTTTTACAGCTCGCTCTTATGATTTGCAGTCTTCTATTAACGGCTGGAATTATCATCTATTTAAAACAACAGATGCAGCTTATCATCTTACCTATAGAACACGTGGGGCAGAAACTTGCGCATCCACTTCTCGAACAGCCATCACCCATTCACATGAATGATCTGCTGCAAACAAATCGTACACAACAATTACTGATCTTCACTGACACAGCATGTCCGCACTGCATTCCATCACTCGAACAATTCCTAGAAACAAAAAAGCAGCGTAAACTAAACGTTTCATTGAGTATTTTGTTGAAAAACGGGCAAAAAAAGGACCAAGAATTATATCGTGATCACGAAACAAACTTGCGAATTATTCCGGTAGACGAACAATTGATAAACGCATTCCAAATTCAGGAGTTTCCGTTCTACATCATGGTAGAAGAGAATGATACCATCTCATATGCAGCACCTTTTCCAGACGGTCTTTATTCAAGACTAGCTGCAAACTAAAGATAAATGAGGCATGTGAAGAGCATCAAACACATGCCTCATTTTTTATTATTGTGAATTTGGCTGAACATCCTTCCCTTTTTCCTCTGCAGCGATTTCATTAGCTTCGCTTGAAGCGGATGTTTCTTCCTCAGCTTGTTCAAACTCACTGCGAGCTTCATTTGAAATGTCAACTTGATCACCGTGCTGATTCACAGTAACAGAAGAAGACACCTCTTTTTGAACCTCTTTCTCTAGTTCCTTTAATTTAGAAACATGAAGCTCTAAATCTTTTCCTTGCTGAACTAAAGTCAGTTGTTGAAATAACGCCTTTCTCTCTTCTGGAGAATGGTCGCCTTGAACAATTTGCGCTGCTTGAGTCAAAAAAGAATTTGATGTATGGCCAGCTTGACGCTTATTTGACGTCTGCATAGCATTTGTTACTAATGAAATTGGAGTTATGCTCATGCGTTCACACCCTAATAAATAAGATACTTAGATTTAGCAGCCACATTTAACGCGTTCTTGGCTAGTACAAATCTCACCTGTGTCACGATCCACATAGTAACGGAAAGTTCCAACGCCTTGAAGGAAACAAGTTGGTGCTGATTGGCAAGAAGTGACCAATCTTTGCAAAATACATCTAGCAGCTGCAGGTTGAACATTGGTCATTTTGTTTAAAATTCGATCTAACATATGAATTCCACCTTCCAATTTTTATGGTAATACAATACAATAATAACCAATCGATAGACAACTAACAACATATTTTGATAATTTTTCTAATTACTTCAAACTACTTTTCTTATTTATGACAAAATTTATCGATTGGAATTGTAGTAATTGCTACTTTTTTCTTATTCAAAAATAATTTATTTATCCATAAAAAGTAAATAAAAGATAGAAAAAAGGTCAATTCACTCTTCCTAAAGTACTACTTGCTCAAGTATGATATAGAGTGAATACATAAAGGAGTGAACACAATTGCAACAAACTGAGAAAATCATTCAATCTCTTCATTCAATAACAAAGTGGGGAAAGGTTGGGAGCATCTTTCTCTATATTTCAGGTGGTCTATCCATCCTCAGTGGGTTTTGGCTTGTTCTTCCTGCTGCCATTGGCGTTTTTCTGATTATGATGGGAATTCATGCCCAAAAATCCGTGAAAGCAGCTGAACAATTGATTCAAGCGCCTGATACTTCTTACGAAGAATTATTGGAACAATATGCTAAGATGATGAAAATGCAAACACTGTTTGCGATTTCAAGTATTGCCGCCGTTATTCTCTCATTCATCGCGATCGTTTTGATGTTTATACTAGGCGGGCTAGCCTTCCTCCAAGAACTCCCTACCGATGTCCAACAGTACGAAGATTATTACGAAGAAGAACTTGGTGACTTTTATTAATAGAAAGGGGTATCAATGAAATACGATACCCCTTTTTTATTTGAGTTGGCATAGACTTGATACTAAACTTGACAATCAGCCTTTATCATTTTAAAATACAAATCGTAATCATTACGAAATAAAGGAGGATTATAGCAATTATGCGCGTGAAAATCACCTTAGCCTGTACTGAAACAGGTGACAGAAACTATATCACTACAAAAAATAAACGAACGAATCCAGACCGATTGGAGTTAAAAAAATATTCTCCACGATTAAAGAAATACACCCTTCATCGGGAAACAAAATAATTTTTAAGATCTAAATCGTAATCATTACTATATAAGTGAGGCGGCATACAAAATGAGCATGTTCAAAAGGACTAAAACAAATGGATAAAAGAATACCTGTCACAGTTCTAAGCGGCTTTTTAGGAGCTGGAAAAACCACGATATTAAATCATGTTCTTCAGAATCGTAAAGGGCTAAAAGTAGCTGTTATTGTCAATGACATGAGTGAAATAAACATTGATGCGGAATTAGTTAAGCAAGGCGGCGAACTCTCTCGATCAGATGAGAAACTGGTTGAACTATCTAATGGTTGTATTTGTTGCACATTGAGAGAAGATTTATTAATTGAAGTAGAACGCCTTTGTAAGGCTGGGAATATCGATTATATTGTCATTGAATCTACAGGTATTAGTGAACCAATTCCTGTCGCTCAAACTTTCTCTTACATTGATGAAGAAATGGGCATAGATTTGACACGTTTTTGCAGATTAGACACGATGGTAACGGTGGTAGATGCAAACCGTTTCTGGACAGATTTCCAGTCAGGAGAAAGTTTATTGGATCGTAAAGAAGCAGTTTCAGATGATGATGAACGAGAGATTTCCGATTTACTTATTGATCAAATTGAATTTTGTGATGTGCTCATTATCAACAAATGTGATCTTGTATCAGCATCAGAACTAGATCGGCTTGAGCACGTGTTAACCAAACTTCAACCAGAAGCAACCATTATTAGAACCTCTAAAGGTAATGTACAGCCTAGTGATATTTTGAATACTGGTTTATTCGATTTTGAAAAATCTAGTGCTTCTGCGGGCTGGATCAAAGAAATCAATGCTGGACACTCTCAGCATACGCCTGAAACAGAAGAATACCAAATCTCATCTTTTGTTTATGAAAGAAGGCTTCCTTTTCATACTGGCAGACTGAATGCATGGTTAGATCAAATGCCAGAGCAAATCGTTCGAGCGAAAGGATTTACATGGCTAGCGACACATCATGATTTAACCATTTTAATTTCACAAGCCGGAAAATCTGTGGCAATTGAACCAATCGCATACTGGATTGCTGCCTTGCCTGAGCAAGAACGATCACGGATCTTAAATCAGGAACCAGACATTCTAGATGAGTGGGATGCAGAGTTTGGTGATCGACATACAAAACTTGTCTTTATCGGTGTAGATTTACCTAAAGCAGAAATTATTCGTACACTAGATCAATGCTTGCTTACACCTGAAGAATTTAATCAAGATTGGACAACGTTTGAAGACCCCTTTCAATGGAACATACACACTTAAACCAGGAGGGTTTTAAATGGCAAAGAAATCAAAAATAGCAAAAGAAAAAAAGCGGCAGCAGCTCGTTTTGAAATATGCACAATTAAGGAAAGAGCTAAAAGAAAAAGGTGACTATGAAGCTTTGCAGAAACTACCTAGAGACTCTTCACCCACTCGCTTAAAAAACCGCTGTGAATTAACTGGCCGTCCTAGAGGTTACTTGAGAAAATTTAAAATGTCTCGAATTGCTTTTCGTGAGCTTGCCTATAAAGGACAGATTCCAGGAGTGAAAAAATCGAGTTGGTAAAGATTGATTTGATCTTAGCATAGTTCCTGTCAATGTAAAGCAGGACAAAATGAATAAAAATCTCTTTTTCATCCTTAGTCCGTCAATTTTGAGGTACAAAATAGCATTTTAAAAAAACAGCAGAATCTCTGCTGTTTTTTTATAGGGCCGAGCTTATAGGAAAGATTGTCTTGATGTTAAAAGAAGATTTTCAACAGTGATTATAGCATTTTCTCTTCTTTTCAAAAATCGATGATCATGATACTTTGTTGTCATTACCCGCCGATGTAGGACATCTCAACTTTTTTCTGATCTTTCTTTTGCTCTCTCTCAGCTGAATATTGATCCTGTCTGTTTGACCAAAGTTCCTTCAATATGTTCACTAGATATTCATCATTTTCTGAATTACGGATGTATCGTCTCAGATCAAAACCCGATGATGCAAAAAGACAGGTGAATAATTCGCCACGTGCAGATAGTCTAGCTCTATTACACGATCCACAAAAAGCATCTGAAACGGAAGAAATAATACCAATCTCTCCTGACCCATCCTCATAAAAATAACGCTTGGCTACTTCCCCTTGATATCGAGGGGGTTCTGGTTTGATAGGGTATTTTGAATGAATTAGCTCCATAATCTCTTTTTTCGTCAATACATGCTTGAGATTCCATTTGTTCGTATTGCCAACATCCATGAATTCAATAAATCGTAGAATGTGTCCTTCTTTTTTAAAATAGGCTGCCATTGGTAAGATATCTTGATCATTCACACCTTTTTGGACAACCATATTGATCTTAATAGCAAGTCCAGCTTTTTTTGCAGCCTCTATCCCATCAAATACTTTTTGGATAGAAATGTGTCTTCCATTCATCTGCTTAAAACGATCTGGATTTAAAGAATCTAAACTAATAGTGACTCTATTCAGACCTGCTTTCTTTAGCTTATCTGCGTACAAAGGTAACAGCGTTCCATTGGTTGTCATCGCGATGTCTTCAATACCTGGAATTTTTGCGAGTTTTTCTATCAAAACGGGCAAATCTTTACGCATTAAAGGTTCACCGCCCGTAATACGTAATTTCACCACACCTAATTCCTTTGCAAAAAGCGCAGCAAGTCGTTCAATTTCCTCGAAGCTAAGTAGCTCTTCTTTATCTAAAAAAGGATAATCTGGTCCAAAGATTTCAGCAGGCATACAGTACGTACATCTAAAATTACAGCGATCTGTTACGGATATTCTTAAATCGCGCAATGGTCGATGTCTTTTATCCAAAATACTGACCATACTTAGCCTCCTATTCTGTAATACGCTGATGATGAGTATAGATATTAAAAGATTCTCCTCTTACGAATCCAACTGTTGTTATATTTAATTCTTCTGCCATTTTAAGTGCTAACTCAGTAGGAGCTGATTTTGATATGACGATTGATACTCCTAATTTTGCTGCCTTCAACAGAACTTCAGATGATATCCGGCCGCTAAATACAAGGATTTTATCTCTCAGTGGGATTTTATGAAGTAAACAATATCCATAGATTTTATCCAACGCATTATGCCGTCCTATATCCGTCCTAGTGATGAATAGCTTTTCTGTATCACACAGTCCAGCATTATGGACACCACCAGTATGTTGAAATAACTGACTTTCCTCCTGTAAACATTTCATTAAATGAATACAAGTTTCAGCAGAAATACTGATTCGGTCAATGGCTGTTTTTGCCGTCTTCACATCTTGGAGAAAATAAAAATGTCTTCCTTTCCCACAGCAAGATCCGATCACTCGTTTTGTAAAATCTGAGGATTGGAAATGTGTTGAGTGATGTAAGTCAACATATGCAAAACCCATACTTTCATCTATTGTAAACCTTTTAATCTCTTTTTCAAATCGAATGACTCCTTCTGAAGCTAAAAAACCGATCACCAATTCTTTCAAATGATCCGGTGAACAAACGAGTGTGACAAACTCTTCACCATTCACCAGCACGGTTAAAGGGAATTCTTCTACAACTTCATCTGTTTTACATGTCATTTGACCTTTGCGATATTGGTGTATGCGCCGTTTCGTTTTAACAGAAGGATTCATGATCTGATCTTCCTTTCAACACAAATTTAGTTATATGAACCAGACGAATTGTGATATTATTTTAAAAAGTCATAAAAATGTAACATATTTCTATCTTATCAAACTTTTTGTTTGCTTTATATGGAGGGAACACAATGAATAAAACAAAAAATCGTTGGCTGATCGCTACAAGTGCTGTGGGGATTCATTTATCTATCGGATCTGTTTATGCATGGAGTGTTTTTACGAATCCTTTACATCAAACCTTTCAATGGTCATTAACAGAAATAAGCCTGACATTTAGCATTGCTATTTTATTTTTAGGTTTATCAGCTGCCTTCATGGGGCATTTCGTTGAAAAGTATGGGCCGAGGGCATCAGGGCTCTTCTCAGCTATTTTCTTCGGCATTGGGATGACTGGATCAGGGTTTGCTGTCCACATGTCTTCATTACCTCTCCTCTATTTATTTTATGGTGTACTCGCTGGAATCGGATTAGGTGTAGGCTATATTGCTCCAGTATCAACATTAGTCAAATGGTTTCCAGATCGAAGAGGACTCGCAACGGGTTTAGCCATTATGGGTTTTGGATTTGCTTCTCTGATTTGCAGTCCCATTATTCAATTTCTCATTGAAAAAGTTGATATTGCAAATACCTTCTATATTCTCGGAATCTCTTATTTTATCATCATGGTCGTTTCATCTCTTTATTTATCACCACCAACACCTGATGATGTCAAACAATTTAACGTGCTAAAAACAAGCCAAAGGAAAATTCCTCAAGATTTATCACAGCTCACCGCAAATGAAGCCATTAAAACACGGCGTTTTTATTATTTGTGGGTCATGCTCTTTATTAATATCACATGCGGAATTGCTATTATTTCTGTAGCATCACCGCTTGCTCAAGAAAGTGTTGGTTTCACGGCCGGTGCAGCAGCTACTCTTGTTGGAATTTTAGGTGCTTTTAATGGGCTAGGACGGATCGGATGGGCATCCTTCTCTGATTATATCGGAAGGCCAAATACGTATACGATTTTCTTCACTATACAGCTCATTGCTTTTCCCTTACTTCCCTACTTAAAAGAACCGCTCATCTTTTCAATCGTGATGGCGATCATTTATACGTGCTACGGAGGAGGGTTTGCTTCAATTCCAGCCTATATCGGAGATTTATTTGGTACGAAGCAGCTAGGTGCCATACACGGTTATATTCTCACCGCTTGGGCCGCTGCTGGTTTAGCAGGACCTTTATTTTCCTCCTTTATTCGTGACATTACAGGCAATTACACACAAAGTCTCATGGTCTTCTCTGGCCTATTTTTCATTGCGTTTATCATATCTCTTCTCATTCGGAAGGATATTAAACAACTTCGTGAATCAAATCTTACTGCTCCTTCTTCTGTCACGGTCCGCTCTTAATATGAATTTGACAGAATGACAATCTACAGGTAATTTTTAGATATGAAAACGCTTTACAAAATGATAGGAGGGTGACGATATCATGGGAAAAACAAAACACAAGGGGCCTATTAAACTCAACAAAAAACCCTCACCAAAGCTATGGGCCTCTTTTGCTCCTATGGGGCTCGGAAAAGTAAAACCGAAACACATTCGAGACACGATGAAAGTGGCATGGGAGAACAAAGATAATCTCCCTTATGCGTACCGTATATTGACTCAGGGAGTTTGTGACGGCTGTGCTCTTGGTGTATCAGGTTTATACGATCAAACACTAGCAGGACCCCATATATGCACTACAAGACTGAATGTGCTACGGCTTAACACAATGCCAGCTATTGACCCAAAATGGTTCGAAGATATTGAGCGGCTCAAACAAATGGATAGCACGTCTCTTCGAAAACTTGGGCGTATTCCTTATCCCCTGATTCGAAAAAAAGGTGAGAATGCTTTTACACGCATTTCTTGGGATAATGCATTAGATCAAATCGCCGCTAAAATCAAATCAATTGATAAACGTCAGCTTGCTTTCTATTTAACGGCTAGAGGGATTACAAATGAAGTGTACTATACTGCGGCGAAAGCTGCGCGATTTATTGGAACAAATCATATCGATAATGCTTCTCGTATTTGCCATTCACCAAGCAAAACCGCTCTAAAACGCTCCCTTGGTATAGGTGCATCCAGCTGTAATTACAGTGATTGGATTGGAACAGATGTATTGATATTTTGGGGCTCTGTTGCAGCAAACAACCAGCCGGTTTCGACTAAATATATGTACGCCGCTAAAAAGAAAGGAACCAAAATCATTGTCATCAATCCATATAAAGAGCCTGCAATGGAAAAATATTGGGTCCCTTCTATTCCAGAAAGTGCTTTATTCGGCACAAAAATAGCGGATGATTTTTATCAAGTCAATATAGGCGGCGATATTGCGTTTATGAATGGTGTCATCAAACATTGGTTTGATATGGAGGAGCAAGCGCCCCATTCCGCTCTTGATCATGAATTTATCCAAGCGCATACAACCGGCATAAAAGATGTAAAGCAGCATGTCACTCAGTTAAAATGGTCGGATCTCGAAGCATCGTCAGGCTTATCTAAAGAAAGAATGAAGGAATTCGCTGTACTGCTTGCCAATGCCAATTCAGGCGTGTTTATTTGGAGTATGGGTCTCACTCAGCATCGCTTTGCCACTGATAATATATCACAAGTCGCAAACCTTGCCATGTTACGCGGATTTATTGGCAGAAAACATTGTGGCGTTATGCCTATTCGTGGCCATAGCGGTGTCCAAGGTTCAGGCGAAATGGGTGCCGATCCATTCGTATTGCCCGGCAGTGATTTTGATGAAGAGAATATTAAAAGAATCGAGAAGATATGGGGATTTGATATTCCAAAATGGCATGGAGACACGATTGGGCAATCATTTGAAAAAATGGCTCTTCCAAAAGAACACCCGCAAAAGCTGAAGATGCTGTTTACTAGCGGTGGAAACTTTTTAGAAACGATGCCAAATCCTGAAGCGATTGAAAAAGCACTATCCGAACTTGAACTCCGTGTCCATCAAGATATTATTTTGAACACCTCTACACTGATAGAAGCAGAAGAGACTGTGATTGTTCTGCCTGCAATGACAAGATATGAACAGCCAGGCGGCGGTACATCAACCAGTACGGAACGCATGGTGTATTTCAGTCCGGAAATTGAAGGACCTCGCATTGAAGAAGCCAGAGCTGAATGGGACATTTATATTGACCTAGCAAAAAGAGTTCGCCCAGAAGACGCGAAGCTGATTCATTTTGACCATGCTGAAGACATTCGCCGTGAGATTGCCATCGCAAATCGGAACTATGATGGGATCCAGCATTTGCGTCATAAAGGGGATGTCTTTCAATGGGGTGGCGCATGGCTTTGCGAAGATGGGGTGTGTCCAACACCGGATGGAAAAGGACACCTGCTCCCAGCACAGCTGCCTCAATACCGAAAAACTGAGGGGCATTTCAATATCACGACAAGACGAGGCAAGCAATTCAACTCTATGATTTACAGTGAAAAGGATGCCTTTAATGGTGGAAAGCGGCATTCTATCTTGATGAATGAAGAAGATGCGAAAGAGCTTTACGTCCAAGAAGGCGATCCCGTTGTCCTTTTTAATCAATATGGATCCTACCAAGGAGTTGCTCAATTCGGAGAGCTGAAACGTGGAAATATCGCAGTTTATTGGCCTGAAGGAAACGTGTTAATACCAAAAGGGGTTTACGAAAGCTATTCCCAGATTCCAGAATACAATACCACCGCGATATTAGAAAAAGCCGAAACCTTCCATGCAAGAAAAGATCAGCACTACGTGGAGAAACGGATTGATGAATTGGAAACGACTTTAAATTGATCCTTATTGATCCTTAATGAAAAAACAGCTGGGGGTTTCTCCCCAGCTGTCTATTCACATCCTATTGACCAAAAGAGTTCGCTTCTTTTTGAAGAATATGATTCAATTCTTCTGCATTTGCTGCTGGTTGATATTGTCCACCACCAGCTTTGGCAACAGATTTTAGACTTTTTGCTTCTTTTTCATTTACATCGAAGCCAATGATATTGACGATTGTGTCAATACCTTCTTCATGTAATTGCTTCGCTGCTTGTGATGGGCTTCCGCCACATGTTTCCTCACCATCGCTGACAACATAGACAATATTTTTTCCTTTAGCTTGGTGATCTTCAAAATCTTGTTTCGTATCAGTTAATGCTTTGGCAAGTGGTGTCCATCCTGTTGGACCATACACATTTAGCGCTTGTTGAAAGGTTGCTTGCTCATATGTTCCAAATCCATAAACTGCTTCGGAACTTGCACAAGAAACGGCTTTTCCTGCATTTTTATTCGTTCCTTCATGACCAAAAACACGAAGCAAGACTTGTGTATCTTCTGATAAAATACTTGCGAAACTTTGGATCGAGCGTTTTGCGATATCGATTTTCTTTTCGCCTTCAACCGATTGTGCCATGCTTCCGCTTAAATCAAGTAAAATCACCACATGAGCAGGCTCCTTTTTCGTTACAGCATGAGCTGGTGAAGAAAGAAGCAGAACAAGACTCGCTAAAATGGTTAATATAATATTTCTTTTCATTAAAAAATCTCCCTTTTTTTCATTTGTACAGAAAAAGAGAAACGAAAGCATCAATCAATCGTTTCCCTTTTCTTCAGCAAGTTATTCGTGTAGTTTTAATGATTCTGCTGTAAGGATAGAACCCATTTCTTTCCCAGTGCTTGCTTGGTAGTAATGACCTTTACCAGCTTTAGCTACTTGCTTCAATTGACCTTCATAGCCATCGTTAAAGTCTAATCCAATCACATTGACTACAGTAGATCCCTTTGAGTTATGAAGCTCTTTCGCTACTTTCACTGGATCTCCACCACAAGTTTCTTCACCATCAGTAATTAAGTACACAATGTGTTTTGTTCCCTTATGAAGCTGCTTATCCGCTTGCTTTGCACTTTCAAGAGCACGTGCAATCGGTGTCCAGCCATTTGGTCCAAGACCGTTTAGAGAGTTTTCGAAACTATCCTTTTCATAAGGCTGAACGCCATAAACGCCTCTAATGACTTCACATGATTGAGCTTTACCTGAGTTTTTGTTGTTTCCTTCAGACCCAAACAAACTCATACGGATTTTAGCATCTTTCGGAAGAGACTGAGCAAATTTAAATACCTCTTGTTTTGCTAAATCGAATTTGCGCTCTCCATCCACTTTTCTTGCCATACTTCCACTTGCATCAAGTAAGATCGTCACTCTTACATCTTTCTTATGTTTTTTGGCTGATGCTGCTTCTGCAAATACTGGTGAAGAGATTGACATTGATAATGTCAATACAGCTAAGGTTACGAGTGTAAATACTTTTTTCAACATGCTTTTCCTTCCTCCTTATGTATTTGATTGAAACATCTTAATCGTAAAATATTCTGTCTTGGAATGGTATAGGACTCGATCCCTTTTTCTCTTTCATCAAAATCACTAAAATTCTGTCAGATGTCTAGATATATTCACCTAACGACTCTTTTGTCACCCTCGTTTTCTCATTCTTTCGAGGGGCTTTGTATCGGCCATCGGTTCTTGTCGGGATGTAAATGTTTAAGATTTCCTGAGGTGCGCCTTAAGTCGCAATTTGTCACATTCTGTTCAAACCTCTTCACACATAAAAAAAGATGCCCCCATTTTGAGGCACCTTTGCTTTTATTTCTTAGCCATATATGTGTTCAGAAAGCGATCAGCTGATTCAATTTTTATCCCTTGATAATAATGTTTCACGATCGCCTCTACTTTTTTGCCTGACTGTGCCATATAATGTGCACCATACTGACTCATGCCCACACCATGGCCATACCCTTTTGTCGTAATCACGATTTGCTGACCCTTTCGTTCCCATGTAAAGTCTGCCGAGTGCAATCCTAGTGATTCGCGAATGTCTCTGCCCGACAATGTTTTTCCGTTAATGACGGCTTTGGCTACTTGATTGCCTGGTGTTCGTTCTACAATTTCTCCCACCTGCTGCTGGCCAAGGGTCACACCCAGTTTTTGCTGAAATTCGCTCACTGTGATGGTTTTCTTGTTTTGGAATTTGGGTGATTTTTCGTCCCATTTGCTTGAGACGCTTTTCAAATAAGGGATTTCATTTTTCCAATAAGCTTCTGCATTTTCGGTTTTCCCATTACTTGTTGAAAAGAAGGAAGCATCAATTGGTTTTTCGTCATACGTCAGTACTTTCCCTTGTGTACTGGCGACCGCTTCTGTGACCTTTTTTAATTTCCAATTGTACGCTTTTCCCCAAATTTTCTTCAGTTCCTGTTTATTTTTGTACACTTGGAACATTTGGGTGTCATCTACAAGAGAACCCTGTGGAGATTTGACGGTTTTATCAATGATCATTTGTCTGACGATATACGTTCTAGCGGCGAGTGCCTGTGCCTTGAGCGCCTCTATTTCAAAATCGGCTGGCATTTCAGAAGCGACGACACCGATCACATACTCTTCTAAGGGGATGTTTTCTACCTGCTGATGCGCTGAACGGTAGACGGGAATGGAGACGGGTGATTGTTTCAATTTGACTGAACCTTTCACTTCTTTTTTAACTGATGGTTCTGCTGCTACGTGTTGGCTGGCTGCTGGTTTTCCTTGGAACGTCGGCAACACGAGTAAGGTTGGAATCATTAAAATGATGATGCAAATTCCTGCGATTGTCCATATCATTGGTTTCATATTGGCTGCCCCCATTTGTCATTGAATCTCTTTTATCCTATGGGCAAGGACAAGCTAATATGACAGCTTCTTTCATTCATTGGACAAGTCTTTTGCTGATATGTTTGTGCTCTTCATCATTTGATTTACTGTTCGTCTGTATGAATAAAATTTAAAACGATTGGATACACTAATGATAAGCTTTTGAAAATGCAACCAGTCTATGATTCTAAAAAAAATCAGCATGCCCAAATGGACACACTGATTTCTTTTATGATTATGCGTTTAGATCTGATACAACTTGTTCTTGTGTCACATCTGCTGATTCATCATTTACTCTTTCAATGTCTGCACCGATTGCTGCTAGTTTTTGGTGGAAGTTCACATATCCACGGTCAATATGCTTCAATTCAGTGACACGTGTATGACCTTCTGCCACTAATCCAGCAAGTACAAGTGCTGCTCCTGCTCTTAAATCAGTCGCTGCCACTTCAGCACCTTGAAGTTGAACAGGTCCATTGATTATCACAGAGCGACCCTCAATTTTAATATCGCCATTCATGCGGCGGAATTCTTCAGCATGCATAAAACGATTTTCAAACACAGTTTCTGTGATCATGCTTGTTCCGTTCGCACGAAGCAATAGCGCCATCATCTGAGATTGCATATCCGTTGGGAAACCAGGATGCGGCATTGTTTTTAGATCGATTGGCTTGAGCTCAGATGGTCCAATGACTCTTAAACCTTCTTCTTCTTCAATGATCTGAATACCCATTTCTTCCATTTTCGCCACAAGTGAAGTCATGTGCTCAGGCACAGCGCCTTTTACAAGAACATTTCCTTCAGTAATGGCTGCTGCCACCATAAACGTACCAGCTTCAATTCGGTCAGGGATGATGTTGTGTTTTGCACCGTGAAGTGTTTCTACACCTTCGATTTTGATTGTACCAGTTCCAGCACCGCGAACCTTACCGCCCATGGCATTGATGTAGTTTGCCAAATCAACAATTTCAGGTTCTTTTGCTACGTTTTCTAAAATCGTCGTTCCCTCAGCCAATGCTGCTGCCATGATGATGTTTTCAGTTGCCCCTACACTTGGGAAATCCAAATAGATTTTTGCACCTTTTAAACGGCCATTTACTTCAGCCTCGATGAAACCATTACCTACTTGAATTTTAGCTCCCATTGCTTCAAAGCCTTTTAAATGCTGATCAATTGGTCTTGAACCAATCGCACAACCACCAGGTAATGCAACTCTTGCATGACCTGTTCTAGCTAAAAGTGGTCCCATGACGAGCACAGATGCTCTCATTTTACGGACGTACTCAAACGGAGCCTCAGTTTCTAGTGCATGAGATGCATCTACTGATACTTCGTTATTTTCAAAATGTACTTCTGCTCCTAAATGACGTAACACTTCATTGATTGTATATACATCGGAGAGCGTAGGTACATCACAAATTACGCTTTTTTCTGTACTTGCTAACAAAGATGCAGCGATAACTGGTAAAACGGCATTTTTTGCGCCTTCTACTTTAACTGTGCCGTTTAACTTTTGACCGCCGCGGACGATGATTTTTTCCAAGGTCTTCCCCTCCGCGTCCCAAATTCTCTATATTAATATTCAGTCGTTACGATTGGTGTGCCAACCGTAATCGTATGATTTTCGTTCATTTCCGAACTTCTGATGGCAATTTGAACATTCATTTTATCATTTGAAGTCATAATGAACTGTTCCCACTTCTCTGTGTAAGCGGAAAGCGACACAAAATTAGACTCAACGAGATACTCAACAGGTTTTGCTTGAAATTCATTTGCTATCATTTCAGCTTTTTTTTGCAAAACAACATCCATCATACCATTTACATGACCATCGAGACAAGTAAAAATCACAAATTTTTCTTGTAATATGCTTTTTGCATGACGTACGAACTGATCATATGTATGCTCCCAGGTATTCAGTGGGCGAGCACCTTTTTGCTCATATAATAAATACGACTTTTGGTTTGATTTTGTGTCGGTCTTCACGAGTAAAATTTTCGATAATGTATCATTTTTTTCATCTTTGTAAATTCCTGTGACTTTGGTGACATGTTTCTCTTTTTTTTCGGTCCACTCATACTGTCGTAGTTCGTCTTTCAAACGTTTCACTTTTTTTGAAAATTGTTCGGATGAAATGTCTATATTTGTTTTGGCATGAAGCGTCCATCCACTTACTTCGATTTGCTGGTTTTTCATACCTTCTGCTATTTGGGCGAGCGTGGATGTTTCTTCCGCCCGAACACCTTGAATCATCAGAACAAAAAAAAGAATAAATGCAAATAATGGCCAACCTTTTAAACACTTTCTCACTTGTCATTCCCCCTTGCTACAAGTGTTGCCGCAAGGAGATCAATGCATACGTGGAAAAGTCATCAAAGGCCATATTTTTGACACTTCTTTTTACGTTCCCGCAGAAGGCAGTGACCAAACCTTTTATGTTAAAACATATAAGGGATTTGTCTGGAGAAATTTAAATAATCAAGGAAGAAATTGCTGACTGCCGATGCAATAGCAATCGTGATCAGCATCATGAGCAATCTAGCTTGAATAATTTTTCCTTTTTTAATCAGTGGATCAATATTCACCGCAAGCAATGCCCACCACGTAATGGCAATAAAAAATAGGTGGATCACAATACTGACAATTGCTTGTTGTCCTACGTCTTCCATACACTTGAATCCTCCTTTTATTGATTTCTGTAAAGGAAAACTCCCTTTCATTATATCCTCCAAAATCGGAAAGATGAATCATTTGGAAAAAAGAGCTACATTTAGAGTGAATCCCCTCTTATTCTGATGCGAAGGAGATGATATACTGCGGTGGAAGGAGCTGATCATATTTGAAAGATTCTTTTCCTGACTTTGTTGATTTGTACGGAGAACTGGTTCCCTCATTTGAACATGAATGGGAAGCCATTGCTTTCTACTTTGATTATAGACAGACACAGCTAGAAGAATTAGCACAATTGTGTCATTTTCATAACATTTCTTTGGATTACTCAGAGGAAAGCCTTTATCAGTTAGAGTCATTATACTTCGATGCCTTCCGTCAGCAGCTTTTTGCTGAGTGGAAAATGCCTATTGATGCATTGGAAGCGATGTTGAGTGTGTACATGGGAGAGGTTGTCATCAAGCATCATTCAGATGCTGATTGGGTCGTGCGGCCTTATATGGACTCTTCGCATCAATATACCCTTGGCTTGCGCCGAAACAATAAAACATGGCATTGCAGTACGCAATTTTGCGAGCAGTTATATCTAGAAAAGCAAGCATCTCATCCGTATGTGTCGATGTATCAATCTCTCATGTCATCCTAAAAAAAATCCTTCTTATCACTGTGATAAGAAGGATTTTCTGTTTTATTTCCCTGCTACATTTAAACGGTTTAATGCCCGTTTTAATGCGAGTTCCGCCCTGCGTACATCACTTTCATTCGGGTGGTTCAAATGCTCTTCAGCACGCTGTTTCGCTGATTTTGCACGATCTACATCAACTTTGTCTGATGTTTCAGCAGCCTGAGCAAGAATGGTTACTTTTTCGGGGCGAACTTCAACAAATCCACCGCTTACTGCAACCAATTCAGTTGATCCACTATGTTTTAAGCGAACTGCACCGATTTTTAGCGGAGCAACCATTGGAACGTGGCCAGCTAAAATCCCAAGCTCACCGCTTTCTGCTCTTACACTGACCATTTCCACATCCGCTTCATACACTGGGCCGTCGGGAGTAACGATATTGACTTGAACGGTCTTCATGCTTTTACCCTCCTAAGGACCAGATTAGGCCTCTACACCCATCTCTTTGGCTTTTTCAACCACTTCTTCAATGCGGCCGACTAAGCGGAATGCATCTTCTGGAAGGTGATCGTATTTACCAGATAAGATTTCCTTGAAGCCTTTAACAGTTTCTTGCAATGGCACATAAGAACCTTTTTGGCCAGTGAACTGTTCTGCTACGTGGAAGTTTTGAGATAGGAAGAATTGAACACGACGAGCTCTGTGTACCACAAGCTTATCGTCCTCAGATAATTCATCCATACCTAAAATGGCAATGATATCTTGCAATTCTTTATAACGCTGTAATGTTTGCTGAACTTCACGCGCGATCGCATAATGCTCTTCGCCAACAATCTCAGGTGCAAGGGCACGAGATGTTGAAGCAAGTGGATCTACCGCTGGGTAAATCCCCATCTCTGTCAACTTACGCTCAAGGTTTGTCGTTGCATCAAGGTGAGCGAACGTTGTAGCTGGAGCTGGATCTGTATAGTCATCCGCAGGTACATAGATCGCTTGAATCGATGTAACCGATCCTACGTTTGTAGACGTGATACGCTCTTGAAGCTGACCCATTTCTGTTGCAAGAGTTGGCTGATAACCTACCGCTGAAGGCATACGTCCAAGAAGGGCTGATACTTCAGAACCTGCTTGTGTAAAGCGATAGATGTTATCGATAAAGAACAATACGTCTTGACCTTGTTCATCACGGAAATGCTCTGCCATTGTCAAACCAGTTAGAGCTACACGCATACGTGCACCTGGTGGTTCGTTCATTTGGCCGAAGACCATCGCTGTTTTTTCGATAACGCCAGAATCTTTCATTTCGTAGTAAAGGTCATTTCCTTCACGTGTACGCTCTCCAACACCAGCGAATACAGAAATACCGCCGTGTTCTTGTGCGATGTTGTTGATCAATTCTTGAATCAGAACGGTTTTACCAACACCGGCTCCACCGAATAGACCGATCTTTCCACCTTTGATGTAAGGAGCAAGAAGGTCAACAACTTTGATACCTGTTTCAAGAATTTCAACTTCTGTAGAAAGTTGATCGAAAGAAGGCGCTTGTCTGTGGATTGGGTCTCTTTGCGCTTCCACACCAAGTGGCTCATCTAAGTCAATGTTATCTCCCAGTACGTTGAATACACGTCCAAGTGTTACGTTACCAACTGGTACTGAAATTGGTTTTCCAAGGTCTACAGCTTCCATACCGCGCTTCACACCGTCTGTTGATGCCATTGCGATGGTTCTCACTGTATCATCACCTAAATGTAGTGCTACTTCTAAAGTTAAGTCGATATCAACTTCACTTTCGCTTTCCGCTTTATGCGAAACTTTGATCGCATTATAAATCTCAGGCAAGTGACCGTCTTCAAAACGAACGTCTACGACTGGTCCCATGATCTGACTGATGCGTCCTGTTTTCATTGCATTCCCTCCTGACAATTATTTCTATTCTAAGGCAGCTGCTCCGCCGACAATTTCTGTAATCTCTTGTGTAATCGCTGCTTGACGAGCACGGTTGTAAGAGAGTGTCAGGCTGTCGATCAATTCTTTTGCGTTGTCTGTTGCACTCTTCATTGCTGTCATCCTTGCAGCATGTTCACTTGCTTTGCTGTCAAGAAGCGCACCGAAAATCAAACTCTCTGCATATTGAGGAAGGAGAACTTCAAGAATTTCTTCTTCAGAAGGCTCAAACTCATAAGATGCGGAACGTTTATTTGGTGTCGCTGCGGCCGAAAGGTCCGTTAGCGGCAATAATTTTTTCTCTGTTACTTCTTGTGAAATGGCACTGACGAAATGGTTATAGAACATGTAAAGCTCATCAAACGCTTCATCAGAGAACATTTGCACTGTACTGCTTGCTAATTCTTTAATATCAGCAAACGCTACTTCGTCTCCAAGCCCTGTTACTTCAGAAATAACTGGAATACCACGCTTTTTGAAGAAGTCGCGTCCGATTTTACCAATCACAATCACCGCATATTCATCAGCAGATTGATGACGAGATTGAATGGCTTGGTAAGCGGCACGTAAAATCGAGCTGTTAAAAGGTCCTGCAAGTCCTCGATCAGATGTAATGACGAGATACCCTGTTTTCTTAACAGGTCTTGAAAGAAGCATTGGGTGCTTAGCACTTGTTCCAGTTGCGATTGCCGCAACGACTTCTTGGATTTTCTCCATGTAAGGAACAAAGGACTTCGCATTATTTTCAGCACGATTCAGTTTCGCAGCTGATACCATTTGCATCGCTTTTGTGATCTGACTCGATTTTTTTGTTGACGTGATCCTTGACTTAATATCGCGTAATGAGGCCAAAGATTTCACCACCTTTTTTCAGGAATCCGTGTTCATTTACGTGAAAAGAGAGAAAAAGAGAATCTTTTTCTCTCGGAAAGATTACTAATTAGTTGCTTGGTGCAAACGTACGTTTAAAGCCTTCGATCGCTGTTTTCCACTCTTCATCAGCAGGCATGTTTCCTGTTTGAGAGATTGTGTCAAACAAGTCTTTATGGTTTTCTTCAATGTACATGAATAACTCAGCTTCAAAGCGTTTGACATCAGCAATCGCTACATCATCTAAGTATCCTCTTGTCAGTGCATAAAGAATCGCTACTTGTTTTTCAACTTTCAGCGGTTTGTTCAAGTCTTGTTTTAAGACTTCAACTGTTCTAGCACCACGGTTTAATTTAGCTTGAGTCGCTTGGTCTAGATCAGATCCAAACTGAGCGAATGCTTCAAGCTCACGATAAGAAGCAAGATCCAGACGAAGTGTACCTGCTACCTTTTTCATCGCTTTGATTTGTGCAGAACCACCTACACGAGATACAGACAATCCTGCGTTTACCGCTGGACGTACGCCTGAGAAGAAGAGATCAGATTGTAAGAAGATCTGTCCATCTGTGATTGAGATAACGTTTGTTGGGATATATGCAGAGATATCACCAGCTTGCGTTTCTACGAAAGGCAATGCTGTGATAGAACCGCCACCCTTTTCATCACTAAGCTTCGCTGCACGCTCTAATAAACGAGAGTGAAGGTAGAAAACATCACCAGGGAATGCTTCACGACCTGGAGGACGACGAAGCAATAATGAAAGCTCACGGTAAGCTGCCGCTTGTTTAGAAAGGTCATCATACACAACAAGCACATGCTTGCCGTTATACATGAATTCCTCACCCATCGTTACACCTGCATAAGGAGCAAGGTAAAGAAGTGGAGCTGGCTGTGATGCAGAAGCTGTGACAACGATTGTGTAGTCAAGCGCACCATGCTTACGAAGTGTTTCAACAACACCACGAACAGTTGATTCTTTTTGTCCGATCGCTACATAGATACAGATCATGTCTTGATCTTTTTGGTTAAGGATCGTATCGATTGCAACAGATGTTTTACCTGTTTGACGGTCCCCAATGATCAATTCACGCTGTCCGCGTCCGATTGGAATCAAGGCATCAATTGCTTTAATTCCCGTTTGAAGCGGCTCATGTACCGATTTACGATCCATAACGCCTGGTGCTTCACTTTCGATTGGACGTGTTTTGCTTGTTAAAATTGGACCTAGTCCATCAACAGGCTGACCAAGTGGGTTCACAATACGTCCGATTAACTCTTCTCCTACTGGAACCTCCATGATACGACCTGTACGTTTTACGTCGTCACCTTCACGGATATCTTTGTAAGGTCCTAAGATTACGATACCTACGTTAGACTCCTCAAGGTTTTGAGCCATACCCATTACACCGTTAGAGAACTCAACAAGCTCTCCTGCCATAATGTTGTCAAGGCCATGTACACGCGCGATACCGTCCCCTACTTGAATGACTGTACCGACATCTTTTACTTCAATTTCAGATTGATAGTTTTGGATTTGCTGCTTTATCAGCGCGCTAATCTCTTCAGCTTTGATACTCACTAAGGTTTCACCCCTTCTAACGATTTTCGCCTGCAAGCTGACGTTCAATGCGGGAAAGCTTTCCGCTGACACTGCCGTCATAAATGCGGTTTCCGATACGGATTTTCACTCCGCCTATTAGATCCTTGTCAATCACGTTTTCTACACGCAGTGATGTGACTCCGGCTTTTTTGGCAAATACTTCAGATAAAGATTGAATTTCAGCTCCGCTAAGCGGTTTCACTGAATACACGATCGCATCGTCTATTTGTTTCGTACGGTTTGCAAGTTTCACAAACTCAGACGCCATTTCAGGAAAAATATTCGTGCGTCCACGGTCAATCAGTAAATACATTGTGTGCAAAACATATGTCGAAACACCTTTGAAAGCTTCTGCAATCAGATGTTTCTTTTTGTCTGCCGTAATCTTCGGATGAACAAGAAAGTCATTTAATTCTTGGTCAGCCTTGAGAACTTTTTTGATCTCATTCAGCTCTTTTTCAGTTTCGTCTACTGCCGAAGAAGCAAGAACGATGTCAAAAAGAGCAGAAGCGTAACGCTTAGAGACAATAGTCACGCTCATCGGCTTTCGCCTGCCTCTTTAAGATACTCTTGGATCAATTTCTCTTGTGCTTGCTCATCAAGTTCTTTTTCAATCACTTTAGAAGCAATTAATACAGAAAGTGATGCAACTTGCTCGCGCAGTGCAGCCACAGCTTGTTCTTTTTCTTTCACGATTTCAGTTCTAGCAGACTCTTTCAAGCGCTCTGATTCTTGACGTGCTGCTTGAATGATGTCTTCTTTTTGTTTCTCACCAATCTTTTTCGCATTTTCGATGAGTGTATGTGATTCTTCGCGTGCTTCTTTCAATAAGACACGTTGTTCTTCAAGAAGCTTTTCAGCTTGAACGTGCTTTTCTTCAGCACTTGAAATTTCATTTCCTATATAATCTTCACGCTGTTTCATAATCCCTAATAAAGGCTTAAGCGCAAATTTCTTTAAAAGTGCAAGCAGGATGAGCATAGCGATCAGCTGGAATATGATATCTCCGGTGTTTAGACCTGCTCCTAAAACTACTGGTAACTGAGACATTTAGTACGGCAACTCCCTTCTTTAAATAATATGTTAAGAAACAAAACATAAAGGAATGGCGAAGTTTCGAACTAATCTGATCTTCGCCATTAAAATTCATATTAGAACGCTTCTCACATATTAACCAAAGAATGCCAAGAATGCGATAACGACAGCGATAATTGGAAGTGCCTCAACTAAAGCTACCCCGATGAACATAAGAGTTCTTAGTTCTCTACCAGCTTCTGGCTGACGAGCGATTCCTTCTACTGTTTTAGATACGATTAGACCGTTACCAATACCTGCTCCTAGTGCTCCTAAACCGATTGCAATTGCTGCTGCTATTAAATTCATTAAAAAGCTCCTCCTTTAAAATAACGTCCTTTTTGGACTCTCAATTTTTTAGTGTTCGTCGCTGACTTTATGGGAGATATACACCATTGTCAGCATGGTGAAGATAAATGCCTGGATGGTTCCGACAAACAAACTGAATGCCTGCCATACAATCATCGGCACGATGGCACCTAATGTACCAATGATACCTAGTGCAAGGTTTTGCGAATAGAAATTAGTCGCAAGTCCTGCAAGTAAACCAAGAAGAATCTCTCCAGCGAAAATATTTCCATAAAGACGCAAACCAAGTGTTAATGTGTTTGCAAATTCTTCAATAATTTTCAGCGGTACTAAAAGTGGGATTGGTCTAAAGTAGTCTTTTGTATATTCCTTGACTCCTTTTGCTTTAACACCATAGTAGTGTGTCAATCCCATGACCATAACCGCTAGTGTCATTGTGATTGCAGGATCAGCAGTTGGTGATTTCCACCATAAGTTGTGATCGACCGTAATCGAGAATGGCAGTCCAAGCATGTTTGAAACAAATATGTACATGAGTAATGTAACGCCAAGCGCTAGAAATGGGGCTCCTGTTTTCATGTCCATCGAACTACCTATGATATTTCGAACAAAATCAACAATCCATTCCATGAAGTTCTGCGCCTTTGTCGGACGAATAGCCAGAACACGAGTAGTCAGCACCGCTATGAGAAGAACGATGATACTAGCAATCGTAATCATGAGAACATTGGATAAGTTGAACGTTAACCCTAAAAATTCTGTAGTTTTTGAACTGTGACCCAAAGAGTATTCACCTCTCTTCCATAGTAGAACGTTTAAGTTGAATGAAGGAATCTATCATAATGACAGGATATATTGTCATTAATCCTATAACAACACCTGCCAGATGAACTTCGTTAGGGTAACGCCAAGCAATCGCTACTGCGAGAATTGCGTTGGCCCACCTGGCTGTACTTCCCATTGAACGAATAGATTTTCCTTTTTTAACTGCTCGATCAAAAGCATGCATTCTCCGAATAAGCAGGAATAAATTAAAGAAAGCAAAAATTGTGCCGATAATGAAACCAAGAAACAGTGGTTTAAAACCAGGCATGGCATAGCCAAACACAAAAATTGCCAATAAATAGAACATATATTTACTCTGTCTGCGGAAAATGACGTTTGGATCGTTCATTCATCTGACTCCCGATGAAAAATATTGTAAAAAAGGTGATAAATGGTGATGAAAACTGCGTAGAAGACGCTTATGATAAGCCGTCCTGTTTGAAAAAAATCAATCACCCATCGGTCTAATTGTGCAATCAGACTTGAAATCTTTAGATCTATGGGATTCTGCTTCATTCGCTGATACAAACCCTGATTATTAAAGGGTTCACAATGAGGATTAGTAGAGTGCTATAGGCTATGAAAACCTTACCATAATACCCTCGTTTAGCATACAATAGCGTCTATGATGTGTCAATCCGTTGAAAGTTAAAAAACTTTTCTATAATGAGAGAGCACACAAAATGTTCACAATTTCATCAAACTTTAGGAGAGTTGTGACATTCATTCAAAAAAACTGCTAATGTTCAGTATACATTGATTTTTCTAAGAACGATATCAACCGTTTGTCATATTTTTCAAAAAAGCCCACATGCACGTTTGCATGTGGGCTTTTCATGAACCATTCTTATTTTGTTCCATACATACGGTCACCAGCATCACCAAGACCTGGGATGATGTAACCTTTTTCGTTTAACTTCTCATCTAATGCCGCAATGTAGATATCAACATCTGGATGATGTTTTTGCATTTCTTCTACACCTTCTGGCGCAGCAATCAGACACATGAAGCGGATGTTTTTCGCACCGCGTTTTTTCAAGCTGTTTAATGCTTCTACTGCTGATCCGCCCGTTGCAAGCATTGGGTCTACTACGATAAATTCACGCTCTTCCACATCAGATGGAAGCTTCACATAATATTCAACAGGCTTTAATGTCTTCGGATCACGGTATAAACCGACATGTCCCACTTTGGCAGCTGGAATGAGTTTCAAAATCCCGTCTACCATTCCAAGACCTGCTCTTAAAATCGGCACAACTCCGAGTTTTTTACCTGAGATCACGTTTGATTTAGCGACTTGTACAGGTGTTTCTACATCTACCTCTTCAAGCGGTAAGTCTCTTGTGATTTCAAATGCCATTAATGTTGCGACTTCATCCACTAGCTCTCTAAATTCTTTTGTTCCTGTATGAACGTCACGAATATATGTAAGTTTGTGCTGAATAAGCGGGTGATCAAATACATAAACCTTTGCCATTGCTTGCTACAACTCCTTTTCTGTCATCTTCCGGTGAACTTTGCACACTTCCTACAATTCTACATAAAAAGACATCATCTTTCAATATGATTCGCAAATCCTACAAAAAAAACCCACATGCCAAAAATAGGCAAATGGGTCTGCATCTTAATAATCTAATTCTTGATATAGAGGGAAACGAGCTGTCAGATCAGATACACGCTTTTTCGCCTCTTCTAATTTCGCTTCATCTTCATGATGTTTCAGAGCAAGCGCAATAATGGAACCGACTTCTTTCATCGCTTCTTGATCGAAGCCACGGCTTGTCACTGCTGCTGTACCTACACGTACACCACTTGTAACAAATGGTTTCTCTGGATCATATGGAATTGCATTTTTGTTCACCGTGATACCAATTTCATCAAGAACGTTTTCTGCAATTTTTCCTGTAATGCCAAGAGAGCGCAAGTCGATGAGAACAAGATGGTTATCTGTTCCACCAGATACAAGCTGAATATCCTCAGATAAAAGGGTTTCAGCTAGTTGTTTTGCGTTATCAATCACGTTTTGTGCATATGTTTTGAAATCTCCGTTCAATACTTCACCGAAAGAAACAGCTTTTGCAGAGATCACATGCATGAGTGGTCCACCTTGAATACCAGGGAAGATCGATTTGTCGATCTTTTTACCAAACTCTTCACGGCATAGAATCATTCCGCCGCGAGGTCCGCGCAATGTTTTGTGAGTTGTCGTTGTCACAAAATCAGCGTAAGGAACTGGATTTGGATGAAGACCTGCTGCAACAAGACCCGCGATGTGAGCCATGTCCACCATAAAGTAAGCACCGACTTCATCGGCAATTTCACGGAACTTTTTGAAATCAATTTGACGTGGGTAAGCACTTGCCCCCGCTACGATTAGTTTCGGCTTATGCTCACGTGCTTTTTCAAGTACATCTTGGTAGTCGATATGTTGTGTTTCTTTATCTACACCGTATTCTACAAAGTTGTACTGTACGCCGCTAAAGTTTACAGGGCTTCCATGTGTTAAATGCCCGCCATGTGATAAGTTCATGCCTAGCACTGTATCGCCATGCTCAAGGATTGTAAAGTATACGGCCATATTCGCTTGAGCTCCTGAGTGAGGCTGTACGTTCACATACTCAGCGCCAAAAATTTCTTTTGCGCGGTCACGTGCGATATCTTCTACAACGTCTACATGTTCACAGCCGCCATAGTAGCGTTTACCAGGGTAACCTTCTGCATATTTGTTTGTTAAGACAGAGCCCTGCGCTTCCATGACTGCTTCGCTTACGAAGTTTTCTGATGCAATTAATTCGATTTTGTCCTGCTGGCGTTTCCGCTCTAGTTGAATTGCTTTGAATACTTGTGCGTCTTGCTCAGGTAAATGTTTCATCAGCGAAATCCTCTCCAATCTATTTCCATTCGATGTTTTCACCATCTCATTGTACACGGTTTTTGAGTAAAATGTAAAAGTTTTTTTTGGAAAATCGACTTCTTTTTTATGAAAACCCGAATATTCAAAGGGTGAAGCGTCTTCATCATTCAACATTATATTAGAAATATATCCGAACTATGATCTTGTATAAACGGCTCGTTCTCCGCCAATCAGCTTTGGACGAGTTTTTGCAAACGTCACATGTGCTTGTCCTAATTGATGACGGCTGAGACGGACCGGTACAGCTACCCGCTTTAAGTGCATGCCGATGAATGTATCACCGATATCAATCCCTGCATGCGCTGAAATGGATTCAACCAGCACAGGGTGTTCCATTTGCTGATACGCATGCGCCGCCATAGAACCACCCGCCTTACGGACAGGTACTGCCGCTACAATTTCTAAGTTAAGCCGGTACGCCACCTCTTCTTCCACAACGAGGGCACGATTCAAATGCTCGCAGCATTGGAAGGCCAATTCAATTCCTGTCTCGCGTCTCAGTTGATCGAGCTCTTGATAAATAGCTTCAGCAATTTGCTCACTTCCCGCTGTCCCAATGTGCTCGCCAGCCACTTCTGACGTACTGCAGCCAATCACTAAAATGTGGCCGGCTCGCAGTTCAACTGTTTGATGAAACTCTTTTAACATTTCAAGCCAATCTTGACCAATGTTCATGTTAAGCGCTCCTTACAGGTGCTTTTCTTCGTAATCAGCGATTTTACCAATCCGCACAGCATGACGTCCTGCAGTAAATTCTGTTGTCAGCCAAATGTGAGCAATCTCTCTTGCCAATCCTGGTCCAATGACTCGTTCTCCCATCGCAAGAACATTTGTATCGTTATGTTCTCTCGTCGCCTTTGCACTGAATGTATCATGCGCCAGTGCACAGCGGATGCCTTTCACTTTGTTTGCTGAAATGCTCATACCGATACCTGTCCCGCAAATCAAAATGCCTCGATCGACTTCCCCGTTTGCCACCATATTGGCTACAGGAAAAGCATAGTCAGGGTAGTCTACAGAACCTGATCCACATTCACAACCCATATCAATGTATTCAATCTTTAATTCATCCATTAGTTGTTTGATTTCTTCACGAATATTCGTTCCGCCGTGATCGGATGCAATGGCTACTTTCATCGGGCAATTCCTCCTAAGGGTGAGTTAATCTGTCATGTCTTACATTCATTCTTTATTTACAGTTATATTTTAACCTCTGCCTAGTCATTTGCAAACAAAAGCAGAAAAACCGTTTGCGCAACGGTTTTACAGGTTGTCCATTTATGAGGATTTGTGATCCTGTTTAAGCTTTTTAGCAAGTTGATACAATAGCGTTTCTAGTTCATCTCGTGTCTCCTGATAAATGGAGAGACTCCCTCCAAATGGATCCGACACGTCACCTTCTGATCCTGTCGCAAATTCTTTTAGAGTGAAGACCTTGTCTTTCACATGAGCATATTGCTCCACAATCAACTGTTTATGCTGAATCGTCATGGTGAAGACATAATCTGCTTCATGAAGAAGTTCTTCTGTTAGTTTAGACGACGAGTGATTCAGTGGAATGCTTTTCTCAAATAATGCTTCGACTGCTTGAGGAGAAGCCTTCCCTGCATCAGAGGCGAAGATGCCCGCTGATTTTACAGTGACCTGTAAGCCTTTTTCATCTGCAATGGAGGAAAAAAGGGCTTGAGCCATCGGACTTCTGCAAGTATTTCCCGTACAAACAAATAAGATATTCATCTTTCGACCTCCTTTTCTTCTATTATATAGCATTTCATTCTACATGTTATGTAAGGAGACTGGCTAGAGCGGAAATAATAATTTGATTCCAAAGGCTAGTAAAATCAATCCGCCAAGCGCCCCGCTGTATGAACCTACCCATGACCGAACCTGTTTACCGAGTAATAATCCAAGCCATGTGAGCATCATACTAAAAAAGCCAAACAATAAAATGGTCATCAACACCCGAGAACCGTAAATCCCCAGGCTTAAGCCAACGGAAAAACTATCTAAACTCACACTTGTTGCAAAAAGAACGAGACCGGCCCCAACAGGTGCGATAAATGGCTTATCTTCTTTTCGGATAGAAGCGATGATCATTTGCAGACCCAGCACCAAAAGCAGCGCCCCGCCTATATAGGTAGCAAGGAGACCGAGCCAGCCAGATAAAAGCTGACCTGTTAGCATGCCAAAAAGAGGCATAAACATATGAAATATCCCAATGACAAGTCCAATATATAGGATCTGGCGGAATCTCAGGTGAATCATCCCCATGCCGAGTCCAACCGAAAAGGCATCCATTCCAAGTGCAAAAGCCATGATACTGAGTGTCAGCAATTCGCCAGCTAGTTCGTACATGTAAATCCCCCTTGGACACGCATTCTCCTTTAACCTATGTTTGTCCAAGAGAGGTTAGAACTATTTGAATGAAGAGAGAGTGCGCCCTCCTGCCGCTTTTTGCAGACGGTTCATGATCGCAGAACCAACTCCCTGCTCTGAGAAGGCTTCTGAAATGATCAAGTCTACATCCGTTTCATCAAATTGTCTCAACACACGATATAAGTTTGCCGCAACCGTTTCAGGCTTTTCTCTCCATCCACAGCTAAAGATAACATCTGCCGCAAACCATTCCTTCTTTTCTTCTGTCGTCAGCACACCTACTTTTAGTCCTTCAGCTCGGTACTTCTGAATGTGCAGCTGCATGTCTTCATCACTTCCATGAAATATATACATTTGTGCTTCAGGTGCATAATGTGTGTATTTCATTCCCGGCGATACAGGCGCCTCGTCCTTTTTCGTCAACCCTGGATCCGTGTTGACTGTTCCTACGACCTCTTCTAACGCTTCTTTTGTAATACCGCCCGGCCTTAAGATCACTGGAATCTCGTCTACACAGGATACAACCGTTGACTCCACGCCAATACCTGTTGAACCACCATCGACAATGCCAGCAATTTTCCCATCAAGATCACTCGCGACATGATCCGCAAGTGTCGGCGACGGTTTTCCCGAACGGTTGGCACTAGGCGCGGCAATTGGCAAACCAGCTGCTCGGATGAGTTCAAGCGCAACAGGATGATCAGGCATTCTTACGCCTACTGTTGTTAAACCTGCCGTCACCTGCTTTGATAATGTGCCCGGCTTACAAGGTAGAACAATGGTGAGAGCGCCTGGCCAAAAGGCATCCATCAGCGCTGTTACTTTTTCATTTTCTATTTGCGCAAATTCATGAAGCTGTTGAACGTCCGCAATGTGAACAATCAACGGATTATCACTTGGGCGTCCTTTCGCTTCATAAATTTTCTTCACAGCCTCTGTCTCTTTTGCATTTGCCCCTAGTCCATACACCGTTTCTGTCGGAAAAGCGACCACTTCATTCTGCCGCAACAACAGAGCTGCTTGTTCAATTTGTGGATAGTATGTGGATAAATCCTTTTTTAAATCCACAGACCATCTTTTTGTATTTAACATCATACAAACTCCTTTTAAAAAAGATAAAACTGTTGATATATCTCAATTATCCTTTTGAAAGTATAAAAGATGATGCTAAATAAAACAAGCGTTGTCCACAATTTGTGGATAACGCTTGTTTTACAGTGGATAAGTATGTGAATAAGTCCGATGTTTTGTGATTAACTCGCTGTTTTTTGCAGCACAACCGCCTGCTCTTTTCCCAACGACTCTTTTGCATGCGCAGATACCCACACACTTTCTGGGATTTCCTCTATAGGCGTAAAGCCCATCAGCGCTAAAAAATCATGCGAAGAGGAGTGATTGGCTACAACATAAAAGGTGTCCACACCTTGCTTTTCCCCTAGCGTTTGAACACTTTGGAACAGAGAAACGATATGCCCCTGACCAAGTTTATCTGATATCACAAGTGATCTTAGCAATCCTTCTTGTTCATTTAGTCGTTCAAGGCCTAAACAGCCTGCAAGCTCACCGTCTGCATCTTCCATGACCACAAATGACGTACGCTCTGCAATCGTCACCCCGCCTTTTGCTTGGCCTTTTTCAAGAAAAGCATTAATGGCCGGGGCATCTTCTTCTGTCGCTATTCTTAATTGATAATACATGCTTTCACCTCTTTTTGTTCTCTTACTTCAACTCTATGAGGCAAAAACAGATTTAGACCTTTTTTAAGAGAAAAGACTAGAGACCCATTCGAACAGAAAGAATTTCACTTCACCCGTCTCTTCTTCTTTTACCACTTCATTGACAGATTCATTTGATGGCTCTGCGGCTACCTGCTCTTTATCATCTCCTTCTGGTGAGGCGATCGCTTCTCCGTTTGAAAAATCGATAAAGCAGAGAGGTGGGAATAACACACACCACCAATTGGCTCCGTCTCCTTCCCCTAACGTAATCAAAATGGCTTCATATTTCCCAGCAGGATAAACAAAGTTGCCATATAGCTTTGTTGGAAATGAGGCTTTTTGAAAGCTGACCGATACGGATTGATCAATGTGTTGTTCCTTTAATTTTGCTTTGGCAATACGATTGATGTCTGGAAGCTTTGAACGAATCACACGTCTAGCTTCTTCAATGGATGTGAGGTCTTTCACCCACTCCGTTATATTGGCATTGACCTCATCTCGAATACTTCGTTTCACATCTTGATCTGCCGACCGGTCACTGTTGGCTAAAATGCGTAAACGAATGGCTTCATCTGGAATCACAACAGGCTGATTGGCAGAAGCAGCCGCCGTCTCCTCTTTTCCAAGGTTTACAAAAGCACCACATAATAATAGAAACATATAAAGACAAATCATCATTTTACTTTTGAACATAATGTGTTCCCCCCACTTTTTCTCTTCGCTACAAACATTGTGTCCAGGAAACGCATCTCATAAACAGCAAAAATGATTTTTTTAATAGATTATGAGTAAAAAACAACTACATGAGGTGAGCGAATCAATGTTTTTTCTGCATGCAAAAAAGCCATTCAACAACTTATGAACGGCTTTTTAGTGAGGATTGGTAATCGGACGGGTACAGTCTCCCATCCCAATCTCGGCTGATTTTTAATCCCGAATCTGTTTTGATAACTGTCATTGCACCTTTTTTCTCAATTTCCTTTTTGACCTTTCCTTTATGGTCAATAAATTGAATGATCATTTCATAGTCAAATTCAATCCTGTCATCGCTTTCATCTGAAGGTGTAAACGTAATTTTTTTCAGTTTAATTTGACAATCTTGATCTTTTGCTGCTTCTAATACACTTGGAAACATGCTGTCTTCTGTATATTCTTGATATTCATGCTCGGTTAAATAATCCTTCAACTTCTCCTTCATGTCAGATAGGTCATCCGTCCGATTCACTGTGTATTGTGCTTTTTTATAGTTTTCTCCAAATGCTGCTGCTTCTTTTTTAAAGCTTGGTTTACCGCAAGCACTCACAATCAATAGTACACTGACGATGACCAACACCATCGCATACCTTCTGTTCACACCATTCGCTCCTTCAAAACAAATTTATGTAAAAAATCATGATCAGAATGTTCATTCTTCTATATATACGTTTCCCTTTTACCATAAGTTTCATCTTTACATAATAAAATAGTCCGACTTTATTCAGCCGGACTTCCGTTTTGAATGTGTGCGCAAACCGCTCGATCCTTTCCGTTGATATCCTTGATGATATGAACATCAGCTGAAGGGAACGCCTGCAAAAGAAGCGCTTTTACATCTTGTGCTTGTGTATGTCCTATTTCAAAGACAACCACTGCTTGCTGATGAAGTACCTTGTGGAGATCACAGGCGATACGCTCATAAAACCACAGGCCATCACGCCCATCTGTCAGCGCATTGACAGGTTCATGCTTTGTGACAACCTCTGATAAACCATCCATTTCTTCTGCCGCAATATAAGGCGGATTGGAAATAAACACATCGACTTTGATGCCTTGAGCCATAATCGGTTCAAGTAAATCCCCTTGGACAAAATGAACGTCTGCACCAAGCGCTTCTTGATTTCGCTTTGCTACTTCAAGTGCTTCATGTGAAATATCCGTCGCTGTCACAGTGAGAGATTCTTTTTCAAGAGCTAACGTAATCGCAATTGCACCGCTACCTGTTCCAACATCAACAGCTTTGAGCGGCTGATCATCAGGAAACACACGATTCATCATGTTTAATGCCGCCAGCACCACTTCCTCCGTTTCAGGACGAGGAATCAGAACGTGTTTGTTTACCTCAAAAGGACGCCCATAAAAAAATTCAACACCCGTTAAATGCTGCACAGGCACTCCACACTTGTGCTGTGCGACGAACTTGCTGAATTGTGAATCTTGCTCCTCTGGCAGTGGATCATGAAAACGGGCAAGAAGTTCACTTCTGCTCCATCCAAGCACATGCATCAACATTAACTCTGCTGCGTTTTGGTCTCTGCCCGCTTCCGTTAACAAAGAAGAAGCCCATTTAAGGGCTTCAAAGATCGTTCGCTCTTTATTTTGCATTTTGAAGTTTTCTTGCTTGGTCTTCCATAATTAATGCATCAATGACCTCGTCAAGTTTTCCTTCTAAAATTTGATCAAGCTTTTGAATCGTCAATCCGATACGGTGGTCCGTCACGCGGTTTTGCGGGAAATTGTACGTACGGATACGCTCTGAACGATCCCCTGTTCCAACAGCAGATTTACGGGTTTGATCATATTCAGCTTGTGCTTCACGCTGGAATTTATCATAAATTCTCGCACGCAAAACTTTCATCGCTTTTTCTTTGTTTTTGATTTGTGATTTCTCATCCTGACAGGAAACCACTACACCTGTTGGAAGGTGAGTCAAACGAACAGCAGACATTGTGGTGTTAACACTTTGTCCCCCTGGTCCGCTTGATGCGAATGTATCCACACGAATATCTTTTTCGTGGATATCAATTTCAACTTCCTCAGCTTCTGGTAATACAGCAACTGTCGCTGTTGATGTATGAATACGGCCGCCTGACTCAGTTTCAGGAACACGCTGCACGCGGTGTGCACCGTTTTCAAACTTTAGTTTAGAATATGCACCTTTACCGCTAATCATAAAGATGATCTCCTTATAACCGCCAGTTCCAGTGACACTCGCTTCCATGACTTCCGTTTTCCAGCCTTGCATTTCAGCATAACGGCTGTACATACGGTACAGGTTTCCTGCAAACAGCGCAGCCTCTTCTCCGCCCGCTGCACCACGAACCTCCACAATAACGTTCTTATCGTCATTCGGATCTTTCGGGATGAGCAAGATTTTCAGCTCGTCTTCTAAACGTTCTGTTTCCTCTGTGAGCTCTGAAATTTCTTCTTTGACCATGTCGCGCATATCGGCATCGAGCTTATCTTCCAGCATGGCTTTCGCATCACTTAGCTGATCATATGCCGCACGATATTGTCTATATACCTCAACAGTTTCTTGAATATCAGATTGTTCCTTCGAATATTCACGAAGCTTCTTAGGGTCGTTCACCACTTCAGGGTCACTTAAATATTCATTTAGCTTTTCATAGCGTTCTTCAATTGATTTTAAACGGTCTAACATGGTCTTCACCTCTGTTTTGTGCGTAACAGTCTAATTATAGTATAGCGGGGTATGACAGTCAAAAAAATTTCCAAAACAATTGATTTTCTGCAATTTTTCACTAGAAAACACGATCTTTGGCGATTGGTTACTTGTTTTGTCTAACGTGAAGGAACGGATGCTCACGAAAGAGAATGGTACTTGTAATTGAAAAAAGGGAGGGCATTTGGTTTGAATACAAATGAGGTTGCAAAGGAAATTGGTGTATCTTCAAAAACCATTCAGCGCTGGGTTAAACAGCTCAACATCCCTGTCGCCCGGAATGAACTTGGACATTACGAATTTCATGATGACATTGTCCAGCTGCTCAAAGAGGTCCAACACCAAATGAACGAAGGTGTGATTCTCCATGACATTAGACTGCCGATCCATGAAGAAACCGCCCAGCAATTATCACCTACTGTAGAAACTTCTGACTCATCAAAACGGATAGAAGCCTTAGAAGAACAAGTGAAACAGCTCCTTCAAGAGCAATCACATGTCAGTCATATTGAAGCCCGTTTCCAAGAAATAGAACGGAAACTCGCTAAGAAAGCAGATGAAGGCGTTTCCTACCAGCTCCTCCAGCACAGAAGAGAAATTGAAGAATTAACTGCAAAATTAGAACGCCTCACAGCCACATTGACAAAACCAAAACCATCAAAAGAAGAAGAAAAGGAAAAGGCACACCCCGACATGAAAAAAAAGCGTGTGCTCTTCCCTCTGTTTCATTCATTTCGCTAAGAAAGGCTGCCTATAAGGCAGCCTTTCTACTATATTATACGGTAAGTGCAATAATGATCGGTAATGTAATGAGTGACATGATCGCACTGATCACAAATGCCGATGCTGTTTCTGCTTCCTGTTTCTCAAATCGAGTGGCGATCATGGCCGCAACAGCTGAACCTGGGAAGGCAACAAGCAATACAGCTTTTGTAATTTCATCCGCCGAAAGACCCATAAGAATGGCGATAAAATACATAAGTAACGGTTGTACAGCTACTTTGAGCAATGCGATACTGAAAGCTGGTAAGCTCAGTTTAATTTTGCGGATACCGACTGTGACACCGACTGCAAAGAGCGCAACCCCTGATGTCACACTTCCAATTTCCTCTAGCATTTCATGTCCGATTTCAGGAAGTTTAAATCCTAAAAGAACAAGAATGATACTTGCTAACGGTGCAAGCGCAAGCGGCTCTGATAAACCGTGCAAAATCGCTTTCGTCGTCATTTTTAGGAAACTTTCGCCGTCTTTGGCTTTTCCTTTTGTTTTTTCACCGACAGTTGACACAATAATAGCAATTGGATCAAGCAATGCATTTACAACTATTCCGGTAATAGCAATCGGAATTGCAACTTCTTGAGCCCCAAATAAACTGCCCAAGACCGGAATCCCCATAAATGCAAAGGTCGGTTGTGCTGAGTTTAATGAGAAAACAGATGAATCTGTTAAATCATATTTAAAAGCAAATTTCGTAACTAAAAGGATAATGATATAAAAGCCTACGATTCCGAGAATCAATGCAACGAAAAATGGAATTTGACTATAGAATTTATCTTTTGGTGTTGACAGAATGCTGGCGATAAAGTGCGCTGGCAAAGCATACTTTGTAACAAGTGTACTTACACCTTTTGCAGATTTAGCGTCATAGCTGCCGAAGTTCCCTGCGAACCAACCCAGCGCGATAACGAAAAAAATCGGTGCTAGGAGGATCAAAATATTTAAAAAGTCCATCTTACTATTCCTCCTTGAATCCTTTACATGTTTCTTATTTTATAGCGGCATTGCTTACATTACCCGAAACAATGCCGCATTACACATTTTATTATGCTCTTACAATTTTTTTATATTCAGGAATCCACATAGCATCTTTCACAGCTTGTTCGATGTTGTCAGGTGTTCTTCTTGCGACACCATCTTTAATTGCTGCTTTTGCTACTTCAACAGCTACCTTGATTGATACTTCTTGCAATTTATCAATGCTTGGAAGCAGTCCAGCGCCTGGTTTTTCATGATCAACCATTTCAGCGATCGCATTTGCAGAAGCAACGAACATGCCTTTTGTGATAATTTTTGATTCCGTTACGATTGAACCAAGACCAAGTCCAGGGAAAACGAACGCATTGTTTGATTGTCCGATTTCATGTTCAATTCCGTTATACTCGACATTTTCGAATGGGCTTCCAGTTGCAACAAGCGCACGACCGTCTGTCCATTTGAATAGATCTTCCGGTACTGCTTCAGCAAGTGGAGTTGGGTTAGACATCGGCATGATCACTGGACGCTCTGTATGAGCTGCGATTTCTTTAATAATTTCTTCAGTGAATGCGCCGCCTTGACCTGATGTACCAATAAGAATGGTTGGCTTCACCTTGCGAACAGCTTCAGCAAATGAGATTTGTCCTTTTTCATCACGAGCCCAGCCTTCTACTTCATCAGAAGAACGAAGGTATGGTTTTTGGAAATCAAGCACTTCATCTTCAAACTGATCTGTTAGCAATCCTCTGTAGTCTAACGTCCAGAATGCATTGTTTGCTTCTTCTTCACTTAGACCTTCAAGAACCATTGTGTCACGCATTTGATCGGCGATTCCGATTCCAGCTGATCCAGCTCCGAAAATCATCACACGGTGATCTTTCAATTGAGTACCAGTTTTCTTGACAGCTGCAAGAACACCCGCTAAAGTAATGGCACCAGTACCTTGGATATCATCATTAAATGTTAAGATGTTGTCGTTGTATTTTTTCATGATGTTACGCGCATTTTTGTTTCCAAGGTCTTCCCAGTGAAGCAATGCTTTCGGGAAGAATTTAAGTGCTGCTTTGACATACGCATCAATGAACTCTTCGTATTTTTCACCTTGTACACGTTTGTGGTGGTTCCCGATGTACAATGGATCATTTAATAGTTTTTCATTGTTAGTTCCAACATCTAATACAACTGGAATCACGCGGCTTGGATCAATCCCTGCTGCAGCCGTGTAAACAGCTAATTTACCAATTGCGATGTTGATACCACCAACACCCCAGTCACCAATTCCAAGAATACTCTCAGAGTCAGTTGCTACGATGAGGTCGATGTCGCCTGCTGTTGCATGTAAGTTTTCAAATGCTTTCTCAATACCGTCAATGTTGTCGATTGAAAGGTAGACACCATGAGGTCTTCTGTATTCATGGCTGTATTCTTGAATCGCTTCACCAACAGTTGGTGTGTAAACAACAGGAAGCATTTCACGAAGCTTGTCCGTTAGAAGCTTATAGAATAATACTTCGTTACGGTTTTGCAAATCACTTAAGTATACGTTTTGACGAAGACGATCTGGCTGAGCTAGAAATTGCTTGTATGCTCTCTCTGCTTGCTGTTCTAAAGTCAGAACAGTTGGAGGAAGTAATCCTTCTAGTCCAAGCTCTTGTCTTTCTTCTTCAGAGAAAGCAACGCCTTTGTTCAACGTTGGAATCGATAATACATCTTTACCTGTCAAAGTGGTTTCGAGGTACCCTTCTTTTGTTTTCTTCACGTTGTTCATCAAAAACTACCCTCTTTCTAAAATATAAATAAAGTGAACTATTAATACAAAGAACGATCAAGGAGAAAAATCCTTAATCAAAAAAATTATGACAAGAAATCGAACTTTTCGTTTAAATGCTTTACACTACAGTTAGTCATTTTATGCCTGCTTATACCAAAACGCAAGCGTTGAAAATTAGATAATTTTTTCGTAGCGTTATTTAATTTATTTAAGTACAAATGATGGGTGTTCAGCCAAAAACTCGAAAAACGAAACACAGCGGCATTTGCTATTTTTTTAATTGTCAAGTGTTGTACCAACATCTAGTTTTGGTACTTCATGGTGATGTCTGCATCGTGCTTCGTATGATTCCTGCGCACCTACTAAAATAATGGGATCATCATAGGATGCGGGTTTACCGTCGATCAAGCGTTGTGTTCTACTCGCTGGGGAGCCGCATACCGAACAAACTGCTTGAAGTTTTGTTACAAGCTCTGCACATGCCATTAAATGCGGAACAACACCAAATGGCTCTCCTCTGAAGTCTTGATCAAGGCCTGCAACAATGACTCGGTAGCCTTTATCAGCCAACTGAGTGACAATATCAATGATTGTCTCATCAAAAAATTGCACCTCATCAATGCCAATGACATCGGTTCGTTCTGATATGTGCGTTATTATGTCTTTTGGTGAGGTTACTGCAATCCCATCGACGGATGAACCGTTATGTGACACAACTGAGCTTGTGCTATACCGGTTATCAATCGCTGGTTTGAATATTTTTACTTCTTGTTTGGCAAAGGTGGCTCTTTTGGCTCTCCGAATCAATTCTTCCGACTTTCCAGAAAACATACTTCCGCAGATGACTTCAAGCCAACCGCTTTGTTTCATCACATACATAAGGTCTTCTCCCCCGTTTTAAAGTTCCATCAATCCACGTAAAAAAACAGGCAAGAACGGATTCCTGCCTGTTTATTGTATCTATTATTACTTAAGACCGTATTTTTTGTTAAAGCGGTCAACACGTCCATCAGCAGAAGCGAATTTTTGACGGCCTGTATAGAAAGGATGGCACTCAGAGCAAATCTCGATGCGTACCTCTTCTTTTACTGATCCAGTTTCAAACTCATTTCCACAAGCGCATTTGACTGTAGCTTTTTTGTAGTTAGGATGAATTCCTGTTTTCATCTACTGTCATCTCCTTCCGCCCTGAATCCAATTCGGAAACAGAGTTAATATCTCAGAATAAATTCTGAAACGCACATGATAAAATTATAACAGTGTGAGTCTATGATTGCAAATGTATTTTTTCAGGAAGCTATCTTCTTGATGCAGACATATTTGCTTGTTTCCACTCTTGCGTTAAAATATCGAAAAATTCTTGGTTTGTCTTTGTTTTTCTCATTTTGCGCATGAATTTCTCAGCGAAATCAGGTGTATCTGACATTGATTTTCTCATCGCCCATAGACGATCAAGATGTTCTTTAGGCACAAGCAGTTCTTCTTTTCTTGTACCGGAACGACGAATGTCGATGGCTGGGAAAATTCTTCTTTCTGCAAGAGAACGATCTAAATGGAGCTCCATGTTTCCTGTTCCTTTAAACTCTTCATAAATCACATCATCCATACGTGATCCCGTATCAACAAGTGCAGTAGCTAAAATGGTCAAGCTCCCACCTTCTTCGATGTTACGCGCAGCACCAAAGAAGCGTTTTGGACGGTGGAAAGCCGCTGGATCAATACCGCCGGAAAGCGTTCGGCCGCTTGGCGGGATGACAAGGTTGTATGCACGAGCAAGCCTTGTGATGCTGTCCATTAAGATGATGACATCTTTTTTATGTTCAACTAGACGCATCGCACGCTCTAATACAAGCTCTGCTACTTTAATGTGGTTTTCCGGTACTTCGTCAAAGGTTGAGCTAACGACATCCCCTGCAACAGAACGTTCGATATCAGTTACTTCCTCTGGACGTTCGTCAATAAGAAGAACAATCAGTTCTGCCTCTGGATGATTTTCAGAGATGCTGTTGGCAATTTCTTTGAGCAAAATGGTTTTCCCAGCCTTAGGCGGTGCAACAATTAAACCACGTTGCCCAAACCCAACTGGCGCCATCATATCCATAATTCTAGTAGACAGGTGATTAGGCTGTGTTTCAAGAATCATTTGACGATCAGGGAATAGCGGCGTGAGTGCAGGAAAGTGAACACGTTCCTTAGCTGATTCTGGGTCGTCCCCATTTACCGCTTCGACATGAAGGAGGCCATAGTAGCGTTCATTCTCTTTTGGAGGTCGTACCTTTCCAGACACCTTATCACCATTTCTTAAATCAAAGCGTCTGATTTGTGAAGCTGAAATATAAATGTCTTCAGAACTTGGGGAGTAGTTAATTGGTCTTAAGAAACCAAATCCCTCTGACTGAATAATTTCTAGAACCCCTTCCATAAATAAGAGATCCTCTTGCTCAGCATTCGCCTTTAAGATGGCAAAAATTAATTCTTTTTTTGTTAGTTTGCTGTAATAAGAGATTTTGTACTTTTTTGCTAACTCATACAGCTCTTTTAATTTCATATTTTCCAAAGATGAAATCGAAACATCTTTCAATATGGACACCACACTTTTCTAGTCAATGTATTTCATTACAAATGCATGACCATTGTATTTGATTAGCTTTTAATTCCGTTTTTGTTGGAATGACCTCGCTCTCATGGTAACGCTCCCACTCGTTTTATCGTAAAGATAGGAACAATGTGAAATTGAGCTTTGTCAACATAGAGAAGGATAATGAGTATATCGTCATGATGCGGCAGTATTTAAACTTGTTGAAGCTTAAAAGAAGTAAATTCGCAGAAAATTTCGCAGCACTCTTTAGTTTTACCTCATTTGCAGGGAATATTCAACTTTAAAAAGAAAATGATATATATTTGACACCTATATGAAAAGCGGGTAAAGAATACCCGCTTTCAGATTACGGACGAATGACAAGATTCGGTTTTTTCTTTAAACTGTGTCTGCCATCGACGAACCGAACAGTACCTGATTTCGCACGCATGACAACACTATGTGTTGTTCCAACAGAGCCTTTAAATTGAACACCTTTTAATAACTCGCCATCTGTTACACCTGTCGCTGCAAAAATGGCGTCATCGCCTTTCACGAGGTCTTCCATTCTGAGGACTTTTCCAACATCCAGTCCCATTTTCTCACAGCGTCTCAGCTCTTCTTCATTTTGTGGAAGAAGCTTACCGTGGATTTCTCCACCAAGTGCTTTTAACGCAACAGCAGAAAGGACACCTTCAGGCGCTCCACCTGAACCAAATAGAATATCAACACCTGTGTGATCAAATGCTGTATTAATGGCTCCTGCAACGTCACCATCATCGATCAGCTTGATTCTTGCTCCAGCTTCTCTCAGCTCAGCAATGATCTTTTCATGTCGCTCTCTGTTTAAAATTGTCGCAACAACATCTTCAATATCTTTGTTTTTCGCTTTTGCAACAGCACGAAGATTGTCAATGACAGGCGCTTCAATGTCGATGCAGCCTACCGCTTCTGGACCTACTGCGATCTTATCCATGTACATATCAGGTGCATTCAGCAAGTTGCCATGATCTGCAACAGCGATAACAGCTAAAGCATTCCAGCCGCCGCTTGCCACAATATTTGTTCCTTCCAATGGATCAACAGCGACATCCACGCGAGGTCCATATCCGTTTCCAAGCTTTTCCCCAATATAAAGCATTGGCGCTTCGTCCATTTCTCCCTCGCCGATGACTACAGTTCCCTTCATCGGAATCGTATCAAATACATCACGCATGGCACTTGTTGCAGCATCATCCGCTTCGTCTTTTAAACCTCTACCCATCCAACGAGCAGATTTTAATGCAGCTGCTTCTGTCACCCGTACTAGTTCCATCGATAAACTTCTTTCCATTTTTGTCCAAATCTCCTCTCACAGTCAAAGCCTTATGAATTTTGAAGTTCTTCTATTTCTTGGTCATTCAGCTTTTCACGCCAGATGGTTGCACCCAAGCCTTCAAGCTTCTCCTCAAGCATACTATATCCTCTGTCTATATGTTCAAGCCCTGTGATTTCGGTCACACCGTCTGCCATTAACCCTGCAACAACGAGACAAGCACCTGCTCGCAGATCACTTGCTTTGACCTTTGCACCTTGAAGCTGCGTTTGACCTGTAATAATGGCAGATCTTCCTTCCACCTTCATATTAGCACCCATTCGACGCAATTCGTCAATGTGTTTAAAGCGGGCAGAGTAAATGGTATCTGTCACGACACTCGTGCCTTTCGCTTTTGTTAACAAAGCCGTCATCGGCTGTTGAAGATCGGTCGGAAAGCCCGGATACACAAGGGTTTTGATATCGACAGGCTTGAGTCCTTCATTTCTGCCAACGATCAGCATTTGATCGTTGCTTGTTTCAATTGTGAATCCCATCTCTCTAAGTTTCGCCGTAATTGATTCTAAATGAGTTGGGATCACATTATCAAGCACAACTTCATCCCCCATCGCTGCACCTGCAATTAAAAATGTACCTGCTTCTATGCGGTCAGGGATGATGGAATGCCTGCAGCCGTGAAGAGATTCCACACCTTCGATCCGAATCACATCCGTCCCCGCACCTTTGATTTTAGCTCCCATGCTTGCAAGCAGTGTCGCTACATCAATAATTTCGGGTTCTTTTGCGGCATTTTCAATCACTGTTTTCCCTTCAGCCAGCACGGCTGCCAGCATGATGTTGATGGTCGCACCTACACTGACAACATCAAGATAAATACGGGCTCCGACTAATTTTTCAGCGCGCAAATAAATCGCACCCTGTTCGTTTGTCACCTCGGCTCCAAGTGCTTCAAAGCCTTTGATATGCTGATCGATCGGTCTAGGTCCTAAGTGACATCCCCCTGGCAATCCAATGACAGCCTGCTTGAATCTACCGAGCATAGCGCCCATTAAATAGTAGGATGCTCGTAGTTTCTTCACTTTCCCATTAGGAAGCGGCATACTGATCATGGAGGCAGGATTGACAACCATCTCACCTTTTTCAAACGTGACCTTTCCGCCAATCTCTTCTAACAGATCTCGTAATGTGTCAATATCTGAAATATGCGGAAGGCCTTCAATGGTTACTGGAGAATCAGCGAGAATCGTGGCAGGAATCAGTGCCACAGCACTATTTTTCGCACCACTAATATGTACGGTCCCGCGCAAGGGGTCACCGCCGGCAATGTTTAACTTTTCCATATTTGTCTCCCTTCTTAAAGAAGATCACTGTTGGAGTTATACTGTTTGTGGATGTCGCGCTTTAAAAGGTCTTGTCCAAAATTTAGCCAATATCAAGAGAAAGAATACAGGTTAAACGAAATTTGTCGGAAGAAAAATAATCGAAGCTTTGCGAGGCTGTGATGTTCTCTTCTTTGCACAAAACATTTCTTAGCGTATTTAAGGAAAACTGCGGCAAACGGACGCGTATCCGTCTGCCACAATCACTTATTTATTCCAGTCTGCTAAAAATTGCTCAATGCCTGCATCCGTTAATGGGTGTTTTGTCAGCTGCTTGATGACTTTCAGCGGCATTGTGCCGATATGAGCACCTCTAAGCGCAGCTTCTGTCACATGCTGCGGGTGACGAATGGATGCAGCAATGATTTGTGTATCTAATCCATGAACATCAAAAATGGTTTTCACTTCACTAATGAGATCAAGACCATTTTGGCCAATGTCATCTAAGCGGCCGAGGAATGGAGAGACATACGTCGCACCAGCTCTAGCTGCAAGAAGTGCCTGGTTTGCACTAAAAATCAACGTGACGTTTGTTTTAATTCCAAGGTCAGTTAACGCTTTAACCGCTTTAAGACCGTCTGTTGTCATTGGGATTTTCACTGTGATATTTGGCGCAATAGCAGCAAGCTCTTTTCCTTCTTCGATCATTTCTTCTGCTTTGAGAGAAATGACTTCCGCACTAACTGAACCTGATACCACATCAGTGATTTCACGAAGGCGGTCGTGGAACGATACGTCCTTTTCTTTCGCTACTAAACTAGGGTTTGTTGTCACGCCTGCTAAAATGCCAAGCTCGTGTGCCTCTTTGATGTCTGCGATATTCGCTGTGTCTACGAAAAATAACATAACTGTGCCACTCTCCTATCAATAAATTGTCTGAAATGTAAATTTGATTGCGCTTTCTCAAGATATGGAGAAAACCGCCTGTGACTCAGGCGGCTTTCGGTTCTCATCAAATTATGCTTGGTTAGAAGAACCAAATTCACGCATTTTGCCGATAACAGTCGCTTTAATTGCGTCACGAGCTGGTCCAAGATATTTACGTGGATCATACTCTTCTGTTTTTGCAGCAAGTGTTTCGCGAACTGCTTTCGCAGAAGCAATTTGGTTTTCAGTGTTTACATTGATTTTTGCTGTACCAAGTGAAATCGCACGCTTGATGTCAGCAGTTGGGATACCTGTTCCGCCGTGAAGAACAAGTGGAAGTCCAGTTGTTTTACCGATTTCTTCCATTTCAGCGAACCCAAGGTTTGGTTCACCTTTGTATGGACCATGAACTGAACCTAGTGCAGGCGCAAGGCAGTCAATACCAGTACGTTCTACAAGCTCTTGGCACTCTTTTGGATCAGCATAAATAACGCCCTCAGCGATGACGTCGTCTTCTTGTCCACCAACAGTTCCAAGCTCAGCTTCTACAGATACACCGTGGAAATGTGCAAGCTCAACTACTTTTGCAGTTGTCGCTACGTTCTCATCAAATGGATGGTGAGAAGCATCAATCATCACAGAAGTAAATCCTGCATGAATGGCTTTTGCACAAGATTCAAAGCTTGAACCGTGATCTAAATGAATCGCAACAGGAACTGTTACATTATATTCTTCGATTAACGCTTTTACCATTGCGACAACTGTTTTGAAGCCGCCCATGTAGCGTCCTGCTCCTTCAGATACTCCTAAGATAACTGGAGATTTCTCTTCTTCAGCAGCTTGTAAAATCGCTTGCGTGAATTCTAAGTTATTTAAGTTAAACTGTCCAACAGCGTAACCTTTTTCCTTTGCGTCTTTCAACATTTCTGTCATTGAAACTAAAGGCATGATGAAAAATCCTCCCTATGTAGCTAATTTGCTTACTAAAAAAAGCTCTCCACCCTAGCATGACCAGAATTTCTCGCCATATGTAAACTTTCAAAGTCAGATCGCTTTCTTCTTCTTATCTAGAATACCAATTATTCGACAAATCGGCAACAGAATGACTTGATTCAATCATTTCCATCTAGCCATTTGTTTCGAGCGGCAAGTATTCTTTGACTGCATCACGGATTTCATCAATATCAAATGGTTTAGCAAAATGCGTTAATGCACCGAGCTCTTTAGACTCTTGAATCATATCTAGTTCGCCATAAGCTGTCATAATGATCACGCGGATGTCTTCATCAATTAATTTCATGCGTTTTAAAATCTCAATGCCATCCATTCCGGGAATCTTCATATCAAGCAGGACGAGATTTGGTCTATGGTTTTTCACAATATCTAATGCCTGTAGTCCGTTAGCGGCTTGAAAGGTTTGATAGCCTTCTTTATGAAACACTTCATTCAGCAATATTCTAATACCGTACTGATCATCGACAATTAAAATTTTCTCATTCATCTGTTACACCCCATTGCTTTCATTTTTCGCCATAAAAAGAGCTGTTGTTAAATAATTCTGTTTGATTTTCACATTTCCTTTAATTATAATAGTTTACTTTACGACATTTTCTGAGCATTTTTCCTAATATTCTCTTTATATTCTATTATAAAATGATCTGACAGAAGGAGGAAATGAGTCTTGTTAAAAATTTTCACTACCCAATTATCAGGTATTTTTTCACGTATTGGAGATAAGCAGGCCGAAGCGATCGAAGACGGTGCACGCCTTCTTGCTCAGGCCGTTGTCAGTGGACATGCCGTGTATTTTCATGGCAAGAATGAACTGGCGGCTGTAGCCTTAGAGGCATCTGAGAGCAAGGAGCCGTTTCCGGGTGCGAAGGTTCTGCCGCTGGATCAAAAGGAGCGCAGCTTACTTCATCCAAGTGACAGGGTGCTTTTATTTTATTCAGATCCAGAAGATCAAGAGATTCAATCCCTTGTCAAAGAGCTGCACGAACAAGGTACACCTATTGTCGGGGTCGGTCCTGCACAAAAGGAGACGTCATTCATTGAAGAGCATTGTGATGTCCACATTGATTTTCAGCTCAAAAAACCACTTGTGCCTGCTGAAGATGGAACAAGGTTCGGCTATCCTGCATTGATGACCTGCTTATATGTCTACCATGCTCTATCGTTTACTGTGAAAGAAATCGTTGAGGAATATGAATAAAAAAACTGCCGAGAAGATGATATTCTCGGCAGTTTTTTGTTTTATTTTGATTCAGATACCTGTAGTGAAGCACCAACGAAATCTCTAAATAACGGCTGTGGTCTTGTCGGTCTTGAAATGAATTCTGGATGGAACTGAGAAGCAAGGAACCATGGGTGATCCTTCAGTTCAATGATTTCAACAAGGCGTCCGTCTGGGCTTGTACCAGAGAAGACAAAACCTGCTGCTTCCATTTGCTGTCTGAATTCGTTATTAAACTCATAGCGATGACGGTGGCGTTCGTACACGACTTCGTCATTGTATGCAGCAAATGCTTTTGAGTCTTCGTTTAATTTACAAGGGTATAGGCCGAGGCGAAGTGTTCCACCTAAGTCATCAACATCCTTCTGTTCTGGAAGAAGGTCGATGATTGGGAATGCTGTTTCTGGATCAATTTCAGCGGAATGTGCTCCCTCTAAACCTAGTACGTTTCTCGCATATTCGATAGATGCGACTTGCATACCTAAACAAATTCCGAAGAATGGCACTTTGTTTTCGCGCGCATATTGTGTTGCAATGATTTTCCCTTCTACTCCGCGGTCTCCGAAGCCTCCAGGAACAATAATGCCGTCTACATCTTGAGCGAAATCAGCCATATTTTCTGATGTGACTTCTTCTGCGTTGATCCATTTGATTTGAACATCCGCATCAAATGCATAGCCCGCATGACGAAGTGATTCAACGACAGAAATGTATGCATCTTGCAGCTCAACATATTTCCCTACAAGACCAATTGTGACTTGTTTTGAAAGGTTTTGCACTTTATCAACAAGCGCCGTCCACTCCGTCATGTCCGCATCTTGACAGTCAAGCTTCATGTGCTCACATACAAGCTTGTCTAATCCTTGTTTTTGTAAATCAAGCGGAATCGAATAAAGGGTATCTGCATCCTGACATTCGATGACTGCTTTCGTATCAATATCACAGAATAGCGCAATTTTGTCCTTCATGTCTTGTGCCAATGGCATTTCAGTTCTGACCACAATGACGTTTGGCTGAATACCTAGACTACGAAGTTCTTTTACACTATGCTGTGTTGGTTTTGTTTTCAGTTCGCCTGCAGCACGGATGTAAGGAACAAGGGTACAATGAATGTACATCACGTTTTCACGGCCAATGTCACTCTTCATTTGACGAATCGCTTCTAGGAATGGAAGGGATTCAATATCTCCAACTGTTCCACCGATTTCTGTAATGACAACATCTGCACCCGTTTCTTTCCCTGCACGGTACACACGGTCTTTGATTTCATTTGTAATGTGGGGAATAACCTGTACTGTTCCACCTAAGTAGTCGCCACGGCGCTCTTTCTTCAAAACAGTAGAGTAGATTTTACCTGTTGTAACGTTGCTGTACTTATTTAAGTTAATGTCAATGAAACGCTCGTAGTGACCTAAGTCAAGGTCTGTTTCAGCACCGTCGTCTGTGACAAATACCTCACCGTGCTGGTATGGACTCATTGTCCCTGGGTCTACGTTGATATATGGATCAAATTTTTGAATGGTGACATCCATCCCTCTATTTTTCAGAAGGCGGCCTAACGATGCAGCCGTGATCCCTTTTCCAAGTGAGGAAACAACTCCTCCTGTTACAAAAATATACTTTGTCATTTCGTATGCTCCTCTCTTTTTTACCCTTGCATGACTAGACATGCACAGCTTCATCCTTTTAGAGTGTATCCCTAAATCTCTTGAAAAATAAGAAAGCTCCCTTTCAAATAAATGAAAGGGAGCGTAAATGAACGTATCTTTACGTACTCTTTTTTAGAGAGCCCAAAATACATACTACATAGTTCGCTCTGGAAAGTCAAGACGGTTTTGTCCTGTTTTCAGGACCGGTTTGTGAGGGTTATTTGTCTTCCTCATCATCGTCTAAATCGTCTTCATCAATTTCCGTTAAGCCGTCATCATCTTCATCATCATCTTCGTCGAACTCTTCTATCTCTTCATCGATTTCTTCATCGTCTAGGTCAAGGTCCTCGTCGTCTTCAACAAGATCAAGATCTTCTTCAAGCTCGTCGATTTCTTCTTCCTCTTCAATATCATCGAAGTCTTCTTCAACGACAGCAGCTTTTGTTTTTTTCTTTTTCGCTTTTGTTTTCACAGCTGGCTGAACTTCTTCTTCGATTTGATCAACTGGATACCAGCTGCGAAGTCCCCATCTCTGATCACCTAACGAAATAAAGCGGCCATCTATATTTAAGTCTGTATAAAATTGAGCAAGTCGATCATCAAGATCAGATTTTTGTATCCCTTGCAAACGGACCATTTCATCTATTAACTCGGAAAACGTAATCGGCGTTTTGCTGTCTCTGAAAATTTCATAAGCAAGTTCAACTAAAGACATTTGTTTGAGCTGTTCCTGTGAGTATTCTTTCAAACTCAAGGTCAGACACTCCCTTTCTATTACATGTATGTATCCATTTATCAGTGAAATAATAAGTATTTATACCTTATTCTTACGACAAACCATACCTCTCATTATAAACAAATTAGGGGAGTTTATGCCACCTTTATTGATGTTAATTTTTGATTTTTTCACAAGAGGAGCCTCTAGCGGTCAATCATTTGTGCCGAATTGGCACAATTCATGTGTGAAGCACACGTTTTGCATGCTTTTTTGTCTTCTCTTTTGATGAATACAAAGCCATTTACTCTTCTTAAAAAAGGGGATTTATTCCTTCACAAAATGTTCACTTACGACGAATTGAAACAGAAATCTATAATAAATAGACTAATTTTGAGAGGTTGATCGAATTGCCAATGACAAAAAAAGAAGATATACAATTTGGTGTCTTGATGTGTTTTTGTATGTTTTCAGTGATGTTCTTTTATAACCTATTTCTAAATGGACGGCTTGGACATATGACATGGTTAGAAGGTGTACTCACCTATGTGATCGGTTTTGCTATCACGTTGTTGATTGAGATGTGTATTGTTGGGCCTTCAGCAAAAAAAGCAGCCAACCGTTTTGCCCCAAAAGGCAAGAAAATCTATTTTATTCTCACTCTTTCTATCTTTATCGTGTTTGGGATGGTGTGTCTCATGTCTTTATGCGGATATGTCGTTCAAAGCATCAGCACAGGATTTCAAACACAATCGATTCTATCTGATTACTTAACGATTTTCGGTCATAATGTCATGTTGGCGTTCCCTTTGCAAATGTTGATTATGGGACCGCTTGTCCGTTTTGTTTTTTTCAAATGGGTGAAATTAAAACAGACAGCAGCGGTTTAGTCGAATGGATATGTTACAGCTGGATATTCTGAATGAGTGAAAAAACCAAAGGTACGGTGAATAAAGTGCCCGCAGACACGAGTACAATGAGTTTTCTGCGGCTGTTTTCTTTTTCTTCCTTCCTTTTTGGAGACTTTGAAAGCTCTGTGGAGACCATAATCCATATGATCATCGTGACGATTCCTAAAATGCCAATAAATGTTGTGTTCATCATGATAACCTCCATTTTGGTTCTTTTCCCAATTTTACCATAGTGATCAGGTGATATGAGATCATATTGGAGAGATTTCACATTTCACACAAAAACAGACCACCTCACATCAGGTGGTCTTTGCTTCGTTTCTACATATCTAGCAGTTTCCGTGAGATGACCAGCCGCTGGATTTCTTGTGTACCTTCATAGATTTGAGTGATTTTCGCATCACGCATGTAGCGTTCGACTGGGTAATCCTTTGTATAGCCGTATCCGCCGAAGATTTGTACAGCTTCTGTCGTCACCTTCATGGCTGTATCACCGGCAAAGAGCTTGGACATAGCTGATTCTTTCCCATACGGAAGCCCTTTCGTTTCAAGCCAAGCTGCCTGATAAGTGAGCAGTCTTGAGGCCTCAATTGCCGTTGCCATATCCGCTAACTTAAAAGCAATGCCTTGCTGCTGAATGATTGGTTTACCGAATTGTTTGCGCTCCTTTGCATAATTGACTGCTGCATCCAGAGCACCTTGAGCAATACCAACAGCTTGTGCGGCAATACCGTTTCTGCCGCCGTCAAGTGTCATCATCGCTATTTTAAATCCCTCTCCTTCTTGACCAAGCCGGTTCCTTTCGGGTATACGACAGTCTTCAAAGATGATTTCTGTCGTTGGCGATGAGCGTATGCCCAGTTTGCTTTCTTTTTTGCCTATTGAAAAGCCTTGCGTCTCTTTTTCTACAATAAAAGCGGTTGTATTGCGGGATGAAGCATCCTGGTCAGTAACAGCAAACACAATATAATAATCCGCAATGCCACCATTTGTAATAAAAATCTTCGCCCCGTTCAAGACGTATTCATTTCCTGCTTTTACTGCTGTTGTTTTCATTCCGCCGGCATCTGAACCCGAGCCGCTCTCGGTCAGTGCGTATGCGCCGATCTTCTGACCCGTTGCAAGCGGCTTTAAATACGTCTCCTTTTGCTCATCTGTTCCGAATGTATAGATTGGCCATGAGGCGAGTGATGTGTGAGCAGATAGGGTGACGCCTGTTGAGGCGCACACTCGTGAGAGCTCTTCAACCGCTATGACATAGGCCAAATAATCACTACCAATCCCCCCATTTTCTTCTGGCCAAGGGATTCCCGTTAAACCAAGCTCCGCCATTTGACGAAAAATAGCGGGATCATACGATTCTGTTTCATCTCGCTCTGCTGCTGTTGGCTCCACTTCATTTTTCGCAAAATCTCTCACCATTTTTTGTATCATTTCGTGTTCGTCACTTAATTGGAACTGCATCATGAGCCACCTCACTTCATATTAGCTGTTTACAAATAACCAGCCTTTGTATTTCACTTGTTCCTTCATAAATCTCACAAATTTTCGCATCACGAAAGTACCGCTCTGCTCGGTATTGCTTCGTGTAACCGGCTAGACCAAGCAAATGGATGACTTCAGTACTAATATCAACCGCTGTTTTAGATGCAAATAACTTCGCCATCGACGCTTCCTTCGTGACAGGGCGATTGGCCTCTTTATAAGAAGCTGCTTGATAGACAAGAAGTTTTGCCGCTTCCAGCTTGGTGCCCAGATCGCCCAACCGAATGGTCGTTTCAAGGCCAGCTGGATGCTGCTTTAAATACGTCACCGCCTCAGCTAATGCGGCTTCTGCAATACCAAGGCTTTGAGCCGCAATACCAATTCTCCCCGCATTTAAGCTAGACATGGCAATCCGAAAGCCTTCTCCTTCTGCGCCGAGCAGCTGTTTTTTTGGAATTCGAACACCGTCAAAATGAAGTGTGACTGTTTTTGATCCATGCAGGCCCATTTTCTTCTCATCTTTTCCGATCGTAAATCCTGGTGTCCCCTTCTCCACAATGAACGCTGATATATTTTTCTTAGCAGAAGTAGGGTCTGTCACGGCAAATACAAGATAGACTTCCGCTTCACCGCCGCTTGTGATAAAAATTTTCGTTCCATTTAACACATAGTGATCGTCTGTGCGCTCTGCTTTCAACTGAATACTAGAGGCATCTGATCCTGCCTTCGGTTCAGTTAGACAAAAGGCGCCCAGCTTCTGCCCGGACGCAAGCTTGGGAACGTAGGATTCTTTTTGTTCAGTCGTTCCAAACGCCAAAATCGGCATCGTCACAACGGATGTATGAACGGATACAATGACACCGATGGTTGCACTTACTTTGGAAAATTCATGAATCGCCATGATATAGGTTGTGAAACCTGCCCCTAATCCGTGATACTGATCTGGGATCGGAATGCCTAAAAAGCCTTGCCGACCCATTTCAGCTAAAAGCGTTTTCGGGAACACGCCCTGTTCCATCGCTTCTATTTCAGGGAATACATGCTGGCGTGCAAATTCTGCTACTCGTTTTCTCCAAAGACGTTGTTTTTCTGTCAGCAACACATCCATCTTGACTCCCCCTATGAGTGGTCGTGGTAAGTGTAAAAACCTCTCTTTGTCTTTTTGCCCAGCCAGCCTGCGTTCACATATTTTTTCAAAAGAGGACAAGGTCGATATTTGCTATCTCCAAGACCCTCGTGAAGGGTATTCATAATAAATAAACAAGTATCGAGCCCGATGAGGTCGGCGAGACGAAGCGGGCCCATTGGATGGTTCATTCCAAGCGTCATGATGCCGTCAATACTTTCTACATCTGCCACGCCTTCATAAAGGGTATAAATGGCTTCATTGATCATCGGCATCAAAATACGGTTTGACACAAACCCAGGGAAGTCTTCCACTTCTATTGGGGTTTTGTCTAATCTCTTCGCGGTGTCAAAAACAAATTGGTACGTGGCATCATCCGTTTGTAGCGCACGGATTACTTCCACAAGTTTCATCACGGGAACTGGATTCATAAAATGCATGCCAATCACTTTCTCAGGCCGTTTCGTCACGGCTGCTAATTCTGTGATCGACAAGGAAGACGTATTTGTCGCAAATATCGTGTCATCAGGTGCAAATTGATCGAGGGTTTCAAAGATTTGTTTTTTGATCTTCATTTGTTCAGATGCGGCTTCAATCACTAAATGCGTCTGCTGTACATCCTTTAAATCTGTTGAAACAGCCAGTCGCTGTGTAATATCACGGACTGCCTGATGTGCCAGCTTTCCTTTTTCTGCTCGTTTCGTCAGTTGTTTGGTCATAGAGGAAATGGCTCGATGAATCTGCTCCTCTGCCGTATCATGGAGCAGGACGGTATAACCTGACTGTGCAAATACTTGGGCAATACCCGAGCCCATTTGACCAGCCCCAACGACCATGACGGTCTCTTCTATACTCATGACAATGAACGCCTCCCTTTTAATCCACCTTGATCATGATCGCATCACCTTGACCTCCGCCGCTGCAAATCGACGCAATGCCGATCCCGCCGCCTCTTTGTCTGAGTGCATGGATCAAGGTCAATATAATACGTGTTCCGCTTGCTCCAATCGGATGACCAATCGCGACTGCCCCTCCGTTCACATTCATTTTCCGCCGATCCAGCCCAAGCATTTTTTCGCATGCCAATGCAACCGCTGAAAAAGCCTCATTGATTTCAAACAAATCAATATCCTCTACTCGCTTCCCTGTTTTCTTTAACACTTTTTCGATGGCATAGGCTGGTGTTTTCGGAAAATCCTTTGCCTCTACTGCTACTTGCGCATGTCCAAGCACAACTGCCAGAGGTTTTTCACCTTGCTGCATGGCGTATGTGTCTTTCATTAATAGAAGCGCACTTGCACCATCATTGACACCCGGTGCATTGCCAGCGGTAATCGTACCTGCCTGATCGAAAACGGGCATCAGTTTTGACAAACGTTCATATGACGTATCACGCCGCGGGGCTTCATCTTCTGAAATCAGCTGATCTCCTTTTTGATTCTTGACGGTAACGGGGATGATCTCATTTTTAAAAAAGCCGCTTTTTTGCGCCTCAATGGCTCGTTCATGACTTCTTAACGCCCAAAGGTCTTGTTCTTCTCGTGTAATGCCAAGCTCTTTCGCCGCCATGCTTCCATACTCACCCATATGAACACCTGTAAACGAACAGGTTAATCCATCTAAAATCATGGCATCTTGTACTGCACCATCTCCCATTTTGTAACCCCATCGTGCTTTTTTCAGAAGATAAGGAGCATGAGACATGGATTCCATGCCGCCTGCCACGATCACCTTGGCATCTCCCGCTCGAATGATTTGATCGGCTGTCGTGACACTGCGCATTCCTGAAGCACAGACTTTGTTGATGGTTTGCGTCGGAACCGACCAAGGAAGATCTGCATGTCTAGCTGCCTGTCTTGAAGGAATTTGACCTTGTCCTCCTTGAAGGACACTGCCCATGATGACTTCATCCACTTCATGAACATTTGAGGCTCTTTCCAGCGCAGCTTTTATCGTCATCCCGCCTAATTCTGCAGCAGTCAAACGACTTAAAGTTCCACCTAGTTTTCCAAATGGTGTTCTCGCCCCAGATACAATGACCGTCGTGCTCATTTCTTTCCCCTCCTATTTGTTACCGCTTACATAAATGCTAGACAGTTCATAAAATATCGGTGTCCACTGGCCGATGAACAGTCGATCCATCGGCCTGACACCTTTATGAAGCCTGCGTTCTCGTTTCGCCAAACACTGATTTTTCAAGAAGTTCTGCGACATCAAATGTGCCGACCTGCTCTTCTACTTCCTTCGCTTTCGTCCCATCCCCAAGCATGGTTAAACAATATGGGCACCCTGAGCTGATGATGGACGGCTGTACCTGTAAGGCCTGCTCCGTCCTCGCTGTGTTAATTCGAGTACCTGTCTCTTCTTCCATCCACATTAAGCCGCCGCCGGCACCACAGCACATCCCCGATTCACGATTCCGTTCCATTTCTTTCAGTGTCACACCAGGAATGGCTTTTAAAATATCTCTTGGCGGATCATAGACCTCGTTATATCTGCCTAGATAGCAAGAATCGTGGAAAGTAATGACTTCGTTCACTTCATGAATAGGCGTTAATTTCCCCTCTTTTACTAGCTCTGCCAGTAATTCTGTATGATGATACACCTCTGCCTCAAGTCCAAAGTCTGGGTATTCATTTTTAAATAAATTGTAAGCATGCGGATCGATCGTGACGATTTTGGTTACGTCATTTTTTTGAAATTCTTCGATGTTTTTTGCAGCAAGCTCTTGGAACAAAAATTCATTCCCAAGTCTTCTCGGTGTATCACCTGAGTTTTTCTCTTTATTGCCTAGGATGGCAAAAGAAACCCCTGCTTCATTGAGCAGTTTTGCAAAGGCAAGAGCAATCTTTTGGCTTCTATTGTCATATGCACCCATCGATCCAACCCAGAATAAATAGTCGAAGGTCTGATCTGCTTTTTTCAGTTCTTTCACTGTCGGTACGTGCACATCTTCTCTTAGATCACGCCAGTTTTCTCTTTCTTTTCGATTCAATCCCCACGGGTTCCCTTGTCGCTCGATGCTTGTCATCGCACGCTGTGCATCTGCATCCATTTTTCCTTCTGTCAGCACTAAGTATCTGCGCATATCAATGATTTTGTCGACGTGTTCGTTCATGACAGGACACTGATCTTCACAGTTTCGGCATGTCGTGCATGCCCAGATTTCTTCTTCTGTAATGACCTCACCAATGAGAGAAGGATGATACATTGCGCTCGCCGCAGATTCTTCCGCTCCAGCTCCCCTTGCCTGTAATGCCAGTTGATTTCCTGTCGTCTGTTTGAAAGCAAGCTGCGGAACCCACGGTGTCTTTGAAGTAATGGCAGCCCCTTTATTTGTTAAATGATCTCTTAATCGTAAAATCAAATCCATTGGAGACAGCATTTTCCCCGTCCCTGTCGCCGGACACATATTCGTACAGCGCCCACATTCCACACAAGCGTAAAGATCAATCAGCTGAGATTGACGAAAATCTTCAATTTTCCCAACGCCGAACGTTTCTTGTGTCTCATCTTCAAAATCAATTTTTTGCAGTTTGCCTGGCGGGTCCAATCTGCTGACAAATACGTTGACCGGGCCAGCGATGAGATGGGCGTGTTTAGACTGCGGGACGTACACTAAGAACGTCAGTAAAATAAGAAGATGCACCCACCATGCGACATAGAACACAATTGTTGCCGCAAGTGGTGACAGCCAGCCCAGCAAGAAAGCAATGCCGGAAGCAATTGGCTCAGTTGCTGATAGTGAGTGCCCATGCCAAATGATGTTCATTCCGTTTCCTAGTAATACGGTCAGCATCAATCCGCCAATAAACAAAAGGACAAGCCCTGACTTAAAGCCCCTTTTTAAACGGACTAACTTCTCGACATATCTTCTATGGAATGCCCAAACCACCGCCACTAAAATAAGAAGTGTGACTACCTCTTGGAAAAACGTAAAGACACCGTAAAGCGGACCTAATGGTAGCCCGCTGTCTGGAACAAGTCCCTTCATAATAAAATCAAGGGCTCCGAACTGCACTAAAATAAATCCATAGAAAAACAGCACATGAATGATGCCGCTCTTCTTGTCCTTCAGCAGTTTCTTTTGACCAAACACATTCACCCAAACACGTTCTAAGCGTTTTTTCATGTCTTTCTGAAATTCTTCTTTTTTGCCAAGACGAATATACGCGGCTCGTGTTCGAATGAGATAAATAAACAAATACACAGCGTAAGCGGTCACTGCCGCAAATGCAATCAAGTTAACAATTAAAAGGCTATTCATCTTGCTCCCCCTTTCATTCCCCAAGACCCACTTTGTTCCGTTTCCATGTTGTACCTCTATCATAAATAATGAATGAGTATTCAGTCAATATTTTTTGCCCATTTGGGTACACTATCGTCATATGTAAAAAAGGAGGAACCTTCATGATCGCATGGATCATTCTACTCGTCGTCTTTGTCATTGTTCTACTCGTCAGGCTAGATCTTTATATAGGGAGAAAATATTTTTCTACCCATGCTTTTGAACGGTCTTTTGACCAAACAAGCGGCGATGCAGTTTTTTATCATGATAGCGAACCACTGTTTGATCAGCTGCTTACGGATATACAGCAAGCCTCTTCTTCTATTCATATGATGTTCTTTATTGTAAAGAACGACAAGATTGGGCAAAGGATTCTGCAAGCAATTAAAGCGAAAGCAGAGCAAGGTGTTTCGGTTTTTTTGCTCACTGATCGGTTAGGCTCCTATCCATTTGATCAAACATCCATTCAGATGCTAGAAAAAAGTGGCATTCAATTTTACTTTTTAAATAAACCACGCTTTCCTTTTTTCATTTATCGTTTAAACATGAGAAATCACCGAAAGATCACGGTGATCGATGGAAAGATCGGCTACATTGGCGGGTTTAATATCGGCGATGAATATGTAGGGAAAAACGGCAGGTTTGGCATTTGGAAGGACTATCACCTGCGCATGACAGGACAGGTTGTCGCAGACCTCCAGCATGTGTTTCTGAATGATTTGTACCGGTCATCTGGTATTCACCAGCTGCAATACGAGGTTTTTCCTACACTGGAACCGGGAACATTACAGTGCACTACACGTGCGACGGCGGGTTTTTCTTTAGAAGCCTTATTTCTTCACGATATTCAACAAGCGAAGAAGCAAATCACCATCTGCACGCCCTATTTTATTCCATCAGCTCCTCTTCTAAGCGCCCTTCTTGACGCACGGAAGCGAGGCGTGACTGTCGACATCATCATCCCAATGAAGGCAGATCACCCGCTTGTGAAAGAAGCTGGATTTCATTATTTGAAAGATCTGATTGCTGCTGGATGTCTTGTGTATCGTTTTTATAAAGGGTTTTATCATGCGAAAGCCATTCTCATCGATCATAGCCGTTGTATGATCAGTACGGCGAACTTTGATAAACGAAGTTTGTTTTTCAACGAGGAAGTGGATGTGGCCATTGATGATCCCGCCTTCACCGCACACGTAGAGGAAAAGATTCGTGAACACATGGAAGTTTCAGAACTGATGACTAAAGAAAAATACAAACAGCGCCCACTTCTCACGCGTCCAATTGAGTGGATAGGCGCCCTGTTCTCGTATTTTTTATAAAGGAGTTGACCTATGCGTTATCGATTTGGTTATGTATCCAACGCCGTCACTTTATGGGAAGCTTCACCTGCCAAGTCGCTGACCTTTGCAAGATACAGTAAGCTCTCAAAGGAAGAGAGGACAGAGGCTCTATTGCGAACGACGAAAGCCAACCTCGTCAATACATTAAGAACGCTTTATTTTGCGATTGCCCATGATATTCCGCTTTACCGTTTTTCAAGCTCGATTGTCCCGCTCGCCACCCATCCTGAGGTGCGGTGGGACTTTGTGACACCCTTTCGCAAAGAATTTATAGAGATTGGTCAACTCGTAAAGCGGCATGGATTACGAGTGAGCTTTCACCCCAACCAATTTACTTTGTTCACAAGTCCAAAGCCATCCATTACAGAAAACGCCGTCATTGATATGACCTATCATTATGAAATGCTTGAGGCCATGGAGCTTGAAAAGGAAAGCTATATGAACATTCATGTCGGAGGTGCATATGGCGACAAGGCATCTGCTTTACAGCGTTTTGATGAAAATATAAAGCAGCTTCCTGCACATATCAAGGCGAGAATGACGCTTGAAAATGATGACAAAACCTATACGTCATTAGAAACGCTTGATGTTTGTGAAAAGCATGGCATCCCGTTTGTATTTGATTACCACCATCACATTGCAAACAAAGATGATGATGCGGCACTTGATGACATTTTGCCAAGAGTGTTTGACACGTGGGCAAACACTGGCATACCGCCTAAAATCCACTTATCCTCTCCAAAATCAGAAAAGGCGATACGAAGCCATGCGGATGGAGTAGAGATGTCCTTTGTATTGCCACTTTTTCAAGCTTTAAAGCCGTATGGTCGTGATGTGGATTTTATGATTGAGGCAAAGAAAAAGGATCAGGCTTTGCTCCGTCTTGTTGAGGAGCTGTCAGCGATCAGAGGCAATCGGCGGACGGGCGGAGGCACCATTGAGTGGAAATCGTAGAGAAAGGTTTACCTCTATCGCAACGGGGGTAACAAAGCTATTGTGAGAAAGTATTTAACAGGAGGATATGAAGATGTCACAAATCTATTCAATCCGAATTGCTGCGAAAGCATTGAATTTACATAAGCTTATTTCTCTATACGAAAAGTGCCAGCACGCTCAGCATCGTTTATATGTATATTCTAAAAAAACAATGTGCAACATTAAGAACATCGTAGAGCTAGAAACCTTTAGGCTCACTCATTTAGAATCAGACTATTTAATCGTGGTAGAAGGAAAAGAGGCACAAGACCTTCTTCAACCATTTGAAAAAGAACATGCTTCGTAAAGGCAGTCTTAAGGCTGCTCTAGATTGTTGATAAAGGGCTAAAATAAAATTTATTTTAGCCCTTTATCTTCTTTTCAGTGTGATAGAAAACCTTTGACGTCTAGGAAGGACGAGGAGCGGAGCGAATTGCGCATTCGTGAGCACCTCTTTTTCTTATATCCATGCTTCTGTCAGCCAAACCTCACCTGACGATGCATTCATTTTTACTTGTGTACCGATTGGCATCGTGAGCATCGGATGCGTATGGGCACTGTCAAATTCCGCGATGAGCGGCCTCTTTGTATCTCCCAGTACTTCAAGTAAAAGATCGTGCGGCCTTTTGCCCGTTCCTTCATCATCAAACAGCTCATGTTTCCCTAAGAGGATACCAGATACCCGTTCAAACACACCATTTATCTTTAACAGAGAGAAGTTCTTTTCGACGATGGAGGCGGTTTTCATACAATCTTCAATGAGAAGGATATCGCCCTTTTGGATTTGAGGCATGAATTCACTTCCCCATATGCCATACATGGCATTTAGGTTCCCGCCGATCAGTCTGCCTTCTGCCTGCCCTTCAATGACGCACATCCAATCGTTTGGACGTTTTTCTTTTTCTCGTATTTTCTGTTCCCAATTGATCCGTTCGTCCGTCCAAAAGGGTGGTTTTTTCACCTGATATGGGATGGGCTGCGGATGAATGAGAATGTCCTCGAAAGATTGATATGTATGATTGACAAATGGTTCAAACTCTCCAAAAGACGGCACAAGTGCAGGCCCGTAAAAAACAGGCAGACCCGTTTTTTCATAAGCCGCTAAAAGAATCGCCGTCGCATCTGAATAACCAATCATGATTTTCGGATGCTTCTTCAGCAGCTCAAAATCGAGATAAGGCAGCAAACTATTCGAGTTCGTCCCCCCAATCATCGACATGATACAGGACAAATCTTCTCTCGCCATCAGCTCATTCAGCTCAGCTGCTCGTTCTTGAATCGTTCCCGAACGATAGTGATCCTCTTTCCCTGTTAATGATCCTGGTACCACAATGAATCCTTTTTGTTCAAGCCATTCCTTCGCCCGCTCATACCTAAGAGGCGAGGTGGCAGATGCTGGACTTGAGGGAGAATAAATACCTATTTTATCGCCCTTCTGTAACTGCCGAAGCCCCTTCATTCCATCAGATCCTTCCTACACGAGTTTTTACTATCCTAGCAAAAAAAGCCCTTTTTCAAAAGGGCTCAGATTTAATATAAGAGCTTAAACAGACCAAACAATATGACAGCAAAACTGATGGCGAGCGTCGCAAATATCTTTTTTTTGCTCAGAGAACTACCTATGATGTTCACTCCAGTATTGATGCCAAACAAAATCATTCCCACATAAAAAAAGACTGGATTGAGTCCAGCGGGAATGATTAAGATAAATAAGCCAACGAGCGTCATATAGTGAATGCTTTTGATCATGACTGTTTTTGCCGTTTCACTCAAGCCATCCTCTCCTTTTGAATCCAATTGCCTTATAGTATATCAACATTCCATTTAAATGGAAAAGAAGATTTTATCCTATCAAAAAGAGCCCAGCTTAATAACTGGACTCATTCAATCACTTCTCTTCAATGACCAAACTGCGCTTCATGCAGTCTGCTATAGACGCCGCCCATTTGGATTAAGTCTTGATGGCGGCCTTGTTCTTCAATGCCTTCCTCTGTCACGACGATGATTCGGTCTGCATGTTTAATTGTCGCAAGGCGGTGAGCAATGACGAGTGTCGTCCGGCCGACTGCCAGTTCGCTTAGTGCGTCTTGGATTGCTTTTTCTGTTTCTGTATCAAGTGCTGACGTCGCTTCATCCAAAATAAGAATAGACGGGTTTTTCAAAAACATCCGTGCAATTGACAGACGTTGCTTTTGACCGCCGGATAGCTTAACACCGCGTTCACCAATGACCGTATTCAACCCTTCTGGGAAACGCTGAACGAGCTCCTCTAAATGGGCACGTCGCACCGCCTCCCAAATGTCTGCATCACTCGCTTCTAGGTTGCCGTACGCAATATTCTCACGTATGGTGCCTGAGAATAAAAAGACATCCTGCTGCACAATGCCAATCTGCTGTCTTAAAGAGGACAAGGTCATCGATTTTGTGCTCACACCATCAATGGTGATGTCTCCTTCGTCCACATCATAAAAACGAGGCAGCAGACTGCAAATGGTCGATTTCCCCGCTCCTGATGGCCCGACAAACGCAACAGTTTCCCCTTGTTTGATCTTTAAGTTGATATCCTTCAATACATGACTGTGCTCATCGTAGCCAAATGTCACGTTTCGATACTCAATTTCACCTTTCAAGCCGTAAATATCACGTGCTCCTTCTGTATCCTTCACATCTGGCTCTGTTTCAAGCAAATCGACATAGCTTTTAAAACCGGCAATGCCTTTTGGATACATTTCAATCACCGTGTTGATCTTATCAATTGGTCTGAATAACACATTTGTGATCAAGACAAAGGCAATAAATCCGCCTGCCGTTAATTGACCTTGAAGAACAAACCATGTACCTGCCAGAAGGACAAACAGCGTCACAAGCCTTGTGAGAATATAGCTGATTGATCCGTTAACCGACATAATTTTATAGGAAAGAAGTTTCGCTTTTCGAAAGCGGTTGTTGTTTTCAGCAAAGCGCTTTTTCTCAAAATGTTCATTTGCAAAGGCTTGAACAAGACGAATACCGCCAATATTGTTCTCAACCCTTGCATGAAAATCTCCAATGTCATTGTTGAGTTGTGTAATTGCCTGTGTCATTTTTTTATTAAAATGAAGGGCTAACCAGATGATGACTGGCATAATCAAGAAGGTTAAAATGGCAAGCTGCCAGTTAATCATGAGCATGACGGCAAAGGCGCCAAGAATGGTCATAATCGCAATAAACAAATCCTCAGGTCCGTGATGCGCCACCTCACCAATGTACATGAGGTCATTGGTCATTCGAGACATAAGCTTACCCGTTTTGTTGTTATCAAAGAACTTAAATGAGAGACGCTGAAAATGATCAAATAGCTTTTTTCTCATATCGGTCTCAATGTTAATGCCAAGCATGTGCCCCCAATATGACACGATAAATTGCATCACTGAGCTGAGTGCGTAAATGACAAACAGCGCAAGTGCGGTCCAGGCAATGACCGTCCAGTTCCCTGTCGGCAGTAATGTATCAATGAAGTAGTTCACGATCAGCGGGAAACCGAGTTCCATGAGTCCGACGGCCACAGCGCAAAAGAAATCTAAAAAGAACAGACCACGATAGGGCCTGTAATAGGCAAAAAAGCGTTTTAGCATATGTAAAAGAACCTCACTTCCTCTATAATTGATAATCATTTTCAATTATAGAGGAATCATTATAGAATTACTAGATCAGGAAATGATTTCTTCCCCTAGAAACCCTCACAATACACCTGAAAACAATCGCGCAAACGATTCCTTTAAACGTTCCTTTAAGCCCCTTTTATAAAAATGAACTGGCCCCATTTGCTCACATTCTTTCATATCTTCCTCATAATGAGCCATCAATTGCTCGATCGGTTTCTTTGCCGCTGTAAAGACATTGACCTCAAAATTGAGTTGAAAGCTTCTCATATCAACATTGGCCGTTCCGACAGAGGCAAGTTCTCCGTCTGCAATCATGACCTTTTGATGCATGAATCCTTTTTGATAGTGATACACCTTGATGCCCTCTTTCAAAAGCTCAGAAAAATAAGATCGTGTGGCGTATTGCGTGAGAAATCCATCATTAATCTCAGGCACCATCACACGCACATCCACCCCTCTTGTCGCCGCAATTTTTAACGCTGTGCGAATGGATTCATTTGGGACAAAATAAGGCGTCGCAATCCAAACAAATTGCTGTGCATTCGAAATGAGCGCATCGTATAAATCACTCATACTTTCCTTCATATCAGGTCCAGTCGGCACGACCTGTATGACATCTTCTCCTGTCACAGGATGCGGGGTGTGATACTTGGGATCATCAATTAACACTTCATCTGATACATACTCCCAGTCCAGCATAAATATGGAGTGAAGTGTCTGAACGGCTTCACCCTTTAACATCGTATGCGTATCACGCCAAAAGCCGATGTTTTCATCGCGTCCTACATATTCCTTCCCCACATTGAGCCCACCAACAAATCCTGTTTCTCCATCAATAATCACGATTTTTCGGTGATTTCGGAAATTGAATTTTTGATTAAAGAATCCGTATTTTAATGGCAGAAAAGGAGCGACCTTTATCCCCGCCTGCTTCAATCGTTTAATATCTTTTCGTGAGAAGCGAATGCTGCCAGCCGCATCATAGATGAATCGAACCTCTACTCCTTCTTTCACTTTTTCAATCAAGATCTCCATCATCCGGTGACCGAGGAAATCAGATTTGAACATGTAATATTCTATATGGATGAACGTTTTTGCCTTTTTTAATTCTTCAAAAATACGTGGAAAGGTTTCCTCTCCATTCTTTAAAATCTCCATATCACTATTTGTATTTACATGCATACCTGTTGCTTTTTCTGTGTAATGAAAAAAAGCACGCTGATTATCGGTTAAACGCGTCTCATCCGGTTTACTCTCAAGCTCTGATATTCTGCGTAATTTTTCTCGGTTATACATTCTCTTTGATTTAAACAAATGTCCTTTGACATAAAGCTGCCCCGAGAACAAATAAAACATATAGCCGATGATCGGGAAAAAGATCAGTACATACATCCATAACAGCGTGTGCTGTGATGTCCGGTTCTCTAGCATAAGCGAGATAATACTAAATAAAATGATGGCGATATAACTAGCTGCGTAAAGCTGAAAACCCCACGCTGGAACCGGCCACCAAAACACCACATATGCCCCAAATATCATGAAATATAAAAATAGAAATTCCAGTCTCCTCTTTTTCACATTCTCCGCCCTCATTCTGTCTTTTTCTTTTCCATACCCTTTGCACAGCTTGTCTGAAACGCACGGTTTGCTGCTTTCTTTTAGCTTTTACAGACTGGAGCGTTTTGATCCGATATAATGGAAAATATGTGAAGGAAAGGACGAATGACTTATGTGTACACCATCTGCTTTAAAAAAGGGAAGCCACATTCGGGTAATTGCTCCAAGCCGAAGTGCCAGCATTTTATCAGAAGAAGGAATGGCTCAGGCGAAAAAACGTTTAGAGGCATTAGGATTTACTATTTCTTTCGGACAACACGTGTTTGAATGTGATCTGCATTCCTCTTCTTCTATTGAACACCGTCTATCTGATCTACATGAGGCATTCTCAAATGATGAAGTCGATGGCATTTTGACAGCAATCGGCGGCTTTAACTGCAATGAGCTTTTGCCTTATATAGATTATGATTTGATTCGTCAGCACCCAAAAGTTCTTTGCGGCTACAGTGATATTACCGCACTTACAAACGCCATTACCGCCAAATGTGACATGGTGACGTACTCAGGTCCTCATTTCTCCAGTTTTCAAATGGAACAAGGACAAGAAGAGCAGACAGCCATGTTTCAAGCGTGCGTGATGAGTAGCGAGCCATTTGATGTCACCCCTTCTACAAAGTGGAGTGATGATGCGTGGTATCTTGATCAAGCAAATAGGCAGTTTCATCCGACAACATGGGGGATTTATCAGGAAGGAACAGCTGAAGGCACCTTGTATGGCGGAAATCTTTGTACACTGAACTTATTGCAAGGGACACCCTTTATGCCTCACCTCAAGGATGCCATCTTATTTGTGGAGGATGATGACTTGGTCTTTCCTGAAATGTTCGCCAGAGACCTTGCCTCGCTCTTGCAACATGCCGAATCTATTAAAGGGTTAATCATCGGACGTTTTCAAAAGAAATCCAAGATGACAGAGGAACATTTGAGGTTCATTCTAGATAAACATCCAATGCTCAAACACATCCCGGTGATCTATGATGTAGACATAGGACATACACAGCCGGTCTTCACCTTGCCGATTGGCGGGAGTGCCGAGCTATCCTGCTACGACGGACAAATCCAATGGCGTGTTCATCCATAAATAAAACCTAAAAAGCACCCTCATTTGTTGGTGCTTTTTCTATGCCATCATTTCTTTTTAAAATTTTTTTAGAAAAAGTGATCCAACCCTTCATCCCCTTCGTTAAGTAGATGTAAAAAGAAAAGAGAGGAGGCAAAAACATGTTCTCTGATGTACTTAGCCAATTATTTGATTCTATCTCTAACATTATCAATACACTTGGATAATCCCATTAACGCACACATACTACATGCTTGCCGAAGGGAGGATACAAACTATGTTCTCTGATGTACTTAGCCAATTATTCGATTCTATTTCTAACATTATCAATACACTTGGATAATCCCATTAACGCACACATACTACATGCTTGCTGAAGGGAGGATACAAACTATGTTTTCCGATGTACTTAGCCAATTATTTGATTCTATTTCTAACATTATTAACACACTTGGGTAATTCCTATGACACGCACATACTACATGCTTTCTGAAAGGAGGATATGCTCTATGTTCTCTGATGTACTTAGCCAATTATTTGATTCTATTTCTAACATCATTAATACGCTTGGTTAATTTTTCAAAACCCGCTATTTCTCGAGAATAGCGGGTTTTTTATATAAAGAAGCCCCGCTCATAAAATAGAGCGGGGCTTTTTGCATTACATTTTTTCCGGTGCAGATACGCCAATGAGTTTTAATGCATTCGCAAGCGTGATTTGTGTTGCTTTCATGAGCGATAGACGTGCTGTTGTTTTTGTTTCATTTTCAACATCAATGACCTTTTCGGCGTTGTAGAAGCTGTGAAGGGCTGATGCTAGATCATAGATATAGTTTGTGACGCGGTGCGGAATACGTTTTTCTGCCGCTTCTGCTACAACCTCTGGGAAGCTGCCGATGATTTTCAGAAGATCGTATTCTTTATCGGACTGAATGTGAGAGAAATCTGCTTTTTCAAGGTTTGGCTCGTAGCCTTTTTCTTCCCCTTGACGGAGCATGCTGCAAATTCTCGCATGTGCATATTGCGCGTAGTACACAGGGTTTTCGTTAGACGTAGAAATCGCTAAGTCTAAGTCAAAGTCCATATGTGTCGCCGCACTTCTCATCGCAAAGAAATAACGAGTGGCATCTAAGCCCACTTCTTCAATCAAGTCACGCATTGTGACGGCTTTACCTGTACGTTTACTCATCTTCATCTTTTCACCGTTTTTGTAAAGGTGAACGAGCTGAATGATTTCGACTTCCAGTTTGTCCTCTGGATATCCGAGTGCTTGGATCGCCGCTTTCATTCGAGGAATGTAGCCGTGATGATCCGCTCCCCAAATGTTGATGAGCTGGTCAAAACCTCTGTCCAATTTGTCCTTGTGATATGCGATATCTGGAAGCAAGTACGTGAAGCTGCCGTCTTTTTTAATCAGGACACGGTCCTTGTCATCACCAAAATCAGTTGAACGTAACCATGTTGCGCCATCTTCTTCAAAGACATAGCCTTTAGCGCGAAGTGTTTCTAGCGCTGGTTCGATTTTTCCGTTTTCATATAAAGACGTTTCAGAATACCACACATCAAATGGGACACGGAAATTCTCTAGGTCGACACGTAGTTTTTCTAGTTCATATTTTAAACCGTACTCACGGAAGAATTTCATACGCTCTTCTTCTGATTCATGCACGAAACGGTCACCAAATTCATCCGCAAGTTTCTGTCCGATGCCTTTGATGTCTTCTCCTCTGTACCCGTCCTCTGGCATTTCTTTTTCAAGACCGAGCGCCTCAAAGTAACGTACTTCTACAGATAGAGCAAGGTTATTGATCTGATTGCCTGCATCGTTGATATAGTATTCACGGCTCACGTCGAAGCCTGCTTTATCAAGGATGTTGCAAAGAGAATCTCCTACAGCTGCGCCGCGGGCATGTCCAAGGTGTAGATCCCCTGTTGGGTTTGCCGATACGAACTCAACCTGAACTTTTTGACCGCCGCCTGTATTCGTTTCGCCATAAGCCTCTTTTGCCTCAAGAACAGCTGGAATAAGCTTTGTTAAATATTGATTGTTCATATAAAAGTTGATGAATCCTGGACCTGCAATATCCAGTTTTTCAATTGACGCTTTGCCTTTGTCAAATGCATTCACAATGTCCTCGGCGATTTGACGAGGTGCTTTTTTCGCAATGCGTGCAAGCTGCATCGCCATATTGGTGGAATAATCACCGTGAGTTTTGTCTTTTGGCACTTCCAAAAGAACATCCGGCACCTGGCTTTCATCAGCAAGTCCTGCTTTGACGACTGCCGCAATGATTTCTTCTTTTAACGCATCTTTGACCTGTTCTGCGATATTCATGAACGTAAATCCTCCTTATATGAAATCGATAATGTATGTAAATGCTTTTGATCTTCACCTGTCAGCATATCGTACGTAATGTGTAGAAGCCCATTGTCTACATCAAGATCAATACCATGTGTGTGCACATCGAGTTGAAGTGTGCCAAATGGCATCGTGTAATGTGTCACGGTCGTTTCTCCAGTGAGAAAGCGCTGCTTCATTTGAATCGCACCTGATCTCATGACAAAAATTTCTTTTTCACTTATTTTGACAACAGTTTTTACTTGACCCATTTCATGTTCTTCATGGTAAGTGAGATACGTTTTGTCATTCTTCTCTTGATACGTTCCAGTTGTTCGGAATTCGATCGTTTCAGCCGGTTCCGTCTCTGGTTTCATCACTGACTTTACATGAATTGAAATTTGGTTTTGTGTCATTTTGCACTTCCTTTGCTAAGACCCGTTTAACTAAAATAGTATACCATAATCCCGATTGCCTATCATCCCATCATTTCTCATCTTCGTGTGGATGATACCCCATTTTTGATCTTCACATGTCTCTTTAGAAAAAAAGAAAAATGAAGCTCACGCCTATCACGAGTCCAGTCTTGAGCCCTGCGCTTTTTCGATTGATGAGATAAAACAGTGCTTGGATACCTGAACTTGCCAAAAATGCCTGAAAGAAATCAAATGGGAGAAGATGCCCTTGCTTATAAACAAACTGCATCAACAGCGCTATGCCAGTGAGATAGAAAAAGCCTCGATCCTGAAACAGATGAACCATCTCATCCTTTGTCTCTTTTTTCGAGGTGAACGTGGGCGGACTCGCTGCAAGCTCTCTTTTCAGCGTAAGAAAGCCTGCCGCTAACACACATAAAGCGAGTAATACCATCAATACAGAAGAAAACACGACCTGCCTCCTTTATCATGTCACCAATGTAAAAAAAGAGCTTGTCCATATGAGATGACAAGCTCCTCTATCAATGTTATTTCACAAAACCAAGCAGCATTTCACGTAAAAGTTTGCTTGCTGTATTCGCCGTTTGATCGGAATGATCATATACAGGCGCTACCTCTACAAGGTCTGCACCAACGACATGCACATCAGAACCAGCAATGGCATGAATAGATGCCAGCAGTTCTTTTGACGTAATACCGCCAGCATCTACCGTTCCTGTACCAGGTGCATGAGCTGGGTCAAGTACATCAATGTCAATTGTCACATAAACTGGACGGCCTTTCAGCTTTGGCAATACTTGCTTCAATGGCTCGAGCACTTCAAATTTAGAAATGTGCATGCCTGCTTCTTTTGCCCATTCAAATTCTTCTTTCATCCCTGAACGGATGCCGAAAGAGTATACATTTTCAGGTCCAATAAGTCCTGCAACTTTACGAATCGGTGTCGAATGTGAAAGCGGCTCACCCTCATATTCCTCACGAAGATCGGTATGTGCGTCCATATGGATGATTGCCAAATCAGGGTATTTCTTATACATCGCACGGAAAACCGGCCAAGACACAAGATGCTCGCCGCCCATTCCTAATGGAAACTTCCCTTTTTCTAAAATGCTGTCGACATACTCTTCAATTAAATCTAAGCTTTTCTGTGCATTGCCAAATGGAAGCGGGATGTCGCCAGCATCAAAGAATGGCACCTCGTGCAGTTCACGATCTAAATAAGGGCTGTATTCCTCTAATCCAATGGATACTTCACGAATACGGTTCGGGCCAAAACGAGAACCTGGACGGTAACTGACGGTCCAATCCATCGGCATCCCGTATAAAATGACTTTCGCATCTTCCCATGTCGGATGACTTCCAATAAACACTTTTCCTGAGTAAGCCTCGTCGAATCTCATACAAGATTCCTCCTTTTACGCTTCAAAAAATGCGCAAACGGTCATTTGCGCATTTCCACTTCGCTTGATTTATTTGATTAAGTCGCTCACAAATTTCGGCAGAACGAATGCCGCTTTGTGCAATTCTTTTGTGTAATATTTCGTCTCAATATCAAAGAAGCGGCTGTCTTCTACAGCAAGTGGATCATACTTCTTAGAACCGATGGTAAATGTCCAAAGACCGCTTGGATATGTTGGGATATTCGCTGTATATAACTTGGTAATCGGGAAAATTTCTTTTACATCACGCTGTACGTTTGTAATTAACTCAGGTGTGAACCAAGGGTTGTCCGTCTGTGCAACGAAAATACCGTCTTCTTTGAGTGCTTTTGAGATTCCTGCATAGAAACCTTTAGAGAACAGGTTTACAGCTGGTCCAACTGGCTCAGTTGAGTCAACCATGATCACGTCATATTCGTTGTCGGCTTCCGCAATGTGCATAAAGCCGTCTCCGACTTTCACCTCTACACGAGGATCGTCTAGTTTCCCAGCAATTGAAGGAAGGAACTTCTTCGAGTATTCAATGACCTTGCCATCAATATCAACAAGTGTCGCTTTTTTCACACTTGGATGCTTCAGGATTTCACGAATAACACCGCCGTCTCCTCCGCCTACGACAAGAACATTTTCCGGATTTGGATGAGTGAAAAGAGGAACATGTGCCACCATTTCGTGGTATACAAACTCATCTTTCTCTGATGTCATCACCATACCGTCTAAAAACAGCATATTGCCAAACTCTTCTGTTTCCACCATTTCTAAATGCTGAAAATCTGTTTGTTCTGTGTGAAGGGTTTTGTTCACCTTCAATGTAATGCCAAAATTCTTCGTTTGCTTCTCTGTATACCAAAGTTCGCTCATTGTTCATCTTCCTCTCATCCAATAATAAACAAACATCTATTGTTAGCGCCTTTTATCGGCTATGACTATATCGATTGTCCAAGAAAAAAGTATAGTGGATTCATATCAAATTGTAAAGAACCGCATGAGATAACTTCATTTTTAAAGCACACCCTTGCAGTCGCCTGTTTAAAACGGTTTTCTTTGTCCCATACTGATAAAAAACCGTCAAAATGGGGGCTTTGCATGGACACAATCATGAGTAATAAAAAAATCCGCATGACCGTGAAAACGATTCGGGCCTGTTTTTTTATCGGCTTGCTCGCTTTTCTATTTGCTGGCACAGTCTTTTTGACGATTCTTTTACTAGCTAAGTGGCAAGGCGCTCCCTCTGTTCAAGTTCCCCAATCCACGACCATTTATGCAGCCGATGGGTCTAAACTTGGCGAATCGAGCTTTGGAGAAAAGAGATACTGGGTTCCGTTAAAGGACATGTCCCCTCATATACAGCAGGCAGTGGTCGCGGTTGAGGATAAAACCTTTTATCAGCATCACGGCTTTGATGTGAAACGAATGGCAGGTGCTGCGGTGGCAGATATTCGTGCAATGGCAAAAGTACAAGGCGCCAGCACGATCACCCAGCAATACGCACGAAATTTATATTTAGATCATGATAAAACATGGAAGCGGAAGTGGAATGAAGCCTTTTACACCATCCGCTTAGAACAAAACTATACAAAAGATGAGATATTGGAAGGATACTTGAACACCATTTATTATGGCCACGGCGCATACGGTGTGGAAGCGGCATCCCGCCTTTACTTTGGGAAAAAAGCGAAGAACTTAACTTTAGCTGAATCTGCCTTGCTTGCCGGTATTCCAAAGGGCCCTTCTCTCTACTCCCCTTATGTGAATGAGGAGAAAGCAAGTGCAAGAAAGAATATGATTCTGAGGCAAATGCAAGAGGATGGCATGATTACGAAAAAAGCGGCTGCTGATGCCAGCAAGGAAAAGCTGTCCTATCGCCCGCTCAAACAAAAGCAGCTGCAAGCAAAGCAGGCCCCGTATTTTTATGATGATGTGATTCGCGAACTGAAACAAACGCTGGGCTTAACCGAGGAACAAATTGAAACGTATGGTCTTCATATCGAAACGACCTTACAACCTGAATTACAAAAAATCGCTGAAAAGACTTTAACCAACATCATGGATTCTGAATCAGGTATCCAAATTGGCTTTACCGCCATTCATCCCCAGACAGGTCATGTGCTTGCCCTCATCGGGGGAAGAGATTACGAGAAAAGCCCATTCAATCGGGTCACACAAGCGAAAAGACAGCCGGGTTCAACAATGAAACCACTTCTCTATTACATGGCTTTGCAAAATGGGTTTACACCAGCAACCGTGATGCGCAGTGAAGAAACTGTTTTTGAACTCGATGAGCAAGGAAGCGGCGCTGCTTATTCACCAAGCAACTATCACGGCTATTACGCCAATGAGGGTATTACGATGCTTCAGGCTTTGGCTCTATCTGATAACATTTATGCGGTCAAAACCCATCTATTTTTAGGAATGGAACAACTTGTACGTGCAGGCAAAACGTTTGGGATTCACGAAAAACTAGAGCAAGTGCCTTCACTTGCGCTAGGTACTTCACCTGTCAAACCAATTGAAATGACCAATGCTTACGCGATGCTGGTCAATGGAGGAAAACGCGTCAAGCCAACCTTTATTACGAAAGTAACGGACGCAAAGGGCAACGTACTCTTTGAGGAGAAACAAAAACGAGAGCAAGTACTAGATGAAAAAGCAGCATTTGTCACCACTGACATGATGTCAGGGATGTTCAATCATCAATTAAATGGCTATACAAGTGTCACAGGTCGTACCATTTCAAAAGATCTTACCAGAACGTATGGAGGGAAATCGGGGACGACAGGTGCTGACAGCTGGATGATCGGCTTCTCTCCCCAGCTCGTCACAGGTGTGTGGACCGGCTACGATAAAGGACGCACCATTGACTCGGTCAAAGAAACCGCCTATGCGAAAAAGATATGGGCTTCCTTTATGGAATCAGCCCTCTCAAACCAGCCAGCCTCCTCCTTCATGCCGCCAGACGGTGTAAAAGGCGTATATATCAATCCAAAAACCGGTGATCTCGCAGGCCCAGGATGCGAATCAAAGGTATTTACCTATTTTATAGAAGGAACGGAGCCGACCGGTGTCTGCTATGGTGCCGAGAACAAAGCTTCTGAGCAAGACAAAGCTCAAGATCAACAGCCTAAGAAATGGTGGGAAAAGTGGCTGAAACGTTAAAAATGGACATGAAAAACCCCGAGATCTGCATCTCGGGATTCTCCATGTCCTAGCTTTAACACCAGTTTACTGAAAAAACGCTTGGAATTGGTATCCATTCATCATTCTTCACAAAAATTTCACAATTACTCAGGAACAGCCAATCCTTCTTTTAATTCATCTGTGGATGCTTCCCATAACGCTTCATTGTGACTCTTCAAGAAATCAGCGAGCACCTTTTTCGAACCATCATCCATATGACTGACAACGATTTTACGCTTCATGGATTTATCCATTAAATTTACATGCTCAGGAAGTGACTTATATCCTCTGCGGATCGAGCGGTCAACTGTCATTTCACAAGCTGTGACTCCTGCATAATATGGCCCCTCTTCTCTGCGGTCAATCGTCACCCATACGAGCCAATACGGTTTTCCGTTAGGTACCTCTTCTTTGGTTTTTAAAAATTTAATTCCTTTTTCGACGGCACTTCTTGCATGCATCGCACCAATATCAATGACGGCTTCCTTTTCCTCCACATCAATGATCACCGGCGAGATATTATCAAGGCTGAGGGCACCTGCCCCAAAACCTCCATGCCCATCCGTTGCATCTGTTTTTTTAATGATATTAAAACCAATTGGTTTCTTCTTTTTACCTTCCATTCATTAGACCTCCTAAAGCAGCGGCTTCAAAATAAGATTAAACCAGTATATGATTTGATCCCGCATTCCGATCAATGGAACAAAAACAAACTGACCTAGCGGTGTGATGACGAAGATGAGGAAAATGATGATCCCATACTGTTCAAATTGCGTCATCTTTGCACGGATGCCGGGACTGACAACATCCTCAATAATACGATATCCGTCCAGCGGCGGAATCGGTAATAAGTTAAATAGGAACAAAATCACGTTCAAGTTAATAAAGATTTGGAAGAAATAATCGATCCCCGGCTCAAAGCGCATGAGCGACTCCCCGCCAAATTTCTGAAGAAGCGCATACACACAAAAGCCCAAAAATGCCAAAACCAAATTACTTAAAGGTCCTGCGATCGACACACATATCCCTGCGAGACGTGGGTTTTTAAAATGGTACCGATTCACAGGTACAGGCCTCGCCCAGCCAAACCCAGCTACAAAGATCAAGATCGTCCCGAAAATATCAAGGTGCTTCAATGGATTGAGCGTCAGTCTCCCTTGATTTTTAGCTGTCGGATCTCCAAAACGATACGCAACATATGCATGCGCCAGCTCGTGCATCGTAAAAGCCACAACAAGCGTAATGGCGACATATGGAATCAGTTCTAATGGATAAACAAGAAATTGGTCCAAAGGCATGAATCCCTCTTTCTTTCTATACAATGATTTACTTCATTCAGTATACTATAAGAAGTCCCTTAAACTAAAGGGAAGCGTAGCACTACAGGAAAAAGGAGGTTGCCATTATGCCGATTATCACCGTTCAAATGCTTGAAGGAAGAACAGATGAGCAGAAAAGAGCTCTTGTGGAGAAAGTCACAGATGCCGTTGTTGAAACAACAGGCGCAGGTGCAGAGAAAGTCTCTGTCATTATTGAAGAAATGAAAAAAGAACATTATGCTGTAGCAGGAAAGCGAATGAGCGACCTGTAAGCATATAAAAAGGACAAACACTTTTTCGGTGTTTGTCCTTTTTTTCTTACCTTATCTGTACCAAGCTTTATTACGGTTCACCTGATTTTTATGAGCCGCATCGAAGAAATCGACAGTGTAAGAATAATCATAATTCATTAAGCAGACAATTCCGCTTCCTTGAGGATCATGCGGTAAGCCAAAGTTATGGCCGTATTCATGCGTAGCCGCTTTTGCTGTATTCGCTGTCCCTTGGTCAAGGTTAACGGCGAATGCACTTCCGCTTGGTGCACTATTGTAGACATAAGCGATTCCGCCAGCATCAAAGTTTGGATTTGCTGTAAATCCTGTGACAAAATCGTATCCTCTGCCATCAAAGCTGCGCTGAAGGTTAGACAAAATTTGTGATGCATTTGATCCTGAAGACGTCCAAGACCCTACGGCTTGTACGACAAAGTCCACATCATGATCACGGTTAAATGTCACATCCGCTTGCTCAATGATGCTGACAATGCGTGTCTGCCAATCACTATATTTCGCACGATACTGCGCATCAGCTACTGCATAGACGGTCACTTTCTGACTGCCTGTACTAGCTTTTGTTGAAATCGAATCTCCTGTATTTGCTTTAAAGGTTCTAGACCCTACCTGTTTACCAGACTCATCTAAAATCTTTGTTGTCACATCTCTTTCAATAGGAGGTGCCTTCGTCAAATCTTTAAAATCGTTTGCCTTTGGCAACCCTTCACTAATATGTGTTTCAAACGGCGCATGACCATGATCATGCCCATGACCTGCACTTGCAACTGGTGCTGAAGCTGAACTTACCCCCGGTAACAAACTACCTACCAATAAAAATGACAAAAAGACTGAACGCTTTTTCATTCCTATCCCTCCTTTGTTTTTCACAAGGTTATATATTCACTGAAAATTCACCATTTTCCTTCTATTCAGTCAAAAACAGGGAATTGGATATACAGGAAGAAAGTCGAAACATGTCATTTTCACTAATTTTTCGGATATTTTGACACACATTTTATCAAAAAGCAGAACTTTTGATCTGGGACATTCGCTTAGTAAACATCCATCTTTTTCTAAAGTGCTGTTATAGACCCAGCCACACCATATAAAGAAGCAAAAATTGATATTAGAAAAGATAAATTCAGACTTTACTGATACGAATTATACTTCTTTGCGATTCTCCCTTATGATGAAGAACATAAAACAATGCTATTTCAAAACAGAAGGGACGATCCACATGTCTGAAAACAAGCACATACAATTTGGATTGATGTTACATGGTCCAGGAGGTCATATGAATGCATGGAAGGATGAATCCGTTCCAGCAGATGCAAGTGTGAACATTGATTATTATCAAGCAATGACAAAAAAGGCTGAAGCAGCGGGTTTCCGTTTTGTCTTTGTCGCAGATGGCTTATATATTCATGAACATTCAATTCCTCATTTCTTGAACCGATTTGAACCATTAACCATCTTATCCGCTCTTGCTGCGGTCACCAAACAGATTGGACTTGTGGGCACTGTATCCACTTCCTACAGTGAGCCCTTTACCATTGCCCGGCAATTTGCATCCCTAGATAAATTAAGTAAGGGGCGGGCCGGATGGAATGTTGTGACTTCTCCACTTGAAGGCTCTGCTGAAAACCACATCATTCGTCCGCATCCTAGCCATTCACTTCGGTATGAAATTGCAGAAGAATACCTAAAAGTAGTGAACGGCCTTTGGAGCTCATGGGAAGAAGATGCTTTTTTAAGGGATCGATCAACAGGGGTTTTCTTCGATCGGGATAAACTGCACACATTAAACCATCATGGCACACACTTTTCTGTCAAAGGTCCTTTGAATATCGAACGATCTGAACAAGGGCAACCGGTGATTTTCCAGGCAGGTGCGTCAGAGGCAGGAAAGGATCTAGCCGCAAAAGAAGCGGACGCAGTATTTACGAATGCAGACTCACTTGAGAAAGCGAAAGCATATTACCGCGACGTGAAAAATAGAGCCGCAGCGCTGGGCAGAAATCCATCTGACATCAAAATTTTCCCCGGTATCCACCCGATTACAGGGAGAACAGTCGAAGAAGCAGAAGAAAAATATGAAGCCATTCAACATCTGGTCTCTATTGAAGAAGCCCTTCATTACCTGGGCAGGTTCTTTGATCACTTGGACTTCAGTCAATTTCCACTTGATGAGCCATTTCCTGATATCGGTGATGCCGGTTCAAACAGCTTTCAATCCACAACTGAATCGATTAAAAAAATGGCGAAAGAACAAAGCTTGACCTTAAGAGAAGTCGCTCTACGAGTAACCACTCCCAAAAGTGCTTTTTTCGGTACTTATGAACAAGTGGCAGACCAGCTGATCCAATGGATCGAAGAAGATGCCGCAGATGGATTTATTTTTGGCGCGCCTATTCTAGCAAGCGGTTTATCTGAATGGACGGAGCACGTCATCCCGATATTAGTAGAAAGAGGATATTACGACCCGAATTATCCAGCTCATACCCTTCGTGAAAATTTGGGTCTGCCTATCAAGAAGAATCAGTTTCTTAAACAAACAGTGAAATAAACATGAAAGAGGGGTTAGCTCAAAGGCTACCCCTCTTTTCATGTTGGTTGATGCAGTCGATTTTCGATGAGATCAATGAATTGAAGTACGGCTCTTCCTGGCGAATCATTTGTTTTCCTCAATAGACCAACTGGCGGGGAAACATGAATGCCCTTTATTTCTAATACCTTGGTGCCTGGAAGAGTAAAGGAATGAGCAGTTCGTGTAAAAAGAGAGACACCTAATCCAGCCTGAACATAATGTTTATGGGACATGCTGCTCGTAATCTCTAACTTATTGTAATTGGTCCCAATGACATCGACGATTTGTTGTTCGATTTGAATACGGATGGGGCAATTGTGTGGCGTGAATAAAATGGTCTCATCCTTTAAATCTGTCACCTCCACTACCCCTTTTTCCGCTAATCGATGGGAAGACGGGACGAGCAGCACGATATCATCTTGAAAAAGAGGCTTATAGCTATTCTCCATCGAAGCTTCTGGTGCTCCGCAAATCGCAAAATCAATCTCATCATGAGAAAGTAAGGAACTCAACGTATTCGCATCCGCTACTTGCACAGAAAATTCTACATTCGGAAACCTTTCCTTGAATTCTGCAATAAGGGCAGGAAATTCTAAGCTGGCAGTGGGCTCAGAAACACCGATGCGAATGAACCCCGCAATGCCCACTTCTAAATCTTGGAGTGTTTTCGTCAATTTCTCATATTCATTGAGTAAAGAATTGGCTCTTTCATAAAAAAGCTGTCCTGATGCTGTTAACTTTAAGGTCTTCCCTCTTTCTAGAAGCTTCTCTCCAATTTCCTCTTCTAAATGTTTGATGTGCAAAGTGATGGTTGGCTGAGAATAATTCAGCGCTTCTGCTGCTTTTAAAAAATTTCCGTATTTCACGATCGTGGCAAAGGTGCGTATCGCTCGAATCTCCATGAAAACCCCTCTTCTCCCTGTATTTTAAATATCTGAATCGTGTATTTATGATTACTAATTATACTTTTCTATTGGTTTGCCTTATTATAATTTATATTATCAACTATTCCAAGTTGTTTAGAAGGAATTATCAGAAATGGAGGAGACGAATTGGCAAAAGTAACGATTATAGCAGGCGGGCATTCTGTCCAATCTCGGTTAACCGGTGTCCTGCAGCAGATCCATCATCGTTTGGCGTTACATGGGATTGATGTTCATGTCATTCAAGTCCACCAACTTCCTAGCGGCGCCTTAATCGGAGCAGATTTTTCAAACGAAGACATTGTCAAAGCCATTGAACTTGTGAATGAGAGCGACGGTGTCATTGTGTTAACACCTGTCTACAAAGCGTCTTTTTCCGGTATTTTAAAAACTTTTTTAGATCTACTTCCCCAGAAAGCATTACAAGATAAACCCGTCCTTCCTTGTGTTTTAGGAGGAACATATGGGCATTTGCTCGTCATTGAATATGCACTTAAACCGATCATTCATCAACTCGGTGCAACTGTCGTTCAATCTGGCGTGTATGTTGTGGATCAACAGGTCACAAAGCAGGATTCAAATAGCTATGTGCTTGATCCAGATGCCACAGACAGATTAAACCTCGCACTATCTCAATATCAAAGTCTAATAGGAGGAACAGCCAATGTCGCTCACCCTTAGTATTCTTGATCAAAGCCTCGTCAGTGAAAACGAGAAAGCAGAGACCGGTATTCAGCATACTGTCAGATTGGCTGAAGCAGCAGATCAGCTTGGTTATCACAGGTTTTGGGTGTCTGAACATCACAATAATTCTCAAGTGGCAGGATCATCCCCTGAAGCCCTCGCTGGTTATCTTTTAGCAAAAACGAACCATTTGCGAATTGGGTCTGGCGGTGTCATGCTTCAGCATTACAGCCCGTTTAAGGTGGCTGAAACATTTCATGTACTGGCATCTCTAGCGCCTGGCAGAGTCGATTTAGGCGTTGGGAAAGCACCGGGAGGGTTGAACCTCTCGACACAAGCGCTTCAGGAAGATTATCAAGCGTCACGGAAAGACTTTTCTCAAAAATTAGTGGATCTCAAAACGTATCTAACTGAACAAGCAAATGAATTAAATGCTCAGCCAATTCCTAGCGTATCACCCGACATGTTCCTTCTAGGCGGCAGTATTGAGAGCGCGGAATTCGCAGCGAAACTTGGGATATCCTTTGTGTTTGCCTATTTTATTAACGGGGATGACGCATTATTAAAAGAAGCAAGAGAGACTTTTCAAAAATTCAAGACACAGAACACGCACCAGCAATTTCTTCTCGCCATCACCGTATCTGTAGCGGAAGACCACAAACAAGCCCTCTCGTACATCAAGCAAAAGGAAACAGTAAAGGTCTCCTTTTCCGATGGAAGAAAGCTTAATGTGACGTCACTAGAAGATGCAGAAAAGCTGGTGAAAGGAACAAAAAAAGAACACTACAACATTCACGTTCAAAAAACCGGTTATACCGCTGGCACAAAAGAAACCGTTCATCGCCGGCTGACTGAACTAGCCGAGACATATGATATCAACGAGTTCATTGTTCTATCTCCGATTGTAGACATTGAGGCAAGAATAGCGTCTATCACATTATTAAAAGAAGCATTTGATCATGAACTAACAGCCAAAAACCAAATAAACCAAGAGGTGAGCGTCTAATGTCAAATAAACAAAAAATCATTTTATGGAGCAAAAATGGATGCAGCTATTGTCAGGACATTCAGTCCTATTTCAACGAACAGCACATTACTTATTCAACCATTGATGTAACAGAGCATGATCATTACAGAAATATTTTAGAAGAAAAATACGGCGTCCGTTATGTGCCAGTAGTAGAAATCAGCCGTGATACCCACGTGTATCAAGCATTGCTGAATCCAGATATCGATACTTTACGAAAAGCGTTGAGCTGACATTACACACTACCCTTTTGATTGGAGGTTTGTCATGAGTCGAGATATTTTTCGCATCGCTACCGAAGAAGATGCACCGGCTTTTCTAGAATTGCTGTCCAGTGCATTTAAACCGCTTGGAGAAATGGGCATTGATTGGCCATCCACGAACGCCACACTTGAAATGGTCACAGAAAACATCAAACAATCCGTTGCTGTTGTGTTAGAACGAGACGGGCGGCTCATATCAACCATCACCATACGTTTTCCGTGGGAGAGTACTCAACCGGTCTCAGGCTATCCATTTGTTTGGTGGTTTGCCACAGCTCCGGATTTAGCCGGTCAAGGGATCGGAAATAAGCTGCTCGATTATGTAGAAAACACCTTGCTCCGGCAGACATTTAAAGCACCAGCATACACACTGGGCACTTCTGGCCGAAAGCACCCCTGGCTTCTAGAGATGTACGAACGAAAAGGCTATACAGCATATATTGAACGTGAAGCCGATAATGGCGACTTAGGTGTATTAATGTATAAAGTCCTCATCCCTGAACGGTTTGATGCCGCCATATTAGGCGCACCGCCCTCAGAAGAAAAAGTCCAAACGACTTCAACATAGGAGGTGATTCAACATGGGGGAGTTTTTCAAATGGGAGTATGTCGTCACACTCTTCCCTAAAGTATTGTCAGCCCTTCCAACAACCTTACTGATCGTTTTATTTGCCACTTTGATTGGCAGTTTTCTTGGATTCATTCTTGCTTATTTCCGAATTGAGCGTATTCCCATCCTGCATCAGCTCAGTGCAATTTATGTCTCATTTATTCGTGGAACACCTATCCTTGTGCAAATGTTTATTGTGTTTTATGGCCTGCCTGGTGTGCTTGCAACAATTGGGCTTGATATCTCCATGTGGAACAAATTGATCTTTCTGTATATTACATATGGACTCAATACAGCTGGGTATTTTTCAGAAATATTCCGATCTGCCCTATCGAGTGTCCCAGCATCTCAATATGAAGCGGCCGCCTCGATTGGACTGACGAAATGGCAGATTTATAGAAGAACGCTTATTCCTCAAGCAGGGAGAATCGCCCTTCCTAATATCGGCGTGGCCATTGTCAACTTATTACAAAATACCTCCCTCGCCTTTACATTAGGTGTGATGGACATGATAGGAAAGGTTCAAACATTAGGGGCTTTATACTATCGCGTATTAGAAGGATACTTTATTGCTGCCGTTATATTTATCATTTTAAGTATGGTGTTAGAAAAATCATTTGACCTATTGGAAAAACGGATCAATACACCGAAAACAAAAAAACAGCGTCAGACGGCATTGCTTCCCTTAAAAAGAGCCGAAGCGGCCTTTACTGTAGAAAAACGTGCAAAATAAACTGAGGAGGAATTCACATGAAAAATAACAGAATATTCAGTAATCATTACATCATCGGCCTGCTTCTACTTGGTTCATTGCTCCTTGCCGCCTGCGGAAATAATGAGCAATCGGATGAAATCAAAGCAGAAGCAAACAATAATGACCCAGATGCAAAAGAAATCGTCATCGGGACAGGGAACGCCTATCAGCCCTTCGTTTACTTAGATGAAAACGGCAAATTAACAGGCTACGAGAAGGCTGTATTAGATGAAGTGGATCAGCTGCTGCCACAATATAAGTTTAAATATGAATCCTTTGAGTTTAAAAATATTCTGCCTGCTTTAGATGCCGGTAAAGTTGATCTCGCTGCACACCAATATGAAATCAATGACGAGCGTCAGAAGAAATATCTATTTGGAAAAGTTGGCTATACAGATTATACAAGCTATGTGGTGGTGAATAAAGCATCCGGTCATGACTTTCAAAGCCTGGACGATTTAGCTGGACACAAAGTGCACACCTCTACAGGAAGTAATTTCGCTTATCTGCTAGAGCAATATAACGCAAAGCATGATCGGAAAATTGACATTGTCTACGGGGATGGCGGGAACGAAATTTTAGTCAAAAACCTGCAGAATGGCACGGTCGATGCTGCCTTACTCACAAAGTATGACGTCAATAAGCTAAACAAACAGTTCAATGCTCATCTTGTGACATCCGGAAAGTCTGTAAACGTATCTAAAACGTATTATTTATACCAAAAAAACAATACAAAACTTCAAAAGGACATTGATCAAGCCCTGCAAAAACTGATTGATAACGGCAAGCTCGCTGAATTGTCTAAAAAAATATTGGGCGGAGACTTTACTACATCATAAGAAAGGAGCGATCTGAGTGGATTTTGACGTTGCTTTTATGTTTCAGGCCTTTGTAGCCGCACTTCATTATTTGCCAACGACGCTGCTATTAGGCTTTCTTCCGCTAGTATTCGGCTCCATCTTTGGCTTCGGTATTGCCCTTATCCGTTTTTATCAAGTGCCTGTATTGTCTCCATTGTTCAAATGGTTTGTGGCGATTTTTAAAGCCATTCCTGTTGTATTAATCTTGCTCGTATCTTATCTTATTTTTTCCGATTCGCTCGATCAATTGGCTGCATCTCTTTCGCTGCCCATCCGTTTTAGCGATTTAGATAGACGATGGATTGCCATTTTCGCCCTTTCTTTATATGCCGTCAGCGGGTTATCAGAGATATTTCGAAGCTCTCTTGCGTCCATCCCAAAGGGTCAATTTGATGCCGCTCTATCCGTTGGTTTCACAGGCAGGCAGGTGTTGCGAAGAGTGATCATTCCACAAGTCTTTCCCATCTCTCTTCCTTTACTGAACAACATGCTCATCAGTTTAATCAAAGCCTCTTCTCTCGTCTCTATGGTATCTGTGGTCGATATTTTAAACGGCGCTTTAATTAAAGCCAATGTGAACTATCGTTATCTTGAAGCTTACATTGCTGTTGCCCTTATTTACTGGGCTTTGTGTGCCTCTATTGAAGCCATCACTGCTGGATATGAGAAATATGTACACAAAAGTAAAAGGGGGCGGTTCGCATGATTCACATCAAACAAGTGCATAAAGCATTCGGTCAAAACCAAATTCTAAAGGGAATTGATTTAACGGTGGAAAAAGGCGAAGTCGTTGTCATTTTAGGACCGAGCGGCTCTGGGAAATCAACATTTCTCAGATGCTTAAATTTTCTTGAGCGTGCGGATCAAGGTGAAATCAGCATTGATCAGACCACTGTCACATTCAATCAAGCAAAACCGAAAGACATTCTAGCAATTCGCAGAAAAACAGCCATGGTCTTTCAGCAATACGACCTGTTTATTCATAAAACAGCACTTGAGAATGTCATGGAAGGCTTAGTCATTGCCCGTAAACAACCGAAAGACCAAGCCTATGACACAGCACTCCAATTGCTCAAAAAAGTAGGATTACTAGAGAAAAAAGATGCCTATCCGCATCAATTATCTGGCGGACAGCAGCAGCGAGTAGGCATTGCAAGAGCACTTGCATTGAATCCGGAGGTCATTTTGTTTGATGAACCGACCTCCGCTTTAGATCCCGAGCTTGTAGGTGAAACACTTGACGTCATTAAACAGGTGGCACAAACAGGCGTCACCATGATCATCGTCACGCATGAGATGAGCTTTGCCTATGATATTGCCGACAGGGTCATTTTCATGGAAGATGGTGTGATTGTCGAATCAGGCACACCAGAAGAAGTCTTTGAACAGACGAAAGAAGAACGGACGAAACAATTTTTAGCAAGATTTTCTTATCATCATTCCTAAAAAACAAGTCGATCCATGAGGTCGACTTGTTTCTGTTTCTATATGCGTGCAAAATAAAAACCAGTCTGTTCTAGCCATTGGCTATCACAAACTGGTTCTTGTCGTTAGTTCAATTCCTTCAACTGATCAATATAAGCAAGGGCTGCCTCAAATTCTTCGTCCGTATAGCGCTGCTTGCTTTTAATGGTGAAGACCTTTTCCTTTACCTCATCTTTTGGCAGATCATCAAAGTATAAAATCGTTGAGACAAGCTCTAGAAAACGAGACGATTGCTCATTCATCTGCTGCGTCAGCACTTTGAGGTCAGGCATGTCCACTTCACACTGATCGAGAAACTCTTTCCCATTGTCCGTCAGCGAATAACGATATTGATAGTATCCGCCCTTTTTTTCCTTCATTTCGTCCAAGAATCCAAGATTGCACAGCTCTTCAATTCTGAGCGTCAACTCCTCTGAATAGGGGCCATAAAAATGAAAATCGTATTTCTCGTAAAAAGGCAAATCTAGCTTTTTTGCTATGTAAATCATTTTTTGCAGCTTCTTCCGTCCAACGATTTCCCCAGATTCAGAGAACACCTTCATCAACTTTGCATGCTCTTTCAACAAATTCCCGACATCTCCTTTTTCAGTACTTCCTTATCCCAATCCAAGCAGCTTCATGATCGCCTTCTTTTCTTCAGCTTTTTCCGACATATCTACAATTAAGTCCATCGGGAAATAAAGTTTATGATCGGTTCTTCGTTTACCGGAAATGGCGTCAACAATATCTGACTGTCTCGACAGTTCTTTAATATGACCACTTTGCGTCAAAAGGTGGATCGGCAGCCGCTCTTCTTCTTCGCCCGGTCTATAAAAGTCATAAGGCAAATCAGAGGAAGAATCGACCACTAAATAATAGTCAGGATCAATTCCTGCTTCTTTGAACAAAGCAGTCAGCTTGAAATATTTCGTCATTTCTTCGTTAGGATTAAACTCTGTATATTGGAATAAACGGCGGTTCATAAAACGGCGGCACAAATCAGCCAGCACGTGATCTTCTTCATCTTCCCACGCCTGAAAATAAAATAAGACAATGGATTCATCCAGCTTAATATAGTCCTCTGTGGTGACATTTCCTTCAAAAATTGAATAAAAATGAACCGGGGCATGTGTAAAAATGTAGCCAGTTTCATGCAGCTCTTTTGCACGATGGAGGATTTTTGTTAAAATGACCTCCGCGCTGCGGGTCACTGGGTGGAAATACACTTGCCAGTACATTTGATAGCGGCTCATAATATAATCCTCTACGGCATGCATCCCGCTCTGTTTCATCACAATCTGATCTTCTCTTGGACGCATCACGCGTAAAATACGTTCCATATCAAAGTGACCATAGCTGACGCCTGTATAGTAAGCATCACGCTGCAAGTAATCCATTCGGTCGGCATCAATTTGACTTGAAATCAAACTGACCACCTGTTTGTTTTGATACGTTTTGGCAATGACTTCTGCTACATGCTTTGGAAAATCGTCACTGACCCGGCGCAGCACTTCATTTACTTCCGTCTGCCCTAAAATGATATCTCTTGTAAACGATTCATGATCTAAATGAAAGACCTTTTCAAAGGAATGAGAAAACGGACCATGTCCAAGGTCATGAAGCAGGGCGGCACTCAGTACAAGCTCACGCTCCCCTTCATCCCATTCGGGTCTTCCTTTAAACACATCATCCACAATTCGTCTGACAATCTCGTATACACCGAGTGAATGATTAAATCGGCTGTGTTCTGCCCCATGAAACGTTAAATAAGTGGTGCCTAGCTGTTTAATTCGTCTAAGGCGCTGGAACTCTCTCGTTCCGATTAAATCCCATATCAATGCATCCCGTACGTGAACATAGCGGTGCACAGGATCTTTAAATACCTTTTCTTCGGATAATTTCCCTTTTGGATACGCCATCGTTTCGTCCCTCTTTTTTTAAGACGTGTTTCTATTATATCGGGTAACTTTTCCCGAAAACATCCTTGAATTTGCTGGCGAATGTGTTCTCATAGATTGAACGGACGTAAAAAGCCCGACCTGACAGGGACGGACCTCTTTTTAGGTCGACTGAACACATTCAGTGACATTTATTTGACTTTTTTTTGAACCTTTTCGAGTAACTCATCTTCTGTTGGTGCGGATAATGGGCGATTGTTCACAAACGCAAAAGCCTTTTTTCGTCCTGGACCGCAATACGATTGACAGCCAATCTCAATTTTTGCATCAGGGTCAACCGATTTAAGTCGAGGCAATAACGTTTTTAGGTTCGTCGCATCACAATCGTCACATACGCGAAACTCATTAGCCATGTTCTTACGCTTCCTTTCAATGATGAAACTTCATTCTATATGAAACAGTTGGACAACTAAGAGTGAATAATATACCACCCAACATTGTACATCGAAGCGACTGGAGTTGCAAGAAGCATTGTCAGCACAGAGACGTATTCACATAAAAGCTAGTATTTTCCACTATCCTTTTAGCAAACTTGTATAAACCTTCTTCAACTTGGCTAATCTAATACCATCAAATCTTATGGGGGTTTAAACACATGTCAAAACAAAGACAAGATGCTTGGTCAGAGGAAAATGATCTCCTTCTGGCAGAAACCGTCTTACGTCACGTCAGAGAGGGCAGTACACAGCTTAACGCATTTGAAGAAGTTGGAGACAAGCTAAACCGTACCTCAGCGGCATGCGGATTTAGATGGAATGCTGTCGTGAGGCATCAATATGAAAAAGCATTGGCACTTGCCAAAAAACAGCGTAAACAACGCATGCGTGCTCTCGGCAATGGACAGCCTGCGAAAAAACGTTTGCTCTATCAGCCGCAAGTTGAAGAAACGATCACACAGGAAGAGTTCTCTCAAGAACTGGAACCTGCGCAAGAAGAAACGTTTGCACCTGCAGCCGAAACAGCCGACCAGCTTCAGTTTGTGGATCAAAGCTACAATGAAGAGTTAGCTAGTTTATCACATTTATTGTCACAGGCTTCTCAAGTGACAGAGAAAAAGCCAGAAGCCAATCCATTTGGGCAGCGCCAAGAGTTAACCATTGAGGATATCATTGATTTCTTACGCCGCTATGAAGGCGATGGACAGCAATCATCTGCCTTACGGATGGAAAACAGCCGGTTAAAACGAGAAAACAACGAACTTTCACATAAAGTCACGCAGCTAGAAGCTGAAGTGAAAAAGCTTGAAAAGGATCAGCTCACCATTCAAGAAGATTATGAAACACTCGTCAAAATCATGAACCGTGCAAGAAAACTAGTTTTGTTTGAAGAGGACGACAGTGCCGCACCAACCTTTAAAATGGACCGGAACGGCAACCTTGAAAAAATGGCAGAATAAGCAAAAAGTGCTCCCCACCTGCGGGAAGCACTTTTTTAAATATCCAAAAATAGCATCACACTAAAAAGGACATTGATCAAGAAGACGAACATAAAAATATACCTAACTTGCCTCACCTGAAAATCACCAAAGATAAAAATATAAAGCCCTGCGATACCAAGCGTCAGTACAGGTTGAAGAAACAGCACGAAAAGCGAAATGCCGTAACCGGCTCCTATGATGACAGGAAGCCATAGTAAATAGAGGTAACCGCCATTTTTGGATTTCAAGAAACCACTCCCTCTCTTTCTTCTATCTGCTTGATTTCAGGCTGAACAAACTTGAGTCCGGCCATTGTACGTCTACGTTTTTGTGATGTCCAAATCGCAATCGCCGGCTGATCCGTTAGAGATTCTGTGTCAATGGTGATCAGCACTTTCCCATTTAATTCAATTGAATCTTCAAACTCAATTTTGCACCCAGATAAACTGATATCATGTATGATCACCGGCACCTTCTCTTCTAGTCGGTCCTCATAGGCGATCGTACCTGTCACACCTTGCAATGGCCTTCTCATCCATTTGCGCCGCAGAGCCTTTGGTACCTTCTCCGTTTCTCTTAAAAAGCGGAGAAACGTCCGAACGGCATACGATTTTTTCTCACGATCCGTCATCGCTACATGCTCTCGTGTGAATAAGAAACGGATCAGTGATAAATACTCTGATTTTTTTGTGTCAGTAAAGGCAACACCAACCATCAGCTTGTCTCCCTCTGGATAGCTCCAAACCACGTCACACGCCACACTTTCATTCTCTGAAAAAAATAATTGCGTTTGTCCTTGATATAGAGAAGACGCTTGGTCCAATGGAATGGATAGACGCGCACCTGAATCACTCATATCTAGTAGAAAACAAGCAATAGACTGATCTTGATGATCAGAACGAAGATGCCCCTCTTTTTCAATGACAAATCGCTCTGATTTCCGATAACGCGGTCGATCAAACGCCACAAGCAGTGCCATGAATAAGCCTGCACCGTTATAAAGCACCCAAAAAATATTAATCAACATGAGATCAGCGTTCATCGTCCCATTTACCTTCACATCGTAACCTATTTTCACAAGGGCAAGCAATGAGAGCAGCAAGAAGAGCAGATGGGGAATCATCGTTTTCAAATGAAAATGCCTTTTGTCCGTTTGAATTCCCTTCGGTGTCACCAGAAATTCAACACGTTTCTTCAAGAACAGTTCACTGAGTGCCACACCAGCTAAGTGGAATGCCATTGAACTTTCATAAATATGACTCCAAAACATACTTCTTTTTTGATTCGACACAAGTTTAAATGCTAAATACGAGCTAAAGAACGCCGGCAGCCAAAACATGAAAACGGACTGGAAATCTGCCCAGAAACTTTGAATACCAAACAATAAAAACAAAATCGGTGTGAGAATATAAATCATTTTAAACAAACCGTTAAACCAATACACAATGCCATCTAAATAAAGAACACGCTGCATAATCGTTAAGCCGCGCACCTTCAAAGGATTAAACTTACGGGCACACTGAATGTTCCCTCTCGACCAGCGATCTCTCTGCTTTAACAGATCAAGCCAGCTTTCAGGTGCCAGACCGACGGCTAATACTTCTCCGACAGACACAGATTTGAATTTCCCCTGGAGAAGCATTCCTGTTGCCATGTCTTCTGTAATCACTCCAGTAGCAAATCCGCCAATTTCATCTAATGCCGTTCTTCTAAATACCGTATTACTCCCAACATACATGACGGCATTAAACCGATCCTTACCAGCTTGGAGAGTTTGCATGAAGAAGTCCTGCTCATTTGGAATTCGATCTTTCGAGAACATATTATATTGGAAAGGATCTTCGTTATAAAACGCCTGTGGAACTTGAACAAACGCAGTTGCTCCATCATGAAAATAGGGCACTGTTTTTTCTAAAAAGGAAGGAAGAGGGACCATATCTGCATCAAGTGTCAGAATCAGCTCTCCATCCGTTTGAGACATCGCATGATTTAAATTACCTGCCTTAGCAAATCTGTTATCTGTTCTTGTCAGATAATGAACACCAAACTCAGAAGCAAGCTGCTCTACAGCTTCCCTATTGCCATCATCACATAAATAAATTTGAACGCTTTCCTTCGGATAAGAGAGATTCAAACAACCTGCAACAGTGCGTTTCAGCACCTCAATCGGTTCATTATATGTAGCTATGAAAATATCAACTGTTGGCAGCCTTTCAAGATCACTGATCATGACTTGTTTCCGATTTGAAGGCTTCCAAACAAGTGTATAAAACACAAGCAGCTGGATAAACCCAATGCATTCACAGGCAACAAGCAAAATGCCCATGACAATATTAAAAGTACCTTCATGCGGCAATGTAAAGAAGAGACGCCAGCAAATATAGGCAGCATTTGTTAACACACATAGCACAATGATGATTTTTTTCACAGTAGAAGCCATTGGCTGGATACGATATATCATATACAAAAGAGACAAAATACAAAGCATAAACAGCGGGTAATACGTGGTGATGAATGACAAAACATTTTCCTTCTTTCTTATGTCATAAAGGACTATCACATATAAAATGTCATAGCAAAGGAGGGGATTCTTTCATAACATTGCCCCTCCATTTCTATATAAATCATTTCCACAATCGATCTAACTGATCTGAATAAAAGTCAATGGCCTTTCGATAACTCAAAATAGCAGGATCGTTTGTCGTTTCAGTTAAACAGTTCAATAGTATTTCCATGGCTTTGCTATGTTCATTTAAATTATACAAAGTCATGGCATAAAACGTTTGAATGGCTTTATTATGCGGATAAGCTTCCATCGCATGGAGGAATATCTGTTTTGACTTTTCATATTCCCCTAAGGTTCTGTATGTACTTCCTAATCCTAAAAAAGCATCTTCTCTTTCTTCTGAAGACAAACCTAGCTCAAGCGCCCTCTCATAAAAAAAGACAGCTTGTTTTTCCTTCCCTAACACATCATAACTCCAAGCACATTGATAGTGAATGGAGGCATGATCTGGATACTTTTCTACAAGACGGATGAGCATGCCATTGGATTCTTGAAGTTGTCCACTTTCTCGAAGTTCAATCGCTTTCAGAAGTTTCGTTTCCATTACATCACCCCTATTTTTAAGATGGCTGGAAAGATATGTTTACGAGAACACTTTCTCATTCCGCTCAATCATCCGCGTCATGTTTTTCTCAAACTCCAGCTGTTCCTCGGTGGTCAACCCTGAAGCGGTCAGTTGCTCGCTCAGCTTTTGAAGTTCTTCAAGTAAAAGACGCATGAGAAGCGCACAGTCAATGGGTTTTCCAGTTAATTCTGATAGGGATGCCATCGTATCAGGCTGTATATCAGGGAATACCGCTTTCACCTCATGCCGTTTATCCTTTAAGGCCACCTCATAAAAACGGCGAATCAAATCAGCTCGTTCCCGGCCGCTTCCATCTGCACACAAATAGATTTGCACAGCGACCCCTCCGCGTAATCTACGCTGAGAAATGCCGGCAAATTTCTTTCCATTGATGCTCAAATCGTAGCTACCTGGACAGTAAGAGCCGACAATTTCATAGGCTTCAATGTCCACCTCATACATCGACAGCATCCGGCGGATCAATTCCACCATCGCATCATATCCTCGGTCAATATCAATGCCCTTCTTTTGTTCCGCAAAGATTAAAGACACATTCAGTACGCCTTCATCCAGCACAACAGCAAGACCGCCTGAATTGCGCACAATCACGCGATATCCCTCTTCCTCAAGAAGCTTTACACCATCTTGGAGAAATGGAAGTCTTGTATCCTGAATCCCAAGAACGATCGTATTGTGGTGCACCCAAGAACGTGCTGTCGCTGGTGAGAGTCCTTTCCCGACCGACGCACAAAGCGTATCATCCATCGCAAAAGATTGCTTTGGATCTACATAGAGTCCAAGGCTCGATTGATCTATGATTCGCCATGTCGGCTGTGTCAGTAACTCAATAGGTTCATTTTTCATGTCCTGCATATCCTCTCGTTCATAAACTGTGTTTATTATAACATGGAGGGAGAATGAGAGAGAAAAAAGCTCTATGACAAGGAACGTCACAGAGCTTTTCAACTGGATGCTTTGGTTTTCTTGTTCTTCCTTTTCGCGATGAAATAAACAGCTGTAATTAAAATGACTGGAACCCCAACCACGAGGCCCGCAGCGATCAATGTGTTCCACGGCAAATCGATCATCTCCTTAATAGACTAAACTTCTATGAAACAGCCGTGACTTACCCAGCTTAACAAGTCTTCAGCCACCAATTCCGCATGCTGAGGGTCCATCACACCAGCATCGACAATCCACACTTTTTTCTCCTCTTCTGCCTGCCGCATAAGAAATACTCGCCCGCCGCCATCATCACCAATGGCTACATAGCCGCTTGCATAATGATGGACTTCCCATGTTTTATTGCGTTCTACTATGTCCTCAGTTCCGTATAGAAGAACATCGCCTTCGACGGAACATCCATTTGTCTGTTTCAGCAATGTCTTATAAGCATGGGGTAGCAGCATGTTTAGCTGGAATTCTGCCTCTTTGATGTTTATATCAGTTTCTGGTTTGTTGATGATTAAACATGGAATTTGGGTTACATCGATCATGTGAATCCTCCTCGATGAGTGCTATGTTTATAAATTTTTGATTTATCTTTAAATTTTACTTAACAGGTCACTCAACCCATACTTATATTCCAAATTATGAATTTCGACTTTTGCAATTCTCATCTATTAGTTAATCAATGCAAAGTAACTTTTGAAAGGCTTTTATTAGTCTGCTAGTAAATCTAGATAATATTTATCATCCTCTTGTATTTTGGTTAAAAATTCTTCCAAAGAATTAGCGATTTTTATATCATAATAATATATTGCGCTTTTATCCTTTTCATTCAATTCAATTGACATTAATGCTGTCTCATTTGCTTCAAAAAAGATTAATTTGTTATTCTCAAATTCATCATAGATTTCAATGTCAGGATAAAATTCAAAATCATTAGCCCTTAATCGAAAGTCTCTTACAGAATAAGGGTCCATGATGCGATTAGTGTTAAACTCAGACCCATTAATAAAACCGTAACCTACCTCTATATAAAAACGAATTAACTCCTTAGGAAACTTTAAATCAAGTTCCTTTTCAACATCTAAGATTTCTTTTTCAGTTACTAAAAAAAAACTATTTTCTTCGTTTTTCTTAATAATTTCATATCCCATTATTTTTTAACTCCTTTAAATAATGTATTTGCGGGTGAACCTGCTCCATGTATACCTGCTTGATGCTCATTTGGAAATTTTGCAGGATGCATATTCCACCACTCATGCTCTCCTCCAAAAGTATTTTCAATTATATGGTGAGCATCATACTTATCTCCTTTTTTTCTAATTACTTTACCAGTTTTCCCTGAAATAATATTTTCATTATACACTGGCCACTTTTGTCCAGTATTTCTTTCCCACTCTTTGATTACTTTATTTTTCACACTATCAAATTTCGCCCGATGCTTAGCCGTTTCTATAGGTGACATTTTGCTATACTCTTTATTTCTTAATGCTGCTTTCAAATTATCTATTTGGTTTTTAGGTAACTCTCTTCCTGTTCGTCCTTCTATATCTCTAACATATTTTTTTATTGTATCAGAATCTATCTTACTCCCTGTACTAGTAGTAATCCTCTTTACCGCACTCTTCCCTTGATCTATCTTAAAAACATATTTCCCTATCTTCCCTATTTTCGCGATTGGGATAATTGAAGCTGCGGACAGTGCTTGTTCTGTGCTACTAATATTTTTGCTGGTTTCTGGGTCTTTGCCGGTGACGGCTCGATAACCGTCATAGATTCCGCTGTATTCTAGGATGATGTTTTCGGTTGTTGAGACAACTTCACCGTCTAATATGCGTTTCGCATTGCCACGGCTGCGGCTTTCTGGAATTTTGTCGACTTCTTCTATTTTTACTTCGCCGTTTGCGATATACGTTCGGATGATTTGTTTATTGGCGTAAACGGTGTATCGACCGCCAATAAAATCAATATCGGATGAGTCGGTGACGACTTCATCTGCTATATCGAATTCTTTTAATTTTTTAATGCCTTTGACGTTGTATAGTTTACCATTTATGACCCTGATGTCTCTATGAATCTTGTTTTTCCCGTTCACAGCTTCCCTTTGCAATGTCGTAAGTGATGGATCGTTTGCTGTGACTTGTTGATTAATATTTTTATGAGATTCGTCCCGAACCACCGTCTCCACATCCGCCTGTTGTTTCTCTCTCAGCTTCTTCAACATGATCATCATCGGATTGTCTTTCGTGTTGTCTATTTTGTCATTCAATCCGCTGATCGTGCTGCTTATTTTTTCTTCTTTTCCATTTTTGAAAATAGACCCTTTTTGATAGCTCGTGATGTCGATTTTGGGACCGGTGAACATGGTGCTTAGCGTGTTGATGTATTGCTTCATTGTTTGCAATGCACTTGTTGTTTCATTCATAGCACTTGTTTGTTCTCTGTCAAAGGCATGGAGCAGTCCAATGGTTCTGGATGTCTCAAGCCACGCTTTTTGATAGCTCTGTTGAAAAGCAGACTCGTCTACATGAGGCAAGTGAACGATATGACTGACCCTGCCGATCGCCTGGCTCACATCTGAAACAATGTCAGAAATCGCTCGCTCTGCTTTTTTTAAACCTGAATCAAGTTCGTGTTCAATAAATGCTTGTGATATAAAGCCGTGCTGATTTGATTCAAGTGTATGAAGTGCCTGCTTTGTTTGTTTGAGCGCAGAGCTGTATTCCTCAATGACAACCTGAAAAAATTGCAGGAAGGGAATATGGCATTCTGTATAAAAGGAGCGGATGGCTTGTCCCGCCTCTCCCTTTAGTGCGCCATCAAGTGAGATGATCTGTTGGATTTGTTTTTCTATGGAGCTAATTTGTTGTGATTGCTGCTTTAATGTATTCAGCGTTTGGTCAATTCCGTTTATTAGCGCAAAAGCATCAAGGGTTTTCATTGCGTTCTCCTTTATTTTCTTTTACTGCTGGAAGCAAGCGCCTTGTCCGTTTCGATCATGGTGTTCACCGCTTGTTCTGTTTGTACAAGTTGTTTCTGAAGAATGTCTATATAGGATGTACTTAATTCGTTCAGCTGCTGATTGATTTTTTCTAATGTGTCTGCCGTCAGGAGCTGATTTCTTCCTTTGATGGTTGTTGGAAGTGTTGCATTCATTTGAGCGCCTGATTGTTTTGCATGCTGCAATACTCGTTTGACCTGACTGGCATCTATTTTAATTTCTCTGCTCATGTGACTACCCTCTTTTTTCTTCCAATTGTTTCTGCTTTTCTTTCTCTATTTTTCTTTCAACCGAATGAATTTCATGTTCTAATGAATGGATCTCTGATTTTAAGTCGCTGATTTTCTCATCAATTCGGTTCACTAGATTGGTCAGCTGCACACTTTTTATCTCTTGACTGGCGGATGCCATCTCGTTTCGAATGTCATCAAACGTATCTGCGTGATGACCAAACCATGTATGTGAAGTCAAATCTGGATGAGTCATTTTCTTATTAGCATCTGCCAGAGCAGACTTCGCTTCTTTTATTTCTTTTCGACACATGTTCAGTTCTATGATTTGTTCTTTTTTTATGGATATGTCTGCCTTTAACGAATACAAGGCTGTTGTATAACCGATGATAGCTCCAGACATCGTCAAACACCTCTATTCCTCAAATAGTCCTCCGTTATGTTACCATTTACTAGCACAAGAGGCATATGATTGAAAACGAATTCACTAAAAAATGAATCGTATGTATTGGGTTTTTATACCTAATTCACACGCACAAAAAAGCTGAATTCATCAACTGAATCCAGCTTTTCATGTTTATTTGAGCGAATCACCTGCTGATGCTGATGGATGATCGCTAAATGAGGTGTCTTTCTTCTCAGGTATATAATGGAGTGAAAACCCGACAAGGCTAAAAAAGGCACTTAACACCAGTGTTGGGTTTTTAAATAGGTTCGTACTAGCAATGATCATATCTCCCTTTTGCAAGAGTATCCCTAGTATTTGACCGAATACCAACAACGTTCCTGACGTTAGGAATAGGACAAGCAGCACTTTAAATAAGAATTCCATCAATACTCTCATCTGTTTCTCCTTTCTATACGGGAAGTATCTCCATTCCAATGAGCCAGCCAATGCCAACAATCGGAAGCATATAATAGAGGATCAGTGGGATAAAGGTTTTTTCTGGTCTGGCCCCTGCAAGACCAGAAGCGATAAATATGGACCCTGATGCAGGCGGGGAAGCGCCTTCAGTTGATGAAAAAGCAAGAATGGCAACTACAGCCACAACTGGGTCCACTCCAACTGAGATTAAAGCTGAAAATGAGACAAGCCCAACTGCTGTTAATGTCGCTGTTGAAGATAGAGGGCCTGCCACCAGTGTGACAAGAACACCCACAATGAGCACCATGAGCCATTTCGGAATGGCAAGTACTGATGTGATTTGCGTCAAATCATCTGCGAGCCCTAATTCAGCAAGCACTTGACTAGCAGCCACTGCAAACAGCATCAAAGCGCCAATCGTTGTGAATTTAGGAATGGCTGATTTGAAAAATTGAGACCAATCTAAAGCAGACGCCTTGCTTCTTCCAATTGTTAGACTAATTAATATCATGAGAATCGGAATCCACGTAATTAAAGAAATTTGATCCATTGCCTCCGGTCCGATGTTTGGATTACTTTTTAAGTAGTTTGCAAACGGACCAATGGTGATCATGATAGGAATCAAGGCACCGAAAAAAATAAAGATCGACTTCCACCCTTGTTTTACCGCTTCCCAGAAAGGAAGAATATCATCTGGCGGCATGGCCTGAATTTTATTCTTTTTCACCAGAAGATACACCAAAATAAATCGGTATACGACTTGATACAGTCCTCCTATTAGAAGGGCAATATATAAATCTCCCTCAGATACAAGGGCGGCAACTGGTGCAAACCCAAGCATGATAAACATGGAAGAGTTCGGAGGCAGTGCCGCTCCAAGTCCGCCATTCCCTGCTAGAATCGTGGCCGTATGGGTCCGGCTCCACCCGGATTTAATCATCCAAGAGGCCGTGATAGAGCCAGTCGCAGCTGTGTTTGCAGAATTTGAACCTGAAAGAGCGCCTAACACTGCTGAACCTAACGTACTCATATAAGCCGCTCCACCAGGAAGTTTGCCTACAACCGAATTTAGGATTCGTAAGAGTGCATGAATTAATTCCAACTTTTCGATTAAATAGGCCATGAATACAAATGCGACAGCTGCATAAAGCACCTCATATGTGGATGCAAATATTAAACCATCCCAGAAAAGTCTTAACGCATCTAATCCGCCAAATAATGTGGTCGCAATAAAGCCTAGTAGCATGGCTTCTCCCATATTCCGTTTCACCATAACATTCCATATAATGATGACAGCTATGAACACAATCAACGCAATAAAACCCATATCGTTTCTTCGCCTCCCCTTTATTAAATAAAACGCTTACAATTTATTCCCCTTGCTGCATCACGTCAATGACTTCTTCCCAGCTAGCAGGTTTTACCCCGTCAAATCGTTCAGCAAAGTGAAAGTCTGCTAATCTCTCAAGCTTCTGTTGTGCTGCCCGAGACATACTGGCATCAATCTCTGCTTCATCTAGCATTTCAATAGAGCCAAGCAGCTCAACCGCCCGTCTTTTTGCATGCAATGCACTCCCTGTCACAAGACGGTTCATGGTCTCTTCAAAACTTTTGCTATCGATTGTATCGCTTAGTGAAGAAATCACTTGATGTTCCACATTATATTTTTTGGAAATTTCCAAAAATTCAATCAAGAGACCGACAATCCCCTTCATATAAATGCTTCTGATTAGCTTTAGTGCCGAAGCATCTCCTGGCTGGTCACTAATTTTTGTGATATTCATGCCATAAGCATTCATCACTTTCATGAATTGGTCAACTCCACTGCCGCTTGCCGTGATCGGAACCTTGTGTTTGTTGATTGGAAGAGGCCCTAGCATGGCGGCATCTACAAATAGAGCTTCTTGCTTTTCAATTTCGTTTGCTACTTGTTTTTTGATGTCTGGTGTTGATGCCGATACATCTACATATAATTGATTCTTTTTCAAACTTCCCGATACGGATTGTGCCACTTCTAAGGTTTTATTCGCTGGCACAGCTGCAATCACAAGATCAGATTTCTCAATGACTTCGCTAATACTGCTCGTTAATTGAACGCCTGTTTGCGATGCTTTTTCTTTCAACGAGCCAGCTAATTTCTCACTTAGTAATAGGACATCATACGCATAAAATTGGTCTAATCCTTCTGTTTTCAATCCCGTTGACAGCTCATATGCTGCTTCACCATATCCGATAAAGCCTATTTTCATCACCGATTCCCCTATCCTTGAAATTTTTTCATTCTGCCTTCCAGCCATGCCGGTGCTAAGAGACTGATGTCTTGCTTTCCTTCGTCCACATACTGTTGAATCGTTTTTAATCTCTGATGTTCATACGCTTGTTTCTCTTCCGCTAGTGTCAGCAGGTGTTCCGCCTTTTCCTTTGGAACGATGACGACTCCATCATCGTCAGCAATCACTAGATCACCTGGGGCTACTTTGACACCGCCGCACGAGATGGTTTGATTCAATTCCCCAGGACCATCTTTAAAAGGTCCGTTTGGCATAAATCCCTTGCTGTAGATTGGAAAAGCCAGCTCCTCTAAAGAGAGTTTGTCGCGAACAAGCCCGTCAATCACGATTCCTTCTATTCCTACAGCCTTTGCTGAATGTGCCATCAATTCCCCTAAATAGGCATGACCCTTATGGTCTTTTCCATCAACAATCAGTACATCTCCTTCTTTAGCAGAGTAGATCGCTTGATGAAGAAATAAATTATCCCCTGGCCGTAAGCTAACAGTAAAAGCTGTGCCGACTACATTCATGCCTTTCGCAACTGGTTTGATTTGATGATCCATCGCGCCGGTGCATCCCATTACGTCTGACAGCAAGGTCGAGTTAAGCTTTTTTGCCCTAGCGATAAGATCATTTGACACGAAATGAACAGTACTCATTGTTTCCATCATCCCCTTTGAGTTATATTCATTACACTTATTTTTATTAAAGTAATATTTATTACTTTCGTGATATGATCATACCACCTCATTTTCAATTAGTAAAGCGCTTTCAAAAATAAAAAAATGAGTTCCACACGACTAATGTGTTGTGTGGTAACTCATTTTCGTTAACATATGATTGATTTGATCTAAACGTGGTTTTGTTCTTTCAGGATCATTCATCGCTAAGGCACTTAAAATGTAATCGACGATAAAGATAGCAGATACGACAGAGTTATGAGAGCCTACACTTGCTGAGGAACATGGTAATACATATTGTGCATATTTGGTTAATGGAGAGCTGTAGCTGTCTGTAATTAAAAGGACTTCCACCCCATAAGACTTCGCTGCTTCCATCAAATCTTTCATACGCTTTGCATAGCGCGGATAGCTGACAGCTATAATGAAATCACCCGAGTTGAAATGAACCAAATCATCCACCCAGTCGCTTTTGTCTGCATCAATGTATTGGCAATTCCCCAATAACCGATTGATTCCGAGTGACAGATACTCACCAACAGGTCTTCCACTTCGAACACTTGTACACAAAACGTGGCGTGCGCTGGCTATTTTCCCAACAATCTGCTGAAAGGTTTCTTCCGTGATATTGTCTAGTGCATACTGGATATTTTGAAATTGCAGTTCTACATGGTCATGCAGGAGCTTATTTTTATTTGAATGCTTGAGATTCGCTTCAAGTCTCGTTTGAGGGTCGGCTTTATGCTTCATAGCTGATTGAAGCTCTTTTTGGAATTCAGAAAAACCGGAATACCCCACAGCAGCAGAGAAGCGCATGATCGTTGCTGTACTCGTCCCGACTTTTGACGCCAATTTATCGACAGTTAAAAAAGCGACTTCCATTGGATTTTGTACGATATAATCTGCAATTCTCCTCTGCGCATCGGTTAATTCCACGACCTTATGCTGAAGTTTATATATTAAATCCTCCATTATAGCACCTGCCTATCCTATCGGCTTTATCTACGATTCGTGTTTTCTTTTCACTCTTTATTGTACACATTTGGACAAAATAAAAAAACAGCCAGCACGAATCTATCGTACTGACTGCTCTAGTCGAGATGCTATTTTATAGTGCTTGAGCTGCTGTAATCAGCGCAAGATTGTAAACGTCTTCGGCATTACAGCCTCTTGAAAGATCGTTTACTGGCTGATTTAGACCTTGTAGGATTGGACCTACAGCTTCAAAGTTACCTAAGCGCTGGGCAATTTTGTAGCCAATGTTTCCTGCTTCAAGGCTAGGGAAAACAAATACGCTAGCATCGCCTTTGATGACGGAATCTGGTGCTTTTTTCGCTGCCACTGAAGGAACGAAAGCTGCATCGAATTGGAACTCTCCATCAAGAACAAGCTCAGGTGCTTTTTCTTTTGCAATGCGAACCGCTTCAGATACTTTGTCTGTTTCGTCTGATTTTGCTGAACCTTTTGTAGAGAAGCTAAGCATTGCTACACGTGGTTCGATGTCAAACATTTTTGCTGTGTTTGCACTTTCGATCGCAATTTCAGCAAGATCTTGGCTGTCTGGTGCAATGTTGATCGCACAATCAGCAAACACATATTGCTCTTCGCCGCGAGCCATAATGAAGACGCCAGAAGTTTTCTTTACGCCTTCTTTTGTTTTAATGATTTGAAGTGCTGGGCGCACTGTATCAGCAGTTGAGTGTGCTGCTCCGCTTACAAGGCCGTCTGCAAGACCTTTATACACAAGCATTGTACCGAAGTAGTTTTCATCCAGTAATGCTTTTCTCGCTTGCTCTTCTGTCGCTTTGCCTTTACGTCTTTCAACGAAAGCTTGCACAAGATCTTCAAAACCTTCATATGTATGAGGATCATACACGTCAACACCATCAAGTGTAAGACCTAATTCTTTTGCTTTTGCTTCTACTTCTTCTTTCTTACCTACAACAATTGGCTGCAATACTTTGCCATCTGCTAGTTTTTGAACGGCTGTTAGAATGCGTTCGTCCATTCCCTCAGGAAAAACGATCTTAACTCCTTTACCTGCAACCTTTTCCTGAACTGTTGAAAAAATATCTGCCACTTCAATACCCTCCTTGATTTTACAAAAAAAGCGTTCTCTTTTAAGCATACTCTTCTTCTACATAAATTCAAACTACCAACTTACATTATAGCGCTTACAATTTAAATTCTTATTTTTCAAACTAATTAAATCAATTTCTAGAAAAGCGTTTTCGTCGTTCAAGTTTTGATCACATCTTCATTTGGACAAACTATGTTATAGTTGGAACAGATGGAAAACTGTAAATAGGAGTGAAAGAAATGAGCGAACAACATACAACAAATGAAGCAGCTCAAACACTAGATGGCTGGTATGCGCTGCATGATTTTAGAACGATCGACTGGACGGCTTGGAAGCTGCTGACAAGCGATGAGCGTCAAGCCATCATTCATGAGTTCACAGGTCTATTAGAAAAATGGAAAACAGCTGAGCACCATCAGGCTGGAAGCCAAACAATCTATAGTATTGTCGGCCAAAAAGCAGATATTATGCTCATGATTTTACGTCCGACCATGGAAGAACTAGGTGAAATTGAACTTGAATTCAACAAGACACGACTAGCCGAGTTTACGATTCCAGCTTATTCTTACGTGTCAGTTGTTGAACTCAGCAACTACTTAGCAGGAGGCGGAGATGGCGGAGACCCTTACGAGAACCCGCATGTACGTGCGCGCCTCTATCCAGAGCTTCCTTCTTCTCAATATGTCTGTTTCTATCCAATGGATAAAAGACGTTCTGGCAATGACAACTGGTACATGCTTTCAATGGATGAACGTAAATCCCTTATGAGAAGCCATGGCTTAATTGGCAGAAGCTATGCTGGGAAAGTAAAACAGATCATTACAGGTTCTGTTGGCTTTGATGATTATGAGTGGGGCGTCACTCTTTTCTCTGATGATGTGCTTCAATTTAAAAAATTGGTTTACGAAATGCGATTTGATGAAGTGAGTGCACGTTACGGCGAATTTGGTTCCTTCTTTGTTGGAAACCGATTAGCAAACGAGCAACTAGCGTCTTATTTCCATGTATGATAAACTCTTAAGGCTTCGGATCTCTCCGAAGCCTTTTTATGTATTTGTTTAGAAAGGTGATCTCATCATGAAAAACTTCCCCATCGCTATTTTTGCGTTAACGCTCGGTGCGTTTTCGATTGGCATGACTGAATTTGTGATCATGGGACTTTTGCCAAATGTCGCAAATGATCTCCATGTATCTATTTCTGCTTCAGGTCAACTGATTACCGGATATGCACTCGGTGTCGCAGTTGGCGGCCCTATTTTAACGTTATCAACTGGAAAAATGTCGAGAAAACGTCTCCTCATCCTATTAATGATTCTTTTCGTGGCGGGAAATGCTGTCGCCGCTGTATCGACTTCTTATGGTCTGTTGATGGCTGCACGTATTTTAACGTCATTTGCTCATGGTACCTTCTTTGGTGTCGGCGCCATTATGGCTGCACGGCTTGTTCCTAAGGAGCGAAGCGCAAGTGCGATCAGCTTCATGTTTACAGGACTGACAGTAGCCAATGTACTGGGTGTGCCATTTGGTACCTTTATAGGAAATCAATTCGGCTGGCGCATGTCATTTCTCGTCATTGCCGTCATTGGTCTCATTTCCTTAATCGGTATTATCAGTTTAGTACCAAATCAATCGAAAGAAGAAGTATTAGATATTCGAAATGAAATATCGGTGTTGAAAAAGCCGCAGGTCCTCGTCTCCTTTGCGATGACGATTTTTGGTTTTGCGGGTGTGTTTACCGCCTTTACGTATATCAGCCCGATCCTGCTGCAAGTGACTGGCTTTCAGGAAAACGGGGTCACCCTCATTCTTGTCCTCTTTGGGCTTGGGGTCACCATTGGGAATTTAGTCGGCGGAAAGCTTGCCGACTGGAAGCTGATGCCGAGTATTATCATCACATTGATCTTGCTGATGGCTGTTCTGTTGTTATTCACATATACATCTGCCTTTAAAGTGCCTGCCGTGCTGACGATTTTTGTGTGGGGAATTATTTCATTTATTCTCGTTCCTACCTTGCAATTCCGCACGATGAACATGGCACATGAAGCCCCGACACTCGCATCAACGCTCAGTCATTCTGCCTTTAATATTGGAAATGCTGGCGGTGCAGCGCTTGGCGGTCTTGCTATTGAAATCACACATTTACAGCTTGTCCCGCTCTTTGCGGCAGGCGTGACATTCATTGGATTGATCATTACGATCATGAGCTATCAGTCAGATAAACGAATCAAAAGGACCTGAGGGCAGGTCCTTTTTCTATTTCACCACGGTCATTTCTGGCTCTTCTATTTGTTTCACACGTTCCTGAATGGGATGGGTAAAGGAATGCTCTGATAAGACAATATGGGAGACCGTTTTTGTAAAGCCAGACACATCTTGAATAAAGGCTTCAATTTCTTCAAGAGAAGAAACAGACAGCTTAATGAAAAAACAGGACTGTCCTGCCACTCGATAAGCAAAGAACGCACGTGGATGCTGGTTCATAAATGTCACAAAACGCTGATACTCCCCATTTAATACGGTGACTTCCAGTAAACAGTCTATCATCAGACCCAGCTTTTTATAATTGACTTGAACAGAATACCCTTCGATAATCCCTGCATCCTCTAGTTTTCGCACTCTTTCTGCTACCGCAGGTGCTGATAAATTCACTCGTTTGGACAATTCCCTCATTGATAAGCGGGCATCTTCTCTCAATTCGTTTAAAATATGCACATCCACATCGGTGATTTTCATTCGTTACGCTCCTATCCCAAAATCGTTCCATTTGAAAAGTATTTTATGATGATACTTATGATACGAAATGTAAAATAAAACTAAATAATGGTAGAATTTATTTTAACGGAATTGAATGAAAAAGCAAGTATGGAGGGATCACTTGATGAAAGAATCTTTAGACAGCCAGGCTTCTAAAACATTTCCCATCACACTTGCCATTGCACTCACACTTGGCGTTTTTGCGGCGGGATCGGAGGAACTGGTGATTTCACCACTGCTGCCTGATTTATCAAACTCCTTTCAGCACTCTCTTGATGTTCTGGCTCTTTCCATCAGCATTTATGGGTTAGCTGTGCTGGTTGGAGCTCCACTGCTCGTTCCTTTAGGAGACCGATATTCAAGAGAGCTGTGTTTGATAATTGGGCTGTCCTTCTTTTTAATCGGAACAGTGATGTGTGCTGCTGCCCCAAATTTGGCCGTGTTTTTTGCAGGCCGTGCTATTTCTGGGCTGGCAACTGGTGTATTTGTGCCAACAGCCTATGCTCTTGTGGGCGACCGGGTTCCATACGAATACCGCGGCAAAGTGATGGGACTCATTGTATCGAGCTGGTCTCTTTCTCTTGTCCTTGGTGTGCCCATTGGCGCCTTTATCGGCCAGAGTTTAAACTGGCGCTGGACGTTTTGGATCTTCGCTATGATGAGTCTCATTGTCCTGCTGCTTGTCATCCTTGAATCAAGAAAACAAGTCAGAGCAGCTGATCCGAAGGCACCTCAAGCTAGAGAGAAAACAGGCTCTTTATGGGGAGCTTTGAAAATTGATCGTGTGCCTGCCTATTTGACTGTGACGTTTTGCAATATGCTTGGATTTTACGGCATGTACTCGTTTTTAGGTGCTTATTTGCAAAGTCTGTTTGATGGCGGACAATCAACTGCTGGACTTCTTATTATGGCTTATGGCGTCGGCTTTTCTATGAGTATGTTTACTGGAAAATTAGCAGACTGGTTCGGTAAAACCCGTTCCCTTGCCTTTGTGCTGGGTGGAATTGCGATTGTTCTAGCCTTACTTCCTTATGCGCCATTCTCGTGGATGTTGCTGATTTTCGCCCTATTTATTTGGGGTGCTATGCAAAGCTTATCTGTCACGCTTCTAAGCACCGTTCTAAGCGACTGCTCTCAAACCCATCGCGGGAAAGTGATGGCTTTTTACAGCCTGGCCTCCAACCTTGCTGTTATGCTCGGTTCCGCACTGATGGGACCCGTTTATGTCCATTTCGGATATCATACGGTAGGTCTTGTCTGTGCACTCATTACGCTTGTTGGTTTTATCATCAGCTTTGGCAGCTATAAACGAGAACGTGCCTTACAGAAAAAACAGCCAACTACACTTGAAACGTAAGCACATTTCACTGCACATCTCGATATGTGCAGTTTTTTAGATCAATTTTTAATATCATCGTAAAATACATTTTTTATAAAATTTGTTGACAATTGCCAATTTTAAATTTTATAATCTAGTAAAAATTTGAAAAAGATTGGATGGTAAACATGATCCTAAAGAATGATGATGTGTTTCATTTCAAAGAAGAGCCTATCCCTTCACCCAAGATGTTTACAGTCAACACACTAGGCCCTAAGGGGACAAGCAGTGAATACGCAGCAAAACATTTCATCTCTCAATCCACCACTACACTCGGCACTCATACGAAACTATCCCTTTATGACACATTCGAAACTTGCATTGAACATACTCTCTCTCAACCACTTCAATTTACTCTCGTTCCACACGCATATGAAGGCATCAAACACTTCTACATGAGACCAGATCTACAGCTTTTACAAATTTTCAGATGTGACACGCCCATGTATGGTTTGGCTGTCAGACCTGATTTCCCATTCAATGAACAAATGCTCCACCATTTAAAAATTGTCTCACATCCTGCACCTGTCAATTTAATTCAATATTTCATTCACCAAAATGCTGAATTTGAACTTGTTAATTCTACAAGTACTGCCGCGCAGAAAGTAAGGGACGGCGAATTTGATTTTGCTTTAACGAATGAGGTGGCAAGAGCCACATATGGCCTCATCTTCATTCGAACGTTTAAAAGTATACCCATGAGCTGGTCCATATTCGGAAAAGGAGAGATATAAGATGCAAACTGAACAAAAGACGCAAGAACGATATTTTCCTCAAGCGAAAAAATTAGAATGGGATAATGGCGTTATCCAATATTCCACTGTAAGAGGCGGTACGGAAGTGTTAATTTCATACGTCCCTCCCCGCACGATCATTGAACCTCACGAACATCCCGAAGCACAAATCGGTATTGTATTAAAAGGGGAGCTTCAAATGACTGTCGGCCAATCGACTCAACTGCTCACCCCATTAGAATCAGCCTATATCGCACCACCGTTTGTCCCTCATGGCGCTTCAAATCTGACAGATGAAGAAGTGATCGCCATTGATATTAAGAGATTAAAGGATGACGAAGAATATACAGCTCCCCCCACTTATTTCTTAGACATTTTCAAAACACGGGATTTACTCCCTGGCATGGAAGTGACTTTTTTTGTGGAGGATTGGATGGAGCTGATGATTGCCAATATCCCTGGAAACGGTGGAGAAATGCCTTTTCATAAACATAGAAATGAACAAATCGGCATTTGCATCAGTGGAGGGTATGATATGACAATCGAAGGCTTTACAGAAAAGATGGAATTTGGCACCACCTATTTCTGTAATCCAAGGGAAGATCATGGGGCCATCAATCCAAAACCAGAAGCATCAAAGTCTATTAATCTCTTCTTCCCTCCTCGCTATAATCGCTTAAAACCAAAAGCATCTAAGGTGAAGAAATGAAGCTGGATGGAAAGGTTGTCCTCATTACAGGGGGTGCGTCGGGGATTGGGCTTGCTGCTGTCAAGCTCTTCCTCGAGCATGGAGCAAAAGTAGCTGTCGCTGACATCAATGAAAGCAGCGGCAACCAACTCATTGAATCATTGCCGCATGAGCACCTTGCATTTTTTAAAACAGATATTACGAAGGAGTCTGACTGTCACCAAACCGTTCAGAACGTGCTGAGCCGATTCGGTGCCATTGATGTCCTCATTAACAATGCAGGCATCGAAATTGTCTCACCTATTCATGAGATGGCACTGGAGGATTGGCATCGTATTCTTCAGGTCAACCTGACCGGCGTCTTTCTCATGAGTAAGCATACATTGCCGCATATGCTTGAAAAGAAGAGTGGAAGTATTATCAATACCGGATCTGTCGGAGGTCTTGTGGGCTGGCCTGACATTCCGGCATACAATGCAACAAAAGGCGGTGTCATTCAGCTCACCAAATCAATGGCCATCGACTATGCCGCTCATCAAATTAGGGTAAATTGTATTGCCCCTGGCATCATTGATACGCCACTAAATGAAAAGTCCTTTTTAGACAATCACACAGAAAGTCTCGAGATCGTCAAAAAAGAAAAAGCAAAGGTGAATCCTATGCTGCGGCTTGGAAAACCTGAAGAAATTGCTGGCGTGATGCTGTTTCTCGCCTCTGACCTATCCAGCTATATGACTGGAAGTGTCGTCACTGCAGATGGCGGTTACACCGCTAGATAAAAGGAGTGCTTTCATTGAGTAAAAAAACTGTACTTGTCATTGCTGACTTAGGAGGGTGCCCACCCCATATGTTTTATGAAAGCGTGGCGGCATCGTATCATATCGTTTCTTATATCCCGAGACCCTTTGCGATTACAAAGGGACATGCCGAGCTAATCGAAAAATACTCCATTGCGGTCATCAAAGACCGTGATTATTTTGAGACACACCCTTCTTTTGAACACCCTGATTCTATTTACTGGGCACATGATGATTATCCGAAATCAGAAGAAGAGGTTGTGGAAGACTTCATTCAAGTGGCTTCCTTTTTCAAAGCAGATGCAATCACGACCAATAATGAATTATTCATTGCACCGATGGCAAAGGCTGCTGAACGTCTTGGGCTACGAGGTGCCGGTGTCAAGGCAGCCGAAATGGCGCGTGATAAAAGCCAAATGAGGGCTGCATTCAACGCCTCTGGCGTCAAAGCGGTGAAAACTCAGCCTGTCACGACTTTATCTGATTTCCAAAAAGCCATTGAGTCTATCGGAACACCGCTCATTTTAAAGCCTACATATTTAGCCAGTTCTATTGGCGTCACCTTGTTTCATGACAAAGCCGGAAGTGATGACTTGTTTTTACAAGTACAATCGTATTTGGAAACCATACCAGTCCCAGACGCTGTCACGTATGAAGCACCGTTTGTCGCTGAAACGTATTTAGAGGGTGCTTACGAAGATTGGTATCAAGATGAAGGTTATGCTGATTATGTCAGTGTAGAAGGGCTGGTCGTAGAGGGCGAATATCTCCCTTTTGTCATACATGATAAAACCCCTCAAATCGGTTTTACAGAAACGGCTCATATCACTCCGACGATCTTAGACAATGAAGCCAAGCAAATCATCATTGAAGCAGCAAGGAAGGCAAATGAAGGGCTAGGTCTTGAACATTGTGCAACCCATACAGAAATCAAACTCATGAAAAATCGAGAAACTGGACTGATCGAATCAGCGGCTCGATTCGCTGGCTGGAATATGATCCCGAATATTAAAAAGGTCTTTGGCGTCGATATGGCCAAGCTATTGATTGATGTATTAGTTGATGGAAAAAAGGCTGTACTGCCAAAACAGCTGCTTTCTGGACATACATTCTATGTAGCGGACTGCCACCTGTACCCTCAGCATTTTAAAGAGAGTGGGCACATACCACCTGAATCCACACATATCACCATTGATCATGTGTCTATTCCGCAGGAAGCATTCGTTGGAGATACTGCGATTGTCAGTCAATCATTCCCTGCCAAAGGGACTATGGTGGATCTTGATTTATTTGAAGCTTTTAATGGAATCGTATCTCTTGAATTAAAAGGATCATCCTCACAAGATGTTGCCGCGTCCATCCGCAATATTCAGAAACAGGCAACGATTCAGTTAATGGATGAATTAGTGAAGGGATAGAAAGAGAGGCTGCTGTGGTGAAAATGTTAGCATCTAAAATGATTGAACGGCTGCCTGAACAGAAATTCGGCACCGTCTTTGAAAAAATAGCTCAAAAGACAAAAAACGGAGCAAACATCATGAATCTAGGTCAGGGAAACCCTGATCTACCAACTCCTGCCCATATCGTGAGTGCCCTACAGGAGTCAGCGGGTGTTTTGCCATTTCAACAATATGCCCCTTTTAGAGGCTTTGACTTTTTCAAACAAGCCATTGCAGATTTTTATAGATCGGAATTCGGTGCTGAGATTGATCCGCAGAAGGAAATTGCTCTTTTCACTGGCGGAAAAACGGGGCTGTATGTCATGAGTCAGTGTCTGCTTGATCCAGGAGATATCGCACTCGTTCCCGATCCAGGATACCCTGAATATCATTCAGGCATTTTGATGGCAGACGCCAAGCCATACAGTATCAAACTTGAAGAGAAAAATGGCTATTTACCAGATCTCTCCTCAATTGATCCTGACATAGTCAAAAAAGCAAAAGTACTGTTCTTGAATTATCCGAATAACCCCACGGGTGCTGTCGCAAATGAGGCATTTTTCGAAGAGGTTGCTGCCTTTGCGGCCGCTCACGAGCTGTATGTTATTCATGATTTTGCCTATGGTTCATTTCATTATGAACAAACACCCGTGAGCTTCATGAATACTCCTCTCGGGAAAAGTGTAGGAGTGGAATTATATTCTCTATCAAAGACTTTTAATATGGCAGGATGGAGAGTCGCTTTTGCTGTTGGAAATGAGGAGATCATCCAAGCCATCAACACCTTCCAAGACCACGTGTTTGTCAGTATGTATGGCGGATTTCAACATGCAGCGACTGCTGCCTTGCAAAGTGATGACCGTCATATTCAATCATTAAGGGCGATATACCTTGAACGAATCAATTTCTTCATCCGGCAAGCGGCGAGAAAGCTTGGCTGGACAATCAAACGTCCACCCGGCGCCTTTTATTTATGGGCTCCGATTCCTGATGACTTTGAACATTCTCATGCCTTTGCTGACTATTTACTCGAACATGCCGATGTTGTCGTCACGCCTGGAGGAGTATTTGGAGTCAATGGAAGCCGTCATGTACGCATTTCCATGGTTGCTCCGATTGAAGAGCTTGCTCTCTTTATCGACCGTCTGTCCATCCTCCCCATTCGATTTCATCAAAAAACCCGCCTATAGCGGGTTTTTTTCAGTTTATATACTTTTCATCGTTCCACCGTCTACGGAGATTTGTTGGCCTGTGATATAAGAAGCTTCCTCTGATGCCATAAAAGCTGCCAATGACGCCATCTCACTCGCTGAGCCTACTCTTTGCATTGGGATACCTGATGAGACAGCTTGTACAGCCTGCTCTCGTGACACTCCCTGCTTCGTCATCATATTGCCGATAAATTGTTCATACCGATCGGTTGCAATAAAACCTGGATTTAAACAATTTACCGTAATACTAGACGACGCAAGCTGTGTGGCTGCATTTTTACTGGCATTAATAATCGCTGCATTCATCATACTATTCGTAAACATTTGTTCACCAGGTTCCTTCCACAGGTTCCCGACAATTTGAATGATCCGTCCATATTCATGTCTTTTCATCAATGCTACTGCACGCTTCATTGTATCTACGTAGGCGATGGCTTTTTGGGAGAAAGCAGTCAGCATCTGGTCAGTTTCACATGAATCAAATGTATCTGGTTTTCCTCCTGGAATATTATTGATCAGCACATCGAGTCTGCCAAACTCCTTTTCTATTTCTTCAAAGGCTTCCGACCTCACCGCTTCAAGCGACATATCTCCACAGAATAGAGACAGCGGTTCCTTTGTTTCTGTCATATCTTGAATGTGCTGTTTCGTCTGTTCAAGTGAGGCCATATTTCTAGAGTTGATGATCACCTTCATATCGCTCTGGGCGGCAAGTTTTATTGCGATTGCCTTTCCAATGCCTGTACTTGCCCCTGTTACAAATGCAATTCTTTTAGACAAACTCATCCACATCCCTTTTCATCAATATACATAAAATGACACATACAGAATGTATTTCAACAAAAAAAGACCTTTCTCCTGCGAAAGGCCTCTCTTCTCTATTTAAATGTCGTTTCCCAATTAAATCCGATCGCCTCATCATTCCACGCAATTCTCTTCTCATCTGGGTTTTTTGGGTCGTACGATTCTGTTGTAAAATACACAATCTGCAGCGGCGTCTCCCCTAATACCCGGTAGCCATGGGCAACTCCCTTTGGGATGAGGAGCAGCATCGGATTATCTTCTCCCATATAATACACATCGGTTTGACCCTTTGTCGGAGAATCCTCTCTTAAATCGTATAAAACGACCTGTGCATGACCTGCTGGGAAAAACCAAACATCGTCTTGTTTTTCATGATAATGAAAGGCTTTGATGACTCCCGGGAAACTTTTCGACCACGACGCCTGCCCAAAGCGTTTCAGCATCGGTTCGTCATCTCGAATAAGCTCTGCGAAAAAGCCGCGATCATCACAATGTTTCATGAGTTTTTTCGTTTGTACACCATCAATCATGCTGCTCGAATCTCCCTTCTTTCTGCAAGTATTCGTGAAGTGCATCCTTCCAATGTCTTGGCTTCCAGCCAGTCGCTTGAATCGCTTGCAGGTCTAAAACAGAGTAGGCAGGCCGAGGTGTTTGGAAGCCATACTCTTCAGTGGAAATGGGCTCAATTATGGTACACAGACCGCTTGCTGCTACAATTTCTGTCGCAAAGTCAAACCATGAACAGCTTGCTCGGTTACTGACATGATAAATACCTGCTTTCTGGTCAAACAAGTGAATCAAAGCTTCTGCGGCATCCTTTGTATAAGTAGGAGACCCTAACTGATCATTGACGATGCGCAAATGATCCTTCGTTTCAGCCAGCCGAAGAATGGTATTCACAAAGTTATGTCCCTCATGTCCATAAAGCCACGATGTCCGAATGATCTTCACTTCATCTGACACAAGATGAATCAATTCTTCTCCAAGTTTTTTACTCTTTCCATAAATGGTTTGCGGATCTGCTTGTGCATCAACTTGGTAAGGGGTATCCGCTTGCCCATCAAACACATAATCTGTGCTGACATGTAATACATCAGCCCCTACGTTCTTAGCCTCAAGCGCTGTATAGTAGGCGCCAATCCCATTCACAAGATAGGCTTTTTCCGTTTCTGTTTCGCATTGATCCACAGACGTATAAGCAGCCGCACTGACAACAATATCCGGACAGAAATGTCTCATTGCATGTCTGACTGCCTGTTGATCTGTGATATTCAGCATACTCCTTGTTAAAGCAATGACTGTGATGTCTTTTTCTTTCAGCTGTTTCGTCAATTCTTTCCCTAATTGGCCGCCTGCACCGGTGATTAAAACTTTCATCGGTCACCCTTCTTCACTTTGATCATATTTGGCACGATACCAATCGATCGTTTTTTCGATACCTTTTTCGAATGAAGTTGCCTGCACCCAGCCAAGCTCTTCTTTTAGCTTACTGGCATCAATGGCATACCGCCTGTCATGCCCTTTTCGGTCTTGAATAAACGCGATTTGGTCATGAGAGATACCTAGATGTGTGAGAATGGTTTTGGTTAAATCAAGATTTGTTTTCTCGTTGCCGCCGCCAATATTGTACACCTGACCGGCTGTTCCGTTTTCTACTACTTGTTTTACGGCTCTCGCATGATCCTCTACATACAGCCAATCGCGGATCTGCTTGCCGTCTCCGTATATCGGAATCTTTTCACCATTGACCGCTTTTCTAATAATGGTTGGGATTAATTTTTCTTCATGCTGATAAGGTCCGTAGTTGTTGCTGCATCTTGTGATCATGGCGGGTAGTTGGTGGGTGTGGATGTAAGATTTCACAAGCAGGTCTGAACTTGCCTTGCTTGCTGAATAAGGATTATTCGGTGAGAGTGGTGTTTGTTCTGTGAAAGCAGGATCATCCGGCTCTAAATCTCCATATACTTCATCTGTGGAAATATGAATGAGTTTTTTCGCCTTTCCCTTTAAAACAGCTTCAAGCATACGATAGGTACCAAGGACATTTGTTTGGATAAAGGGTTCTGCTGACTCAATACTGCGATCGACATGTGATTCTGCTGCGAAATGAATGATGGCATCATAGGCTTCATCAAATACTTGATCCAGTTCGTCTTGCAGCGTGATATCTCCTTGGACAAAACGGAAATGAGGCAGCTTTGATAAATATTCCATTTCCTCTGGATGACTGGCATATGTTAATTTATCAAATACGGTAAGCCGGACATCGGATTCTTGAAGCAGCAGCTTCACAAAATTCAGTCCAATAAACCCTGCTCCACCTGTAATTAAATAAGACTTCGTCATTCGTATCCCTCTTTTTCCTTCATCGTTTCAAACATTTTTATAGATGCTTCGTGGAGAGATTCATGTGTTCCTGCATCAATCCACCACCCTTTTAACATATCATAGGTCAGCTGGCTATTTGAGATGTAGAGATTGTTCACATCAGTAATCTCTAGTTCACCTCGATCTGACGGCGAGATTTCCTCGATATATTGAAAGACGTCTTGATCATAAAAATAGATGCCCGTGACGCAGTAAGATGACCTTGGGTGCTCTGGCTTTTCTTCTATTGATAAAATTCGATGATGAGCAGGATCAATTTCTGCAATGCCAAACCGTTTTGGATCTGCCACCTCTTTCAATAAAACCTTGGCTCCGCTTTCTTGTTGCCTAAAGGCGTCGACAAAAGGGCATAATGAATCTTCAAAAACATTATCACCAAGCATCAGCACAAATTTTTCCCCTTTAACAAAGGGCTTTGCATAGGATAAACCATCGGAAATACCAGACGCTTCTGGCTGTACTTGATACACAATGTTCATCCCAAGTTCACGATCATCTTCCAGTAACTTTTGAAACAACGGAATTTGTTCTTCCTGTGAAATCAGCATCACATCTACAATTCCTGCTTCTTTCAGTTTGAATAATGACCAATAAATCATCGGGTATGGACCAACCGGCAGCAAGTGTTTGTTGAAAATCTTCGTTAATGGTGCCAGCCGTGATCCCTTTCCTCCTGCTAAAATAACTCCCTTCACATCTACACATCCTTATGTTCTTTTTGGTGTGAATTCATGAGGTGTATAAGAATGTTTTTCACTCGTTCGATTCCTTTTCCATCAATGAGTGAACGTCCATTAAGATGAATGCTTCTGCGGAGAAAATAGCTGTCAGACAGTTTTTGAACAGCTTGCAACAGGTCTTTTTCTTCCACAAGGTCACCTAATCCAAGGTGAAAACAAGCGCCCTTTTGCGCAAACATGCTCGCTGTCACTGCTTGGTGATCTACTTGCGATAGGACAATGCTGGGCACCCCGATACAAATTACCTCATATAACGTCATACCGCCTGCTACGATAGCCACATCAGCTTCTGATAAAAGAACCGGTAGTTGATCTGTATGTTGGATGAATTGGATATGTTCCGCCTCTACTTGCTCTTTGATGTGAGAGGCTTTTCCTGCGACCGCTAAAATGTCTAGGTGATTTGTTTGAAGAAGCGCCGATACAGCCTTTGATAACAGGCCGCACGGATCACTGCCACCAAGGCTGATGACCACCTTTTTACATTCTTTCCGAACCTCATATGTGTCTTTGAATCGATTAATCTCGTGATCTAACAATAAATAGGGTGTTCCATGATAATAAGCCGTGCCATTAACCTGCTCGTGCTTCCCGTCCAGACCGCCATAAATGCCGTTTATGACCGTGTCTGCAAGCTGACAGGCTTCCTCTCTTTTTTCCTCAAATAAGACCAATCTCGCACTGCCACAGGAGTCTTTGATCGTTTGAAGAAACTGAAGATCACAATCAAGAACATCTATGACTAAAAGGTCAGGCTTTAGCTTTTTGATGTCTTGTTGGACCTGGAGAAGCGCATTCGACTCATGCACCATCTGAACGTGCCACTCTGGGTGCGAAAGCATTTCTACACAAATCTGATCATTTGTATAGAAATATAAGTTGTTCCCTTCCTGAAGCAGTTCTTTTGCCAAACGTTTCATTCTGACGACATGACCCATTCCTCTTAAAAAACCCCCATAAACAACAATCATGATTTTTTTGTTCATTCAGCATCCTTCTGTCTCACAGATTGATTCAAACGAACAATGTCTGGATGTTGTTCACAGATGGAAATGAGCTCAGCTGTCGGCACAGCAATAGAACCACCAGCTTTCTCTAATAAACAGGTAGCAAACACATAATCTTCTTCTGTATCAATCGTGAATCGATAAGCAGGATATGCAAGTTCTTTGGGCGGTGTGAATAATTGAAGGTGAAATTGCTCGGGATGCTTTCTGATATACAGCGTGACATGCTCACGTTCTGAATAAGTGAGGGGAAATTTGTCGATTTCACATAAAATAGATGCCTCAATCATTTCCCCGGAAATACCGAGTGGTGTTCCGTTCGTATATGTGTAATCAGCCTTTTCCTGTCTATGTTTTTCAAGCATTTTCGACAAAAGCGAAGGATCTATAAATGGATTGTCTCCCGTTAAACGTACAACCGTTTTAGGTTCAAATTGGCGGACAATCTGCGCAAACCGCTCAAGCACATCTGTCTCACTGCCTCGAAACACCTTATAGCCCTTTGACATACAGTATTGAGCCAAATAGTCATCCTCTGGCTCGACCGTTGTGGCAATCATAAGGTTTTGCATTTTGTGATGGTAATCATCTGATTGCTTCACCCGCTCCACAATCAAATCAATCAGCGCCATGCCGCCGATCGGTTTCATCACTTTTTTGGGCAGTCTTGTTGACCCCATCCTAGCCTGAATGACAAAAAGTACATCATGCATCATCTCGAGACTCCTGCATGAGTACGTCTTTCCACGAAACACCTGTATGAGCTGGGATGTCTCTCACAGCCTTTGTGCCAAGTAAAATCGGCATATATCGCGGATGCAACCCCTGATTTTTTTGTCCAGGGCGCAGCACAGCTACATTTTCTGACGTGAGGGTCTCTCCCTTTGCAATGCCTTTTGTCGTAAAAATTCCTCGATACGCAAATTCTCGAATCTGCCCTTCAATGGCTGTTGTCGTTTTATAAGAACTGCCAAGAAGCTCCTCTGGTAATGAATGAACGTCTATTTCCGCTTGATTCCGCTGCTTTTCTGCTGCTCGAATGTGCTGAACCATTTCCTTTAATTCTTCAGGATTAAGAGCAAATGAATGATCCGCTCCGGGTAATGTTTTATCTATTGTAAAATGTTTTTCAATCATTGCTGCCCCGAGCTTCACAGCGGCTACTGGTGCTTCCGTCGGGTGTTCACTATGATCTGAAAAGCCAATGACTGCTTCAGGGAAAGCGGATCTTAAGGTTTGAATCACCCGCAGGTTCGTATATGCTCTAGGCGCTGGATACTTTGCCACACAATGCATGATGGCGACTTGCTTATTTTGCTGGCTCGTAATCGTTTCGTATGCTTCATGAACATCTGCAATGGTGGCTCCAGCTGTTGAAAAAATGATCGGCTTTTGAAAAGAAGCCGTATGACGCAAAAGAGGCAAATGGTTGATTTCATAGGATGCCAGTTTAAAAGCAGGTGGATTCGTTTGATTCAATAAATCTGCCGATTCTTCATCACACACGGTGCTTAAAAACATCAGTCCTTTTTCCTTACAACGTCTCAATAAGACAGGCAGCCATTCTGGCGGCAGCTCCATTTGTTCCACTAAAGAAAAAATAGACACTTCTTCTCCTTTGGCCGTTTCGTATAACCCCGGTTCCTTTTGATACATCCGATCCGCTTGAAACATTTGAAACTTCACCGCATCAGCCCCTGCTTCTTTTGCCACATCAATTAAAGCAAGTGCCTGATCCAGCTTTCCATCATGGTTAATGCCTGCCTCTGCAATGATAAAGACAGGCGCATCATCTCCCACTTTGCGATCTCCGATATAGAAATGCGCCATCTTACCTCTCTCCTTTTTTCGGCCACACATGGTAATACAAAAAGGCATTTGTTGTCCTAAACCCCATCTTTTCGTACAGCTGGATGGCTGTCGTATTATGAAGCTGTGTCCCCGCAGAAATGAAGTGATGCCCCCTGTGATGAGACACTTTCATCATCTCAATAAACAGCTTTTTTCCGATCCCTTTTCCTTGAACATCCGGTCTAATCGCAAAAAGCTCAAGCCCCATCTCATGCCCCTTTGTCATACCTTGAATCAAGCCAACCACTTCATCATTCACCTTAGCAACGAGGTTGATATCTGCGCGTCCGAATAGGTTGTTTCTCATCCACTCCTGATAAAAATGCTGAACAACCCGCTGGTCTAAATATGGATCAAGGGCATAACGGCTTTTCACAAAAGCCCGATCACCTAGTAAGACCGCCTCATCGTAATCCTTTTCATCTGGCACACCCATCACCACATCTTGATCTGATAATGGCATCTCCATGAGGGCAGGCGGTGCCTCAAGCCTAGTGAGACCACCGACATAATACACATGGGATAGTTTTTGAACAATGCGGTTTTTTTCAAGATCAGCCGCCTCAAGACGTAAAAAGAAAAAATCACATTTTTCTGTTCTCATCCAATTGATGAACCTCTCCATCAATTCTTTAAAGAGCAGCGCTGATTCAGCTTCCACAAACTTCACATGAAAAATATGCTTGTCAAAAATGCCGCTCTCCCATTTGGACCATTCGTATAGCAGCACTGCTTTGAGCTTAGCACCGCTGACAAGAGCAAACTGCTTGAATCCTGTCATGCGTTCCGCTTCATGCCCATATGTTTTCAGCCAAGCTGCCAGCACCTGATCATCTATTGCATGAACGACTTTCATGAAGAGGCCTTCTTGTCATTTAAAATTGACACGACTGCGGTGATGACATCCTGCACATCTTCATCTGTCATACTTGGATAGAGCGGGAGCGAAAGCGTTCGTTTGTAATAAGTGAGTGCCTCAGGGAAATCCTCTGGTGAATGGTTGTAGGTCTCTTGATAATATGGATGCAAGTGAACGGGAATAAAATGAACACTCGTGCCGATTTTATATTCCTTTTGCAGCTGATCAATCATGTCATCGCGTGTGATCATTGCTTCTTTTGGATCAACTTGCAGCACATATAAATGCCACGCATGTCTTCCCTCATCATGTACAGGCGGCAAGATGAGACCAGCTTCATGTTGAAATGCCTGATTGTATGTCTTCGCAATCTGTTCTCTACGTGTCTGCATCTCCTTCAACCGGCTTAGCTGAACGAGCCCTAACGATGCTTGCACGTCAAACATGTTCATTTTATAGCCCGGTTCCTCGACCTCGTAATACCATGTTCCCTTTTCTCCATAACGATTCCACGCTCCCTTACTCATCCCGTGAAGCGCCAGCCTTCTGATTCTAGCCGCAAGTGCATCATCATTTGTCGTCAGCATGCCGCCTTCACCAGTCGCTATGTTTTTCGTTGCATAGAAGCTAAAAGCGGTCGCATCACCAATTGATCCAATCGGTTGATCATGATAGGTCGTATAGAGGGCATGAGCGGCATCCTCCAGCACGAACAAATCATATTTTTTGGCAACCGCTAAAATTTGGTCCATATCACACGATTGACCAGCAAAATGTACAGGGACAACCGCTTTCGTATGTGGTGTAATGGCCGCTTCTAATTTTTTCGCATCTAGATTGAGTGTCGCCGGATCAATATCCACGAAAATAGGGGCTGCTCCCGTATGGATGATCGTATTGGCTGTTGCGCAGAACGTCAGAGGCGTTGTGATGACCTCATCACCAGCTCCAATGCCTCTCGCCTTTAACGCTAAAAATAGAGCAGCTGTACATGAATTGACTGCTATTGCGTGCTTCGCTCCAGTCAGCTGCCTAAACTCTTCTTCAAACTGTCTAACTTTTGGTCCGGTGGACAACCAGCCGGACTTTAATGTTCCAATGACTTCATCAATTTCTTCCTGTTCAATAAAAGGCAGTGCATAAGGAAGAAATTGTGCTCTCTTTTGTCCCATATCGCTTGCACACCCCTATCTTCATCTCTGAAAATCCACGCCTGTTTTTGTTTTGAGCAGAGAAAGCAGAACATCGGTCGATTGTGCATGCGGATAATGCTCTTGAATGAAACGAGCTCCTTGCTGTTTCGCCAGCTTCATTTCTTGTTCATCCGATAAAATACGGATCGCTTTCTCGGCCAACTCAATAGGGTTTTCCATGTGGCAGCTGCCAAGCGACTCGTAATAAGGGTATCTTCTGCCTTCTGTCATTTTTCCAATCAGTACACTCTTTTTAAAGAGCATTGCTTCCAGACCAACTGTTGATGTGAGCGTAATGACCATATCCATATACGGCAGGAGGTCATACAAGTCGATCTCTTTTTTAATTAATCTCACATGGTTCCCCGCACGTTCAATCGCTGTGTAGTCATTTAATCGATTTCGAGCGATTTCCCACGGATGCGGCTTCATAATCAGCTGAATATCTTTCCGTTTTGCAATCGTTTTAAGAACATCACCGTAAAAGGCTTCTGAAAACGGCTGTGTTGCCACGAGCACAGTCTTTTTGGCAGGATTGAAGTTCAATTTACGAAAGACCATTTCCTGTTGAAGCGGTGTTCGCTCCTGCACCAAATCAAATCTCGGGTGACCTGTGATCTCCACCTGCTCAGGCTGACAGCCTTTGTCTACATACCAGTCCTTTTCATATTTTCCAAACACTCCGTGGCAGGTGGTGAAAATCGGTAAAAAGGCTTCGTCTCCCATGAGCGCACCGTGCTGAAGACAAATACTTGTGAGATGGCGTTTCACGGTTTGCAAGGCGAGCACACGGCTATATGCATCCTCCGTCGTACCAACTACGACAGCTGTGATTGGCTGCATCTCAAATAGCGTTTCTATTTGGTCAATCACATCAATAAATTGCACAATGTCCTTCCGAAGCTTTTCTCTAAAAAAGACATTGCCAAAGACAGGATGCTGGGCGTAAGGTTTCAATAGAGCATTTGCTTTTTCAATATATTCAACATGGGCTTCTTTATTAACCTCTCCGGCTAATTCCGGCTTGCTGATCACCGGTAATCCGAAATAATCAGCCTTCTTCCAGCGCGCGAGCACCACTGTTTGGTTCGGATGGAACCGCGTGTAATTTTGTTCAGTAAAACGCAGGTGTTCAAAGTGAAGCAGCACCTTTCCATGACTCGGACGATAAGGGATACGCTTGATTTGCTGTTTATGCTGATCAAAAAATGGCTGAATGTCTTGCGGCTTTGGGCAAGTCGTTGTCAGCTCTTCACCAAACGCCTCATCTTCCATACGTTCCCTCACTTCAGGGCTGATGTATTGATAAAAATTACTGATTAATCCAAGGGGGATGTGGCGATAGGTTAAGTCTTTCATCAGATTCACATACTCAAAGTACACCTGCCAATAATGATGAATATAATGCGACACTTAAGGTCACCTCCCATGTCTTTGTTTTAATATATGACGGAGCTCCCTGCAGGTAGACTGCGGAGGAAGTGCTTGAATAAAATCGCTTTTCTCTTCTTCTGCCAACTGATAATGAATAGACTGTTCTGTGATGTAGTTTGTATCCAATACCTCATCAAAAGGGTAGAACGGATAAAAGTGATTTAATCTAAAAAAGAACCGGGCATCTCCTATTCGATAAAAATGCGGACTCTCGTCCCAGTAGGATCCAAACTCAGCACGAATCTTTGTTAAAATGGATGCACGATGTACAACCGAGCAGTGATCAATGGCACAAGGTGCATTCCACTGCACCGTTTGCGCAGGTCGAATCGTTTCCTTTACTGGCTCTTTTTCGCTATTTAAATAGATAACTTTTGAACTAGAATAGACAATTTCTTCATTCGGACGAGCATCTAAATATTTCGTGAGCTTCTCTAAACGGTCTGGTGCATAGACATTGTCATCTGTGGCATAGGAAATATACTCGCCCTTTGCCTGTTCTAATGCTTGATTAATGAGGACGGCATAGCGTGTTTTCGCCGTTCTTTCCTCCAGCGTTTTCACCCCGCTTTGGATAAAATGGACGCGTGGATCTTTACGGAAAGGCTCAATAGCAGCAAGAGTTTGTTCGTTTGATCCATCATCCATGATAAAAAGTTCAAGGTCTGACAAGGTCTGCTGCAGCACCGCTTCAATTGATCTGCCAACGTAGGCCGCTTTGTTGTAGCTCGTCATAATGACCGTTACTTTCGTCAATGTTTTCACCTCGGTCTCTTTTAAACTATGGTTATCATATGTGTCTCCTCTTAAAGAGACTGTAGAGTGACCTATTTTTTATAAAATTGGATTTTTTTCATGATCTATCTTTGAAAAACGTAAAAATTTTGGTAATATAAGTAATCATTTATGTGTATTAAAGGAGTAAAGAACATTGGAGTATATGAAGAGTGATCTCTCCCAAGAAGAGGAAGCAAAAGGTTTTTTTCGATTCTTTAAAATTTTTGTCGCGACAAAAACGATTATTCGCTCATATGAACATACCTCTATTCCCATGTGGCTGATGATACTCCTTGCAAGTATCGCTGGTACAAGCTGGATGTACGAAGGGTATTTTAGTGAGTATATGGGCAATCATATTCCATATCCTTTTATTCTGTTACACGGAGCAGGTTTTGGTATTTTAGTAGGCAATTTTCTTCTATTTTTCGGTTCATTCATTTTACAGTGGTTAGGACGACTGTTTTTTGGCAGTAAAGCGCCGTATCGAGATGTGCTCAAAGCTTGCACACTGACGGTCATTTTTCCTTCCACCTTATTTGCTCTTACTTGGATTATTACTGTGGGGTTGCTTGGTCCGTATACATTTGTGAAAATCTCACCCTATTTAGACCAGCACTATGAAGTATGGTATTATCTCAGCGTTTTACCACTGGTTGATGCGTATACCAAGGCATGGATATTTGGGATGGCTGTTTTAGGCCTTGTTGCTGTGATGAAGCTGAGAATATGGCAGGCCTTTATCATTGCCATCACACCGATAGCCTTATTTTTTCTCATCATGACCCTTCTTTATGACGTCCAGCGGGCTATGAATTGGTTGATGTAAACAGGCATTCCTTAGATTGTTGGAAACCTTTGCAGTCTAGGCAGTACGAATATGGGGTTTGTATGAATACTGAGGAACTGCACAAAGCAGTTCCTCAGATTGTTGACAAAGTTTGCAGTCTAGGAAGGACGAGCATCGGCGCGGAGCGAATTTGACATTCGTGAGCACCGAAGCGCAGGACTGACACCGAATGCGAGGGTTTGTCTACACGCTGAGGAACTGCACAAAGCAGTTCCTTTTTTTCGTTCAATGTACATATTCTCTCTTCCTGTCTCATAGTGTGAAAGAGAAAAAGAATGCTATGGAAACAACAGGCGCTTTTCTGCCTTCTGTTTAGAACACCATGAGGAAAGAGGAGGAACGTTATGAAATTGAAAAATCAATTTGGGCAAGGTTCGGGTTTCGAAGGTCAAGATTTTCGCCAGCAACAATATGGAGCAAATCCGTATCCTGCGCAGCAGATGGGTTATTCAGTCCCTCCCCAAACGCAGGGTCAAATGCAAGGTCAAATGCAGCAGGGGTATTCGCCAATGCCGTCTACTGGTACTTCACAAGGAGGCCAAGGTGGGCAAAGTGGCGGGCAACCCTATCAAATTCCTTCGGGACCGATTTATCAGCAGAACGTCACCGGTCAGCTGCCGCTTGAGCAGTCCTATATTGAAAATATTTTACGATTAAACCGCGGCAAAGTAGCCACGATCTATATGACGTTTGAGGCAAGTAAAGAATGGAACTCTAAGATTTTTAGAGGGGTCATTGAGGCCGCAGGACGTGATCACATTATCATCAGTGATAACAAAACTGGGACACGATACTTATTGTTAACAATCTACCTTGATTACATTACGTTTGATGGGGAAATTCAATATGACTATCCATACTCGATGTCTACGTATTCTCCGAGATAACCTCAAGGTCCTATCAGCAGCAAGGTGCAGACGCCCTTGCTTTTTTCTTTTGTCTAGGTTTTTGACACACCTTCGGGGGAAGGCTCATAAGATGCCTAGTAGTTTTTATTAAACGCCTAGAGGTGACATCAATGACTGTTGAGCTGGATTATACATCGCCGAATGTCAAATATTCATTTGATCTGAACCAAAGCCCCCTTGTGAAATATGATCAACACAACCTGATTAATGTTTTAGGAAAAAAACAATTAAATTCGCTCGATCAAGTATCTCTGCTGGATATATATTTGAGTAAAAGCAAAGTAGTAGAGCCTCATTATCATCAAAATGCTGCCGAGCTTGTTTATTGTATCGCCGGCTCTGCTGCTGTATCCATGCTGAACCCTTTTACAAAAAAGCTGTCCACCTACACCATTACCCCCGGGCAGGTAGCCAATGTGCCACAAGGCTGGTGGCATTACGAAGTCGCCTTACAGGACAAAACCCATTTGTTAGCCATTTTTAACGCATCGACACCAGAAGTCATCTTAGGTTCAGACCTTCTAACCCTCACGCCTTCACACATCATGGCACATACTTATTGCATGAACGAAACGCAGTGGAAGCAGGCGACGCAGCCTGTGAAGCCTGGTGTGTTTATCGGGCCTTTCTGCCACCGGGAGGAAGAGACACAAACGCACCCTGTCCCCCCTTCCCACTATGTACCTTATTATCAAGCACCTCCGAACTATTCTCCTTATTGGAGTTAAGAAAAAACCGATGCCCCTATGAGAGCATCGGTTTTCTATCTTATAAATTTTTTGCTGCTGCAATCACTAGCATGATCCAAGAAGCGATAAATGCCACTCCGCCAATTGGTGTAATGGCACCTAGAATCTTCACCTGAGTCAAGGCAAGCACATAAAGGCTTCCTGAGAAGAAAAGAATGCCTGCCAGCATCACCCAGCCAGAGGTCGGCACTAGAGAAACACCTGACAGCTTATCTGCCAGAAAGGCGACAATAAACAGGCCAATGGCATGGAACATCTGATATTGAACCCCTTTATTCCATATCTCAATATACTTTTCAGGAATTTTCCCTTCCAGTCCATGTGCACCGAAGGCTCCAAGACCAACCGCAAGCATGGCGTTAATGGCACCTAATATGAAAAATAGTTTCATTCGTCATTCTCCTTATCTCATCTATTATGTTTATCATAGCGCGGGTCTTATCCAACATTCAACTTTCCTATGATGCTGACACGAGATTGTCGGATTTCTTTTTCTTTCGCAGTAGCACTTGATCGACCACAATTGCAATCAGCGTACCAAGCACAAGACCATTGCTCAATAAAGAAATCAGCACAGGATGCATGCCTTTCAATGCCCCCTGCGGCACAAACATTGCGCCCACGCCTGCTAAAACAGCGATGCCAAGCACAAATCGAATGCGCGGGATGTCTTCTTTTTCATACTGATCGAATTCAGACATAGCAATCCCAATCATAGAAGAGAACACCACAAAGTTCACAGCCAGCCCCACAGGAGAAGGCAATGCAGAGAAAAAGCTCATCAATAATGGAAATAAACTAATGAGGACAATGAGCAGACTGCCAAGGAAAAATGGCTTTCTCGATGGAATTTTGGTTGTTTGTATAAAACCCGCTGCCCCTGAAATAGGAACAGGCGCAATCGCTCCAATCAGTCCGCTTAGCAAATGACCAAATGCGGCGACAAAACCAGCCGGTCTGGCTCGTTTCCGCTCACGCAGTTCACCGAATGCCTTCACGGAACTTTCCACAATTCGAATACTTGCCAGCATATTCACAATGAGTAAGATCGTAATAAAAAAGGACGTGACAAGCAGTCCACTGTCAAAGACCGGCATGCCAAACGGAAACAGTTTTGGAAACTCAATGATCTGCTCAGGAATGCGAACAGGCTTCGCTAGTCCGAGTAAAGCAAATAACAGCCAGCCGCCTGCAAGTGCGAATAACACAGAAAACTGTCTTAAATAATGCCATTTTGAGCGGCTGATCATGAAGGTGATGACAATAATCAAGATCGATAGACAAAACACAAGCCCATCTACCTGATTTCCCCGATAGCCGATCCCCATCAGCCCTTTCATGATTGGCTGACTTAACTGCACAACAAGCAGCAGCAAATAAATACCTGTGACAACCGGCGTAAATAAAGACGCAAGCCAATTAATGATTTTAAAGAGACTAAAAATAAAAAAGAACGCTGCACTAAAAATTAACGCCCCTTGCAATGCTTGCAAGGTTTCAGGATATGTAGCAAAAATCGTCCCTGTCATGCCTGCATAAAGGGTATATACCCCCCACCACAGCCCTGCTGGACTTTCATTGATCGGCAGCATATGACCGCATAAACACTGCACCATCGCCACAAGTCCAAGTGAAAAGAATGTACTCTGAATCAGTTCCGCCGACTGCACTTGATTTAATTCAAATGCTTGTGCAATCGCAATCGGCACAGCAATAGAAGCTGCGATAAAAAATGCCATCCACTGAATGGCGCCCAAAAATAGTTTCAACCCGATCACCTTCCCTTTGTCGTGACAAGACCATTAAAAATCAAAAATAGAGTCACCGTTGCCATCTTTCTCTTGTTGACCCTCTTCTTTATGCTGAAATTTCTTTGCACCGCTAGTGCCCATCAATTTCTCTAGCATGGCTTGATCCGTAGACACAGCCGGTGCAGATGGTGTCTGTATAGATGGAGGTGGTGAAATAACCGAAGACTGCGGCATTTGCACCTGTGATGATGTGTCGAGAATGACATCACATAGTGAAGAAATGACCGCCGCTTGACGTTTCACCTCTTCATCATTTCCACTTTGTTTTGCTTTTTGAATGGCTTCTTCCATTTTTTGAAGCAGACTTGATATATGAATATTCAAGGGTAGACCCTCCAATCTAAAAAATTCGTTTTCCAACATTATTTTACCAAATGAACAAACCGAATGGGCTCATTTTTTCAAAGCTGTGTGCTTCTGTTCATCTGATTTGACCCTTCTCCATGATTCACACATAATAATAAAGAAACAATAGTGTCTTTGAAAGGACTGAAAGATGAACAAACTCACTGAACTCATTCACAAACAAAAAAACGTGCAAACACCAGCGGTTCAAGAACGAATCCGTCTTCTTAACGATTTGAAAAAAGCCATTAAACATCATGAAAAGGACATATTACAAGCCTTAGCCCATGATTTACATAAATCCGAACAGGAAGCCTATACAACAGAAATTGGCATGGTATATGAAGAGATCAATCATACCGTCAAACATCTTCACAAATGGGCCAAACCATCTCGCGCGAAAACACCTCTGACCCATATCGGATCAAAAAGTATGATCATTAAGGAACCGTACGGAAGTGTTCTGATTATTGCCCCTTGGAACTATCCTTTCCAATTAGCCCTTTCGCCATTAGTTGGAGCCATTTCTGCGGGAAATGCCGTTACTTTAAAACCGTCAGAATTAACGCCGCACGTCTCAAACGTGATTGGCACGATTGTGGAAAGCGTGTTTCAAGAAGATCTTGCAGCGGTCGTTGAAGGCGGTGTGGATGTCAGCACAGAGCTTCTGAAACTGCCATTTGATTATATTTTCTTTACTGGAAGTGTAGCCGTCGGCAAAGTCGTCATGGAAGCGGCCGCAAAACATCTGACACCTGTCACACTTGAGCTCGGCGGAAAAAGTCCATGCATTGTCATGCCTGATGCAGACATCAAGCTCGCTGCAAAACGAATCACCTTTGGTAAATTCACGAATGCTGGTCAAACATGCATTGCACCAGACTATTTACTTGTTCATGAATCGATCAAAGAGGACCTATTGCGTGAAATGACGACCTGTATCCGTGACTTTTACGGGGACCAACCTGAAACAAATCCGCATTTCGGAAAAAATGTCAGCCAGCGTCATTTTGATCGACTTTCACAATTTCTCTCAAATGGCACGATTGTGACAGGTGGAAAGCGTAATGAACAAGAGCTCAAAATCGCACCGACCATTTTAGATCATATTACATGGGAAGATCCTGTGATGCAGGAGGAAATTTTCGGACCTATTTTGCCTGTCATCACATTTGACTCTCTTCAAGAGGCAGCTGACATGATTAAGGCAAGGCCGAAGCCGCTCGCTCTTTACTTATTTACAACCAATAAAGAAACAGAAGCTTATATTCTAGACAACCTCTCATTTGGCGGGGGTTGCATCAATGATACGCTGATGCATGTCGCCACTCCATACTTACCATTTGGAGGCGTTGGTGAAAGCGGTATCGGACGATATCATGGAAAAGAAAGCTTTTTCACCTTTACGCATGAAAAAAGCGTCCTGCGCCAGACCAATCGCTTTGATTTTTCTTTCCGCTATCCAAATGCGAAAAACGGACTCGACATTGTCCGTAAATTTTTAAAATAAACAGGACGAAGGGATTTCCCCTCGTCCTATTTTGATTCGATGTCCTTGATACACCAGTTGATTTCATCGATCCCCATTTGCTTTAAATAGGCGTTTACTTTTGAGAACGGACGACTGCCAAAAAAGCCGTTTCTTGCGGAAAAAGGACTTGGATGAGGTGACTCAATGATGTAATGCTTGCTTTGATCAATACGTTCTTTTTTATTTTGCGCATGTCTGCCCCAAAGCACAAAAACGACTGGCTGATCTCGGTCATTCAGGACGTCGATGACGCGGTCTGTCACACGTTCCCAGCCTTTGCCTTTATGCGAGTTCGCTTCCCCTTTTCTTACAGTGAGCACGGTGTTTAACAGCAAGACCCCCTGCTCTGCCCAGCTGACAAGCGAGCCATGGTTAGGGACCGGACAGCCGAGGTCATCCTTTAGCTCCTGAAAAATATTTCTCAAAGAAGGCGGATGCTTGACACCATGCTGAACAGAAAAGCTTAATCCGTGTGCCTGTCCTGGACCATGATAAGGGTCTTGTCCCAAAATCACGACCTTCACATCTTCATACGACGTCAAATGGAGGGCACGATAAATGTCATCTGGCTTTGGAAACACGATCTGCGTACGATATTCTTCCTTTACCCACTCACGTAATTCCTGATAATATGGCTGTTCAAATTCACTTTTCATCACAGCCCACCAGCTATCATTTAAAAATGGCTTCATTGCGGTTGTCCTCCTTCTGTCTGCTGTGCCAATCTTGAGATCATCGGTTTTCCATCCCATACAATCTCACTCTCTGATTCTCGTTTTTTCATCGCTGGTTCTTCTAATAGGACAGCAAAGTTCGCTGTCGGCAAATCACCGAGCCCATGCTTTTCACTCAGGTCATCTAAATAGTTCTTCCTTGTTTCACCAAGATCACTCGACTGATTGCCCCCACCATCAAAGAACGCATAGATCACACTGGCAGCTGGCACTCGTTTGGCTCGTGCATGCTGCGTAACACGCAGGAAAAAGTCCCAGTCCCAGTAGTGATGCATCGCTGGATCAAAATAGCCGATCTCATCATGTATGCGGCGTTTGTACATACTGCCAGAAGGAACATATGTAGAAAAAACACGCATGTCCTCAATGTCCGCTGTATAAGCAAACAAACGTCTTGATACTGGAAAACGAGTCGCACCTCGTTCTTCAAACGAAACAATTTCCGCATCCGAAAAGACAAAATCAGCGTCTTCCAGCGCCTTGCTCATACGTTCAATATGACAAGGTGTAAAATAATCATCGTCATCACTCAGCATAATGACGTCACCTGTCAGCTCACGCACGCCAACATTTCTTGCGTTCACATGCTGGACATTCTCATCTAAATGAATCAAGCGAATTGGCAGCTCTGGATAGAGTTCCTGAATCACGTCCACTCGCTCTCCTGCATCATTTACGACCACAATTTCAAAAGGCTGTACGCTTTGTCTCGAGATGGATTCAAGCAGTTCACACAATGCGCTCAGCCGGTTATGTGTCACAATTAGTAAAGAAATCTTCATATCGGCCTAACTCCTTTAATAGATTCGTCTTTTTCATTAAAACATAAATCGGCTTTCTTCTCATGATATAAAAGGCGGTTTGATTGATCGAGAAAATGGGAATTTTTGATGAAAAGGAGTGATGATGATGGAATTTTTCACAGTTGAGAATAGTAAAGAAGCCAAACAGACGATCGAACAGATACAATCCACAAAGGACGATGTGTTTGTGTTTGCGTATGACCCCGAACGCTCTGATACCGTTACTGAGTACACGGAAGCAAAGAGCATGACAGCTGTCGATCAAGGGATTTTAGATCAGATCGCCAATGTCATTCGCACCAGGGATGATGAACTGATGGCCAAAATCATGTCGACCGGCGCCGATCAAGAATTAGCCTTAACGCTTTTAGAGGAGCTGAAAAAAGGGAAATTGGTGATTTGTAAAAGATAAAGAATGAGGCGTTCCATGAAGAGTGGAACGCTTTTTTATGCCGTTTCATTGTGATAAATGGAAAAGCTGATTATAATAAGGGATAGAACAGTAACTGTTACACATCACATTGGAGGTTCAGCAACTATGTCTATGAATAAAGCACTCACCATCGCAGGTTCGGATTCAAGCGGCGGTGCAGGTATCCAAGCAGATTTAAAAACGTTTCAAGAAAAAAACGTCTACGGGATGACAGCTTTAACCGTTGTCGTTGCAATGGATCCTCATAACAACTGGGATCATCAAGTGTTTCCAATCGATACATCAACCATCCGCGCGCAGCTCTCAACGATCGTGGAAGGCATCGGTGTAGATGCGTTAAAAACAGGTATGCTGCCAACAGTTGACGTCATTGAACTCGCAGCTGAAACGATCAAAACATATGAGCTGAAAAATGTCGTCATTGATCCTGTTATGGTATGTAAAGGTGCGAACGAAGTCCTTTACCCAGAGCACGCTGAAGCATTGCGCGAAAAGCTCACGCCACTGGCAACAGTTATCACACCTAACCTTTTCGAAGCAGGTCAATTAAGCGGCATTGGCGAGATCAAAACGATGGAACAAATGGAAGAAGCCGCAAAACGCATCCATGAACTTGGTGCAAAGTATGTGGTCATCACTGGCGGCGGTAAGCTAAGCCCTGATAAAGCGATTGATTTGCTTTATGATGGACAAACCTTCGAACGCCTTGAAACAGATAAGATCGACACAGAATACACACACGGTGCAGGCTGCACATTCTCAGCCGCAGTCACAGCTGAACTAGCCAACGGCTCAGACGTGAAAGAAGCCATTTATGCAGCAAAAGAATTCATCACAGCTGCCATTAAAGGCTCTTTCCAACTAAACGAATACATCGGACCAACGAAACATTCCGCACATCGTTTGGACAAATAAGGGGAAAATTATCGCAATAAACCATATGTATAAATAAATTTCAAAGTAATTTATAAAACTTACAGAGCGTATTGATGTGTAAACTAGTCATTCCTTTAATATTGCACAATTCATCAACAGTTGAACCCCCTTTTTATATTTGTTGCATTCTATATGTAATAAGTCAATTTTTGGGGTTCAACTTATATCAGTATTACAAGCCTTCCGCTCAGTCATTATAAGAGTTCTTCCACTTAGATATTTTCTGAAATCTCCTATTTTTATAAACTCCGAATGTTCCATTCATTTGATTTAATCAATCTTAATTCGTTTTGATACTATCTTTTCCAAAGATACCTTTCCACATCTTCCGTGGAACATAGAGTTCACATAAAGCGACAATTTTTGGTACTCTTTAAGTCGAACTTCTCCTGATTTCATCTCGTAGCAGTTATTAATATTAGGCGAGAAATCATCATCACGACAAATATTCTTATTTCAACCCGCAAAATAAACACAATTTCAATACTCAAATAAATATTAAACCAAGGTCAAGAAAAATAAGAAAAATAGTCGCCATTATGAATACATATGATGTTTTTCTATCTTCATTCCAAAAATAAAAAATTAAAATAAAAGATACTATTGTAGTGATTAAAGCCCAAATTATCATTTAGTCAACTCTCCTCTATATTTGTAATGCTGTTTATAAATAGTTCTCTACGCTTTTTTCAATTTCCAGGATTTATTATATTATGGTATGAACCATTCATAACATTTTAGTCAAATAAGACTGAAAGGGGACATTAAAATTGCTTAACAATATAGGACAGACTATGCGATCAATTAGAAAGAACAAAGGATATACTCAGCATTATGTTTCTAGTGGTTTGCTATCACAAAGTGCTTATTCAAAGTTTGAACTACATCGAATCGACATACTTGCGTCATCTTTTATGGCTTTACTGGAAAAAGTAGACGTTTCTTTAGATGAGTTCCACTATATTATGAACGATTTTCAATATACTCGAAGGCAAAAGTTTATTAACGATTTTTTTCGTACGACTTTCAATCATCCGAACAAATTAAGACAATTGATAACAGAATCTGAAAGGTTGCTATCAGATTCGGAGGACCAATTGGTCAGTGATATTCAATGTATTTGTACAGCTTTAATAGTGCTTCATGAAACGGGTAGTATTGAACAAGCTTGCAATCACGTAGATACTGTTTGGGAACGTCTTTCTAAGCATGAAAATTGGTACCTGATTGATATTAGACTGATAAACTCTATACTTTTTATATTTCCTATAGAAACCGCTATACATATAGCAAAGAATGCATTGAAAAGACTTAATATATATAAGAATTTTCAAGATACTTATAAAATTGAAATTAATATTCGAGTTAATTTTTCGCTTCTTTTAATAAAATACAATAAATTTAAGTCGGCATTAGTTGTATTAGAAGAAGCAATCCCTCTCTGTAAAAGACATGGTGCATACAGGGAGATGGCAATCTGCTATGGTCGTAAAGGGATATGTCTAAAAAACTTAAACATGGATTCACCTGAAGAGTATACTGAAAAAGCTGTAACAGTCCTTAGTATACTAGAGGAAAAAAAACTAGAAGAAATGTTATATACGGAGATCAAAAACTATTATTAAAGCCATAAAAATAAATTCCACAATTCCATAAGATACAAAATACAATAATTGATCTCACTTTACTGGATTGAAAGTGGGTTCAAGAAATACATAAAAGAATTTCAAAAAATAATCCTAAGACAGACCTTAGGATTATTTTTACTATCTACTCATATATTAAATAAAATATGGATATCAGTTCTCTGTTTTGAAAAGAATGGTTATCCTTCCGCATTGTAATGTTTCTTGCACTTTTATAACTCATATACATTAAATATTCTATCTACAAATTTCTATTATCTTCATACATTAAGATTTAGAATAAAACTGACATAGATAATCTTTAAATAAAAAAAGCATACCCGCTCCCAGGTACACTCTTTCACCATACTTTTTTTACCTACTTTTGCTGATCAGATTCTTTCGCCATTTTTCGAATAAAGGCTTCAATGGATTCAACAAATAAGGCATATTCTTTCATTTGTTTATACGTATCTGACAGCTTCTCTTTTAATTCTTCCTGCTCTAGAGAAGGTTCACCGAGAATAGATTGGACTTGAATCAGCAATTCTTTATATTCTTCACGTTTATCTTCAACATGATCTGCCATTGTCTCCAAGCGTTTTCTAGTCGTCGGCTGCTGTTTTGAATTCAAGTAAACAACCCCTTTTTGTCCTACCGCATTTGGATAAACGTCAGCCTCAGCTGTATATATTTTAAAATGATACCATAATTGAACCTGTTATCATATATGTAAAACGTCATCAAACCGCTTTAGGCCAACCTTGTATATACATGATATAGGCTTTAAGATACAGGCTGATCTCACTAGAAAAAGCAGATCAATGATCTGCTTCTTTTTGCAAATGCCACGTCTTCAATTTAAGCTTCGTTTCATTTCTACCACTGATGGAGATTGATTTATTTCCCGGGGAAGGAAAGTAACGTGCAGTAAATACTTCCCGGCCTCCGTTGACAAAAATCTCAATCGATGATGCATCAATAAAGATATGCAGATCCTGTAATTCCTCAATTTCTACTTCACGAACTTCCTTTGTTCGATCTTCAAATCGATCTCGCTCTAACGTTAGTTTGCCTTCATCTTTATCATAAATGATACGAGCAGCAGCACGGATACAGCATTCAAATCCTTTTTGAGTTTCAATTTGATCAATGAATACCTCTGCGCTCGTCAAATCTTCAACAGGAATGGAGTGAACAGATCGTTTAACGTGAAAAACATGCTCCTGCTCATTTGTCCGCATAGATCGAAGTTCACTTACCGGCTTTTGAATAAGACGTCCCTCATCATCTAAACGAAGCTCTCTCGGAATCGTCAAACAATGGATCCATTGATAAGAGATGGTTGGATGATGCTCTTCCCCTTGATCTGGTACACCCATCCATCCCATTAAAATGCGTCTGCCCGATTCATCTTGGAAAGTCTGCTGTGCATAAAAGTCAAAGCCACGATCCAGCTCCTCAAACGCTCCATGCGTATATTGGTAGGTACGATCATCCAATGTACCAACAAAATAACCAGATTGATGTGTATTGTTGTATTTGAATCCATCAGGCTTCAGCCCCTGTGGTGACACGATCAATACATCCTGACCGTCTAATTCAAATAGATCTGGACATTCCCACATGTATCCGAAATGATCTAATCCATTCTTTCCACTGCCTGCAATAATGCCTTGAAACGTCCAATTGTCTAATGTATCAGATGTAAATAAGACAAGATGTCCTTTGAGATCTTCACTTTGTGCTCCAAGGACCATGTACCACTTTCCATTCCGCTTCCACACCTTCGGGTCACGAAAATGTGCAGTGAATCCCGCTGGCAAAGTCGCCACGACACCTTTTTTCTCAAAATGAACCCCATCCTCTGACACAGCTAAACATTGATATGTCTCACGATTCCCTTGCTCGTCACGGACATTTCCGGTATACATCACGTACATACGACCATCGTCAATGACTGCACTGCCAGAATAACAGCCATTTTGATCAAACCAATCACTTGGCGTGAGAGCAGCCTCTTCATGCTGCCAATTCACTAGATCGGTTGATGTGTAGTGACCCCAAAATTTTGCCCCATGTCCTGTTTTAAATGGCTGCCATTGATAAAACACATGGTAGACTCCCTTCCACTGAATCAATCCATTCGGGTCATTTAAAAGACCGACTGGCGGCATTAAATGGAAGTTCTGACGGTACACATCTTTTTTCACCAAATGCTCATAGTTTCGAATACGATCTGTTACCTTTTGACGAAGTGCTGCGTCCGTTGTTGTCATCACTGTGACCACTCCTTGATTATTTTTCGACTTCTTTGATTTTAAAGATGATGGTAAGAATAAATGAAACAGCAACAGCTATTAACATACCAATAACATAATTTACCACATTTTGTAAACCAAATGGAGCTGCAATTGCAATCATCGGAATCCCTGTTAAACCATAAGCGTTGGCGGCTACCTTCGTGAAGACGACAAACGCCCCGCCTAATGCACCTCCGATCATTGCAGCAATAAATGGCTTACGATAACGAAGATTCACACCGAATATGACCGGCTCTGTAATACCTAAGAAAGCAGAAAATGCTGCTGGTAATGCAATTTCTTTCGTTTTTGCACGCTTTGCTAAGAAAAAGACCGCTAGCCCAGCTCCGCCTTGAGCGACGTTTGACATGGCCCAGATCGGCAGCAAATAATTCCGTCCAATATCATTTAGAAGTCCTGCCTCAATCGCATGGAAGCTGTGATGAACACCTGTCAGTACAATTAAAGAATAAGCGCCTCCAAAAATAAGTCCGGCTAAGAATCCTGCATGGTCATAAACATAAGTGAGTGCATTTGAGATTCCTGTACCGAGCATTCTCCCTAGCGGTCCTACAGCAATAAACGTCACAAATCCAGTCACAATCACCGTCACAAACGGTGTCACAAGTAAATCAATACTGTTCGGCACAACTTTTCTTAAATTCTTTTCAATCACGCACATGATATACACAGTCAATAACACGGGAATGACCGTTCCTTGGTAACCAAGAAGCGCAATATCAAAGTTGAATAGATGCATATATTCTGGTTTTGCGTCTGTCAGTCCCCATGGATTCAGCAAGCTCGGGTGAATCATAATGCCCCCAATGACAGCTCCTAAATATGGATTTCCACCAAACTCTTTGGCTGCACTAACCCCAATTAAAATCGGTAAAATGATAAAGGCAGCACTTGAGAACATATCTAGCATTTGGAAGATGGCAGAGCTTGGATCAGCCCATTTGAAGGCTTTCATCATACCTAATAGGCCCATTAATAAACCGCTTGCTACAATCGCTGGAATGATTGGTACAAAAATATTCGATAGCGTCTTAGCAAAACGTGCAAGTGGATTCATTTTTTGCTTCACGGCTTCATCATGGCTGGCAGGTTTTTGATTCTCGTCGTCTGCCTCAAGACCCGCCTCACGAGCAAAAGGCTCATATACTTTGTTGACAGAACCTGTTCCAAATATGATCTGGAATTGACCCGAGCTTGAGAAGGCACCCTTCACACCCTCAAGTTCTTCAATGGCATCTTTGTCAATCAACGCCTCATCTTTCATCACCAATCGGAGTCGTGTGGCACAATGTGTTGCGCTAATGACATTTTCTTTGCCGCCTAATAATGTTGTTAATTCTTTGGCTGTTTTTTGATAATCCATGTTGTCTCCCCCTTTTTTTAAAACAAAAAAGACCTAAAATTCACTAACGATTAAAGGACATACACGTCCCCTCGTTACGCAAATTTTAGGTCTTGCCTGCCTGACAGTCACAATCCCACGATATTGGTTTTTGATTACGCTTTCATCATAGTATAAGAGCGTGACCTGCGTCAACCTATTTTTTCGAATCAAATGACCCATATACACTAATTAGAGTAGTGTGCATAAAAAAAAGCCTGCGGACAGGCACAACCTTTACGACAATTCGGCATCCTGCAGACGCTGGACATGCAGCGTGATGTAGCCGATCTCCGATTCAGGGAGATGAAGTCCATATTCTTTTTTCAGCAAATCAGCCAGTCCAAGTGCACACCGGTAAGCCGAATCATACTTTGTTTGGATAAAAGTCAGCATGTCATCGTCCATGATTTGAAATGCTTCATTCGCTTCCAACCTGCCTAATGCATACCTCAAATGTGTCACAAGCCGCTGATATGAAATACTATCCTCATCAATCGAGCGCTCAAAAACGCTTTCGACATGCTCGATCATTTCTTTGATCATCGTTGTGTATTTGACCGTCTTCTTCATGGACTCCGTATTCATTTTGGCCGTATGAATATGAAGTGCCACATACCCTGCCTCATCGTCCGGCAGGTCAACCCCAAGCCGCTCCTTTACATAACGAATGGCATACTTTCCAATATCATATTCCTGCTTATATAAGACTTTGATCTCACCAAGCAATTTATTATATAAGACAATGCCTTTTTGAACGCGTTCAATGGCAAAGGATAAATGATCTGTCAGTGAAATGTGGATATGATCACTGAGCGGCATCATGAGTTCACCCTCTGCATAACTAATAATATGCTCTGCCACCTCAATATGCGCTTCTGGCAATGTCGCAAGAATTTGTTTGAATTTCTCATTTTCTTCACGCACAACAAAAATCTTCTCTATTTTTTGAACGGGAACGACGTCATTTTTCCCCTTCTGAAAAGCAATTCCGGGCCCCATCACAATTTTCTCCTGATCACCCTCCTTTACAACCACTGCATTGTTATTCAATATTTTATATATCTTCAAGGGGCATCCTCTCCCACAGATAACGTGTCTTATGTGGGATTTTACCCTGTTTCAACTTTTCTGTAAAGATAAGAACGGACCGGCACGCGCCTCTCTCGTTGTCTTTTCATAAAGCATCATCAGACTTTCTTGAAACGGCTTTTCTGTCCTGCGCTTCTTCTTCTTTTCATCTGCCAGTTTCTCTAGCTTTCTCTCATTCACCGCAAGAAAGAATCCTCCATCCACTGCTGCCACTTTCACCCCTTGCTTCTTCAGCAGCTCACCAGGATTCACAAGCACATTCATCACAAAACCAAACCATACACTCAACCAGTTCTTCCATTTCTTCACTGAACATCCCTCCGATTTCCTTAGAATCTAGCAGTTCTAGCAAATTAACTGTTCCTATCATATCCCGAGAAAAAAGAGAGGTTTGTCACAATCTGGGTGAAAAAACGAACTAGTTTTCAGAAGTTTTGTTGAAAAGTGCAGAAGATGATCATGTTCCACAATGTTTCTATGAAAATTTTATACACACACTATCCCAAAGATAAGCACATCTTATCAACAGGGTTTATCCACATATCAACACCCCCTTACTAGATTTTGTGTATGAGATTTTTTTATTTTCCATATATATATCTGAATAATTGAGTTATCAACAGATTATTGTGCATAAGTGTGACTTTATAAACAAAATAGTTCTTTGTGACTATGTAAAATAAGACCATTTCAGTAAAGGAATTGGTTTCATCGTATGGAATACTTAATAACGGGCAGTGAATCTTTCCTATTTATCCACAAAAAGAAAGGCTATCTCCCTAAATACACAGCTAGAAAGGGGAAAATTAATTGAAAAAAGTAATCTCTCGTTCTTCTGTTCTATTGTTCTCCACTATTTTTACCTTATCCACATTCTTTTCAGGTCAGGCTACTGCCGCTCCATCGAACAAACAGGTGGAACTGGAAAAAGCAGAAATCTTCGGCGAAATCAATGTTAAGTCTAGAAAACACACCACTGTCATTGTTGAATTAAAGGAAAAATCCTTAGTTGAAGCCAAGCAAGAAGGCGAAGCACAAACAAAAGCCTCCCTCAAAAAATCTCGAACTAAAGTAAAGAATGCAGCACTCAAAAAGTTAGATAAAGCGAGTGTTCGTCAAGAATATGAAAAAGTCTTCTCTGGTTTCTCTATGAAACTTCCTGCAAACGAAATCCCGAAACTGCTCGCAGTTGACGGAGTAAAAGCCGTTTATCCGGATGTTACATATCAAACAGATGAAGTGAAAAAGAAAAGCGTCCAGCTTCCTCATGAGGATGTCTCTCCACTCATGGATAAAAGTGCTCCATTTATCGGTGCCCCAAAAGCTTGGGATGCCGGCTACTCTGGAAAAGGAGTAAAAGTCGCTGTCATTGATACTGGAGTAGATTATACCCACCCTGATTTAAAAGGAAACTTCGGATTATACAAAGGCTATGACTTTGTTGATAATGACTATTCTCCACAAGAAACACCAAAAGGAGATCCTAGAGGCGAATCGACAGATCATGGTACACACGTCGCAGGAACAATTGCGGCAAATGGACAAATTAAAGGTGTCGCAAAAGATGCTACCCTTCTTGCCTACCGTGTCCTTGGACCAGGCGGATCAGGAACAACTGAAAATGTCCTTGCAGGCATCGACCGGGCTGTCACTGACGGAGCCGATGTCATGAACCTTTCTCTTGGAAACAGTGTGAATAACCCTGATTATGCAACAAGCATCGCACTGGATTGGGCCATGTCTGAAGGGGTTGTCGCTGTGACATCAAATGGAAACAGTGGGCCGAACAGCTGGACCGTTGGATCTCCTGGGACATCAAGAGATGCTATTTCTGTCGGAGCCACTCAGCTTCCGTACAGTTTATACAACGTGAAATTCCCGAACTATTCAACAGCAAAAGTGATGGGCTACTATCAAGAAAATGATTTAAAAGCACTTGACCAAAAACAAGTCACACTCGTCCAAGCAGGCATCGGTGACGAAAAAGCTTTTGAAAACATCGATGTCAAAGGAAAGGTGGCAGTGATTGAACGTGGAGCCATTGCCTTTGTTGATAAAGTGGACAATGCGAAAGCTGCTGGTGCGATTGGCGTTGTCATGTACAACAATACCGATGGAGAAATCCCTGTGGATGTACCAGGTCTGGCCCTTCCGACGATTAAGCTTTCAAAAGCGGAAGGAACAGCGCTTGTTAAAGCCATTGAGGCTGGTAACAATACAACGACTTTCTCGATTCAATTTGTGAAAGAGTTAAGTGAACAAGTCGCTGACTTCTCATCTCGCGGACCTGTTGTCGATACGTGGATGATCAAACCAGATCTTTCAGCACCTGGCGTGAGTATTGTCAGCACCATTCCGACACACGATCCTTCTCAGCCATACGGCTATGGATCGAAGCAAGGAACAAGCATGGCATCTCCTCATGTAGCCGGAGTAGCAGCGATTATTAAACAAGCAAAACCATCGTATTCTACAGAACAAATTAAAGCGCTGATGATGAATACAGCAGAAACATTGTATGACCCAAATGGCAGCCCGTTCCCTCACAATACGCAGGGCACAGGCAGCGTTCGAATCATCGAATCACTTCAAGCGTCTTCTATTGTGTCTGATGCAAGCTATTCGTACGGCACTTTCTTAAAAGAAAAGGGCGTTCAAATCAAAACGAAGAAGTTCAAGGTAGAAAACCTGTCAAAAGCACCGAAAACCTATACCATTGATTACAAGTTCGATGGCAACGGCATTAGCACAAACGGCACGAAAAAAATCACAGTAAAAGGGAATTCCACAGGGTCCTTTACTTCCGCAGTACAAGTGAATTATGGAAAAACGAAAAAAGGAACGTACCAAGGCAGTATCACCATTCGCGAAAATGGCAGAAAGGTCACTGAAATCCCTACTTTATTGATTGTAAAAGAGCCTGATTACCCGCGCGTCACTTCGGTTTCCGTAGAGCCGGATAACCGTGCTGGAAGCTATGTCATTAGTAGCTATCTCCCAGGCGGTGCTGAAAATCTTGCATTCCTCGTCTACTCGACAGATGGAGAGTATTTAGGTGAAGCAGGAGTTTATCAACATGTTGATAAAGGAGAGCATCGTGTGAAATGGAATGGCACGATCAATAAAGGACAGAAGTTAGAAGCAGGTGAGTATACAATGCTTGCGTATGCAAGCCTGAAAGGCAAATCAGATACGGTTCAAACGAAAGAACCATTCGATATTTATCCTGAATAAATAAGAATCACATAAAAAGCCTTGTATGAGCCCATCAGCTCAACAAGGCTTTTCTATCATGTATGGAGGAAAGAGAAATTCATGTTGATATGGCTATGGATCGTTTCTTTTATGACGGCTTTTTTTCTCACGATCACCTTGGTTTATTTTTTTACCTTTTTACATGCAAAACAGCCTCGTCCTTTTCATCAAGCATGTGAACTGACTGTCTATACCACCTGCATTTATCCACTTAGCTTGGCGGTGACAGCTGCCTTTATTCTCACCATGATGCTCCTCTATCCCTTTTATTGGCTGCGCGGTCGGTAAAGTTACATACGTTATGCATCAAAAGCTTCTTTTAATAAACGGTACGATGTGAGACGGTCTTGCATGTGGTGTGTGATGGTCACAGCGATCACTTCATCTGTACGATACGCCTTTGCGAGTGCTGTCAGCTGCTGCTTCACAGAGGATGGCGTACCAACAACCATTCTCTGTCGATTGGCTGCTACTCGTTTTTGTTCATATGGACTGTAGGAATAGGCCTTTGCCTGTTCAAATGAAGGAAAGCTGCCAAGGTTCTGTCCTTGTTCGCTAGCTAATAATGATAAATCTAAACTGACAGCCAATTTTTCTGCCTGTTCCTCTGTTTCTGCACATAAAACGAAGACCGCAAGACTGACACGCGGCTCATCACCAAATTCCGAAGGTTCAAATCGGCTGATATACTGTGACACAGAGTCTTCTCCGCCTTCTCCATTAATGAAAAGAGCAAACGTATAGCCTGCACCTGCTTTTGCGGCAAGCCGTGCACTTCCTCCAGAAGAACCTAACATCCATACCTCTGGGGCAGTTTCTACTTTCGGAGAAGCGGTCAGGTGAGGCAGCGGATAAAATTCATCGGCTAAATCATGTAAATACACCTTCAATTCTTCTACCTGCTCAGGGTATTGATCACCAAGGCGCTTCCGTTCTCCATGATGAAGGGCAATGGAGGAGATCGGCATACCTCCAGGAGCACGTCCAATGCCAAGATCGATTCTGCCCGGAGCCAGGGCTTCGAGCACTCTGAAGTTCTCTGCTACTTTATAGGCACTGTAGTGGGGCAGCATGACGCCGCCTGAACCAATACGGATATGTGACGTCACAGCAGATAAATGACCGAGAAGCACCTCTGGACTCGATCCTGCGAGCCGGTTTGAAAAGTGATGCTCTGATACCCAAAAACGATGATAACCCCATTTCTCTGCCTGCTTCGCCAGCTCGACGGTTTGCTTCATTGCCTCAGCAGGCGTCGCATCTCCAATCAAAGGAGATTGATCCAGTATACTTAATTTCATGATGTCGCACCTCTTACAGAAATCCCCCTCTCTCACTCGAAAGGGGGATTTCCTGATTTATTTTCGATTAAAGCCCTTCTCTTTCACAAAATCTCCGAGGAAGGCACGTTTTGGCTGGCTAAAGCCTCGAAGCATTTGCTCAGACCATGTATCTTTTCTCTCACCGTTTGTTCGTTCTTCATAATATGATGAAATACGATCATCGTATTCTTTTAAATAACGATCCACATGAGCTTCGTCTTGCTGATATGTGTTTTCATGGTAGATCAGCTCAACGGGCAGCCGTTCCTTTTGAGATGATGGATTGGCAGGATGTCCTATGGCCAATCCGAATAGCGGCAGCACATAGGAAGGTGTTTCAAGTAGTTCGGATACTTCCCTCAGCTGATTACGCAGTCCGCCGATATAGCAGATGCCAAGTCCCATAGATTCTGCGGCGACACTGACATTTTGCGCAGCGAGCGCCGCATCAATCACACTGATAAGAAAGGCTTCAGTATTCTCAAGCGCTTCTTGATGGTTCTTTCCTGCTTTTTTTGCGATATAGTCATGGCGTTTCAAGTCTGCACAGAAAACAAAAAAATGCCCATTCTTCTCAACGTATGGCTGATTTCCAGCCAGTTTAGCAAGCTTCGCCTTCTTCTCCTGATCTGTTACACCAATGATACTATACGCCTGTACATAGCTTGATGTCGAAGCAGCCTGTGCACTTTTGATAAGTGTCAGCACTTCTTCGTCTGTCAGACGCTCATCTGTAAACGAACGGATGGACCGATGATTTAAGATGGTTTCTATCGTTTTATTCAATTCGAAGACCTCCTTCACTCCTACTATCATAAGTCAAATGAATATTACTTTTCAAAAGTTAGAACTCACGCCAAAAAGGCAGCCTACGCTTAGACTGCCCTTTACCCGTTTTATTTAAATAAATAACTTTGATATTTCGTTAACTGAACACTTGCATTATAGGCGATACCAAATCCAATAAGAACTGATAAAACAGAGCTTCCCCCGAAGCTGATGAATAAGAGTGGTATCCCCGTTACAGGCATGACGCCTATGTTCATGCCAATGTTCTGGAATGTATGGATGACAATCAATGCTGTATATCCTACACAGAAAAATGACGCAAACCGGCTATAAGGATGGATACGATCAATCAACACAACAAGCCTGTAAATCAGGAAGAAGAACATGATCACCACAAATGCGCAGCCGACAAAACCAAAGGCTTCCCCTATGATAGAGAAAATCATATCTGTCTGTGCTTCTGGAACATACACTTTTAAGTTTTTAACACCGTTCCCGAAAATTTGTCCTGCCCCAATTGCCATAATGGCTTGCTCGACTTGATATTTATCCGATCCAGATGCATCCTGTGTCTGGGCTTGGTTGGCTGTCGAAGAACTATCAGGCAGCCAAGCGGTAATCCGATTGATCTGATACTGTTGAATCCCGATCTTTTGTGCGAAATCAGGGAATAGAATAATCACGGCTAACACAGCGGCAACTAAGAGCACAACCACTGAACCGATGAGAGAGATCAATTTCCAGTTGACCCCTGATAAAAAGACCATGACAACGACAATAAACATACATACCGCAGCCGTACCTGCATCTTGCAAAAAGATGAGTCCGACTGGTACAGCAGCCACGCCGGCAATTTTTAATAGTAGGAAAATATCATCTTCTAATGTTCGTTTTCCTCTTGGGGTCGCCTTCCCAATGACAGAGGCGAGCATCATAATCAAACCAATTTTCATGAACTCTGAAGGCTGAAATGTTCCAATTCCCGGTAACACAAACCAACTTTTTGCACCATTTTTAATTGGAGCAAAATCATGACCTGCTATTTGTGCAGGAGCAATTTTTAAAAGAATTAAGAGCATAATGCCGCCTATAAAAATATATAGACTTAACTTTTCTAATTGTTCCAGATCGAAGTAATTAATAGCCACAATACAGATGACCCCGACCATGTAGTAAATGATCTGTCTGGTCCATGCATTAGATCCATATTGCCCAAACTGTCCCGCAGCATAAATAGCGATGACACTGATGGCAAAGAAGGCTAAAAATATAAAAATCAAATCTCCTTGATAGTAAGGAGATGTATTCTGCTTGTTCATGAACTAACCACCCTTATTACAAAACATAAAAGCCCTTATTTATATTAGATTGAAATTTTCACAAAAGCAACTCACCTTAAATATGACGGAAGTGACACCTGAAAGGTTCCATTCTAATTTCAAAAAATGAAATACTTTTCATCCTAACAATAGGAAAAAATTCCTTTCCACTCTATCATGACAACCGATCATAAGTCCTTTAAAAAGATTATTTTACAGATTTTAAGGGGAAAATTCAATGACTTATGTGGCGATATGAAAGGTGAACATCTTGCCAGCATAAGCTTAACTGAGGTATAAGAAAAAAAACAATTTCTGCGGAATAAGGCCCATTTTCCAATTATTGAGTTTACTTCAAAGTCAATTGTGGTATAATATTTGTAACAAAATGTTCACAATATCTCCTAAAAACAGACACAATTGCATCCTGACCTCTCATTTGAATTGAACATCAACTTACAAAGGAGTTGGATACGATGGATATGTTCTTTGCGTACCTATGTATTGCAACAGCTACACCCCTGTTTTTATGGTTGGAAAACAGAAAGATTGCATTAGCATCTATTCCACCCATCATGATTATGTGGATTTTCTTCGGTCTTTACATGACAAGCAGTTTATCTCCAGCAGGACATACCTTCATGATCGCATTCTTTGCCATTAACGTGATTCTGGCTCACATTGCAGCTTTCCTCATCTATGGACTTCCATTCATTCGCAAAAGATTCAGCAGCAGATAGATATCTCATCATCAATTGGAAGCGTTATCACAATCAGCATAAAAACCACTCATCTATGAAAGATGAGTGGTTTTTTATTATTTCTCTGAATGCTCAGACTGCTTTGGCGCAGATGGTGAATAACCGTCTTTGCTGTTCTCTCCGTGGCTGTAGTGAGCCGCGAAGATCCAAACAGACCCGATGACGAAAATGATCGCACAGAACAGACCAAACAAAGTATTTCCGACTTGAACAGTCCCGTTCTCACTCTCTGTCATGTGCATGAACATGAACAGCTGCAAGAATGCTTGAATGAAGGCAAAACCAAAGATAATCCATAGTTTTGCAGAACTGCCAATTTCAGCTCCGATGGCAATCCAGAATGCTAAGATGGTTAGCACAATGGAGAGAATGAAGCCGACTACGTGTTTCCAAGGGAAGTGTTCGTGCTCTGCTGAGGAATGTGTTTTTCCAGCCATATCACAAAAGCCCCCCTAATCCGATCAAGTACACAGCTGTGAAGATGAAAATCCATACAACATCAAGGAAATGCCAGTATAGACTTGAGATAAAGATCTTCGCTGCTGTTTGTGGTGTTAATCCACGTTTTTTAATTTGGAACAAGACGCCCGTAATCCAGAAGATACCGATGGATACGTGTAATCCGTGAGTTCCTAAAAGAACAAAGAATGCAGACCAGTATGCACTTGTATGGATGCTCGCACCCTCATGTACATAATGGAAGAATTCGAAAATCTCAAAACCAACGAAGCCTGCACCTAGAAGCAGTGTCAGAATCGTCCAAATGACAACCCCTTTTGTACTTCCACGGCGCATTTCATGAACCGCAATCCCGCATGTAAATGAACTCACCAATAGCAGGAATGTCATGATCAATACAAGCTTCATATCAAATAGCTCAGCTGGCAAAACGCCGCCAGCTGTTCTGCCATGAAGAACAAAGTAGGTCGCAAAAAGTGTTGAGAATAACACGATTTCCGCGCCAAGGAATATCCAGAAACCAAGGATGTTTAAACGTCCTGTTTCAGACTGATATTCAAGCGGTGCATTTGCATAGCTGCTATCATTATGTCCCATTACTTCTGCGCCTCCTTATTCTTTTTCTCTGTTTCAATCACTTCTTCAACAGGAATATAGTAGCCATCGTCATATTCAAATGAACGTAAAATCATTGTTGCGAATACACCGATTAAGCCGATAACGCCAATCCAGTACCATTCAAATACAAGGCCGAATGCACCAAGTCCGAAGAATGCAGACATGATTAGCGGTCTGCCTGAATTGTGCGGCATGTGAATTTTCTTGAATTCTTTTTCAGGATGAACGTCAACATTGTTTTGCTTCCAATGATGGAATGCATCTGGTGTCGTCACTTCTGGAAGTGCTGCAAAGTTATAATGCGGCGGAATTGCAGAAGATGTCGCCCAGTCAAGTGTACGTCCTTCTCCCCAGCTGTCTCCTGACACTTCACGTTTCGCGTGTCTCCAGCTGTAGTAAATGTTATAGCAAAGGATGATGAATCCGATACCCATCATGAATGCACCAATTGTTGAAATAAAGTTTAGTGCAGTCCAGCCATCTTCTGGTCCATACGTATAAATACGTCTTGGCATTCCTTGCAGTCCTAAGAAGTACTGCGGGAAGAAACAGATGTTAAATCCGATCATGAATACCCAGAAGAACCATTTGCCGATTCTTTCGTTTAACTTGTAACCAAACATTTTCGGATACCAGAAAACAAGACCTGCAAAACAAGCAAATACAGTACCTGCGATTAATACATAGTGGAAGTGGGATACTAAGAAGTACGTGTTATGGTACTGGTAATCCGCAGCTGCCATCGCAAGCATAACCCCAGTCACACCACCGATTACGAAGTTCGGGATGAAACCAAGTGCCCAAAGCATTGGGGATGTAAAACTGATACGGCCTCGATACATTGTAAAGAGCCAGTTAAAGATTTTCACACCTGTTGGTACAGAAATCGCCATTGTTGTAATCGAGAAGAATGAGTTAACCGCTGCACTGTTCCCCATTGTAAAGAAGTGGTGAACCCACACAAGGAAACTAAGAACAGAGATTGCCACAATCGATACAACCATCGCTTTGTAACCAAACAACTGCTTTCTTGAGAACGTCGCAAAGATTTCTGAGAAAATACCGAAAGCCGGCAGGATAACGATATATACCTCAGGATGTCCCCAAATCCAGAAAAGGTTCGCCCAAAGCATTGGCATACCGCCCGCTTCGAGTGTAAAGAATGCTGAACCGAATAAACGATCGAATGTCATAAGTGCTAAAGCAACTGTTAAAACAGGGAATGCGAAAACGATAATGACAGACGTGATCAATGTTGTCCATGTAAACATCGGCATACGCATAAGCGTCATACCTTTGGTACGCATTTTTAGGATGGTCACCATGAAGTTAATACCTGTCATTAGTGTACCAATACCTGCAATTTGGAGCCCGAGCAAGTAGTAGTTCTGTCCAGGTCCTGGTGAGAAATCATTTCCGGCGAGCGGCATGTAACTCGTCCAGCCTGCACTTGGTGATCCTCCAATAACGAAGGAAATGTTGAACAGCATTGCTCCGACCATAAATGTCCAGAAGCTCAAGTTGTTCAAATACGGGAATGCAACGTCACGTGCACCAATTTGAAGAGGAACCACGACGTTGATTAAACCAATTAAGAATGGCATCGCCATGAATAAAATCATGATCGTACCATGCGTTGTGAAAATTTCATTATAGTGGTTTGAATCTAAAAACGTATTATTAGGAAGCGCCAGCTGCGCGCGCATCATCAGTCCGTCTACCCCACCGCGGAAGAACATAATCACAGCAGCAAGGATATACATGATTCCAAGCTTTTTATGATCAACTGATGTCAGCCATTCTTTCCAGAGCCATTTCCACTTTTTGAAGTAGGTTAAAACAAACACAATGGCAATGGAAGTAAGAGCGATAGAAATTTGCGCACCAAGAATTAATGGGTCTCCAGTTACAAAAAACTCATCCCATTTTAAATGCATAACGGCCTCCTCCTTTCCTTAGTCAGTTTATTCGTTTTCTAGTTTTCTTTTATAGTTCTTCACATTCTCGAAAGGATCTGTCTTGGAATGCGGAGAAACTGATTGGTAACCTAAACGTTTGCGTGCTTGGAGTGCATATTCAGAATCCTCTCCGTGCTTCGCAAAAGATAAATGTGTTGATGAGAATGTCTGCACATCTGCAGCATCAGGAAGCATCAAGTAGTCATACGTTTTCTTCGTTAACTTTGGTGCTTCTTTTTTCGTTTTATTTACCCATTTATCATAGTCAGACTGCGTCATCGCATTGACTTTGAATTTTTGCTGAGCAAAGCCTTCGCCTGTGAAGTTGGCGTTTCTTCCTTCATATGTGCCTACTTCATCAGCTTGAAGATATTGTTCCATTTCCATTCCAGCCATCGCATACTTCTCCCCGCCTAGCTGAGGAATCCATAGTGATGCCATTGTATCAGCAGAAGTGATTTTAAATAAAACCGGCTGATCTTTTGGAATGTTTAAGTAGTTCACTGTTTCAATATTTTCCTCTGGATAGCTGAAGATCCATTTCCAATCAACTGCTGTAGCATAAACGACAAGTGGATCTTTATGACTTGTTGCTTGAGGCGCCTCTTCCAAAGAGTAAATGGTTTTTACAGTTGGAACTGAAAGGGCAGCAACGATTAATATTGGGATCACTGTCCAGACAACTTCTAGAAGCGTATTCCCGTGTAGTTCTGGGTTATAAGAGGCGTTTCCAACGTCCTTACGCTCACGGTATTTAACCAAAATGATGGTAAACAGTACAAATACCGCACCAACGATAAAGAGCATGAATCCAATAGATAAAAGGATTAAGTCTTTTTGTTGTGCTGCGACTGGTCCTTTAGGATCTAAAACAGCGATATTGCTGCAACCTCCTAATACAAAAACACTCACGAGCATCGCTAATAAAAGCATAGGTTTAATGGCTCTGAACAAGAAGATCACCATCCTTCCTTAAATAATGTATAAATTGCTGAATAATTGTGAAAAGCCATCTGCCTTCGAAAACTTTTCTTCCCTTTGTAATGCTATCAAAATCTGTTGGAGTTAGCTTCCCTTTTTTCAAAAGTTCATTTATTTTTCAACAGATTTCTATTAAAATGTCATAAATTCGACATAAATATATATTATTGCACACACAATAAATTTCTAGGATTTTGAAAAGTTGAGAGTTGAAGGCAAAGGACATACAATCAAGAACTTTGTCAAATTTAGGTTTACCACAATAAAAAAGTTTGGTCAAATTTCAATTTAACTTTATGAAATTTTATCTAGGTAAACAATTCCGAAATAGGTATCCCCATATTTAACAAAAACCTTACTCATTTTAACGCAAGTCGACAAGAAAAGAAAGTATCGATCCTCCCCCTATGCGCTGTAATGATTGGTAATGGTGATAAATGAGTGGAAACTCGCTAAAGACTTCCAGCAAAAAACCGGCTCATCGCCGGCTTCTCATTATTCGTCTCTCACCAAAATGTCTGGTCGTCTATAGATGCTTCCTTCATGTTCTACGTCTATATACGTCCACTTGCCTGTATAGGTTAAAAAGCGATTTCCTTCTTTCTCAACGACCATCGTATCTTCTGATTTCAATCCTGGTAAGGAAGGATTCCAAGTGAATACTTGATGAAACTGGATCTCTTCCACCGATGTAGGAACTGCAATGATCTCTCTAGACACAAATCCAGTCTTGCCACCTTGGTGAAGCTTTTTCCAGCTATCAGGAAATCCTTCTTTTTCATATTGAGCAATGCCGGCCTTCAATACATCTCCAATGGTGTTCCCTGGACGAGTAGCCGCATTCATGACCGTGTCAATTCGCGCAAGCCTTTCCTTGCTTTCTTCAAGCTCCTTTGGTAGCTGTCCAAAGTAAACGGATCTTGTGACATTTGCCACAAGCCCATGCCGTTCAGCACAAAGGACAACCAGTGCATGCTTTTGAAGTGCTTTTTCTGTTGGGATCGGGTGGCGATATTGATGAATCCGGTCATCTGTCGCCACAAGCAGCACTTCTATCGTCATCCCCTGCCCGATCGCTCTTTGAGCAACAAGCGAAGCAATTTCATGCTCCGTCTGTCCTGGAACGATTTCTTGACAGACACTTTCTACAATAACAGCTGTGTCATGACAAAGGGTTTCGTATTGGCTGAGCTGTGGTGCTGAAAGGATTGATCGAACACGAGACAAATCGGGTTCGATCCATTCCACTCCTTCCATGTGAATATCCGCACCGATTCGTTTGTCTTTTATGAGTGTTTGAATGTAAGAAGTCTCATCCTCAAACCAATCCATTGTGACGACTTGAAAGGGATGGTCAAAATACGCCATTTCTTCTTCAATGATTCGTTTTTCTTCCATTTGATTCACAACTAGGACAATATCGTCTTTCAACACAAGGAGCTGACAAACGCCCTCTGGCGTGTTTAACACAATGTGGTTTCTTCTTCCTCCTGTAAGCCAAGAAAAGTTATTACGCTTTTGAATCAGAACACCGTCGAGTTGTTTTTCTTCCATTAAAGTTCTTACCTGTTCAATCATCAACTCATCACCTGCCTGTATGGAGTGTTTGAATGAAACGTTTAAATGCTGTTTTCCCTTGCTCTGTTCTTTTAAACACACCCGCCTGCGCGAGTATACGAGAAAAAATGAGGCCGATTTCTTTTTGTATGATGGCTTCTACGTTGTCCTTCGTAAAGGTATTCTCTTCGATCAGACGCTCTGCCCATGACTCGTGCTTCATGATAGATGGGCAGGCTTTGATTTCTTCAAGAGGGTTTTTGGATAGCAACGCCGCTTTTAGCTGGCTTAATTCCTCTGCTAATCTTCCAGGAAGCACGGCGAGACCCATGACTTCGATTAATCCGATATTCTCTTTTTTAATATGATGAACTTCTTTGTGCGGGTGGAAGATTCCGCCTGGGTGCTGCTTGTCTGTACGGTTATTTCGTAGCACGAGATCTAATTCGTACTCATCCCCATGGCGGCGTGCGATCGGTGTAATGGTATTGTGCGGGGTCTCTCCTGTATGTGAGAACAGCCCCGCTTCTGGATCTGAATACATTTTCCACTCATGTAATATAAAATCCGCTGCCTCCGCAAGCGTCTGCTGGTCGCTGCTTTGAAGCCTGATCACTGACATCGGCCATTTCACAATGCCTGCCTTCACCCTCGGAAACTTTTCGAGAGAAAACACTTCTTCCATCTTTGCTTTCGCCATCGGAAATTCATGAGCACCACCTTGAAAGTGGTCATGACTTAATATGCTCCCTCCAACAATGGGAAGATCAGCATTTGATCCTATGAAATAGTGCGGATATATAGATATGAAGGAAAGCAGACGCTCGAAGGTCTTTTTAGATATCTGCATTGGTTCATGCTCGCCCTTGAACACAATACAATGTTCGTTGTAATACACATACGGCGAGAATTGCATAAACCACGACTCATTTGTAAGTGTCACCGGAATAATCCGGTGATTCTGTCTTGCTGGGTGATTGATGCGTCCCCCAAACCCAACGTTTTCTTTACAAAGGAGACAAAGAGGATATTGCTTTTGACTAAGCTTTTTGGCTTCAGCGATCGCTTTTGGGTCCTTTTCCGGTTTCGATAGATTAATCGTGATCTCAAGCTCACCATCTTCTGTCGGTGTAAACCACTGCACATTTTTGGCGATTCTGCCTGTATGAATATAGTGGGCATGCTGCTGCATTTCATAAAACCAACTTGTCGCTGCCTTTGGTCCGCAATGCTTGCGTTTCTCTTCAAACTTTGCATAGATGACACTCGGAGGCGCCACCAAGCAGCCCATGATTTTGGCATCTAATAAATCACGATACGTATCTGTCCCGTCAGGAATAAGACCTGTTTCAACTGCCCAATCGAGCATCGGCATTAAGATGTCTTCAAGGTCGTTGTCTCCTGAGACTGTTCTTGCCTCAGCATCATCGAGACCAAGCACCTCTAGCAGCCGGTTCCTTGTATAATCCATATCTAGTGGTGATATCAGCTCTTTATTAACCCCATATTGAATCAGCTGTTCTAGCTTTTCAAAAATATCAATCGCCATTCCCTTTGTCTCCTCCCCTGCCTGCTACACGTTACTCACTTTGATAGCCATCTGGATGTTTCTGAAACCAATCCCATGCACTTTGAATGATGGTGTGGAGATCTGCATATTGCGGCTTCCATCCTAGTTCTTTCAGCGCTTTTTCTGATGAAGCAATCAGCTTAGCTGGATCACCCGCACGTCTTTCTGCCACCTGTGCTGGAATGGCATGACCTGTCACTTCTCTTGCGGCTTCTACGACCTGCTTCACAGAGAATCCTGTGCCGTTCCCTAAGTTGTACGTCGCGCTTCCTTTTCCTTCACGCAGACGCTCAACCGCTAGAATGTGCGCCTCTACTAAATCCATGACATGAATGTAGTCTCTAATGCATGTGCCATCCTCTGTTTCATAATCCTCACCGTAAATCATGATTTGATCACGTTTTCCTAATGCCACTTGCAGAATAATTGGGATTAAATGCGTTTCTGGCTGATGATCTTCCCCGACAATCCCTTCTGTATGAGCACCGGCTACATTAAAATAGCGAAGCACAACGTATTCGATACCATATGCCTGCTCAGACCACTTCATCATTTTCTCAATCGCGAGCTTTGTTTCCCCATAAGGATTTGTTGGGTTCGTCTCATCCGTTTCAACGATCGGTACACGCTTTGGTTCACCATATGTCGCAGCAGTTGAAGAGAATACAATGCGTTTCACATCAAATTCATTCATCACCTGAAGTAAAGCCGTTGCCCCTCCGACATTGTTGTCATAGTACTTCAGCGGGTCTGTTACACTTTCTCCAACAAGAGAATCTGCCGCAAAGTGCATGACCGCTTCTATGTCATGCGTTTGAAAAACCCGTCTTAAAAAAGCATGATCCCTTAAATCTCCCTCTTCTAATACGGCACCCTTTACGACTGCCTCTTTATGACCTGTCTGCAAATTATCCACAATCACCACTTGTTCTCCTTTAGCCAAAAGAGCCGCTACCGCATGACTGCCAATAAAACCTGCTCCCCCACATACTAAAATTGCCATCAAAATTCCTCCTTCGTTAATTCTCTAGCGCCGCCTCCAATTCCAGCTGTGTAAAAAGAGGCTTGAATGCCTGTTTTTTCTTGATAAATCGCACCTGTTTCTTCTATAAATGAGTCCAGTAGCTCTTCTTTCACAATGCTGACGGTACAACCCCCAAAGCCAGCACCTGTCATACGGGAACCAATCGCCCCTGGATGTTGCCATGCGGCTTCGGCCAGTGCATCTAGCTCATGCCCAGTGACTTCATAATCATTCTTTAAAGAAAGGTGAGATGCCTTCATGAGTGCACCTAGTTCTTTCATTTTATCATCTTTCAGAAAATTTACTGCTTTCATGGTCCTCTCGTTTTCCGTGATGGCATGTCTTGCACGTCTTCTACACGTTTCATCTTGTATCAAATGTTCATGCGTAGCGAATTCATCCACCGTGAGCTCACATAAATGACCGATATCTAATTCTTTTCTAAGATCGCTTATAGCAGATTGACATTCCGAACGGCGCTCATTGTATTTGGAATCTGCAAGTGTTCGTTTTTTATTTGTATTGGCAATGACAAGTGCCAGACCCTCTTGCCGAAATGGGCTGTATTCAAAGGAAAGTGTGTCACAATTGAGCAAAATAGCGTGACCTTCTTTTCCAAGACTAATTGAAAATTGATCCATAATGCCGCAGTTCACGCCTATAAACTCATTTTCAGCACGCTGCGCAAGAAGGGCTAGGTCGATTTGCGTTACGCCGAATGACGACCATTCATTGATCAAGACAGCCGTGACGAGCTCAATAGAGGCGGAAGATGACAGACCTGCGCCATTTGGGATATTGCCGGCATATACAATATCAAAGCCTTCTTTCACATCCATGCCTGCTTCGATAAACTGTTGGAATACTCCCTTCGGATAATTCGCCCAGCCGTCCGATTCTGAGAAAGCGATTTCAAAAAGGTCGAACTCTTTCACACCTTCTTCTTCAAAATTCAAGGAATACATTCTGACGCGTCCATCTGATCGTCTTGCTCCCGCAGCATATGTACCAAGAGTGAGTGCACATGGAAAGACATGGCCCCCATTATAATCTGTGTGTTCACCAATCAGATTGACTCTGCCTGGGGCGAAAAAATAGCGGAGTTCTTGCTGATCTCCAAATTGCTGGTGAAATGCTGCTCGTAATGTGTCGATCATATCCATTCCCCTTTTCTCTTCTGATAATCTTATTTTAGTTGCCCCATCAGCTGAAGTTCAATGGTAAAAAAATCGTTAAAAAATACCCTTTTTTTGCTGTGAATGGTACGATGTGATATGAGGTGTAACATGATTCAAAATAGAAAAAGGTTGTTTTTTGCTGTGAAGGAGGGTTTCCAATTTGAAGAAGGAAGCATTTGCATTTCGTTTTCACCATTCTGATGTGACATTGCCGGCCCAAATCTGGTCTGTTGGCTGGGAAGTTCAATCATCCTCGTTATACAGCTGGAATGGCGTAGAGCGGAAGGATCAGGGCAAGTGCATCTTTCAGCTCACACTGTCTGGACACGGCATGATTGAAATCGGACAGAAACGATTCAAAGTATTGCCTGGACAGGCCTTTCTGGTGAAAAGCCCCAGTGCTTATCAATACTATTTTCCAGAAGACAGTGAACATTGGGAATTTCTCTATTTAACACTTTATGGGGAAGCCTGTAACCTTTGCTTTGATCAATTTATCGATCAAGGAAAGCAGGTCATGCGTTTTCATCCGAATTCCAAACCGATCCGCCTGCTAAAGAAGATTTATGATGAAGCCAGTGAAAGACGGATTACCAATCCATTTGAGGGGTCTAGCCTTGCTTATCAATTTGTCATGGAACTGTATTCATATTTGCCAAAGCTTGAGGGACAAATGGAGAAATGGCCTGAGCCCATCGTCCAAGCGGCCTTATTTGCAAGCCACCATTTTCACGAGGAGATTGGGCCTGACGATATGGCAGCTGCGGCACGTTTATCCAAAAGTCATTTTACGAGGGAATTCAAAAAGGCAACTGGCTTCACACCGATTCATTATTTAACCAATATTCGTTTAGAAAAGGCGGAAACGTTACTGAAAACAACGAAATACTCGATTGAAGAAATCGCCATACAGTGCGGCTACCGAAACGCGAATTACTTGAATAAAGTCTTTCGAAAGAAAATCGGCATGTCTCCAAAGCAACTCCGGGAAACAAGCGATGCATAATAAAAAGCAGCCGCTTTTCAATTGGCTGCTTCTTTTACGCTTTCGTCAGGTCAACACGAATTCTCCCTTGTCTTAAAACAATGGTCATTTGCGTATCAGGGGTCATTAAATTTTCTAAAATGTCCGATGCCGTTTGAAGCGCAATGTCCATTCGGTTGATCTTTTCCTTTTCTTGTTCAGAAAATGCTTCTGGATGTGCGGTCATTTCTTTGACTAGCCTCAACACTTGTTCATGCTGCTTTTCTGTTTGTTGATATATGGCATCATATAATTCGTCTGGCCTGCTGCTCATTTCACATCACCTATCTTTTTCATGTGTTAAATCGCATCTTCTTTTGTTTTCTTGAAGACGAACCATTTACTGGCGACATAATTGACCACGACAATCACAAAGTTAACAAGAATTTTTGCGACGGTTTCGTTGAGCGCCATTTGGCTCACAAATAAAATCATCAGCCCCAGATCTACACCTAGAGACATGAGACGGACACTAAAAAATGAAGAAAGCTCACGCATCAGGCTTTTTGTGTCACGAGCCTTTTGCTTGAAGACATACTTCTTATTGGTGATATAAGCAAAGAGCACAGCAAATACCCATGAAACAACCGTTGCTGTTTTGTAATCCATAGAAAACATCTCAACGAATAAATAGAAGCTGACTATGTTGACAATGGTTGTACACACACCCATGATCAGATACATGACAACTTCTTGATACTTTTGAAAAAGGCTATACATGTCTTTCTTCATTCCTTCTTGGTGAATTCTGTTTCTTTTAGAATACCATCTTAAGAAGAACTTCCCAAACGAACAATATGTGCGTCCTGTAAAGATGAAATTTGTTCTCGCTGATGGCATATGTCAACCTTATGGGTTTATATGAGTCAAATGATTTAGGTCTTTATCATTATTTTAATTTATAATCTTTTAACTGACTTTACAATTGTTTATTATGAGAAGTAAGAATTCAATATTTATGGGTTTTTTAGTCATTTTTTTAGGGACGTGGTAGGTGATAGATTTTACAAAATAGGTTAAATGTCATCATTTTTCGACAAAAATCTATTTTTGTACTCCATTCACATACACGTACAGTTACTAGACGGTTTGTTCAAGTCATTGGTTGCAGATGAATATGTCTTATTGAACTGGAGGATATTATGGATACGCAAGTGAAAAGAAGAGTTGACGAAGAGTGGGTTTATTTGATTCAAGAAGCGAAAAAAATTGGACTAGGCATCGAGGAAATACAAGCTTTTTTAACATCCAACGGTGATCAGAAGATGATAAACAAACCGTAATCAACGCCGTTATCCTTTGTCTTTCAGATTGCTTTGGCTAAAGTTCTAACCTGTCAATTGACCTTTAAACATCCTTTCATGACGATACGCTACAATAATTGAACACCTCATCATACCAATCCCTTCCACTCAATGGGGTTCTGTCTTTCTATTTTTAGGAGGACAGTCCGTTCCCTGTTCTTTATATGACCCCTTTTTAGCTGTCATTCATGAAAATTGCCCATTTTCGTTATAAAACCAAGCTCCCCACCCATATATTAAGCATAAGACACAAGAAAGAAGAAAGGTGGGTGGCGCGTGAGTTCAGATTCCCTATCTTATTATCATCAAAAGAAGGATCAATATTATCACGGTGTGAACCCTGTGATTGTCCATCGTATTCGCAAGGAATGGACGTCTATCTTGGATATCGGATGCGGCACAGGCCAGCTTGGAAAAGTCTTAAAACAACAAGACCGTACCATATATGGAATTGAATCTTTTGAAGATGCAGCAAAGCAGGCTGAGAAAGCGCTGGATCATGTTTTATGCGGCAATATTGAACAGATGGCGCTGCCTTATCAGCATGAACAATTTGACTGCATCATTTTCGGAGATGTTCTTGAACATTTATTGGACCCTTGGGCCGTTTTAAAAAAGGTCAAACCCTTTCTAAAAAGGGAAGGGGCCATCTTGTCTTCCATTCCGAATATTGGTCATATTTCAACGGTTTTAGAATTACTGGCTGGGAGATTTTCTTATACAGATGCAGGATTAATGGATCAAACACATTTACGCTTCTTTACCCTTCACGAAATTCATGCCCTCTTTCAGTCAGCCGGGTTTCATGTTCGTGAGCTTGAAACCATTCGTGTACAACACCCTTCCTATACGGGCGTCATGAATGATCTACATGAATTACTCGTAAAACATGGCATCCGTTTTGATTTTAACGAGGCAGCGACAGCCTATCAATACGTGGTTGAGGCGGTTCAACTCAATGAGTAGCCCCACCATCTTATTTGTTTTATGTGTAAATGATGAGTCGATGTTTCAAGCTTGCTTCCGGCAGCTCGCTTCACTTCCTGCTCCGCACGGGTATCATGTAGAGGTTTTGCCCATTAGACATGCATCAAGTATGGCCTCTGGATACAATGAAGCTCTCACTCATCCTGCACAGTTTAAAATTTATCTTCATCAAGATACACTCATCGTCAAACAGCATATGCTTCTCGAGCTGATCCCACTTTTCTTGCAAAATCCGTCACTTGGCATGCTTGGGGTAATAGGTGCAGAAAGTGTGCCAGACAATGGAATCTGGTGGGAGAGCCATGATTGCAGAGGGAAAGTCATTGAATATCGGCACGACACCTATCAGCTACTGACGTTTGAATCTGGTCATCCACAGACAGAGCCCCAAGGTTATATCAAAGCTTCTGCTATTGACGGTCTTTTTATGGCAACACAATATGATATCAAGTGGCGTGAGGATCTTTTAGACGGCTTTCATTTTTATGATGTGTCACAGTCTTTTGAGTTTGCACAGCAGGGATATGAGGTTGGGATTGCAAGGCAAGTGGAGCCCTGGTGTATTCACAAATGCGGAGATCATTTTGATGCAGAAGCATATGAAAAAGCAAGACAAACATTTCTTGCGCATTATCGGTAGAAAGCACCCTTTTCGGGTGCCTTTTTTATGATATACTGTCATAAACAACCAGATCGTCTCATATGCATTGGAGTACCTTGTCCCTAATTCGTACAAAGGAGGAAACAATGGCAGACAAAAACGTTCATTATAAGAAGGTTGCCGCTTCAAAGGATTTTCGAAAACTTCTTGAGGAAAAACGCAGATTTATCGTACCGATGACGATTTTCTTTTTTCTCTTTTACTTTTCACTTCCGGTTGCTACATCCTACTTCACCTTTTTGAACACGCCAGCAATTGGAGCGATCACGTGGGCTTGGTTATTTGCCCTCACGCAATTTGTGATGACATGGGTTTTATGTGGGCTTTATGCAAAAAAAGCAGCTAAGTTCGACAAATATGTAAGCGCTTTAAAAACTGAATCTAGAGGTGATGACGAATGAGTATGACCGCTTTTATTTTATTCATAGCGATCGTAGGGCTCACATTGGTCATCACGTATTTTGCTGCGAAAAAAACAAGCAATGCGAGCGATTTTTACACCGCAGGCGGCGGTCTGACTGGGTTTCAGAACGGCCTTGCCATTGCCGGGGACTATATGTCTGCTGCTTCATTTTTAGGGATCGCCGGCATGATCGCCTTAAATGGATTTGACGGCTTTTTCTATAGTATTGGCTTTCTTGTAGCGTATCTTGTCGTCCTTTATGTCGTGGCTGAACCGCTTCGAAATCTAGGAAAATATACGATGGCTGATATGATTGCTGCACGATTCAAACGCCCTGCTATTCGAGGCGTGGCTGCTTTTAACACCATCACGGTTTCCACTTTTTATATGATTGCACAGCTTGTTGGGGCAGGTGCATTAATCAAACTGCTTCTTGGCATTGATTACTGGATTGCGGTGCTGATCGTAGGTGTCTTGATGACCATTTATGTCGTGTTTGGCGGCATGATCGCAACCAGCTGGGTACAGATCACGAAAGCTGTGCTTCTCATGCTGGGCACGCTGATTATTTCGCTGCTTGTGTTTGCCAAGTTTGATTTTAGCCTGCTGAAGATGTTTGAGCAGATGAAAACAGCGACCCCGCTTGGTGGGGCATTTCTTCACCCGGGAAATAAATATGATGTGCCTTTAGAGACCCTGTCTCTGAACCTTGCCCTTGTGCTAGGAACAGCAGGTTTGCCGCATATTTTGATCCGTTTTTATACGGTAAAGGATGCCATTTCTGCGCGTAAATCTGTTCTATCTGCTACGTGGATCATCGGGATTTTTTATTTAATGACGGTTTTCCTCGGCTTCGGTGCCGCAGCTTTTGTCGGAACAGATGCAATTACGGCAGCCGATGCAGCAGGAAACATGGCAGCACCACTGCTTGCACAGGCCCTAGGGGGAGATTTATTATTTGCCTTTGTTTCCGCTATTGCCTTTGCGACTATACTGGCAGTGGTCACCGGTCTCGTTTTATCCGCCGCGTCTGCCTTTGCTCATGACTTTTATAGCCAGATTATCCGCAAAGGGAAAGCGAGTGAACGGGAACAGGTGAAGGCGGCACGCTTTGCTTCTATCGGCGTGGCCATCCTTTCCATCATTCTTGCATTATTTGCGCAATCTTTAAACGTCGCTTTTCTTGTGTCACTTGCCTTCGCAGTGGCAGCAAGTGCGAATTTACCGTTGATTATCTTCACTGTCTTTTGGAAACGATTTAACTCAACAGGGGCTATCGCAGGAAGCTTAACAGGTCTTCTGAGCGCACTCCTGATCGTGTCACTCAGCCCAAGCGTCTGGGACCCATCAGGGGCAGCCATTTTCACAGGAGAGCCGCTTATCCCACTATCGAACCCTGGGATTATCTCGATCCCGCTCGGATTCCTTGCGGCTTACTTAGGCACCATTTTCTCCTATGAAAAAGCAGATGAAGACACATTTACAGAAATTCAAGTAAAAGCACACACAGGTATGCATATGGATACAGATTGATGAGAAAAAGCCGGCTGCTCTGCCGGCTTTTTCAGTGTTCTTGCTATTTCAAAACTGTACTCAATATGGGATAAATTGGCCTTTTAATCTCTCTTTATATCTTTCTAACTTGTCACATTTCCTCAACGTGATCAACGAACAGCATGTGATGATGATCAGCAGAATTTCATGAACTTCTCCTCTGTTATCAATGATTCTCTTCAACCCTATTACCCCCATAGACTTCAATTCTCTTGTTATTCTTATGTTATCATTTTAAACACATACTGGAAATTCACCCTACAAGGAAGAAGTGAAACATATGCATAAATTGTACTCAGCAAAATTATTATTTGAATCTAGCTCCTCACCAAAGGTGAGACCGGATAAAATCTTTGAGGAACGAATCATTTTAGTGAGAGCAAAAAACAATCGAAAAGTGAAACAAATCGTCAAAGACCATTTTCCAGATGAGACATTTGAAAATGGAGATCATGGACAAACAACCACAAAACTAGTAGCCGTACTCGATATCTTTGAGCTAGTTGAAAACTTAGACGAAGGTCCCCTGCATTTAAGCGAAGTGTACAGCCGATATCTTCTTTTTGATCAAGAAACATCTGCTAAAGAAGCGATTGACGCTTATTCGTTAGACAAATAAAAGAAGTCTAAGCTACCAGTGTGTGACGGTATTCTATCGGAGCACACTGGTTTAATTTTTTCTGGAATCGATCGTGATTATAGAATTGAATGGAATGATTAATTGACAGCAGCACAAAAAGAGATAGTGGAGGGAATAAATGATGCCAACACTAGAAGAGAATGATGATTTTGTATTTGCTAAAGATGTATTTGTTTCTTCTTTTGAAGTGAAAGAAATTCAAGCTGCTATCATTAGAGATAAAGGTCGGTGTGCCTGTTAAGTTTGCAGGTGCAGTTTTCAATGCAGTGATTGGTTTTGCTGTAGGGGTGGTGTAGGTGTTATACAATCATTTATTATTAAAAAAGTAAAGCGGAAGCTAAAAAATTAGCGATCTCTATTGGTGTTGCTGTCGCAATTTCATTAAATGATTCGGATATCGAAACTCAAATTTCTAAACAGTTAGATAAGAGGGATAAGCGCACTAATAATGGTTGGTAGATATATATTAGGAGGAATGTTGTGAAGAGTATGATCAAGTATGCAGTGATGATTTTATTTATGAGTGTATTTTTCTATTATTACAATATGTTTGTACCTAAAAATGTTCTGTACATTTTCATTGCATTTCCTTTTTGTTTTGTTGCTATAAGTTTGATTGATAAGCTATTTACGGATAAATAAATCTAATAATAAGCAAGCCTCATGCTTGCTTATTATCTCATACTGTCTAATTAGAGGGGATAATATCCGCTCTGCCGGCTTCTTAATATCGCTGGAATAACTCTGGGTTTTTCGGGACGTTTTCTAAATAAACGATCTTTCCTTGATCATCCAGCTCTGCAATATCAATGCCTTCTGCTGTATATACACGACCGTCTGTTAACTTTCCGCAAACAGCCCAGTTTGTTTCATACTTCCCATCTTCACGTTTCACCCAGCCATCCCACATATGCTTAATGTCTTCATGTACGTGGAAAAATGTGTTCAAAAACTGTGTGAACGCTTGGATGCCAGGCTTTTCAGCACCATTTAAGACAATCATGACATCATCTGAAAACAATGCCAGCAATTCGTTCATTTGCTCTTGCCCTTTTCCCGCTTCATCATATCGGCGAAAATACGTATCGAGCACTTCCATCATTCATTCTCCTTTATTTACCTGTCATTTCGAAAATAATCGAACAATTAGATTGTACACAATTGTATCTCTACTGTCTATTTTTCACGCAGATAAGAAAAGACATGGATGAGTCAATCCATGTCTTTTACAGATGAAAGAGCTGCTTTCTCTGACTCGACAAGAGATGTTAGTTCTTCCGCAGCTTTTTTCGGATCAGCGCTTTGGCTAATGGCGCTGATGATGCTAATGCCATCGGCTCCCGCTTGGATGACTGGTGCCGCATTTTCATACGTGATCCCGCCGATGCCCACAATAGGAATGTGAAGACCGTGTTGACGTACTTCGTTGATTAAAGAAACACCCTGGACACTGCGTGTATCCTTTTTTGTTTCTGTAGGATAGACTGGACCCATCCCAACGTAGTCTGCCCCGTCCTTCATCGCTTGCCTCACTTCATCTAGATTGTGCGTGGACACGCCTAATATTTTATTCCCGATTCTTTGCCGTACATCTAGTGCAAGTGTATCTTCCTGCCCAACATGGACACCATCTGCATCAAGATCTATTGCAAGCTGTACATCATCATTTACGATAAAGGGGATATTCGCTTCTTGGCAAAGTGCTTGAATCTGCTGAGCGATTTTTTTCTTTTCTTCACCTTGCAGAGCACCTTCACCCTTTTCACGAAACTGAAACATCGTGATCCCGCCTTGAATGGCCTCTTTCACCACATCAAGCGGATGCCGGCTTGTATTCGCTGTTCCCATAATAAAATAAACCGATAATTGCTGTTTGATTAGCTGCTGATCAACCTTCGTCATGCAAAACTCCCCCTATTTTCCCTAACGTGATCACATCTTGACCATTTGTATTGGATAGCGCGTTTAACAATTCGATTTGAAAGGTGCCTGGCCCTTTCTCTTCTGTCTGCTGAGCTGCCTTTTCTGCAGCGACACCATAAAACAGCAGAGCTGATGCCGACGCATGAATGGGCCGTTCCCCTGTTGCACAAAATGCCCCTATGACAGAGGTGAGTAAACAGCCAGTCCCTGTCACCTTGGTTAACCATTCGTGTCCATTATGAATAGATAGAACCTCTTCTCCATCTGACACGACATCCACTTTTCCCGTAATCGCCACAACGGTTTGAAGGGCTTTTGCCGCCTGCTTTGCTAAAGACGATACATCTCCATTTGCCCCTTTTGCATCAACCCCTTTTGACTGCCAGCCTTTCACTCCAATTAAATGAGCTATTTCAGCAGCATTCCCTCTGACAACAGTGATGCCCACTTGCTGTAACAGCTGTTTCGCCGCACTCGTCCGAAACGTTGTCGCACCAACACCAACAGGATCTAATAGAACCGGTACACCTTTTTCATTGGCCGCTTGTCCAGCAATGACCATCGCCTCCACCGTATCCTTTGTTAGTGTGCCGATATTCAGCACAAGTGCATCCGCTAATTGCGCCATTTCTGCCACTTCTTCTTTGGCATTTGCCATGACTGGAGAAGCACCTAAAGCAAGCAGTCCATTCGCTGTAAAGTTCGTCACAACTTGGTTGGTGATATTATGGACAAGCGGATTTTCCGCTCGAACCTTTTCCAAAAGATGAGACACGCAGCTTAATTTCATCTGTATCGTCCTCCCTTTTACTCTGCATCCCACACATAGGATTTTGTATGCTTTAACCATTCTCTTGCAGCAAAGGACAAGTAGCGGTCCTTTCGCCAAATGACACCCAAATGCCACGGAATAGACGGATTTAAGGAAATGATCCTCACTTTATCAGGATCTAGATCACGGCAAATCCGTTCAGGCAGAAGCCCGATTCCAAGGTTCTCAGCAACCATTTCACTGATGAAATCCCATTGTGACGTTTCATAAATAACGTTCGGCCTGAATCCCGCATTCATACATTCATTTAAGATTCGGCTGTGCAGAACGAAATCTTCTCGAAAGAAAATAAAAGACTCTTCCTTTAAATCAGCCAAATGAACCTCATCACGTCCTGCCATCGGATGTGATGGATGGGTGACAAGCTTCATATCCTCTTTAATGATGGTGTATGTATGAAAAATTTTATCATTTGCAGGCAGAACAATGACACCAATATCTAATGATCCATCCTCTACCCCTTCCTCTACTTTAATGGAGCCGTGCTCCACCAATTGAAAGGTGACATCTGGATACTGCTGGCGGAATTCCCCCATCACATTTGGGAAAAAACTTGATCCAATCATGGGCGGCAGTCCTATTCGGATATGTCCTTTTTTCACATTCATTAAATCATTTAATTCACTCGTTAAATTCTGAAAGGATTGTGTGATTTCACTCGCCTGTGTATACATGGTTTGTCCAGCATCTGTCATTTCAACCTGTCTGCCATTACGGTAAAACAACTGCACACCTAGCTCATCCTCTAGGTTTTTGACCATCTTGGAAATGGTCGGCTGTGACACATAGAGCGATTGCGATGCTTTCGTAAAACTCTTTAACCGTGCCACTTCTAAGAAATATGTTAAATGTCTGATGTCCACATGGTTCACCCTTTCTATAGACAAAAGGAATACTAACTATTCGATATATGTATTTTACCTATAATAGAACGTGCTGTACACTTTAAAGTAAGCTCACCAATTAGAACGTTGTGTTGTTTTTGTGAAACAGTGAACAATTTATATAGAAAAAGGAGTGAACAGAAAGTGCAATTGCTCAAAACGTCGCTGATTGCTACCCTTCAGATTATGGCTTTATTTGCTTTTGCGAAATTGATGAATGTGCTGGCGGCCTTTTTGCATTTAAGAATTCCGGGCACGATCTTAGGCATTCTTGTCATTTTCTTATTACTTCATTTTAACATCATTAAATTAAAATGGATTGAACTTGGCGCCGTATGGCTGCTCGGAGAACTGCTGCTCTTCTTTATCCCTTCAGCAGTAGGTGTGATTGATTACGGAACATTACTTTCTCAATCTGGCACAAGTATTGTCCTTGTGGTTTTACTTAGTACCTTTGTAGTCATGCTCTCGACTGGCATAATGACGCAGATGATTGCGAAAAGAAAGGAGCGAAAAAAGCTATGTTAGTTGGCGGACTATTTTTGATCTTAACCATTCTGATCTATCTCGGATCAAAAGCGGTTTATAAACGTCATCCGAAAGTCTATGTCTCCCCTTTACTTGTGACACCGGTTGTTCTTGTGGTCTTGCTGTTAATCGTGAACATTCCTTACGATGCTTACAATCAAGGCGGAAAATGGCTGACAAATATGCTTCAACCTGCGACTGTGGCATTTGCCATTCCTTTATATAAGTATTTTCACATTCTGAAGAAGCATGCAGTAGAAATTATTTTAAATGTGGCTTGCGGTTCTATCGTTGCGATTTTATCAACAGCGTTTATCGCCAAATTGTTTCATTTGGATACGAGTCTGATCGAGAGCCTCGTCCCAAGATCCGTCACAACACCCGTTGCAATGAGTGTGTCTGAAATGATTGGCGGGATGCCGTCCGTTACGGCTGTATTCGTCATTTTAACAGCATTATTTGGCTCAATCATTGGACCATTGGTTATCCGTTATTTCCGTATTGATAATGACATTGCAATGGGCGTTCTGCTTGGTACAGGTGCACATGGTGCAGGCACATCGAAGGCCTTTGAACTGAGCTCGGTCTCAGGCACGATCTCAAGTGTGTCCATGATCATTTCGGCCATTATTACATTATGTGCAGCGCCTATCCTGATGTCGTTTGCCTTATAGAAAAAGCCATTTCCCCTTATCGGAAAATGGCTTTTTCTTATGCTTGGATGAAGACAACCTTTAAATAGTTCCCCTCAGGATAATTTTTCGTTGTACGGAAGTCCTCAGGAAGTGTATATTCCTCAAGAATACGATACGTTTTCCCAGATTCTTTAAAGGCCTGTGCAATAAATCCTTTAAACTTTTTCATCCCAAATGCACTGCTATTGGTTGACGCCACAATGACGCCGTTCTCAGCTGTGATCTGGATGGCTTCTTTTAATAGTTTCTTATAATCCTTCGCTGCACTGAATGTGTGTTTCTTCGTTCGTGCAAAGGAAGGTGGGTCCAAGATCACGACATCATAGCTCCAGCCTTTTTTCGCCGCAAACGGGAAATATTTAAAGACATCCATGACTTTGATATCCTGCCCGTCTACATCAATGCCATTCACTTCAAACTGCTCAGATGTTTTTTTCAAACTGCGGTTTGCAACATCTACACTTGTCGTACGGCTTGCCCCGCCAAGCGCTGCTGCTACAGAGAAAGCGCCGGTATAAGAGAACGTATTAAGGACGGTCTTTCCTTTTGCATAGCGATCTCGAATTGCTTTTCGCACATGACGCTGATCAAGGAAAATACCTGTCATCGCACCATCATTTAGATAAACCGCCACGTTCATCCCATTTTCTTTGACGATAAGAGGAAATTCACCTTTCTCCCCTTTTACAAAATCGTCATCTTCGATATATTGTCCAGACGTATCAAATCGCTTCTTTTCATAAATGCCTTTATAGTCAGGGTACACCTGCTCAATCGCAGCCAATACATCTTCTTTTAATGTATAAACACCTTCGCTATACCATTGGATGAGATAGAATCCATCATAATAATCAATCGTGATTCCACCAATTCCATCCCCTTCCCCATTGAACACACGGAAAGCCGTCGTTTGTGCATCACGAAATAGATGCGTTCTGCTTTTGGATGCCTGTTCAAGTTTAGAAACAAAAAAGGCCTGATCTATTTTTTCGTTAGCGTCAAAGGAAAGCACCCAGCCGATGCCTTTATTTTGCACACCATAATATCCTTTCCCTAAAAAAGAGCCTCTTTCATCTACCCATTCAATGAGCTCGCCTTCCTGTACACCGTTCACACGCGACACAGCATCTTTTGAAATAAGCGGATATCCCTTTTTCACTTGTTCTGCAAATGTTTGTTTTAATGAGATTTTTTTCATTTGTGTCATCCTTATCCTAAATTGACTCTCTCTATCCTACCATATGAATGTATACGTTACTTCTATTATGATAAGATGAGGAGAAAAATATCAACTCGACATAGAGGAGGCTCTTTTTTGACAACATTACGCTTAGATCATACAGGGATTATGGTGACAAATATTGATCAGTCCATTGATTTTTATGAAAAAGTGGTGGGCATGAAATTAAAGGATCGCATCACTCATACAAACGGAGTCATTGAACTTGCCTTTCTTGGCTTTAATGACGAAGCGGAAACGGAAATTGAACTCATTCAAGGGTATAGCAGCGACCTTCCATCTGAAGGAAAGGTCCACCACCTCGCCTTCACAACAGATAATATTCACGCTGAATTCAACCGTATTCAAAAGCTGCAAATTGAGCTAATAGATGAAGAAATCACAACATTGCCCAATGGCTATTGCTACTTCTTTTTCCGAGGGCCAGACCAAGAGTGGATTGAGTTCTTCCAACGATAATATTTCCTAGGAAATGCATGCGAATCGGTATATTCATTCTCGTCACAAAAGAAAAAGAGTAAGAGCATACCTGCTCTTACTCTTTTTTTATAGCACCTTACTAAGAAACAATTTGGTACGCTCGTGCTGCGGGTTTCCAAAGAGTGCTTCTGGTTTGTCTTCTTCGACGATATATCCGCCATCCATAAAGATCACACGGTCTCCCACTTCTCTTGCAAAACCCATTTCATGTGTGACGACAATCATCGTCATTCCTTCGACTGCTAATTGTTTCATAACAGCTAATACATCCCCAACGACCTCAGGGTCAAGAGCAGATGTCGGCTCATCGAATAAGAGCACTTTCGGGTCCATCGCCAAGGCTCTTGCAATGGCAACACGCTGTTTTTGTCCACCAGATAATTGGTTAGGGTAACTTTTGGCCTTGTCTTTCAAGCCGACCTTTTCAAGCAAGTCTAATGCTTTATCGACTGCCGCTTTCTTCTCCATCCCTTTTACTTTCACCGGTGCGATCGTGATATTTTCTAACACGGTTTTATGAGGAAATAAATTAAAGTGCTGAAACACCATACCAACTTCTTGTCGTACTTTATTGATATTCACTTTTGGGTCTGTAATCGTATGTCCGTGGACAACAACTTCCCCAGCCGTAATATCCTCTAATTTATTGAGACATCTGAGAAATGTGCTTTTCCCTGATCCTGAAGGACCAATGACACATACAACCTCTTTTTCCTCGATGACTGCATTAATATCCTTTAAGACTTCGTTATCACCAAAGGATTTCTTCAAGTTTTTCACCGTAATCATACTCATTTCACATCAAATCTCCTTTCTGCGTAGCTAGCCAGTAGAGAAAGTAAATAAATGATCACGAAATAAATGACACCGACAATGAGCCAGACATTCAAAGGATCAAAGGTAGCCGATGCTTGAACTTGTCCCCGCTGCATGATATCAGCAATACCGATAATCGATAAAAGAGAGGTGTCCTTCAAACTGATGATGGCTTGGTTCGTAATGGCTGGAAGCATACGGCGAAATGCCTGTGGAAGGACGATAAAGCGCATGTTTTGTCCACCTGTGAATCCTAAAGAGCGTGCGGCTTCAGTTTGTCCTTTATCGATGGACTGAATCCCTGCACGAATAATTTCTGAGAAATAAGCTCCTGCGTTAATCGCTACTGTAATAATCCCTGCCGGCACTCGGTCAAGTGAAATGAATTCAAGTGTATTTAGCCCAAAATAAATGAAGAATAGCTGTACGATAAATGGCGTACCTCGAATGGCATTGACAAAAACGAGTGAAATAAAGTTCAAGATTTTAAATGGTGACAGGCGGAATAGCGCCACAATCAACCCGATGATAAAACCTAAAATGATAGCAACAACAAAGATATATAAAGTGGTTTGCAAACCATCCATTAAATACGGAAATGCATTAACAATCGTATCCATGTTTCTCCCTCCCTAATTCACATACGGTTGACACATAAAGAAAGCGCGCTCTGAGCGCGCCTCGCTTGTGTTATGACTTCAAATATTTCTCAATAATTTTGTCATATTCACCGTTTTTCTTTAGGTTTTCAAGCCCTTTATTGATTTTCTTCAATAAGTCCTGATTTTTCCCCTTCATGACTGAGATCCCGTATTGGTCGCCATTCAAGCGGTCTCCAACTGTTTTCAATTTCAAGTCTTGCTGTGCGATCGCATACGTAATGACAGGATAATCCTCAATTAAAGCATCTGCATTTCCATTAGATACTTCTTGGAACATAGATGGACTGTCATTGAATTGAACTACTTCATACCCATATTTGTCTGCGTTATCTGATGCAAATTTTGCACCTGTTGTCCCATTTTTAACAGCTAGCTTTTTCCCCTTTAAATCATCAATCGATTTGATGCTGCTGTCCTTTTTCACAACAACTGTCAGACCAGCGTCGAAGTATGGATCTGAAAAATCCACTTTCTTTTTACGCTCATCTGTAATACTCATACCACCCATTCCAACATCAAGCTGACCTGCTTGCATCGCTGGAATGATCCCTGAGAAATCCATTGCTTCAAGCTTCACTTTGAAGTCTTGGTCTTTTGCAATTGCGTTAATTAAATCAACGTCTATTCCCTCATATTTACCGCCCTTTTCAAATTCAAATGGCGGATATGTTGTATCTATCCCGATTTTATATGTGCCTTTGCCTTCTCCCGAACCGCTGTCCGATTTTGAACCACAGGCTGCCATGACGAGCACAACAATTAGTCCCATGATCAGTAACATCGATTTCTTCATAAAACACGACCCCCAATTATCAGTTTTGTCTAAATATTCGCAACAACAATCTTACTATACCACGCTAAAGCTATACTGTGTGATATTTTTTATCAATACCAAAGATCCATACAATTCTAGATCGATAGTCTCTTTAAATTTTACTTTTTTGCGAATAACTCATTTTATTCTGAAAGAAGCATGTTTCACAATATTCATGTGATATAATCTCACAAAAAACCGCGAACACTCCTTTTTCAATACCACTTCTTTCTCACCTATGAAAAAACCCTCTTTCACTGTCTCTCTTCCCCTATTGATATCCTGATATATTTTTTTCAACATCCTCTTTTTACCTAAAAAAATGTAAACGTATACAATTTGATCGCTACTCCCTATTTTTTTCACTACTGGTTGAATTTACATCAAAAAACATGTTTTACAAATTGAGATAGACCGCTTAAAATATAAGAAGATACTTAATATGGAAAGATGATTCAGACAAATAAGAATCCGCAGAAATGAATAGGTGAAGAAAGGAGGATACCAATTGGCAGAAACAGGTGTTTTGTCATCCGTTGATGTAGCAAATATGCTAAATGACTGGTATGTCTTGATGAAAAAAAGAGACATACAAGAAGCCATACAGCTAAAAGAAGAGATTCTTCAAGCATTTGATCGAATGGAAGAGAATCAAGATGTCTTACTCTACTATCAACTTTTAGAATACCGTTTCAAAGATTTAGTCGAAGATACAGCTTCGTTAGATCACAGTCTTTTTGTGGATGAAAATGCGATTCGTACAGATGATATGCTCAGCTACTATTTCTATTTCTTTAAAGGCATGTATGAAATGCGCAGAGGGAATCAAGATTCAGCATTTCACCATTTGAAATTGGCAGAGGATAAATTAGATCTCGTACATGATGACATTGAAAAGGCAGAATTCCATTATAAAACAGGCTGTCTATACTATAATATAAGATCCACACTTCTCTCCATCCACCACTTAAAAAAGGCTTCGTCTATTTACGACGCAGATCCATGTTATGTGAAAAAATCAATCAGCTGTCAAATGATGCTTGCTCTGAATTATGCGGATCAATCTAAATATGATGAGGCAGAAACTTTGTTTGGACAGGTGATTCACTCACTAGAACAGATGGAGGATCCAGATTTACTTGGTCACGCATATTGCAATGCAGCCTTTATTAAAAGTCTAAGAAGTGAATACAGTGAAGCTGTGCCGCTCCTAGAAAAAGCTTTATTGATTGAGGCATTCGAAACTTCTTCTCCAGGCGGTTATTTACTGGCCTTATATGCCTACACGAAAGCGCTATTTAAGCTGAAAAAGCCTGGTTTGTTCCACTATTATGTACAGCTTTCACTTCAAAAAGCAGAAAATTTAAAACAACGAAACATTTCACTTAAATTATCCATTTTAGAAACATTGATGCTCCAGCCAAACAACATGATTGAGCAGATCATTTCTTATTGTGATCAATTAGAATCTATGAATTTCCTTGTTGATCTTGAGGCTATCTGTCAGGATGTAGCCGCCTACTTAACTGAAAATGGTCTTCCGAAAGAAGCAATGTATTTTCAGAACAAGGCATTGTCATTCAAAACTTGTTAAGAAGATGGAGTGATGTATGATGAAAAAATGGCTGATCTCAAGCGCGATTTTTGCGCTCTTGTTCACAGGTGTTTGGATTGGTACTTCTACACAAAAAGGCAGCCCGTCTGCACAATCGCAAGATGACGGTACGATCATTCAAAAGAGAGATCGAGGCACCAATCCTTAATAAGACTGAAAAGAGTAGCTGTCATTCAAAACAGCTACTCTTTTTATTGGTTAATCAATTTCTCGTTTGATATTTTGCATTTTTTCATCTAAGTAGTGAGCGATATCTGCCGCTTCCTTTAGTTCATCGGTGAGCTGATGAGGAACATCGTTTTGCAGTTTATAATAGATTTTATGTTCGAGACTCGCCCAGAAATCCATCGCAATGGTCCGCACCTGAATTTCAACCTTCACATGCTCCACACGATTCGTTAAGTAAACAGGAATCTCAACAATTAAATGAAGACTTCGATAGCCATTTGGTTTCGGATGCTGAATGTAATCCTTCACTTCAAGGATCTTTAAATCCTCTCTTTGCCTCAGAACATCAATGATGTTATAGATATCTTGAATAAACGAGCAGATGATGCGGACACCAGCGATATCATGTATGTACTCCTTGGCACATTGTGTGGTGATGTCACATCCTTTTCTCGCTAGTTTATTCACGATGCTTTCAAAGGATTTGATCCGTGATTTTGTATGCTCTATTGGGTTGTGTCCATGGATTAAATTATATTCCTGACTAATAATCGAAAACTTTGTATCCATTTCATCTAATGCAAATTTATATACTAATAATTCATTTTTCCAGTCTTCCATGACACTTTTCAAATCTTCTACATGAGTTGCTGACATATTCATTTCTTTTTGTCATCTCCTTTTGGCAAACAGCTGTTACACTGCTTTCCGTTTACTAGACGGAGAGAGAACGCAAATGGTTTTAAAAAAGTACATCTTAGCCCCGTTGTTTGTAATAAGTCAGCGCGAGTGCCAGTGCAAGTACAGATCCTTTCACGATATCCATTGCATAATACGGGACAGACATCATCACAAGTCCATTTTGCAAAATACCGATGAGCACCGCACCAATAAACGTACCGAATGCGTTTGGTTTACCTGCTCCCATGACTGAAAACCCGATAAAAGCAGCAGCTACCCCATCCATTAAATATGGCGTTCCTGCGTTAATTTCTGCTGTCATCACCCTTGATGCCAGCACGATACCACCGATCGCCGCAAATAAGGCAGACAACAGATATGCTGCGATTTTGTATTTGTTCACATGAATACCAGACAATCGGGCGGCTTCTTTATTTCCACCAATGATATACATCAACCGCCCATGCTTTGTGTAAGTCATAAAAACATGTGCAAAAAGCACAATGGCCGCCATAATCAAAATGATATAGGGGACCTGCCCAATCTTGCTGAAAAAGGCAGGGATGGTGCCAGTTGAAAAAGTACCATCAGGCAGCACCATATTTTCAGAAATGGTCGCACCTTTCGTATAGGTTTGTGCCAGCCCTTGAATGATAAACATCATGGCTAGTGTCATGAGCATATCTGGAATCTTCATTTTGACAATCATCCAAGCATTCAGCAAACCGACAATAAGAGAAGCCGCCAGCGCAGAAAGGATCGCAATGAGTGGGTTTTGCGAGAACCATACAAACATGGAGATCACAATTGCATTTGATAACGTTGCAACTGAACCTACAGATAAATCAAAGCCATTCACTGCTAATGAGATCGTCAGCCCTACTGCAATGATGGTTACAATCGAGATCGATCGTAAAATGTTGATGATATTTCCTGACTGTAAAAATGCCGGATTGGCTGCCGCAAAGACAACAATCAATACGACAATCGTTAAGATGGTGCCATATTGATAAAAGAAATCAAACAGATGAAAGGATGGCCGCTGTTTCTTGATTTGTTGAACTGGGGCTGAAACTTGTCGTTCACTCATGATTGTCCTCCTGTTGAATGATATAAAAGCTCTTCTTCAGTCATTGGTGCCGTCATTTCCCGGGCAATGCTGCCATCATATAAGACGTATACTCGGTCGGCAATTCCTGCAATTTCTGAAAGCTCACTTGAAGCATAAATAACCGCTTTTCCTCTTGCAGCTAGTTCTGCAATGAGGGAGAAAATGTCCTTTTTGGCTCCAACGTCTACACCTTTGGTTGGTTCATCAAAGAGATAGACATCCGCCTCAGCCAACAGCCATTTTCCAATCGCAATCTTTTGCTGATTTCCACCGGATAGATGCTTCACCTTCGCTTCAAGAGAAGGTGTCTTGACGCCAAGCCGCTTGACGATTCCATCTGCTGCCTTCCGTTCCTTAGAACGATGTAAGAAGCTGAACGGCCGTGTAAACGAACGTAGACTTGCAGCTGTTACGTTCCATCCAACAGTTTCTTCTGTTAGAATCCCTTCTTTTCTCCGTTCTTCAGGCACAAGGGCAATACCCGCTCTCACAGCGTGATGAGGCGACTTGATATGAATGGTTTGACCATGCAGCTGCACAGTGCCTGACTTTTTTTCTGAGGCGCCGAATAGGGCTTTGCACAATTCTGTTTTACCAGCACCGACTAGTCCTGCAATCCCGAGAATTTCTCCTTTTTTCACATGAAGATGAATGTTGTTTAATTTATGCTGGTCATGCAACTCTTTCACGTCAAGCACAATCGGTGCATCCTCTAGCGGTGTACGGAATGGGAATTGATCCTCTAATGGCGCGCCAAGCATTTCTTCAATGACCTGCTTTGGATCTGTTTCTTTAATGAGGTGCGCCGCCACATCAGTTCCATTCTTCATCACAGTCAGTTCATCACAGATGTTGAAAATCTCCGGCATGCGATGCGAGATAAAAATGATGCCTGTGCCGTTCTTTTTCAATTGATGAATCATTGAGAATAACTTGCTTGTTTCTGCATGACTAAGTGGAGCGGTTGGTTCATCTAAAATTAAAATGCTGCATTTGATCGACACAGCCTTGGCAATGAGCACCATTTGTTTTTCTGCCAGTGTCAGATCACTCACAAGACGCTTCGTTGAGATGTCAATGTCCATCTCTTGTAACAGCTGTGCTGCCTTGCGGTGAATCTCTTTCCAACGGACGAATGGTTTTTTCTCCATTTCATGAATCATCATATTTTCGCCAACACTTAAATATGGCACTAGAGCTGTATCCACTTCTTGATGTACGGTCTGCACACCGTATGAGGCCGCATCCTTCGGTGTATGAATAGTCGCCGCCTCGCCATTGATGTGGATGGTTCCTTCAAAATGTGAATGAGCACCAGAGAGAACTTTCATTAACGTTGACTTCCCAGCGCCGTTCGCCCCAATCAGGGCATGGACTGTGCCTTTTTTTAATGTGAAATTTGCTTGATCTAACGCTTTGACTCCTGGGAATTCAATCGAAATGTTTTTCATATGAACAAGCGGCGTTGTCATAGGTGTCCTCCTTCTCTCCTGATCGTCAATTGAAAAACGAAACACCCTCTATGAAAAGAGAGTGCACGTTGTTTATTTTGCATAATGCTTCTTCAAAGTCTTCATCCAGTCTTCTTCAAAAGCAGTCGATGATCCGAATCCTTTTACTTCATCTGCAAGATTGACCATATTGATGGCCTTTCCTGCATCCTGAAGCTGCTTTTGTGAAATGAGAGAGGCCTCAAGGTCATAGGAAGATGGCGTTTTCTCGCCAGCTAGTTTCTTCGCAAGAATCCTTACGTCGATTGCGCCAATGAGCTTCGGATCGACAGCGGCAGTGTACTTCCAAGGGCTGTCTTTCGCAGTCATTTCTTGCAGATCGGCATTAGACACATCAATACCGTATATTTTCACTTCGGTTCTTCCTGCTTCTTTTAAAGCTCTTGCGGCACCAATCGCAAATGCATCCCACGTGGCAAAAATCGCATCCAGTTTACCCTTTGGATATTTATTTAGCATAGCCGCAACCGCATTTTGTGTTTGAACTGATGTATCAGAGGCCGCAACGCCAAATCGGTCAAGTTCCTTGATTCCTGTATGCTGTTTGAGCGTTTCTTGGTACACCTTGTTTCGTCTCACCATTGGAGGGAATCCGTCTACCCAAAGATACGCAATATTTGCTTTCCCTTTAAAATCAGCCACGAGTGCATCTAATGATTTTTTCGCTAATTGCTCGTCATCTTGAGACGTCACTGTGACCCCTTTGATGTCCTTCAGCTTCGGATTTGAATCAAACGCCACAACTGGAATGCCTTTCGCTGTGATCTTCTTCACATCAGCGACTGTCGCCTCATCATCCCCATGAGAGATGATAAAGCCATCATAGTTTTCTTCTAGTGCTTGAGAAATAGCATCATGAAACTTCGCCGTATCACCATTTGCCGTGTAGACATCTACTGTAAAGCCTAGCGCTTCACCTTCTGCCTTCGTTCCTGCTAAAAACTGAGCAGTATGATCGTCCCCGCCAATTTTACGGATGACTTTAATTTTTGCTCCCTGTCCTTTTGCAAATCGCTTCGGGACATTGTCAAAGGAGACCTTTTCGTTTGCACTAGCCTTTGAGCCTGCGCTTGATCCCGTACCGCAACCAGATAATAGCACGGTCAGGACCGTCAATAATACAAGAGATGATGTCCAATATTTACGTTTCATTGCTGTTCCTCCTCAAGTTGTTTTATTTTTCACATCGGAAAACTAGGTAAAGAAGTGGAAATATGCCTGTGAACCCAGTCTTTTGATTCTAAAAAAAGAGATCAAAAAAAGCCTCTCTTGATAAAGAGAGGCTTGATCACCGTTGCATGAAACATGTATCGGGAAGTCTTCCTCTCTTATCTGTCAAAGCTGCAACAGCTTTGCAGGAATTAGCACCAATTTCTTAAATAGAAACGGTTGCTGGGCGTCATAGGGCCAGTCCCTCTGCCTCTCTTGATAAGAGATCCGTTATGAAATTTGTTTTAGTTGAAATGTCTTCTTTACTTTAATGTGATGTCTCATCAATGTCAATGACTTTTTTGAAAATTTCTAAAATGATCATTTGCACCGAATGCCTTGTTTAACTGCCGATGATTTTCTTAGCAGGTGATGATGCCTTAAGACGGAAATCATATTTTTTCTCATTCACAAATTGGGGATTAAGGTGTGCTGACCCTTTATCTTGACCGCTTTTCGAGCGATACGTTTTGTAGCCTTCCAGCCATTTCCCGCACCATACCCACTGTGAGGCTTTTGCACCTTTGCGGTCATCGTAGACATTCTTTTGGAATGTATTCTTCTTGTTCACTTCGTAGAGATTCACGACTAAGTAATGCGAAGCACTGGCTGTCATGATGTTATTCGTGATTCGATTGTTCACCGATTGATATTGCATGAGCAATTGACCGCCTTCTAAGCCGGCTGTGTCATTTTTGTACAAAATGTTATGGGAGATGGTCGTGTTTGTGGTTCCGCCCCGCTTCTTGTCATAGCCGCCAATGGAGATGCCTGTATAACGATTTAAATATACTTGATTGTGCTCAATACGAATGCGTTCGGCCATCTTCCCTTTATGTTCACTTGTGACCTCAATCCCAAGGTCATTATGATGGCTGATGTTATGATCAATCACGATGTCTTTCCCGCCATCCACATAGATTCCTCCTGCGGAGATGTCCTTGCCGTACGCTGGATTCCCAACACTCGTAATCTCATAAACTTTGTTTCTAGATACGACACCATTTCGCACTTGATCATACTTTTTAGAAGGTGCGACATTCTCAAAACCAATTAAATCAATCCCGATATTGTCCGTATGCCGGACTGTATTATGTGTCACGCGGAATTTTTTCACGTTTCCGTTTAGCACAAGGGCTTCACTAAAACCCAACTTTAACTTTTCCACAGTGTTTCCTTTGATTTCGATGTCTTCAATGGCTGCAGGTGCTTTCGTTCCATAGACCGCAATGCCATGAGCATTCCCATTTTGATGTGTCGTCTGAATGTCGTACACACGGTTGTTAAGCAGTTTGACGCCTTTGCCGCTTCCTGTGATGAATATACCGATGGGTGTCACATCTTCTTGATTCGTTTTAATATGACCGACTGTCAAACCTTTCAGGGTGATATAGCTCTTTTGATCAAGCTTCACGAGACCTCCGTCTGCTTGATTTCCTTTAAGAGATGCTCCGCTAATGACAGGCTTCTCTTTTCCATACGCTTGAAAAACAACTGGTGCTTTCTTTGTTCCAGAATGGCGGACAATCAATTTCTCTTTGTATGTACCGCCTCTCATATAAACTGTTGTCCCAGCTTTCGCGATACTTGCCGCTTTTTTCAGCGTACGGAAAGGCTTTTGCTTTGTCCCTGGATGTTTGTCGTTCCCATTTGCTGCGACGTAATAGGCAGTACCTTGCTTCGCACCAGCCTCCTCCGTCATCGCTTGACAGCCAAAACTAATGGCGGTCATCAATAAAATCAATAAGGCGCCTGATATCATTCGTTTCATCTCGTTGTTTGCTCCCTTCCACTCTCTTCTACCTTTATCGGTTAAAAAAAAGAGGATTAAAATATGGCAATGCCCCTTGCAATGTACTAGTCAAAAGGTGTATGGTTGAAAGAATATCTTACAGGAAATCAAATCGCTTTTAAATTGTCAGATTAATCAGTTAATAATGAAATTGGATTTTATTTCTAAGGGGAAACTTCAGTAAAACCACGACAGAGAGGAGGAAAGCGCTTTAACAGATTTTTCTTGTCTGAATTCCAGAAAACCTATTGCTAATATTTTGTGAAGGTATAGAATAGAATCATAATTATTTCATATTATTAGAATTTTCAAATAATCAAACAGCAAGGAGATTTACGATGCCAAAACAACCCATCCGCGTTGAACTTAGTTCAACAAAAAAACCAAAACCTCAATCTGATCAACTTGAATTCGGAAAAATCTTCACAGACCACATGTTTGTGATGGATTATTCAATTGATAAAGGCTGGTATGATCCGAGAATTATCCCTTATCAGGCGATTCCAATGGATCCAGCTTCTATGGTTTATCATTATGGCCAATCTGTTTTTGAAGGCTTGAAGGCGTATGTGTCTGAGGATCAAAAGATTCTCTTATTCCGTCCCGAAAAAAATATGGAACGCTTAAACAGATCAAATGACCGCCTATGTATCCCGCAAATTGATACAGAAACGGTTTTAGAAGGCTTAAATGAACTCATTCGCATTGATAAGGATTGGGTACCTGATGCAGAGGGCACTTCTTTGTATATTCGTCCATTCATTATTTCTACTGAGCCCTATTTAGGTGTTGCACCGTCAAGCACCTATAAGCTGATCATCATTTTATCTCCAGTAGGTTCTTATTATAAAGAAGGCATCCATCCGGTCAAAATTGCGGTGGAAAACGAATTTGTCCGCGCTGTTAAAGGCGGAACAGGAAATGCCAAAACAGCTGGAAACTATGCATCAAGCCTGAAAGCACAGCAAGTTGCTGAAACGAAAGGATTTTCACAAGTCCTGTGGCTTGATGGCATCGAGAAAAAGTATATTGAAGAAGTCGGTAGTATGAATATCTTCTTTAAAATCAACGGAGAAATCGTGACGCCTGAACTGAACGGCAGCATTTTAGAAGGGATCACACGGAATTCTGTGCTTGAGCTGTTAAAGCATTGGGAAATCCCTGTGACAGAACGTAAAATTTCAATTGATGAGTTAATCGAAGCACATCAGTCAGGTGAACTTGAAGAAATCTTCGGGACAGGAACGGCAGCCGTCATTTCTCCTGTCGGTGAATTAATTTATCACGATCAGCCATACGTCATTCAAAATGGTCAAACAGGCGAAGTATCGAAGAAATTGTACGAAGCGATTACTGGAATCCAAAAAGGAACTCAGCCAGATATCTTCGGCTGGACAGTAGAAGTCGATTCGGTCGTCAAGCAGGCATAAGCAAGCGAAAGAACCTTTCATTTGATGAAGGGTTCTTTTTTTGTTTCTTTATCTCCTTCTCTACCTCATAATGGAAAATATGGATCTATTCCACGCTTAAGGAGTGATGATATGTTTTTTACTTATTTACTAGCGTTCTTTGGGATTTGCATCGGATCGATCATCATCGCTACAGGTTTCGATGATTCACCGTTCTTCACCCGTTTTCTATTTAAGTTTCTCGGAATTTCTATCTTTGTTCTTTCCATTACTTTTGTAAAAGTGAGGCGAAAGAGGTTACGCAACAAAAAGGCGAAAAAGACTTAGATGTCAGTCAGCCTCTCATCAAATCGTGCACCAAAACAAGACCGATATCCCCACAATGGCCCCTGCATATATCCACTGTTTCCCTTTGATACTCCGCTTTCTCTCGATCAGTAAAAAGATCTCTGGTAAAAAGACGATGATGATTTCTAGGATAAAAACAAGATGATAAACTGGCGGCATCGGCTGGAAATCAAAGTCTCTTTCATCTCCACCAATGGTTGCGAAATACATTAACAGATTGGTTACTGGAATGGTAAAACAAACGAGCAAGCGGAGAACATACATCCACACATCCTGTCTATGCCGAATCAGGCCAATAAATGAAGCGATGATTCCATACAAAAACAAAACCACTGTGCCGTAACTAAGTAGAGGTTGAACGATAAAGCCGTAAAGCATTAAACCAATTGCCACCATATTCTAACCGTCCTTTCTTTGAAGCAGTACATGTTGTTTTTTCTATCATACACTGCTTTCTCCGGTTTCCATATGAAAAAATCATAAAAAACGACCCCATAAAGGGGCCATTTTATTTTACGCATTCACTGATTTGAAGAACTGCGGTAAATATTCACGGTGCGCTTCAAGCATTTCATCTAAGATTTGCTTTGCAATTTCGTCAGAAGGAACGAGTGGATTGATGGTCATGGCGACAAGAGCCGTCTCGTAATCTCCTGTCACAGCTGCTTCAGCTGCCACACGCTCGAAGGACTTGATTTGTTGAACGAGTCCTCTCACAGCCACAGGCAGATCACCTGTCGCGATTGGTTTCGGTCCGTCCTTTGTAATGATACAGTTCACTTCAACCGCTGATTCGGCCGGAATGCTGGCAATCGCTCCTCTGTTCACTGTATTTACCGGTTGAATGTCATGTTTATCATTATAGATGGAGCTGATCAAATTACATGCTGCATCGCTGTAATAAGCCCCGCCTCTTTTTTCGAGCTGCGGCGGTTTAATCGATAAATCTGGGTCTTTATATAACTCAAATAGTTCATGCTCGACTTGCTGCACAACCTCTGCTCTTGTTCCTTTTTCTTGAGCCGCTTTTTGTTCTTCCTCCAGCATATCTTTCGTTTTATAGTAATAACGATGATACGGACATGGAATGACCCCTAAGCCTTTGACGAAAGAAGGCTCCCAGTTTTTCGCTTCAATATTCCTCATGGACCACTGGCTATTTGGATTTCCTAATTCATCGAGCACTTGATCCATAATGCTGACCCCGTCTAAATACACATCTAAGCCATAGACCATGTGATTGAGGCCTGCAAATTGTACTTCAATGCGTTCGACATCGACATCCAGCGCTTTTGCAATGCCCATTTTGATTCCAATCGGCACATTGCATAGACCGACCACTTTTTTCAGATTCGTGTAGCGTAACACCGCCTCTGTGACCATGCCTGCTGGATTTGTAAAGTTCACCAGCCAGGCATCTGGGCAAAGCTCTTCCATATCCTTCACGATGTCTAGAATGACTGGAATGGTGCGTAGACCTTTAAATAACCCGCCTGGACCATTCGTTTCCTGTCCAATGACGCCATATTTAAGTGGGATTCTTTCATCCTTGGCTCTGGCTTCGAGCAGTCCTACACGAAATTGTGTCGTGACAAAGTCCGCATCTTTCAGAGCTGCCCGGCGGTCAAGGGTGAGGTGCACTTCAATCGGCAAACCCGCTTTTTCAACCATACGTTTTGCAAGGGCACCCACGATGTTCAACTTTTCCTGACCCGCTTCAATATCCACAAGCCATAATTCCTTTACAGGCAATTCTTGATATCGTTTAATAAACCCTTCGACGAGCTCAGGCGTATAGCTTGATCCACCGCCTATTGTGACAATTTTGATTCCGTCTTTCATGAATTGACACCTCCGAATTGCTTCATTTTTTCATGGAGCTCAATGATTTCAGCTGCAAGCTCCTTGACGGTCATTGCGTTCATCAGATGATCCTGTGCATGAATCATCAAGAGACTGACGTCGGTTTTCTCTCCTCTGATTTCTCCTTGGATCAGCTCTGTCTGTGCGTGATGCGCCTCATTTAACGCGTCTTGTGCTTCCTGCAATTTTTGCTTCGCCTCATCAAAATTGCCTTGCTTTGCACATGTAATGGCCTCCATGGCCGAGCTTCTGCCATTACCACCGTGCAAGATGAGTTGAAACACAATTTGTTCCATTTCCATCGGCCGCATCCCCCTTGTTCCCTCTATTACATGCTGACGACATTTTCATCTGTTGATGCTTTTGCTTCAAGCTCATTTTCTTCTTTCAATTTCTGCTTATCCCACATTCTAAAGAATGGATAGTATAGCGCAAATGACAAGGCAAGGTTAATCAACTGCATGACCGCGCCAGAGATTTTCCCACCTGTTGCGAGATAGCCTGAAATGATTGGCGGCATTGTCCACGGGACAGCGATCCCTGCCGGTTTTGCTACAAGTCCTGTGCTCATTCCGATATATGTGGTGATGATCATCATAATTGGGGTAAGGATAAACGGAATGAGAAGCATTGGGTTCATCACAATCGGCATTCCAAAAATGATCGGTTCGTTGATGTTAAAGATGGCTGGCCCAATCGCAAGACGGCCAAGCTGTTTCATTTGTTTACTTCTCGCACGCAAGATCATGGTCAGTACCAAAGCAAGCGTCGCGCCGCTTCCGCCTACATTGATAAAAATTTCAAAGAACTGCGCTGTGAAAATATTCGGCAGCACTTCTCCTGCTTGGAAGGCAAGACGGTTTTCATCCATCGCACCGAGCCAAATCGGACCCATGACTCCACCGACAATGGTGGCTCCGTGAATACCACATGCCCAGAGGAGCATTTGCACACCGATGGCAACGATACTTCCGCCTAAGCTTCCACCAAGAATGGATAGTGGTGTGCCGATTAAGACCGTGATGATATTATGAATACTCTCAAAAGGTGTCATCTCAATCAGAAGCCTAGCGACCCAGATCAGCGTGATGACCACAAAACCTGGAATAAGTGCGATAAACGATTTACTAACTGCTGGCGGTACACCATCAGGCATTTTGATAACGATATTCCGCTGTACAATAAAGCGGTAAATTTCGGTGGAAAGCATGGCAATAATCATGGCAACGAATAGCCCTTTACTGCCCATCAGTGTGACGGGAATACCGCCATTCACTAGGATAGCTTCTGTTGATCCTTCAGGTGTGAACGGTACTTGATAAGGTGTGGCTAGGAGGAAAGCTGCGACAGCAATTGCACCAGATGACAGTGCATCGACTGCATACTTTTCAGCTAACCTGTACGCGATCCCAAAGGTCGCAACAAGTGCCATAATGTCAAAGGTGGCATTCACAGGATAGGATAGTTTCGTGGCCCATTCGGCTCCGAAGACACTTGCCATAAAATCGCTGTATCCTGGAATCGGAAGGTTGGCTAAAATAAGAAACAGTGAACCGACGATAATGAGAGGCATGGTTAAAACAATTCCGTCACGCAATGCTTGTAAATGTCTTTGAGCGGCAATCTTCCCTGCAAACGGCATAACCTTCTCTTCTAGAAATCGGTTGAATCCATTCATCCCTTCCGCCCCCTTTATCCGTTCACTAACTGTTCAGCAGATTTTAAAACCTCAGCACCATTACATACGCCATAATGCACGGTATTAATTACGTCTACTGGAATTCCTTTGTCTTCTCCGAGTTTTTTCATTTGCGGTAATAAATAACGAACTTGAGGTCCTAATAAAAGCACATCGGCTTGATCAATATGATTTTTTGCAGCATCTCCAGATACGGCCCAAATACGATAGTCTTTTCCTTGTTCTTGTGCACTTTTCTCCATTTTTGTGACAAGTAAGCTTGTTGACATACCTGCTGCACAAACTAATAAAATGTTCATTGTAAACGCCCCCTTTTTGAAGTATGAAGCTTTTCTTTACACATTCATCATATTATGAAACCGCTTTCATAAACACCCATACTTTTTCCTTTAAGAAGCGGAAAAAGTTAATATCACACCATTAGTTCTTGTACGAAGGCGCTTTTTTATCCATGACATCCAGCATGTCTTCAAAGGTGTCACAGGTGATGAGGTGCTGAATAAATTTCACATGATGGACAAGCTCTCCAAGCAGACGGTACATGCCTTTTAAGTCTTTGGCATTCTCTTTTTCGACACAAAGCAAGCAGACAAATTGAACTTTTTTCTCTCCCCAAATAATCGGTTTTTCTAATGTACAGATCGCCCAAAACGTCTCTTCTGTTAGCGGGGTCATCGGATGCGGAATCGCTGTATAATGCCCAAATGAAGTCGGTGCAGACTCTTCTCTTTCCATCACAGATTGTGTAAGTTCTGCTGGCGCTAAGCCCTTGTCAATGACCTTTTGCGTGAGAAAGTGTATGACCTCTTCCTTTGTTTGAAAGGCGCGTTTTGTAAAGACCAATTCCTTTTTCATATATTGCGTGGCTAATGTCACTCTTGTTTCACTTGTCAAAGCTTCTTCTATTTTTAAAAAATCACTGCCTCCTAAAATCGTGTTCACTTGAATGACCGGAATCGGTAAATCCATATGAATGGGAATGGTCGAAATAATTAAATCCAATGCATGTAAAGAGACATGCGGAAGGGAATAAAGCTCTGCTGTTCCTAAAATGGTCAGCTTCGACCCAAATTGTGACCGCAAACGATCTTGAAGTAGCCTTGCACTCCCTGCACCAGACGCACAGACAATCAGGCATCGCTTCGGTGGTATCTCCATTTTCCTGCGCTCTAAGGCCGCACCAAAATGAAGTGCCATATAGCCGATCTCATTTTCATGAATGGACAAACCTGTCTCTTCTTCAATTACCCTGCTCGCCACAATCCCTGCTTCAAAGGCAATTGGATAGCCCGCTTTGATCTCATCAAGCATTGGATTTCTTAAATTCATTCCATACTTACACCGATTGATCGCCGGCTTTAAGTGCAAACTGAGGCCAATCAGCAATTCCGCATCTCCCGCTAAATCCAGCTGCAATTTTTGATCAATGGCTTTCAGCATCAGCTGAACAAGACGGCTCGTGTCATCATCCACAATTTGTTTTTGACCGCCCGTTGAAAAAGACTGTACCATTTTGGCTGTTCCTAGCAAATGAATGGCGATATAAACGATTTCCTCTTGTGGAAATGAGACATCTAGCAGCCCTTCAAGACGCTCAACCATTTTTTTGGCTACCTTGTATTCTTTTGCCCTTGGGATTTCGTTGATTTCTTCAGGCAGCACAGATACATAGTTTCCGTGTCTAATCCGTTTACAGGCAATAGCAATATGAACAATTAAATTATTCATGCAAATGTCTGATAGATTCATTTTTTCCTCGTTGATATAATCAATCATGGTTCTCTGAATCAATTCCAGCTCATGTTTTGGCAAAATCGTAACCGCCGTGTTCAGCATTGTTTGATAGGAACGCCGTTCATTGAATAAATATTCTGACATGCAATAACGGATTTTCATCTCAGATCCTTTGATCCGGCAGCCTTTATTCGGCTTTACTTCCAGCTTCAGATCAAAGGGTTCGAGCTTACGTTTGACCCATTTCATGTCATTACTCATCGTCGATTTACTAATAAACAGCTGCTCCTGTAAGTCTTCCAGCTTCACATATGATTCCGCTAGAAGCAGCTTTTTCAAAATAAATCGAACTCGTTCTTCTGGAAGAATAGCAAGCGGTTCTTCCTGTTCGACTTCTTCCTTCATAAAACGGCGAAAGGCATTCTCATCGTTGATCAACAGCTCATAGCCAGCGCCTCTAACAGCTGATACAGCTGCTTGATAAGGGGCTAGACGCTCATTCAGTTCCTTGATGTCTGTTCGGATGGTGCGGCTTGTCACTTGTAAACTGACAGAAAGCGCAGCGCTCGTGAGAGGAGTCTCAGCTGCCATCAGCTGACTTAAAATGTGCGCCAGTCTTTTACTCAGCATTAGGTCGGCCTCCTTCATTTAGGGTGGAGAATCTGCCTTGTTTGGACAGGTTGTATACGCTTACAGTTCTCTTCATTACTCATATTCTACTGAAAAGAAATAAAAATTGCCAACTCATTTATATGACAAACGCCCCTATTTATACAACCAACCATATCTAATGACCTATGAACCTTCTTCTAAGATGCTGTTGTGGAAATCATGAAAAAAAGGCGTTACACCTCCGTGTATCCGCCTTTTTCTTATGAGGAAATCAGTTGTGTAAAGACAACCAATCTTTTTTCATGTGTACCGGCTGCATGATCAAAAGTTCCCGTACATGTGATGAAATTGAGATTCCGTGTAAAGGCGTATCCGAAAAAAGCATTTGGTTTCTCTTCGCGCGGATAGCTTTTCACCTTGAGAACCTCAAAGGTTCGCTTTTCCCCTGACGAGGATGTCACAATGACTTTGTCTCCCTTTTTTAGCTCCTTTAGTCGATAAAAAACAGCTGGACCCCATTTATTATCAACATGACCATTTATGACAGCATTCCCTTTATCACCAGGCTTCGGACCATCTTCAAACCAAGCTGTGTGATCTGTATTTTGTGGAACACCCATACTGCCATCCTTTGATAAAGTCGTTTTCTCCACTTTTGCTTGGACATCAATCGCTGGAATGGAGATGTCAGCTGGCACAATACCCGATGGCTCATCTTTTAACGTGTCGTGTGAATGAGATGGATTCTTGGCTTGTTTTGCTGTCATTGGCTCAGAAGATGATGCAGTTTCAGAGGATGACTTTTCATCTATTGATTGGGATGCGCAGCCCGTGATGATGAAAAGCGTCAGAATACCAAACAGCCATCTTTTCACGCAAGTCGACCTCCTTTTGAAGAAAGGAACGGCACGATTGTGCACGTTCCCTCTTGTCTTGATGCCTGCTTAATTTGATGGTTTACGGCGAATGAGGAAGAACGCCCCCACTGCACCTCCGGCTAAGATGAGACTTGCCATCATCCCAGCAAATGCTTCATATGACATACCTAAGGGACCGGCTGTGCCTCCCATACCTGTTTTCGGCATCTCATTTGGCATGTTGGATTTGAATAATTCAGGATGCTGATCGACAATAGCTGATGCGACATCTTGACCAACCATGAACATATGGCCGTATGCTTCTCTGACAGTCGGGTACAGCTGATCATATTCGCCATTGTGATAAGACGTGTACGTTTTGATGAGCTCATCAATATGGGTTTTCAACCCGGCTTCTAAGTCAGCCGCCTTCAATCGTCCATCTGTCGCTTGATCTAAAAATTTTGCTTGTTTCATACGGTAAGCATCTAAATCTTTGACGGCCTTTTCTTTTGCTTGCTCGTCTCCTGATGCATCCGCTTTAACATAATCAACTAAATATCCGATATGACTTGACCAGATCGTTTTAAATTGTTTTCCTGCATCTTTTCCATAAACAGAAGCGATCGCATCTGATAGATCATTCGTGTTTTCATTTAACGCTGCTGCCGCTTGGTCAAAGTCCTTGCTGCCATCATTCCCTTTTTGCATAGCCACTACCGCGAGTGCCAAATGCTCTGAGAACAAGTAGTTTAAATCCTCACGAAGATCTGCGGCTGGAGTATCCACTGATTTTTGATCAAATTTCCCAGGAAATTGATCTGTAATCGCCCATGATACGCCTTTACCTACTTCAAACATATGATGAATGGATTTTCTGACCGTTTCATAGGTTGTATCAAAATCCTTTTCTGTGTAACTGTCAAAAGCTTTTAGCAGTTCATTGACGTGCATTTTTAAACCTTCTTCAAGTTCACTTGCTTTCAATCTTCCATCCGTTGCTTTATCAAGCATATCAGCTTGTTTCATGCGGTATTGATCAAGCTCTTTGACCGCTTTCTTTTTACCTGCTTCATCTTTTTTCGCTGTTGCTTGTACATAATCAACAAAGTAACCGATATGGCTTGACCAAATCTCTTTGAATTGTTTCCCTGCTTTTTTTCCATACACAGAGGCGATCGCATCTGATAGATCATTCGTGTTTTCATTTAACGCTGCTGCTGCTTGATCAAAATCTTTACTTCCATCAATTCCCTTTTGCATCGTGATCACTGCTAAATAAGCATGTTCTGAGAACAGCTGATCAAGCGCTGCGCGAAGATCCGTTGCTTTATTTGACACCTCTTGTGATGATGACGACTTTTTTGCATCCCCATGCATATGTCCTTCGTGTGCACTTGCCATTTGAGCAGTTGGTAATAATAATGCTGCACTAAGCGGGATCGTTAAAAATGCTTTTTTCATTTTCATCTGTTTTGCCTCCTCTTTCCGTTTGTTATGTACTTAACGGAGAGAGAAGTGAAATGGATCATTCACACAGCATATTTTTTTGTTTCATTCATTTCATAAAAAAAAGCCGGATTACCCGGCTGATACGTTACGACTTTTGGATACTTTTCGTTCTTTGTATATTTTCCTCACCACTGGATAAATCACTGGTGCCCATTTGACAATTTGTTTCAGCCACTTTTTCATTTTCTCCCGCGCCTCCTTATTGTCATTCTTACAAGACGATTCCCGATCTTGTCATGAAATAAACAGGTGCGGGAGAGCAGGAATTAAATGACGCCTTGCGCGATCATGGCATCTGCCACTTTACGAAATCCTGCAATATTTGCGCCTACCATTAAGTTTCCAGCGTATCCGTATTCTTCAGCTGTCTCGGTACACTGACGATAAATCGACTGCATCATTTGTTTCAACTGACCATCTACTTCTTCAAAAGTCCAAGACATTCTCGCACTGTTTTGCGCCATTTCTAATGCCGAAACACCCACTCCCCCAGCATTTGCTGCTTTTGCTGGTGCAAACAAAATATCATGTTGTTCAAATACTTTGACGGCCTCAAGTGTGGACGGCATATTGGCCCCTTCTCCTACAGCGATGACACCGTTTGCCACTAGTTGCTGTGCTTGCGACTCTGAAATTTCATTTTGGGTCGCACATGGCAGCGCAATGTCACAAGGGAGAGACCAAATTTGTTCGCAATCTTCAATCAATTCAGCATGCGGGTGAATGTCTATGTAGGCACTAATTCTCTGGTTATCGACTTCCTTCAGCTGCTTCACTGTCTCAAGTGAAATGCCTTGAGGGTCGTAAATGGCTCCGCTTGAATCACTACAAGCCACAACCTTTCCGCCTAATTCCAATACTTTTTCCATCGCATAAATCGATACATTTCCTGACCCAGACACAACAACAGATCGTCCTTCAAATTGCATTCCGTGGGCTTTTAACATTTCTTCCATAAAGTACACAAGTCCATAGCCGGTCGCTTCTTTTCTTGCTAAACTGCCTCCGAAGCCAGGGCTCTTTCCTGTCAGGACACCTGCTTCATACGCACCACGCATTTTTTTGTACTGGCCGAACATATAGCCGATTTCGCGTGCGCCTACCCCGATATCTCCTGCCGGTACATCTTGATCAGGTCCAATATAACGACTGAGTTCACTCATAAAGCTTTGAACAAAACGCATGATTTCTCCATCAGATTTCCCTTTAGGGTCAAAATCTGATCCACCTTTTCCTCCGCCGATCGGCAAACCTGTCAGTGCGTTTTTAAAGATTTGTTCAAACCCTAAAAACTTGATGATGCTGGCATTGACCGATGGGTGGAAACGAATGCCCCCCTTATAAGGACCGATGGCACTATTAAATTGAACCCTGAATCCTCTGTTCACCTGTACTTTGCCTTCATCGTCTACCCACGGTACACGAAACATCACAATCCGCTCAGGCTCAATTAAGCGTTCTAAGATCCCCTGTTTTTCATACTCTGGGTGTTTTGCAAAAACCGGGACGAGGGATTCCAGAATTTCTTTCACGGCTTGTTGGAATTCCGCCTCACCTGGATTCCGTTTTTCTACATCCTCTAGCACACGGTGGATGTAGCTTTGTGCTGTTTGTGCTGCTCGATCTAAGGTCAACATGTCTCATCTGCCTCCTTGTCAATATCTCACTCTTTGGTTGTTAGATTTTCTAACGCATATTGAGATTAATTTAACACCATTTGTAAAAACTGATCAATATTGATAACAGATGAAAACGATGCCGAAATGAGATAGATCAAGCAGAATCACCTTCCGTCATGAAAATAGCCCGCTCAAAGAATGACTATCGTGCTAGAAATGACGAACTGGACGTTCAACATCCCGCTTTCTTTGACACATTCATGAAACTTTCATTTTTTCTAGATGATGATCATTCAAAAAAAAGGTCAAAAGTTTTACAACGTCTTTCAATCTTTCCTGAGCTTTTCTCCTCTTTTACGATCAGGTAAGACAACACACAGCCAATATAAAATAGAAGAAGATGGGAAGTTGATTAATCCAATGATGCCCCAGAACCATTTATAACGCCCTCTTTTCTTAGCATCCATAAATAAGAGAAATCCCTGTGCAAACAGTAACGGTAATGCGCACAATAAGATGATCATTTCCGTCTGACTCATAAGGAGGACCCTCCTTTAATATGTTGATATTCCTTGATGCCGACAACCACACAGAGCGGCACGCTCACCACTTGGAGAAGAATGAAGATGATGGGCAAATGAGTAATGGCAGCTGCAAAAAGTGTCATGATGGTCAGACTGACGATGATGTACGCCAGCACTTCTTGTTTAAAACGTTTTTTCTCTTTTTCCTTTGCCTGCTTTAGCATCAACATCAAAGCTTGTTCACTCGGCTTTTCTACTTCGATTTGTTCATCGAGCTCCTGCAGCCCCTCTTTTAAACGATCGGCGAAACGATCTTCTTTCATCAGTCCCACTCCTTTCGAATTTTCTTGATCCCATGATGAACCCTCGATTTCACCGTACCTTCTCTCACCCCGAGCATCGAAGCGATTTCAGGGTAAGTAAAGCCATAATAGTAATGGAGAAGGATCGGTGCTCTCTCCTGAGCCTTTAACTCATTTAGAGCATCCCACATGTCATGCCAAGTATGGCCTTTTTGCTGAACATCCCATTTGAACCGGCGGATGGCTTCTTGATTCGCCTTTCCTTCTCTCTTTTGTTCACGTTTTCTTTTCTTTTGATGATCTAAAAATTGTCTAGATGCAATGGACATGAGCCATGTTGAAAATAATGAATCTCCTCTAAAAGAAGAAAGTTTCATGTACGCTTTGAGCATCGTTTCTTGCATGATCTCCTCTGTCAGCTCTTGTTGAAGGGTCAATTTCATCAAATAACGGTAAAGAAACGAATAATGATGCCGATAAAGGGCGGTAAATGCGGCATCATCCCCCTGTTTTGCCCGCTTGATCCATAAAGTCTCCTCGGTCTGCTCCAAACACGTCCCTCCTTCCTTTCTATCTCTTATTGATTAGACGACACCGGTGATCGCATCGTTTAAAATAGACCTTCTTTTTTTAAATTGGAGCCTTTTCTACCTACTGTTTAGCGCATGGATCTATTTGATATCCATTTTTTTCTTATGTAATGATTATGACATGTCTTTGTCTCTAACAAAATGACGCTTTCGTAATCATCTTGATTTTCCTTGAAAAGAAGAACGTCCTTTTCATAATCACTAGGTTACCCCAATACCTATCGTCAATGATCCTTGTCTCATGTAGATAAATTGAAATAATCATTGCCTTAGTTTCCTTGAAAATCGTGGAATACTTCGTTCCAATTCTTAGCCGATGATACCTTTTTGCGTGCTATGCTCTTCCTACATTCCGAAAGAGGCGATGCTGGCGAAGGAAGGAGGAGCGGTTGAATCGCAGCTTATTTTGGAAACGTTTACATTAAAACAAAATAGAGAATGGAGATGTTCATGTTGAAGAAAAAAGTTCCAATGTTAGCTGGTGTGTTAGCGGTTGGTCTCGTGACTTCATTATTTGCGCCAAATGGGGAGGCAAAAGCAGCAACGAAATATCCAGAAAGCCCTTCGATTATGGCCAATTTTAATCAGCAAGGATTCTCCACATTAAATGGCGGTACAACAGGCGGTGAAGGCGGTAAAACGGTGACGGTGAAAACGGGAAATGAACTATTAGCTGCCCTCAAAAGCAAAGGAACAAATGAAAAATTGAAAATCGTGGTAGACGGAACGATTACTCCTTCTAATACATCAGCCAATAAAATTGATGTGAAAGATACAAACAATGTCTCCATCGTCGGTAAAGGGACAAACGGCGAATTTAATGGGATTGGTATTAAAGTATGGCGTGCCAATAACGTCATCATCCGCAACCTCAAAATCCATCACAGCAAAATCGGTGATAAAGATGCCATCGGAATCGAAGGTGGCTCTAAAAACGTATGGGTCGACCATAATGAACTCTACAACACTTTGAACTCTGGGAAAGATGACTATGATGGGTTATTCGATGTGAAAAATGACTCCGATTACATTACGTTCTCATGGAACTATGTCCATGACAGCTGGAAAACAATGCTGATGGGCAGCTCCGATAACGATAACTACAACAGAAAAATCACATTCCACAACAACCGCTTTGAAAACTTGAACTCTCGTGTACCGTCTATGCGCTACGGAGAAGGTCATGTGTATAACAACTACTACAAAGGCATCCATACAACTGCGATTAACTCTCGTATGGGCGCAAAAATGAGAATTGAGCACAACGTATTTGAAAATACAAACAATGCCATTGGCAGCTGGGACAGCCGTCAAGTCGGTACATGGCATGTCATCAACAACTCATATATTAATAGCACAGGCAGTCTGCCAACGTCTTCAACAGGTACGTACAACCCTCCTTATAACTACTCTTTGCTTAACGTGAACAATGTGAAATCAGAAGTTGTATCAAATGCGGGTGTAGGAAAAGTAAATCCTTAAACTCAAAAAAACGTTCGGGCAGAAATCTTCTGTCCGAACGTTCTTGTCATACATTTTTTACACGTTCGAAAATGGACGATCCATTTCATACAGCTTTTGATAACGCACATTTTCTTTCAGCAAATCATGATGCTGCCCTTCCATCTCAATACGTCCACCTTCAATAAACATCATACGGTCACATGCCTCACAGCCAGTGAGATGATGGGTGATCCAAATGACTGTTTTTCCTTTTAACACGCGAAAGATCGTTTCAAGCAATTCACGCTCTGTGCGTGGATCAAGCCCGACGGTTGGCTCATCTAATACAACAATCGGTGTGTTTTGCAGCAAAATCCTTGCTAGAGCCATACGCTGTCTTTCTCCACCAGAGAAACGAACCCCTGTCTCTTGTACACCTGTGTGATAACCTTCTGGCAAAGACTCAATGTAATCGTGCAGCTGAACTTGCCGCGCGGCTTCTTTTACTTGCTCTTCTGTCGCTTCTGGAGAACCTAAGCGAATGTTGTTTAAAACAGACGTATCGAATAAATAAGGCTGTTGATTGAGTACAGACACATAAGAGGATATCTCCTCTTGAATGCTTTGTACCGGTTTCCCCTGAATGCTGACAACCCCTTGATTTGGCACGACTGCCCCTTCTAACAGTTTTAAAATGGTCGATTTGCCTGCACCGCTTTTTCCTAAAAGAGCGAGCGATTCACCTTGCTTCATGGAAAACGAAAAATGCTTTAGTACATGTTGATCTACTTCATATCCGAAGGTGACTTGATCAAAACAGACCGCTTCAACGCCATCAGAGACGGGTGTCTCGTCTGCTGCCTCCCTCTCCACTAATCCTTCATACGACTGCTCTTCATAATGATTTAATCTGCTGACGGCATGCTGATAAACAGGAATATCACCTGCTGCATCTGACAGGGGAAGAAAGGCTTCTGTTAATGGAAACAGCACAAGCACAAAGGCTGCGATGAGCGTGTGCGGCATAGAACCAGCCTGAACGACTGAGCCGCTCCAATACACGACAAGGACGACTGCTCCTCCAATGACTAGCTGTGCTAAAAATTGGCGCAAACGGATAAACCGATGCTTTGCCGCTTCGAGCGCTAATAGCTTTGCTTCTTTTCGTTCATAGCCTTCAACGAAATCGTTCTGTCTGCCACTAAACAACCAGTCACTCACGCCCATGACGGCATCTGTTAAATGGCTGTACAGTTCATTTCTGCCCTTTTTCATTTCAATTTGTCGCGCCCGGTTCACAAGTACTGTGATGTATGGGAATACAAATACGAGCAGCGCCATATAAAGCAGCATCAACCCGGCAAAAGGCCATGAAAAAAGCCCAAGTGCTCCAATTGAAGCGGCATATAAAAGCAGTGCACCGATGGATGGAAAGATTGTTTTTAAATACGCATCCTGTAATCTCTCCACATCTTCTGATAACAGCCCAAGCATTTCACCTGTTCCAAGCTTAGTCTGTTTGGCACTTCGTTCAGCCATATCATAAAGACGTACCCGCATTTTTTCAATCATCGTCAAAATGAGCTGATGACTCGCCAGTCTTTCTGCATAACGAGCCGCTGAGCGTGAAATACCAAAGGTACGTACTGCCACGATTGGGACATAGACCATCAAGATATTCTCAGGTCTTGTGGCAGCTTTTGAAATGAGGAACCCTGACGTATACATGAGCATAGAAGCAGAAAACACCGCAATCGCCCCTAAAAAAAGCACCAAGGCAAACAGCTTTTGATTCTCCTTGATATAAGGTATAAACCAGCCTTTACTGACCATGTGTGACCGCCCCCATTTGTTCCTGTACCAATTGATAGTACACACCTTTTCTTTCCATTAATGATTCATGAGTCCCCATCTCTGCAATCGTCCCATGATCCATCACAATGATTTCATCCATATCCGTCATCCAATGAAGTCTGTGTGTGGCTAAAAACACAAGTTTATCTTCAAACAATGGAAGCATTGTTTTCTTCAATTCATACTCTGTCTCAATATCCAGATGAGCCGTTGGTTCATCTAACAGCATAATGGATCGCTGGCCGAGCACTGTGCGAGCGAGGGCAATCCGCTGCGCTTGTCCACCGCTCAGTCCTCTGCCCTGTTCGCCAATGACCTCATCCAATCCATTGGGGAGATCAGCTACGAGCTGAGACAAACCTGCCTCTTCCACCGCTCTTTCGACGTCTTCATCGGTTGCATTCGGTTCATAAAAACGAATGTTTTCTCTCAGTGTCATGTGAAATAAATAAGGATGCTGCGGCATATAAACGACTTCTTTTTGCCATGCCGCCAGCTGTAAATGAGCAAGCGGCTTTCCGTTTAGGATGATTTCACCTGCAGACGGTTCAACAAAACCACCGAGAACATCCGTTAACGTCGATTTCCCTGAACCACTGGCACCGATGATCCCAATTTTTTTCTTTCCTTTCACAGTGAGGTCCACATCCTGAATCGAATATGGTGCATGCTCATCATGTAAGACACTGACATCTTGCAGTGTGAGCTCAGATTGCTCATTCCACTCGTTCAGCTGCACGGATTGTGTCTCCTGCTCTCGGAAGCCCTTTTCCTCTAAAATCACTTGAATCGCCTCATTCGCTTCTTTACCGTTTAACGTCGCATGATAATCATTTCCCACTTCACGGACTGGCAAGAAATATTCTGGCGCAAGCATCAGTGCGGTCAAAGCGGGCAATAACAAAAGATCTCCTTCAATTAAGCGCAAGCCGAGAAATACAGCGACAGTCGCAATGGACAGCATAGAAAAGAAATCGAGAGCAAAAGATGAAAGAAAGGCGACTTTCAGTGTGCTCATCGTCGCCTTTCGATAACGCTTTGAGACCTCTCCAATATTACGAGAATGCTTTTTGCTAATCCCTAAGTAGCGAAGCGTTTCAAGGCCACGGAGAGAATCAGTAAAATGATTGGATAATTTCTCATACGATCTCCATTGTTTGGCCGCTTTACGCTGAGCGACAAGTCCTAGCAAAATCATAAAAACAATTAAAATCGGCAGCGTGACAATGAGAATGACAGCAGATGTTTCATCTAATGTCCAAACATAGACAAGCACCATCACCGGAATAACTGCCATGTTCACCATTTTCGGCAAAAACAGCTGTAAATACTGACGATATTGGGCAATGCCCTCCATCGCCAATGTCACAAGCTTTCCTGTTCCTTTTTTCTTCGTGAAAGCTGGCCCTAAACGGAACAGCTGGTCCAACAGCTGCTTTCTGACGTCTGCTCCAATTCGGGAAGAATAGGTGAACATGACCTTCTCCCGCATCAAGGTGAGACCGTGCCGCACCAGAAAGGCAGCAAGAAACAGCAAGACATAAGGCGTTGCCTGCATGAGGCTCTTCCCGTCAAACAGCGTTGTTATGGCATGTGCCAGCCACTGTGCTTGAAAAATAATACTTGCTCCTTGGATGATTGACACAATACCTAAGAGGGCAAGAAGCCCCCTCATTCCTTTTAGTTGAAGCAAACGTTTATCCATTAGTAGGTCATTGGCTCCTTACCGCTTACACGTTTACGGAAGACATAGTAGCTCCAGATTTGATACCCAAGCACAAAAGGCAGCAAAGAAATGGCAACAATCGTCATGACCGTCAGTGAATAAGATCCTGATGCAGCGTTTTGAATGGTGAGGTCGAATGCATGGTTGATCGAACTAATCATGACACGCGGGAATAATGCTGTGAAAAGCATGGTCACCGTCACCATAATACCTGCACCTGTGAATAAAAATGTCCATCCATCACGCTCTTTTCTCATAAAGAATAGAGCCGCTACATAACAAACCACAATGAGTACAGTTAAAGGGATCGTAATGATCGGACGCACGGTATAAATGTCTGTTTCAAGAATAGACACACCAACAAATACAACAAGAACCGGCAGTGCAATCAATAAAACACGCTGACCGAGCTTTCTTGCACGATTTCTTAAATCACCCTCAGTGCGGAGTGTGACGAAAATCAATCCATGCAGAAGGCAAAGAACCGTCACAGCTACCCCGCCGATCACTGAATAAAGATTCACAAAGTCTGTAAATCCAGCGTACATATTCATGCTTTGATCAATGGGCATTCCTCGTAAAATACTTGTGAATAGCACGCCGAGTAAAAATGGCGGAAGCAGGCTGCCAAAGAAGATCACCCAGTCCCACGTTTTGATCCATGAAGCCTTCTCGACCTTCCCTCTAAATTCAAAGGCGACCCCCCGCCCAATGAGCGCTAGCAGGAGAACCGTAAACGGAATATAGTATCCGCTGAACATCGTAGCGTACCAGTGAGGAAAAGCGGCGAAAATAGCTCCGCCTGCTGTAATCAACCAGACCTCATTCGCATCCCAGAAAGGGCCAATCGTATTGATTAAAATGCGGCGCTCATGTGCATCTTTTCCAAGCAGCTGCATGGACATCCCGACACCAAAATCAAATCCTTCTAAGAAGAAAAATCCAACAAACAGTACTGCGACAAGAATAAACCAAATCTCGTTAAGATATGCCATGATATGCGCCTCCATCAAATGGATCTGTAGACAGGTCCGTTTCATCCTTTTGATCTGTATTCTCTTCAGAATGTGCACCTTTTTTAATTTCTCGAATGAATAAGTAGGCAAGCACGATGGCAAGAATCAGATAAATGGTCGTAAAGCTAATGACTGAGAATAGCAACATGCCGTACGATACGTTTGGTGAAATGGATTGTGCGGTTGTCATCATACCAAAGACTGTCCACGGCTGACGCCCAATTTCCGTCATGATCCAACCAGCTGAGTTTGCAATAAACGGGAACGCAATCATCCATACCATGAAGCGTAAATACCATTTGTTTGATTCTAGTTTTTTTCTAAAGCTCAAATACAAACCAATCATACTAGCAAAAATCATCAACATGCCGGCACCCACCATGATTCTAAAGCTCCAGAAGGTTGTTTTGACTGGAGGAATGTAATCTCCAGGACCAAACTTTGCTTCATATTCTTTTTGAAGGGTCAGCATGCCTGGCACATCTCCACTAAACTTCGAATAAGCCAAGTAACTTAAAGCAAACGGAATATTGATCTCCGCAGAGTTTTCTTTTTTATCTGTGTCAATGTTGGCAAATAGTGTCCAAGCCGCTGGATCTCCACTATCCTTCCAAAGGGCTTCACTTGCTGCCATCTTCATCGGCTGTGATTCCATTAAGTGCTTTGCTTGATCATGTCCAGAGAACGCCACACCTAAGCCAGAAATGAAAGCAAGCACCATGGCAATCTGGAAAGATTTTTTGAAAAAGGTCACTTCTTGTTTTTTGATCATTTTATAGGCACTGACACCCGCGATAAAGAAAGCACCGGTTGCCAATGCACCAAACAGAACGTGCGGGAACTCAACCCAAAGTTGCGGATTTGTCACGAGCGCCCCAAAGTCATTCATTTCTGCACGGCCATTTCTAATCACAAATCCAACTGGCTCCTGCATAAATGAGTTGGCGAGTAAAATCCAAAACGCCGAAAAGATCGTACCAAGAGAAACGAGCCAAATACATAACAAATGAATTTTTTTCGGCAGACGATCCCAGCCGAATATCCAAAGTCCAATAAATGTAGATTCAAGGAAAAAGGCCAATAACGCTTCAATGGCAAGCGGTGCACCAAAGACATCACCGACAAACCTTGAATAATCAGACCAGTTCATCCCAAACTGGAATTCTTGCAGAATCCCTGTCACCACACCTACTGCAAAGTTAATTAAGAAAAGGTGACCCCAAAATTTTGCCATCTTTTTATAAATCTCTTTTTTCTTGACGACATAAAGGGTTTGCATCAATGCAACGATAAATACCAAACCTATAGACATAGGAACAAAAATAAAATGAAATAATGTCGTTGAGGCAAATTGAAATCTTGCTAAAAACAGCTCACTCACAGCCTTACATCCTCCCTTACTTTCGCATGCCGAATGATTCGAGATATTTATGCTCACCATTTCACAAAAAGTTCACTATTTGTTCAATGATTCACAAGCGGAAGTCCATTTGATATAGTTCACTCGGTGAAATTTTACTCTTGATTTTCATTCGGTTAGTTATTTATACCTGTACTTTACACCCATGCGCTTCAAAAATAAAGTAAATTTTACCTAAAATTTGGATGGGATTGTGTCAGTTGTTTGAATACTTTGTCAAAAATATGTGACGGAAAGAGACAATCACAAAAAAATAGCGCTGCTTCTTCGCTGCAGCGCTTTTGAATATTTAGGCTTTTTTCTGTAAAGCAGGTCTTGTGACTTGCACTTCATAGTACGTAATTTTGTTTTTTAACAGGCCTTCAGGTTTCGCCTTTCCATGAGCGTGCGCATCACCAAATGCCTGAGATTTTGTCCAATTCACAAAGTCTTCTTTTCGATTCCAGCGGGTGTGAATGGTTACTTCATCGTAATCAGTTGTCTGCTGAGTGACCCATACTTCCATTCCTAAAAAACCTTCCATAAATTCTACTTGCCCCTGCTTGTTAAACCGTTTAACAAGGTGGTCGGCACTGCCTTTTTCTACTCTTACTTGGTTATTTACAATAATCATGTTTGGTTCATCTCCCTTTTGTTGTTGAATGGAGGCAATGGGGATAATGAGTGGATGCGGTCCGTCTAAGTGAACCTCTGCCTGAATCCCAAAAACCTCCTTGAAAAAGTCTTCTGTTAACACTTCTTTTGGTGAGCCAATTTGATGCACCTGACCTCGCTTCATAGCAATGAGACGGTCACAATATTTTGCGGCCTGCTGCAAGTCATGGAGAACCATTAAAATGGTGATGCCATGTGTTTGATTCAGCTGTTTGAGCAGCTCCAGTAATTCAAGCTGATGCGCAATGTCTAAATAAGTGGTTGGCTCATCCAGAATGATAGTCTCTGTCTTCTGAGCCAGTGCCATTGCAATATATGCCTTTTGTCTTTCTCCGCCTGATAATGTATGGAGCATTCTGTTTTCATTGGTGCGGCTATTCGTCACCTCAAGCGCCCACTCAATCGCTTCATGATCTGACGTGGTGCTTTTTTTCCAGATGGAACGATGCGGACTGCGTCCAAGTGCGACCAGCTCACGTACTGTCATCGATGGAATGGCGGTTCTTGTTTGCATGAGAACTGCCACCTCCTTGGCGATCTCCTGTGCCGTCATCTCTTTTTGTGGGATGTCGTGAATGTAAATCATGCCGCTTTCGATTGAGGTCAGTCGTGCGGCCGCTTTGATAAAAGTCGACTTACCTGACCCATTCGGGCCAATGATTCCGGTCACACTCCCTTTAGGAACAGCTGCTGAAATGGAAGACAGCCGAAAGCCGCCTTGACTGAGACTCACGTCATCCATTGCAATGACATCCATCTTAACCCCTCCCTTTCTTTTTTAATAAATAGAGGAAGAAAGGTGCACCGATGCAGGCAAGCAAGATCCCTACAGGCAATTCAACCGGTGTAAACCAGACCCGTGCCGCTGTATCGGCAAAGACCACAAGCACGCCCCCTCCAAGCATTGAAATCGGTAGCAAATACCGGTAATCATCTCCGATTAAAAGACGGATAAAATGGGGTACAACAAGCCCGACAAAACCGATTAAACCGCTGACACTGACAGCCGCTCCAGCTAAAAGAGCGGCCAGCGCAATGAGAAAAAATCGAGTCCTCTCTACTCGAAGGCCTAATAGCTGAGCCGATTCATCGCCAAGCAAAAGGAGATTGGACGGTTTAATGGCGAAAAAACAAAGACATAATCCAGCCAGCGCATATGGCGACACGAAGCTAAGATGATGCCAGCTCCGTCCGTTTAATCCCCCTGATAGAAAAGGCAAAACAGCCTGCACACGCTCACTGTAAAGCACCATAAACCCATTCATCACCGCACCAAGCAAGGCATTGACGGCAACACCTGCCAAGATCAATTTAAGCGGTGAAACCCCTTGATCAAATGACAGCATATACACGACAAGAGCTGCTAATAAGGCGCCCAGAAAAGCGGCTGCCGGAAGCAAATACGTGAATTGCGGAAGAACAATCATGCTGAGTACAGCAGCTAACCCGCCGCCCGCAGTCACACCAATGATCCCAGGGTCAGCCAGTGGATTTCGGACAACTCCTTGTAAAATCGCTCCTGATGCTGCGAGACAGGCCCCAACGAGAAAACCAATGAGCACACGCGGAAACCGTAAATCCATGACAATTTTTTCATGAACAGGCAGACCTGATCCCGTGAACACAGCCATTAAATCCGTCAGCGACAATTGGACAGAACCTACCGCAAGTCCTAGACAGACGCCCACACATAAAGAGAGAAACAATCCTGGTAACAGCCATTTTCGTCTTGACTGCCTTTTTTGAAAATCTAGTTCTGCATTCATCTTCATGATGACAATCGCTTCAATTTCTTCTCTAATTCATCGATCGCTCTGATGACTTCTGCGCCTGGATTTGTCCCAAATAGGTCACTTGGTAGAATCTCAACGTGTCCATTTTTGACAGCTGATACATCGTGCCACGCCGCATTTTGCTTCATTTCACTCATAAAGCCTGCTTTGACATCTTCAGGATTGCTGTGTGTCATCAGCAAAATGAGATCTGGATCGGCCTCGATTACCTTTTCTGCATTGATTTGTGCATATTGCGGAAACTTTTCGAGTGCTGGTTCATTTTCAGCAATATTCGCCCCACCAGCGATCCGCAGCAGATCACCGCTTAAAGATTGCGGAAGTGCCGCCATATATGTGCCGGGTGCACCATACACAACGAGCGTCTTTACTTTTTTCTCAGGCTGCTTCACTTGCTTGATCCGCTGATCGATTTGAGCATTGAGCGCTTTGGCCTTTTGCTGCTTTCCAAGTAAATCACCAAATAAAGTAACTTGACGCTGGATGTCCTTCACTGAGTTGGCACTTGTCAAAAGAAGCTGTGAACCAATTCCTTCTATAGTAGAGATATCCTTGCTGTTTAATGATTCATTCCCAAGCACCACATCGGGCTTTAAACTCGTGATCAGCTCGACATCAAATTGATGGGTTGTGCCAATTGATTGTACGGACTTTGCCTTTTGTAGATTGTCTGGCAATTCGGCAGTTGGCCGGCCGACAACCTGGCCACCTAAGGCATAAATGATGCTCATGTCGCCAGTTGACAACGAGACGATCCGTTCAGGTGATTCATGAAACGATAATGTTCTGCCGGCAAAATCCTGAATGTTGAGCGCACCATGCCCGCTCCCATTCTCGGCCGGCGCCGCCTGGCTGCATCCGCCGAGGAGAAGCACGACGACGAGTCCTGCCAAAATCACATGTAAACATTTCAACCGTCTGTCTCTCCTTTTCTAGTAAACTTTCTTTAGCTTCGCCTGTACCACGAGACGCTTGTTTTTAGGTGCCAGCACGTGATCACAGGTCGATAATGTGAGAATCAAGTCATCTGTGGATACGTCTGTTTTCGTTTGATAGATGGACTTCTTACGCACAGCTTGCAAGTAGTGCGCATATTCACCAAGATCCTGAAAATCAGTCTGAATATAATCGAAATCGACTGTCGTCTCATACACAGCAAAAATCTCTGCTTCATAGCTTTGGTACAGCGTATCGTACTGAAATGTGCGATGATCTTGGAAGAAATCTTTTTTCAAATAGTTTGTGAGACCAGCAAACATAGAGCCATCCCTCATTCGATGACCGTACACCACTGTATTGGGACTTTCATGCAAGACGTCATTACGATAATCCATAAAGATACTGCCTGCCCGTGTGTCATCCTTTACATAATTACGAGTTAAATAGAATGCATTATCGTTTGACTGAACAATTGGATACTGAATCATCGTGTCCTTCATATCAATCCAACCGACAATGTCTTCATTCACCTTTCGCAAATCATCAAATGACTGACGAATTTCTCCAGGTTTTCGCTGTTTCATTCCATCCTCGTGTGTGTAAAGTGTCTGAGCCTTTGCAAGCACCTGACGATTTTGATAATAGCCAAAGAGCTCCAAGCCAATGGCAGTACCGCTATATAGAAAAATACCTAAACAGACGATCGTCAGCATTCGCTGCCCGATCCTTTTCCCTCGTTTCACACTGTCTCACCTGCTTTTTGCACAACTTATATGCCTACAGGCACGATATACATCCCTGTTTCTGCATCCTGCTTAATTGTGACGGACACATGATAAATGTGCCGCACCATCTCTTCTGTTAACACATCATTGGGCCGTCCTTCGCGAATAATTTGTCCATCTTTCATGGCGATGATGACATCACTATAGCGAATCGCCTGATTCATATCGTGCAGGACCATCACGATGGTTAATCCATGCTCGACATTGAGCTCTCGAATGAGCTCCAGAATGTCAAATTGATAATACATATCCAAATAAGTCGTCGGTTCATCTAAGAAAAGGATCGGTGTTTTTTGCGCTAAAGCCATCGCAATCCATACACGCTGCCGTTCTCCACCTGACAATGAGGCAAGAGGCACCTTTCGCTTATCCGTCAGCTTTGTACAGGACAGTGCCCACTCAATTGCTTTCTCATCCTCTTCCTTATCACTGCCGCGCATCGTTTGGTATGGTGTTCTCCCAAATGCCACGACTCGTTCGATCGTCAAATCGAGCGGCGCTTCATTTTGCTGATGTACGACTGCCAGCTTTCTCGCGAGTTCCCTTGGCTTGAACGCATTCAGCTCTTGTCCATCTAAATGAATCTGTCCTTTATGTGGACAATGGTTATGTGCCATCAAGGAAAGCAGTGTGGATTTGCCCGAGCCATTTGGACCGATAATGGTCGTAATTTTCCCTTTTTCGATGTGCGTGGTGACCGATTGAACAATATCCCTCTGCCGATCATAGGAAAACGACACCTCACGAATGTCCATGAAGACGATCACCCCTTCTTAATAAAAAGATCAGAAACGGCCCGCCAATGACAGCCATGATTGTAGAAGCAGGGATTTCATTTGGAGCCACAAGCGTTCTGCCGAGCGTATCAGCCGTCAAAATGAGCAAGGCCCCGCTTAACGCAGAAAATGGAATCAGTACTCGGTGGTCCGAGCCGACAAGCCTTCTAGAGATATGTGGAATGAGCAAGCCGACAAAGGCAATCACGCCCGCTACCGCAGCAGTCACCGCTGCTAATAACACCGCCGTGATTGAAATCAAAAGGCGCATTCTGGTCACACGCAATCCTAAGTTTTTCGCCGTCTTATCTTGAAGGGCAAGCAAGTTACACCATCTGCTAAAGAAAAGCGCAACCACAAGCCCAATGACGCCATAGACACCGATTAAACGGACATCTCCCCACGTTTTCATCGTCAGATTCGACTGTCCCGACTGATTAATAGTGATATTGAAATAGCTGCAAATGGTCACAAACGCTTCTGCCATCCCTGTAAACATGGCATTGATGGCGATCCCCACCAGAATCATTCGAATCGGGCTTAAGCCGCCTTTCCAAGACAAGACGTATACGAGGAAGCAGGCAATTGCCCCGCCTAAAACTGAAAATAAAGGAGAGTAGAAATAAAATTGAGGAAGCGCTGTAATTGCCATTAAAGAAAAGAAGCTAGCTCCCGATGAAATACCAATAACACCGGCATCTGCTAATGGATTCCTCATCACAGACTGCAAGAGGACACCGGAGACAGATAAAGCCGCCCCTGTAAACATCGCAATGAGCATGCGGGGGATTCTTAAATCTTTAATGATTTCTACCTGTGCATGTTGACCGGTCATAAGCCCTTCCAATAATTCAATCGGTGTAACATGAATGCTCCCCGTAATGGCGGAATAAATAAATACGCCGGCTAGTAAGAGACTGACTATCAGAAATAAAATCCCTGTTTTTTTCATCTTGAACGTCCTTTTATCATTAAGATTCGCCGCTTATGACGGGTACAACATACGAGTTAATTCATCTAATGCCTCTGCTGCCTTTAAGTTGCCTGTTGTCCCGAATAAGCTTTCTTCGAGGTCGTACACCCGGTCTTGTTTGACCGCATTAAAATGTTTCCAAATATCATTTGTTTTAAATTCTTGATCAAACATTTTGACGACTTCATCCGGCATCCCATGTGCGGCTCGGAGAATGATATCTGGATTGGCTTTTTGTAAATACTCCGTATTGGATGCCAAATACTCCATTTTCTCACCTTTTACGATGTTCTTTCCTCCTGCAATACGCACAAGATCACCGATATACGAATTCTCTGTTGCCACTAAATAACTGCCTGGTACACCAAGCAAAATGAGAACGGATGGCTTCGTCTTTCCCTTCGTTCTCTCTTGTATGTCTTTCTTTCTTTGTTCAAAATCATCCACAATGCGTTTCGCTTGTGTCTTTCTATCATATTTTTCTCCAAGCTTTGTGATGGCGTTCTCCATCTTGTCCAGGCTCTCAAGGTTGAGGTATGTCGCAGGGACAGAAGCTTGTTGAAAAGGCGTTTCTAAATCATATTGAAGAGTCGTGACAGACAGGACATCTGTCGGTTGAAGTGATTGGATGATTTCCATGTCCGGGCTCATTGGGTTACCGACTGCTGGGAGTCCTTTGTATCGAGCCGGCAAGGATTTTTGACTTGTTGGCACCCCGACAAGATCCACCTCTAGCGCATCCATGATCTCAGCAGCAGCTACAGTCGTTGCCACAATGCGGGCACTTGATGCTGCATTTTTTTTGCCTTTCGCTGAGCTTTCAGCTGATTGTGAGCAGCCTGCTAAGAAGACGCACACACATAGAGCCGTGATCAGGGTACATAACATTCGATGCTTCAAAAAACAGAAGCCTCCTTTCGAAAAAAAAGGAAGTGGATGCGCCGAGATGAATGGCGCACCTCACTTAAAATAGATTCTTTATCTTGTACGAGTTTGATACTTTCTGACGAGCACGAATAGTGATCCGCCGAATAAAAGAATGTACACCCAAAGAAGTGAAGTATCTCCTGTTTTTGGGTTCAACTGACCTGTCTCAGACTTGGTTTGGTCATCTGATGGCGTAAAGGTCATCTGCTCTGCGCCCGTTTCCTCTGGTGCGAGATTCGCAAGCTGGTTTGGTTGAGAATCGTGATCATTCGGATTTTTCACAAAGCCGATGCTCTCATCGTCTCCGATCACCGTCGCAATTCCGCTTCCTTCACCACTTGCGATACCTTTCGTATCATAGACAAGTTTGACATCGTACTGCTCATGATAATTGGCAGCTGGAATGTCAATTTTCACGCGTGCTGCCTGATCACTACTCAAACTTTTTGCTTCATATTGAATCACTCGTGTATCTGCTTTTTGATCAGCCTTTGCAACTAGCGTCTCTTCAAATTTACCGCCGGTTCCTACTTGGAACGACGTGATGGCTGAGCTGTTCTTCACAGTGTATGAAACGAAATGGCGGCCATTTTTCACCACCAATGTCGCAGGGCTCACGACGTAATCGTTCATGCGAGAAAGCTCATCTTTGTCTGCTTTCTTCATTGAAAAAGGAAGCTTGTACACTCCGTCTTTTAGCTGAACTGTCTCTTGATTCGTTCCGCCGTTCGTTGTGTCTGGTGCTGGTTTATTTGGTTTTGGTGTTTCTGGTGTAGCCGGGGTTTCTTCCTCTATTTGACCGTCCTTCAGTGGAACGATACTTTTTGAATCAAATTGAAAACGAATATCGTACGTTTGATCATAGTGAGCGGCTGCTACTACAATGTGTACTTTTCCGTTAACTGCTTTTTTCAGATCAGACACTTCAAATGAAACCACTCTTGTGTTCTTTGCTTGATCTGTGCTCACGTTTTTCACTTCTTGATAAGAACCGTTTCTCTCTATTTTCAAAGAATCAACTGACGTATGATCCTTCACCGTAAAGGAAACGGTTTGCGTTCCATTTTTAACGGTTAACGATGCTGGATGTGAGAAGTATTGGCTCATCCGAGATGCCTCATCCTCATCGCCCTTCAGCACACTGTAGTTGATACGATACACACCATCTTTTAATTGGTTCTGCGTCGAATCAACTGGTGTTGTGCCGTTTTGATCATCTGGCTTTGTTTCGCTGTCGCCTGGCGTCGTGCCACTTTGATCATCCGGCTTTGTTTCGCTGTCGCCTGGCGTCGTACCATTTTGATCATCCGGCTTTGTTTCGCTGTCGCCTGGCGTCGTACCATTTTGATCATCTGGTGTTGTTTCGCTATCGTCTGGCTTCGCAGGCGTGACAAGTGTGAGACTGCTCTGATCGAAAGCGAGCTGTACGTCATACGCCTCATCATAAATAAAGCCGCCTAAGTCCCAGTAAATTTTGACCCAGCCATTTAATTTGGCTGATACATCGGCTACATCAAATTTGATTACACGCGTATTTGCTGTCTCATCTTCACTGACCGTTTCAGTGGTGACGAGAGAGCCATTTTGTTCGACCTTGAAATCTGTGATTTCTTTGCTTTGCTTCAGCGTCAAATAGGCAGTCGTCTTGCCATTTTCGATGATGAGCTTAGCTGGCTTTTCTGTATACGTATCCATCATGGATGCTTCAGTGCTGCCATTTTTTAAAATGGTGAATCCGGCCGTATATTCACCATCAACCAATGATGCCGCCTGAGCCGTTCCTTGAGGCAGCTGAAACGCAGTCAACAAACTGAATAAAACGAGCAGAATAGCTGTCTGTAGATGAAAAAGACGTTTCAAAAGATGACACTTCCTTCCGTTAATGCTTGATGATCCACTTTCTCGCTAAAAACCCGCCTGAACATAAGACAAGCACAAGGAGCCATCCCATCTGGCTTGTATCACCAGTTTGAGGATTTTCTTCTTGTTTTGTTTTGGTGGATGAATCAGTTGTTTTGGTTGTTTCTTTTGATGATTCTTGATGTTTTGCTGCACCTGCTGTTTCTTTTGAACTGTCAGAAGAAAGTGACTTGATGCTGCTTTCATCGAATTTCAGCTGGATGGTATAGTCGTGATCATAATCAGCCGATTTGACTGTGACATGGATTTTTGACTTGATTGGTTTAGACAAACTCTGTGCTTGGAATTGAACAAGCCTTGTATTGGCTTTCTTATTCGTTGATAGAACCGTCGTATCGACATAGCCACCATTTCCCGGCACTTTAAATTCCGTTACCCAGCTGCTGTTTTTAATGGTCATTTGCACAGTCAGCTTGCCATTTTTCACGATCACTTTTGCCGGCTTCAGCCAGTAATCATTTGCCATCGAAACGGCAGTTCCTTCGGCCTTCATCACAGTGTAATTGACGGAGTATGTACCATCATTTAATGAGGCAGCCTGTGCATTTGAAAAAGGCAGTATAAGTGCCAGCAATAATGCAGCCACAAAGGCTGGCATCCTGATCCATTTTTTCATCAGATGAATTTCCTCCCTTTTTATTGAACAGTTGCTGCATCAAACTTGACGCGAATATCGTAATTGCCTGTATATCCAATGACCGGTACTGTCACACTCACTTTAGCTGGTACAACATCTGTCAGGCTGTTGACATTGAACTCTACCGTTCTCTTATTGACAGCTGTGTTTGTACTGATCACCTTCGCATCTTTGTAGACACCTTGATCCAATGTTTTAAAGCTTGTAATCCAAGAGCTGTTCGTTAACGTGACTTGCGCTTTGATTTTTCCGTCCTTCACAACAAGCTTAGCTGGTTTTTCAAAATACGTATTTGCTGTTGACGTTGAATCACTGTCTGCTTTCCATACCACATATTGTGCTGAATATTGACCATCTGCTAAGCCTGCTGCTGAGGCAGAGCTAACCGGGGCTAGAGCAAACAATAGAACAAAGCTAAAGAATAATAAGACGTGTGATGCTGAACGAAGTGATTTCATATTTATCCTCCTAATTGATATTGATAATTATTCTCAATAGATAATAAAAAAAATAACCTTTATCAGCGTATGAATCACGCTCATAAATGATTATGATAATCATTATCAATTGAGTTTAAAAAATAAATCTTTGCTTTCGACAAGTCAAAGATGTCTGCTGCTACATGATGTAGTGATACACGGTTTAGGTAATCTGTCCCATTCATGATACCATGGCATAACCTCCCCCATTCCATTACAGGGAAAAGAACCCTCTTCTCCTTGATATTATATGATGAATGAAATTATTGTCAACATCATTTTTCATACTATTGACTTAGATTTCTGGAAAATCACAAAAAAAATCGATCAGGGACACTGATCGAAGTCCATTAAGAAGGGACATGTTCACCCTTTTCACTATTTTTGCGCTCTAAAGACCAAGCATACATTTCCCGTATGACTGGTTCAATTTTGTTTCCTTGTTCTGTTAGTTCATATTCAATCCGCACTGGAATGTCGGGATATACTTTTTTCTCAACAAGACCTTCAGCTTCTAAATCTTTCAGCCTTTCTGATAATAACCGTCCGCTGATGTTCATTTCATTTTCTAGCTGACAAAAACGTTTTGGCCCTGTCAAAAGCTGATTGATGATGAGAATCACCCACTTCTTCCCTAAAATCTCCATGGCATCTGTAATTGGGCAGCCATCTACTTGAGCCATACTTTACTCCCTCCTGCTTTTCTCTACTTTTTTTCATTATAACATAATTAATTACTTGAAATAAGTCACTAACTATTATATAGTTTAGTTACTAAAAGTAACAAGGTAATCATTTTTATCAATTTTCAATAAACCATTGAACATACAGATGCATATAACATGAAGGAGATGACCGAGCTTTGAATACAATAGAGCAAGTAAGATTAGGTGTAACAGAATTACATGTGTCCAGCTTTGAGCGTTCTTTGCCTTTTTATACAGACATTTTAGGTTTTACTTTATTAGAACAGACGGATTCTACTGTCACGCTTGGCAGCAACGCAAAGGAACCAATCCTTGTGCTGAAAGAAGATGTGCAGCTGAAAGAGAAGCCGGATCATGAGCCAGGACTTTATCATTTTGCGGTTTTATTACCTACCAGAAAAAACCTGGGCACATGGCTGGCGCATGTGATCAAAAAAGGCTATCCTTTAATTGGAGCAAGCGATCACTTTTTCAGTGAAGCCATTTATTTAAGTGATCCAGATGGCATCGGCGTTGAGATTTATGCTGATCGTCCTCAGGACATATGGGTAGGTGAGCATGGAGAGCTGAAAGGTGGCGGAAATGCCCCGCTTGATGGAGATGGTCTCCTGCAAGAAGCCGCTGATTCCACCTGGGAAGGACTCCCGGCTGGTACAGTCATGGGACACTTGCATTTCCATCTCAACCCAGAAGAAGCCGATTCCTTTTATGTGAACACGCTCGGTTTTCATATCCGAATGGCTCCCCCAGCCAGCTTATTCGTTGCTGGTGGCATCTATCATCACCACCTTGCCTTTAATGCATGGGGACGAGGGAGAAAAGGAGCCATTGATCCACGTTTTTCAGGAATTAGAAGCTATACACTGGTTTTCCCAAAAGAAGACGATAGAACATCCGTCGTCGAACGTCTGACAAAAGCAGGTGTTCACATGAACACGACAGGAAAAAGCAACGAATTTATTGATCCATTTGGCGTTCTCGTTCGTTTACAGATTGAAGAAACAGACAAAAAAGAAGGTGTAGAATATGGACAAACACACAGAGGTTAAAACAGCCATTTTAAAAGATAAAATCAAACGAGTACAGCAAGAAGACGGATTTATATATATCACTGGACCTATTAAACTGCCAGTGAATTTAGACGGTAGAACGGTCATGTTTAACTGGTATTCATGGTTAAAAGACGATGGGAAAGAACCATTATCAGATGAAGCTTTAATCGAAAGCCTTTCCTCCCGTGAACTTGCAGATCACCAGCAATCAAGCGTCCTTGTTTACGGAGATTTCGAACATGCTGATGAAGCGCTGATCCGCATGCATTCCATCTGCCACACCGGCGATATTTTCGGAAGCAAACGCTGTGATTGTGGGTTCCAATTGAAACAGTCTATGCGAATGATTGAGGACAATGGAGCAGGCGCACTGTTTTATTTAGCCAACCATGAAGGACGCGGGATCGGTCTTTTCAGTAAAGCCATGGCCTACATCTTGCAAGAAAACGGCTACGATACAGTAGAAGCGAACGAAGCACTAGGCTTTGAAGATGATACACGTCAATATGAAGAAGCGATTGCTGTTCTTCAAACATTGCGTACAAAGCCAGTCAGACTGATCACAAATAATCCGAAAAAGACGGATGCTATCAGTCATGCAGGCCTTTCTCTTTCTGGACGGATTCCACTTTGGGGTGATGTCTCTGAGTTCAATGAAAAATACTTGCAGACAAAAATTAACCGCTCAGGCCATATGAAAGCGGATCAAGAGGTGCGTACGATTGCCACATCATGAGCGATATATGAAACTAGCCCTTGAAAATGCTGAAGCAATGAAAGGTCAGACATCTCCCAATCCGCTCGTCGGGGCTGTGATTGTGCGAGAAAATGAAATTGTTGGGGTCGGGGCGCATATGAAGGCCGGCGAACCACATGCAGAAATTCATGCACTTAAAATGGCTGGAGACAAGGCAAAAGGTGCCACGATCTATGTAACACTAGAGCCTTGTTCCCACCATGGCCGCACAGGCCCATGCGCTGAAGCACTTGTGAAAGCTGGCGTAGAAAAAGTTGTCGTTGCTGCACTGGATCCGAACCCGCTTGTTGCCGGGCGCGGGATTGCCATTTTACAAGATGCAGGCATTCAAGTCATCACAGGCGTCATGGAGCAGGAATCCATTCTCATGAATGAAGTGTTCAACCACTTTATTACGAAAAAAACGCCTTTCGTGACACTCAAAGCAGGCATTACGTTAGACGGAAAAATTGCATCTGCTACGTCTGACAGCAAGTGGATTACATCAGAAACGTCCCGTTATGATGCACATCACATTCGCAGTATCAACGATGCGATCTTGGTCGGTGCGCAAACCGTCATTCACGACGATCCTTCATTAACAGCACGCATTCCAAACGGTCATCATCCGATTCGAATTGTCTTAGACTCTAAACTGTCTATCCCGCTGACAGCAAAGGTGGTCACAGATCAGATGGCACCAACATGGATTTTCACAACAAAACAAGCCGATGAAGAAAAACGAGCCGCTTTAGAAGCAGCTGGCGTCAGTGTCATCATGACGGATAGCGATATCCGGGTGCCCTTACAAGAAGTACTTCAAGTGCTCGGAGAAAGAAATGTCTCCTCCCTGATGATTGAAGGCGGCGGACAAATCAATGCCTCATTTTTGGAGCAGCAGCTTGTCGATAAACTCGTCATCTACATGGCGCCCAAGCTCATTGGCGGACGACTCTCTCCTTCTTTTTTCGGAGGCGAAGGCATACGCCTCATGAGTGATGCAATTGAACTGGATCAACTCTCTCTTGAACCACTCGGAAAAGATATAAAGATAACGGGTTATCCTGTTTATCAATAACATACTTTCATAAAATAAGGATGTCGAGATTTTCTCGACATCCTTATTGTTTCTCACAAGATTTATTTTCTACAGTCTCTCTAAAAATTCAATTCGATTTCCAAATGGATCATCTACATAAAACCTGATGGCTCCATCTAACGGCTGATCTTCCTTTATAAGAATATGATGTTTCATTAATGTCTCTTTTACATTTGATAATTTTTTTACTTGAAAAGCTGGATGAGCTTTTTTCGCTGCTTGAAACTGATCTTCAATGCCAATGTGAAGCTGTTGATTGCCACACTGAAACCAAACACCACCACGTTTTGCTAGGTGAACAGGCTTAGGTATTTCCTTCATTCCTAGAATCTCTCCAAAAAACAAACGTGCCTTCTCTTCACTCCCCTTTGGGGCAGCTAACTGGACATGATCAATTCCAAGAAAATTTGACATCTTTGCTCTCTCCCTTTTCACATCATTTAAAAAACATTATGTGTGACGATCACGTCTGAAGAATATACCTAGATGTTACTCAAGCCCTATGATGTTGTCGATCCACAAATCATCTCCACGAAACGTGTCGTAAAATGTTTCATGTGAAACATCTGTGATCTAATATTGATCAATTTCCCTCTATCAGTCTGCCAAAGCTTTCGGGTGAAAGTCCCGGTGAAATGCGCAGGCGGTGTAAGGACATCATACCTTGTTCTTTCTTCGCATGTCCTGGTTCAGTGGTTACAGCCATTTCATATCCTGCTTCCTTCGCCAACTTCAGCGTGTCTTCGTTATAGCGACCGACCGGATAGCTGACCATGATCGTTTGTTGAGAAAACCGCTGGTCAAAGAATACCTTCGATCCTTTTAATTCTTCTTCCTGCTGCTTCTGTGTTAAACGATTGAGTTCTAAATGATGAATGGTGTGACTCTCTATTGAAATACCATGCGCCACCATATCATCCATTTGGGCATCGGTTAAATGATGCGGACGGCCGATGGACTGCTCGATCATAAAAATCGTGGCTTTCATTCCATATTCCTTTAAAATCGGAAATGCCTTTGTGTAGTTATCCGTGTATCCATCGTCAAATGTGATAAGAACATACTTTTCACTTGGTGTCGAATTGGTCGAGAGAACTTGATATGCCTCTTTCGGCGACAGCGTGACATAGCCGTTGTCTTTCAGCCATTTCATATGAGCTGCAAATTCGCTCTTTGGCACACGTAACGAATTACCGCTAGAGATACTGTGATACATCAAGATTGGAAGCGCAACGGGTTCCTTTTGCTGAATCCAGTTTTGTTTGTCTATCTCTGCCGCTTCAATTTGCTGCGTTTCTGTTGTTTCTTTCGTTTGTCCTTGACCCTTTACCTCTTTGATGGCTTGCTGGTTTCCTTCTGTTTGCTGTTTCGTACCCATACAGCCCGAAATGAGCAGCATGACTAAACCAACTGCAAGCCACATACATGTTTTTTTCATTCACCAATCCTGCTTTCTCTTTATCTACCGAATGATTATAACAGAAATTGGTTAATAACTGATATCTATTTTGACAGGGTATTCATTTTTTTACACATTTCGATCATTTCAATGGCAAGCAGATGGATGGTCTCTGTTGTGAGCATTTGGTCTTCTGCATGTATGAGCAGTAAAGAAAAGGGAAGCTGTTCCCCTGCCGCCTCTTTTTGTATCAGTGACAAGTGCAGGTCATGGATGCTTCGAAACGCTTCCTCCCCTTTTTCAATCAACTGCTGCGCTGCTTCAAAGTCATCCGCTCTTGCTAGACGAATGGCTTCTACATAATGGCTTCGTGCCTCACCTGCATGGGCAATGATTTGAAAGGCTGCTCCCTGCATTTCCTCTAATACCGTCATCTGCTTCTCCTCCGATTGCTCAAGATTCATTTGCTAGTTTCAGTGCATGTTCTAGAATTTTTTCTCCATTCGCTGTTCCATATAATCTTACATTTACCACATCGACAGGTATATGATAAGGTGCCGCTGTTTTTTCTGCTGCCTTTCTCATAAAGCTAACTTGCGGCCCTAGCAAAATGACCTTTACATCGTCCCCATGCTCTTCTAATTCGTCCGCAATGGCCCCTTCAGGTATCGCATAAATTTCATAATCCAGCCCTTTTCCTTCTGCGGCTGCCTTCATTTTAGATACCACAATCGACGTTGACATTCCTGCTGCACAAGCGAGAATGATTCGCTTCATATCCCATCACTCCTATTGATAAATAAAATCTGGTTCATCCCTTAATTTCCTCGTTTGGATTAATGTCTTGTACCAGTATCCTGACGCTTTCATCTGACGATTCCGTTCATTCTCCAGCTGGATCTCTACTAATCCGTAGCGATTCTTGAATGCATTCATCGGTGAGACATTATCCGTAAAAGCCCACAGCATATATCCCTTGCAGTTTGAACCTTCTTTTTTCGCTTGAAGGGCTTTTTTCAAATGCTGACTGATAAATGAAATTCGGTACTGATCATCAATGATGCCGTCTTCGTTTTTAAACCGTTCTTCCTGCTCGACCCCCATACCGTTTTCAGCCACAAACCACTCGATATTCCCGTATTCCTCTTTTATTCTCATACCCATATCATAGACAATATTCGGATAGATTTCCCAACCTCTGAATGGATTCATTTTTCTCCCTGGGAGCTCAAATAGATCGTAATAATAAGATGGATGAAACGGTGTATTTTCGTTCCAAGCCTTGCTAGGTGCCTTAACGCGATGCGGATAGTATAAATTAAGACCGACCACATCGACTGTATGATCTTTAATGATCTGAAGCTCTTCTTCCGTTGCATCGAAAAGAATGTCATGCTTTTTCAATACATCAAGCAGTTCTTCTGGATACTCGCCTTTAATGGAGGGATCTAAGAACACTCGATTAAAAAACAAATCATACATGCGGGCAGCTTCTTGATCATGTGACGCAGTCGATCTCGCATACGTCACTTCTGGATTGAGAATGACCCCGATTTTTGCACCGGCTGATTCCTTCAAGCCCATTTCCTGAAACAGCTTCACCACTTTTGCTGTCGCCAAGGCTTTATGATAGTTCCACTGCATCCACTTCTTCGTATTTTGCTCGAAAGGATAACGAATAGCATCTAGATACACACGAGTCTGAACAACAATTGGTTCATTAAAGGTAAACCAATGTTTGACCCGGTCTCCATAGCGTTCAAACACCTTTTCTGCATAGAGAACAAACAGATCGACAACATGTTTAGATGACCAGCCGCCGTACTTTTCAAGTAAAACGGCAGGAAGCTCATAATGCTCTAAGCAAAACATCGGCTCTACACCTGCTTCAAGTAATTCATTGATGAAATCATCAATATAACGAGCATAGGCCTCATCTACAATTCCATTCTCGTAATCTATGAGAAACCTCGACCAATTGATCGATGTCCGGTAATGAGATAACCCAATTTCCTTCATAAGGGCTACATCTTCAGGATAGCGCTCGTAAAAATTCGTTGCTCCCGCTGGTCCGTATCCTTCGTGCCATACGTGATACCCCTCCTTATACCAAAGGTCTATATACGAATCCTGATGCGGTTTCTTCCCTTTCCAACCCTCTGTCTGCCAAGCAGAAGCCGCAGCACCTAGAATAAAGTCATTGGGTATGTCGATTTTGTTCATGTTGCCACCTGACCTTTCTTCGTGTGAATTTGAAGTCCTTCCCACATCCCTTGTAAATACATAGCTCCAAGTGCCCGGTCGTATAATCCATAGCCAGGTCTGCCCGTCTCACCAAAGATCATTCGTCCATGATCTGGCCGGACATAGCCAGCAAATCCTTCCTTAAACAATGCGTTCACAATCGCTCCCATATCGAGGCTGCCTGCTGACGACAGGTGTGCCGACTCTTCAAAATCACCGTTTTCATACAAATTGACATTGCGTAAATGAGCAAAGTGTATACGCCCTTTTTTGGCATACTTTCTCGCAAGTGCAGGAACATCATTTTTAGCATTACAGCCTAGGGAACCGGAACAAAAGGTCAGTCCATGCTGTGAGCGTTCATCGAGCTGAAGGATACGATCTATTTGTTCTTCACAACTGACAATGCGGGATAGACCAAATATGTTCCAAGAAGGGTCATCTGGATGCAGTGCCATGTTCATGTTCTCTTCCGCTGCAACTGGAAGGATATTTCCCAAGAAATAGTCTAGGTTCTCAAACAACCCTTCCGCACCCAATGCCCTGTATGCAGCCATCAACTTTCTCATTTCTTCCTGCGTATAAGACGTATCCCATCCTGGTAAGGAAAGTCGATCTTTTTCTATATCCATCTGTTCAAGCTGATGCTGAAAATAAACAAGGGTCGTCGATTGATCAGCTAGTGGGAAATCGAGCTGTGTTCGTGTCCAATCAAGGACTGGCATGAAGTTATAACAAATGACCTTCACACCATGCCTTGCTAATCTCCGGATATTTTCTTGATAATGCTCGATATAAACATCTCGGCTAGGCTTTCCCAGCTTAATATCTTCATGGACCGGGAGACTTTCTACGACTTCAAAAGCAAGATCGTGACGTTCGATTTCCGCTTTTAAATGAGCAATACTTTCCTCCGGCCACAGATCACCAGCCGGCACATCATAGACTGCACTGACAATCCCTTTCATGCCGGGAATTTGCCGAATATATGAAAGGGAGACAGGATCTTCTTTGCCATACCATCTAAATTGCATGTTCATTCATGAGCCCTCCTTCTATTCTGAATCAGGTGCTGATTCTGGCTTCCGGTTGGATAAGAGGACAAAAGGTAAATAGATGAAAACAGCGACAACAATACAGATAAGCTGTGTGATGACAGCCCCCATACTGCCAGCGGTAGACAGCCAAGCATTCACAATCGGAGGTGTCGTCCACGGCACCATCACCACCGCTTTCCCCGCAAAACCTGTAGCGGTTGCGATATAACCAATCGTACCTGTCACGAGTGGTGTAACGATAAACGGAATTGCCATCACAGGGTTCAACATGACAGGTAATCCGAAAATAACTGGTTCATTGATGTTAAACAGTCCAGGTCCTGATGAAAGCTTGGCAATGCTACGCATTTCTTCCCTTCTTCCTGCTATAAAAATGGCAATCAACAGACCAATCGTCACACCCGAACCACCAATGCTCATATACACATCCCAAAATGGCATCGTGATAATATTTGGAATCTCTTTTCCCTCTTGAAATGCTGTCATATTCACTGCAATTGATCCTAATAACAGCGGCTCGCGAATCGGTTTAATCATTTGGTTGCCATGAATACCGATCACCCAGAAAAATTGAGCCACAAACATTAACGTTAAAATACCAGGCAGTCCCTGCACAACACTTTCAAGCGGACGCTGCACGACGTTATACACCGCTTCATGCAAATAAATGCCTGTCACACGGTGAAACGCAAACCCGAATGAACTAATGATTGTAATTGTAATAATTGATGGGAAAAGTGAAGAAAAAGACGTCGCCACATTTGATGGAACAGAATCTGGCATCTTAATTTGCAGCCACTTCACCTCGGTAAGCTTACAAAAGATCTCTACAGAGACGATGGCAATGATCATACCCAAAAATAAGCTTTTTGGATCGGAGAATTGCCTCGCTAGCACATCGACAACCTCACGCATCGATCCATCGACTTCAAGAAGAAGTGTCGTCGGAATAACGGATATAAATGAAATCAATGCCATTAACCCTGGGAATAATGATTTATGTCCATTGATTTTCCCAAGCTCAATCCCGATGAGGAACACAGCCCCGATCGTTAAAAAGTTCAGCGTGGCATAATTGATTGCCTTCATAATTGGCTGAAGCTCTGCTAAAAACCTGAATATCTCAAAATGGGCAAGCCCCGTTTCCGGGCTCATGATCATATTTGCGACCAGTACAGCAAATGCCCCCGTAATGATGATTGGCATTAATGTGACAAATGCTTGCTTAATCGCCATAATATACTTCTGATTTGTAATACGATAAGCGACATGTCCCATGACGTCGGCCGCTCTCTCTTTAAAGCTCATGATCCGTCTCCCCCTTTACAAAAACTCGTGATCATCCTCCTTTTTGATGTTATTTTAAAAGCGCTTTCATTAACATCTAATCTTTTTCCTCACAGATGCGGAAATGGGTGTCCTTTTTTTTCATCTGGCTGTTCCAACACGTGCAGCGCCGCCGTCAGTTCTTCAAATGAAGCAGCTTTGATGATTTGCTCCACCACTTCCTTCTGCTCTGTCAAACGCACAAGAAATTGATAAAGTGACTGCAATTCTTTCTGATACGTCTTCTGTATACTTAACAAACAGACGACCTGTACCCGCTCTTCGCCCCACAGCACTGGTTTTCTCAATGTACAGATCGCACAAAACGTATCATCTGTTGCCGGTTTGATTGGGTGAGGAATTGCGACCAAATGACCGAACGACGTAGGTGACACTTCCTCTCTTTCCAGCAATAGCTGTTCAAAATCATCGGGGATTCGGTTTTGTTCCTGCAATACATTCACGAAAAATTGAAGAACCTCATCCCTTGTTTGTAGATCTTGCTGAAAAAAAGTCATCTTCGGACTGATATATCGCAAGACCCCCATTTCTTGTGACCCCTGTACAAATCGTTTCAGCCTCAACATATCGTCTTCACTGAGGATCGTATGTACATCAAGCACTGGCACAGGTAGTGTGTTCTGAAGCGGGATGGTACTAATGATCAAATCGATACTTCTCAGGTCATACGACAAAAGGTCACTGACACTTGCAGTTCCAGCAATCTCTAGCCTTTCGCTAAAGGCGGCCTTCAGCTTATGGAGAAGAAGCTGACTGCTCGCGACACCCGTTGCGCACACAATCAAGCATTTTTTTCTCACAGTCTGAGTTTTTGTCCGCTCTATGGCAGCACCAATATGCAGCGCCAAATATCCGATTTCATCTTCATGAATCTCTACATTCTCTTTTTCCTTCAACCATCTTCCCATATAGACACCTGCTTCAAAAGCAATCGGATAATGCCTTTTTATGTCTGATAAATAGGGGTTACGGATGTTCATATCATATCGGAACCGATGAATCGCTGATCTCAGGTGAAGACTTAGTCCCACAATCAATTCCTTGTCTGTCTGAATATCAAGTGACATGTGCTCTTCGACATAACCAAGTAATTGATGAGTTAAACGGAAATGCTCTTCATCAAGCATGTGAAATAGCGTGTGGCCCGTTTCTCCATACGCCATCATTTTTGCCCCCATTAAATGAATCGCAATATAGGCCATTTCAGATAATGGAAAATCTATACCGAGTACGTGACGCATATCTTCTGCCATTTGCCTCGCCACTTGAAAAGCGGGCTGTGTTTGAATGTCTTTGAGTTCTCCTTCCGGCATCATCACCAATTTTTTCTCTTCAATTCGTTTGCACGCAATGGCGATATGTGTCACTAAGTTGCTTAAACCGATCTCTGAGACATGAAGGCCGCTTGCCTTTGTACGTGAACGCACCATATCTTGAATCAATTGATACGTTTCTTCAGGTAAAAGGGCAGGGTTCGGATGCTCCTGCTGAAACACATGCTCAGCTAGACAATACCTTAATTTCATTTCATCTCCAGTCAGCCTCAATCCATATTTAGGTCGGTGTGCAACAGAAAGTCCATGTAAAGAAAATAGATGCTTGACTGCTTTCAGGTCATTTTTCACAGTAGATTCACTCACAAATAATTCTTCGGCCAATTCATCTAATTTCATATAGTCTTCGGACAATAAAAGCCTTCTCAATAAATAAGAGATACGATCCTCCGGCTGATTTGGAATAACTTGATTCTTTTTTTCATTTCTTTCTCTCATTGAGTTTTTCAAAAAAGTACGAAATGCTCCATAATCTTCGACAGTCAATGTATACCCTGCTCCACGTTTCATATGAAGTGTTGCCCCATGTGCTTCTAATATTGATTTAAGCGCTTTCATATCTGTTCGAACTGTTCGTGATGTGACGCCTATCAGGCGTGCAATTTCTTCACCTGTCAGCTCCTGCTCTGCCTGCATTAACCGCCTTAACAGCTCCTCCTGACGTAGAGATAACATAGACTCCCCTCCCTTGGTCAATTACTTTTGCCTATCATCATAAACGAAAATAGAACTCTTTGCCCAGTTTTTCTTTCCGACCGGGAACTTTGTTATGGCTCAAACGTATGAATATGAAACAAGAGGAGGGATACATCATGTTTGTTATCATCATCATACTAGCTTCTTTAGGCGCCATTGCCGCCCACATGTTTACACCAAAAGATAAGCGTTCATCTTCTAAGCATTCTGCACATCACAGTTCAACAACCAGTAACTATACTGATTCGTATACACATCACGCTTCTGATGCCTCCTGCGGTGGTGATTCTGGTGGTAGCGGCGGATGTGACTAAACCAAAAAAACAGCCGCTTGTTCAGCCGGCTGTTTCGTTTATTTTATTAAAGAGCTTTCCAGCCCCGTTCAATTAAATGTTTGACATCCTTTGCAAAATCCTCGCCTTTTTCCATCACATCTTGGGCTCTTCCTGCAAAATTACTAGCGACAGCGAGTTCCATTTTTTTTAACTCAAAATGCATAATTTTTTGGTCTATCTCCGTCATATAGGTTTCATACTCATTGTTCACAATGTCGTGCAGCACGTGATAGGCTTCTTTCCGATGACGGTGAAAGTCCGTTCCTCTCTCACCTTTCCATGACGAATCTAGAGCAGGCTTCTTGATTTCCTTTATGTCAGACTGCGCAAGATCTTGTTCTGTTCGAATATTACTTTTGGCTGTCTTTAACCGAGAGATCATTTCGTCAAATTCTGCACGTTTGTTTTCAATCCCCATATGCAGATGGTGCAGCATCTCGGATAAACTCATGTCATCCACCTCTATTAGACCTCATAAGAAAGCACGGCGTCAGCGTTTTTGAAACCGAGCAGATCATCTGCTTTTTCCAGTCCTGACATTTCTATCGTTCGCTTTCATTAAGTATAGTATAAGGTGAAAAGCCTTAGGCTTAAATAGGGAAAAGGTGTCCTTTTAACATGGTGTTTGGAAGAAAAACGGAATAATCTAAGGTCATAAATCCCGAATTATATATGAGTCTTTACGACTATATTTTACATCGTACTCAGCTACGCTATCAATAAAACGATTAGGGCTTATGATTTTGCCGCAATCGCCTCATCCTGTTCTTTTAGCGTCTTCACATTTGAGCGTGTATCCTGAACGTTTTTGATCAAGGCTTCTTTAAAGCTTGAGACCATTTCGCCCACCTCTGCTTCACGTGCCGTCCATTTGGTTACAAATTCAAGGCTGTTTTCACCAGCTTTATCTGCTGCTTTTTTCATTGTTAAAGCTTCAACTGCTTGGGAGACTTCATCTAGTTTATCCATCACTGTTTGGTAGTTTAACTTAATTTGTCCCATTATGATATCCTCCAGGTTTGTTCAGCATGAAGCTCGCTTACAAGCTGCTCCATGCTTTTGAGATCAAGCGTTTTGCGTCTTCTACTGCGTCTTCTCCTTTTTCAGCCAAACGTGCGGCATCTCCAGCTAAAGAGCTGGCAAAGGATAAGGCAGCCTGCTCTGCTTCTAGTGTACTGATTTTGAATTCGATTCGGCTCACGTAGCGTGGGTATTTATCGCTTACGATCGTTTGCAGCGCATCATGCGCTTCATTTCGCTCTGATTTGAAATCTTGGCTCCGCTCACCTTTCCAAGAGGCCCCAAGCTTTGGCTGCTTGATTTGTTTTAGATCTGTTTCTGCCGCATCTTGTTCACGTTCAACCTTACTTTTTGCCTTTTTGAGTCGAGCAATTTTCTCTTCGATCTCTGCCTTTTTATTTGAAATGCCACCGTTAAGGGCAGACAGCATATCCGATAGGCTCATATGGGTTCCTCCTCCTGTCAAAAATAAAAACGCTGCTTAGAGTCCCTCTAAACGAGCGTAATGGTGAATCGCACTTTTTCCAATATTGTTATTATAAGGTTCAAAGACTCATGTTTGAATAGGGATTTGTGCCCTTTTTATGGTATAAATATGCTTTCAATCTGCTTCATACCACACCTTAAGCCCTCTTTTATAGGGGGTCAAAATACACAACCACCCTTCTGGAAACACACATAGTCTTACGGTCCTAGGACAAACAAAAGCCGCCCGGGGGAGGGGCGGCTTTTGCAGCGGCTTATGATGCCGATTCTTCTGAGTCTTGTTGATTTTTCACGTACCAAATGAATTTCCCTGTATATCCGTAGATAATGGCAAGACCAATGGCAACAAAGCTCAACCACATAAATGGTAAATAAGAGAATGTCGAGACGCCTAGAATCCCTGCCATGTAAATTCCGTTATCTGACCACGGAACCATACCAGACGTCATTGTTCCACCGACTTCAGCGTTTCTAGATAGAACGCGTCTGTCTATTTTCAATTTATCATAGCTTTTTTCCATAATTTTCGGTGTAAGAATTAATGAAACGTACATCGCACAGCCGAAGATATTTGCGAAGAATGCAACAACAAGTGTAGATAGGGTTACATTTCCTGCATTATATAATTTCTTCTCGAAAGTAGCGACAATTACTTTTAAGACGCCGAGATATTCAAGTACGCCACCAAAACCAAGTCCGAGAATAATGACCACTAGCGATCCAAGCATATTCACAATACCGCCACGATTTAACAGCGTATTTAAGAAATCTACATCTGAATTAATAGAAAAGCCATTATAAGCTGTTCCAAGCGCATCTGCCGGGTTCATTCCTTGGAATGCCATTGCCCAGACTGCACCAAGAAGGGCACCAATAGCGATAACAGGCATTGAAGGTTTCTTAAATACGAGCAGTAATACAACCACTACTGCTGGGATGATCATCCAAATGTTGATTGTGAATGTATCTTGAAGGGCATTTTTCAAAAATTCTACTTTACCTTGATCAATGTTGCGTCCGCCATACATAAAACCTGTAACCGTAAACATAATCGCTGTAATCACAAAGGCTGGTATGGATAAGACCATCATGGCTCTTACATGCGCCAGCACGTCCACTTTTGAAAGAGAGGAAGCGAGCACAGTACTATCAGATAAAGGAGATAATTTATCACCAAAATAAGCACCAGATAAAACAGCCCCAGCTACGATCGGTAATGGGATACCCAATCCTTCACCAATTGCGATCATCGCAATACCTGCTGTTCCAACTGTACCCCAAGAGGTTCCTGTTGCAACGGACATAATCGCACAGATGACAAGTGTAGCTAATAAGAAGATATTAGGATGAATAAATTCCAGTCCGTAATAAATTAACGTGGGTACAACACCGCCGGCAATCCATGTACCAACAAGTGCACCTACTGCAATTAAGATTAAAACAGCCTCTAAACCATTCGATATCCCTTTTGTAATCGCATTTTGAAGATCTTTGTATGAATGCCCTAAACGAATCCCTAAAGCAATAACCATAAACCATGAGATGAACAATGCGAGCTGAATATCTAGTTTGAAGTAAAGAGTGAATGATAAAACAATTGCTAAAAATAAGCCAAGTACAGACACGACTTCTAAAATAGACGGTAGACGTGGTGTTTTCATTTTGTTTCCTCCCTTTGTGCGTGCGTTAAGCGTTTTCAAAATATTGTGAAAAAAGTGTGTCAATTCGAAAGAAAGTGAATTGCCTGTTTTTCTCTCTTTCACAGGCAATTCCACATATTAATAAAATAAAATTTTTGATATTATTATCGCTCTAGGAGCTCTGCACCGGCAATGCCAGGCTTTGTCATCTCGAATGGATTCAAGATAATATCAAGTTCTTCTTCTGTTAACACATCATTTTGCAGGCAAAGATCTCTGATCGATTGTCCTGTTAAAATGGCTTCCCTTGCGATTCTAGCCGCGGCTTCATAGCCTAAGTGAGGGTTTACCGCAGTAATGACACCTGCACTTTTTTCGACATATTCTTTCAAACGTTTTTCATTTGCTTCGATGTCCGCTAAACAGTGATCTGTGAATGAGCGGAATCCGTTATTCATTATACTAATAGATTGAAGCAAGTTAAAGACCAGAACAGGCTCCATCACATTTAACTCAAGCTGGCCTGCTTCAGAAGCAAGACAGATGGTGTGGTCGTTCCCAATGACCTGGAATGCGATTTGGTTAATGAGTTCTGCCATGACTGGATTGACTTTCCCAGGCATAATGGATGATCCCGGCTGACGAGCTGGCAATGCAATCTCAGCAAGACCTGCACGTGGGCCAGATGCCATTAAGCGAAGGTCATTCGCAATTTTAGACATGTTCATCATGCATACTTTTAAGGCAGCAGATACTTCTGTGTATGCATCTGTATTTTGCGTCGCATCTACGAGGTGCTCTGCGCCTACTAATGGCAGTCCAGAAATATCAGCAAGCTTCTTCACGACGATTTCGATGTAGCGAGGATCTGCATTGAGGCCTGTCCCAACAGCGGTCGCACCCATATTCACTTCATATAAATGCTGTTTTGATTGGTTGATTCGTTTAATATCACGGCTCAGCACACGGCTGTATGCTTCAAACTCTTGTCCTAAACGGATCGGAACAGCGTCTTGTAAATGAGTACGCCCCATTTTGATGACATGATCGAATTCTTTTGCTTTCTTTTGAAATACGTCATGCATGGCCTGCATCGTCTCAAGTAAAATGTCTAACTGCTTGAGCACTGCAATATGGATCGCCGTTGGGAACGAATCATTTGTCGATTGTGACATGTTCACATGTGTGTTTGGACTTAAATGAATGTATTCGCCCTTTTGATGTCCCATGATCTCGAGGGCTCTGTTTCCAATGACCTCATTGGCATTCATATTCATAGACGTTCCTGCGCCGCCTTGAATCGGGTCTACGATGAAATATTCATGGAATTTTCCTTCAATGACTTCATCTGAAGCTTGAACGATCGCATTTCCAATTCCTTCATATAAACGTCCGACTTCCATGTTGGCTTGAGCTGCTGCTTTTTTGACAATGGCAAATGCTCGAATGAGTTCTTCATGCATGCGATATCCTGTAATCGGGAAATTCTCTTTTGCACGAAGCGTTTGAACACCATAATACACGTCTGCGGGAATTTCTTTTTCACCTAGAAAATCCTTCTCGTAACGATAAGTTGCTTGAACCATCTCGTATGACCTGCTTTCTATAGAATAGTTAAATCACTAAATCTTCTGCGATTGGCGTTTCCATAATCTTTTTCACTTCTCGTGGATCTGTTGTTTTACCTAATGCCCACATGAGCTTTGGCACGATGGCTTCTGTGTTCATGTTTCTTGAACGAGCAACCAGTTCTTGATTGATTTTACGTCCTACTTCATACACACTCATGTCTTCTCCTTCTTCGAGACACTGAGTGGTGATCACAACAGAAATGCCTTCTTCCAGCAATTCGTTGATTTTTTCTAAAAGGTTTCTTCCTTCGAAAGGAATTCCGCCGCTGCCGTAGCTTTCAATGACGACTCCTTTGTACAACCCTTTGATTGAATCTAAAAACTCAGGCTTCAGTCCTGGATGCAGTTTTAATAAACAAACGTCTGTGTTCAAGGATGCATCTAATTTAAGCGGTTTCATTGATGATCTTTTTACTTTGCTATTGTATTCAATTTGATGATTTTCAATCGATGCAATATATGGGTAGTTAATACTTTCAAATGCATCGTAGCTTTTCGTTCTTAGTTTGATTGCGCGAGTTCCTTGAATGACTCTGCCATCAAACACGACGTATACGCCGCCAACACCGTCACATGCAAAACGAATCGCATCTGTAATGTTTTTCTTCGCATCTGTTTTCTTAAACGTAATCGGGATTTGTGACCCTGTAATGACAATTGGCTTATCAGGATTTTGCAGCATATACGATAGTGCTGCTGATGTATAGGCCATTGTGTCCGTACCATGCGTGACGACAAATCCGTCATATTGATCATAATTTTCATAAATGGCTGTTGCGATATCAACCCAGTATTCAGGCTGCATATTGGTACTATCTATACTCATTAGGGACTTTGTGTCCATTGTGTAGTCTGCATTAATTTCGTTTAAATAGCTTAAAAGGTCCTCAGCTTTAACACCTGGAGCTAAACCATTTTCACTTTCTACAGATGCAATCGTCCCACCAGTGGTTAAAAGCAATAATTTCTTCAACAGGTCCACCTCTTTCAGTAAAATTACTTCGTTTGTCACACATATTATAAGCCAGCTTGTGCTATTCTATAATATACGCTTTACGCGTACCTTCATTGCCATTATAGTCACATAACGCGAATTAATCAAGAAATTATTACGCATAACGCGTACACTCTTTGTCAAAATATGATATACTGTTGTTGTATATAAAGGAGCGTTCATGTATGATACTCGATCGTTTAACCACCCTTAGAAAAAAGAAAAAATGGTCTCTCCAGCATACGGCAGATCGCCTAGGTATCGCCAAAAGCACCTATGCCGGTTACGAATCTGGGTACCGACGACCTTCGCTTGAAGCAGTGAAACTGCTGGCTGATTTGTATGATACGTCCATTGATTTTTTACTTGGTAGAACGGACGAGCCAGAGATACAACGCAAAATCTCTGATATCAAAATTGAGCTGACGGAAGCAAAAGAAGGAACCATCCATGTAGACGGCGTTCCACTAACAGATGAAGAAATCAAACAGCTTGTTGCCTTTATTCGGGCGAAAAACACTCTGAAAGTATAAACAACACAAAAAAGAGAGGTCCCTGTCATAGAGGGACCTCTCTTTTTCTGCTTACGACAGCTCACTTAATTCCTCTAACCGCCGCTTCGCTTCTTCTTTATTAAAGGAACTATAATAGCGATAATTCTCATCATCTAAGATGCGGTAATGCTGGCTTAGTACATTCTGCTGGAGACGAAACGTACCTTTTTTCACAGACGTCCGCCACCAAACCTTTCCGCCAATCGTACGTTCAACAGATAAATGCAATTCATCGTGGGCGACGACTTCCAAAATCTCAAGCGGATCATCCCCAAGTGTCCCTTTTAAAATGTCACTATCCCTGAATAATGCACATACGGCCGCAGATTGCGTCCAGTTGAGGCGAAGACGATTCTTTTCTACCTGCTGCAAATGCCGTTTGGATAGCCCAAGCACCTCAGCCATGCGGTCCTGTGTATAGTCTTTTTCTTTTCGAATTCGTGCCATTTGTTCTGTGACGAGGTCAATTACCATTTCTTTGTCCATCTCTCATCACCTCTTGATTGTTCAGTCTTTACTGACATCTTACACGATTTCTTAAAAAAAGTGGCGTCTCACCTCATGGAATGATGGCGAAAACATCTATTGATTCTGCTTTTCACCATGACCATGCTGCTGTTTCCAATTCTCTTGGGCGGTCTCATGTAAATATGGATAAATGTCTTGTTTCACCGTTTGCTCAAATACTTCTTCATCTAAAATACTGTACGCCGGAATCTTGATCAATTTCCCATCAATTTTCCGAATGAGCACATCCATGAACAGAAATCCCCTGATACTGTAACGATGCCTGCGCATATCAATAGATTGTATGTCTTGAAAAGGGATTGTTTGTTGCCGGTATAAAACAGCGCCATTCTCTCCTCGCTGAATGCGAAAAATCACATTTCCCCTCTTCGTAAAAGCCGGAAGAATCATCAAAAAAGAGATCCACCCATAGACAATGCCTAATAATCCGCCTAAAAATAAAAACAACGTATAATTCGATTCAAATGTAAGAGCTTCTGAAAATAACCAAATACCGATGATGCCAAATCCGCCCGTTGCTAAGAATGCCCATACTCTTAGAAAGGGTCTGCTCCTCACTTCTATTACTTCACTTGGATTCAAGCGTCATTCTCCTTTTCTCCATTAGAATATAGAACGTAATCCGTCCCTATGAGCCGTCTCTATCCGAAATTCATTTTCCTTCATGCCCGACACTAGCCAAGAATGCTTCTGCCCCGGAATAACAAATATCATAGACTCTACATCCGGCGTATTATTTTTATCATAAGTGACCTTCATCAAAGAATCCATTTTTCCTTTTCTGACCCTTACATCAGAAACAAATGCCCGCACAAGCTCTTGGTTCTCTGCTTTATTTAGAAAAGAAGGCCAATCATCATTCCCTTGACTGGCTTGTTCTAACAGCAGTTCAAATTCTTCAGCCTGCAAATTGATGACTGGTGTGAGGTGTTCACTCATGTGTATGTTCAAAAAGGTTGTCACTTGCTCCACAGTCTGCTGATCGTCTTTTAGTTTGTGAATCTGATGCACTTGTTGATCATAAAGCGTATGGTGTGAATACACACCTGCCTGAGTCGTATGAAAGGACGTACTGACCTCTTCATCTAATGCACCAAACCTTGAAGCTTTCACGGTATGTGATGCATCGTTCATGGCTTGAATGAAATGCCGGTATTTTTCTTTATAACGGTATTGTCTATTTCGAAATTCCAGCACGTCTTTTGCCAGCAAAGAGCGACATGCAATTTCAAATAAAAATCCAAGACGTTCATCCTCTACATCTGGATAATAGGCTTCCTTTAAAGACATCCCTTGCTCAAAATAGCCTTCACTGTAAAAACTAAAGATGAGTTCCTCGATACTTAGACTTAGCTGATCCAACTTGATCTCTCCTTATCCAAAAGAAAATGCGCCCTTCAAGAAATCACCTGCACCTTTCAACAGCGAATCTGCGGTTTCTTTTGTTTTTTCTATTCCTTTATGTATCACCTGATTTGCTTGATCAATGGTGTCATTGACTGCTTTAACACCTTGACCTGCCAGTTCAAATGCTTTTTTTCCTTTATCGACAACCGCATGAATTGGGTCTTTTAATTTCACTGCGACCTGTTCTGCAAAACCAGAAGTAAGCTTGGCGACTTTTTCACCAATAAAGCCACCTACTGCTGATCCTATCGCACCGCCAACGACTGTTCCAATCGGTCCTGCAAAACTTCCAAGAGCGCCGCCCACAACGGCACCTGCAACAGATCCGCCTGCAATAAAGACCGTATTATTCACTGCATTTCCAACAGCCTTTGCATTTTCACGCTTGAGAACTTCTGGCTGATCCCCAAATTCCGCATAGTTCTCCGCAATTTTCAGACCGCAGCCAACCGTTTCTGTTGCACCCGTGACGACCGTTGCAATGATGGCATTTCCTTTCGCAAACCTTGCACCATTTTTCAGAACAGACTTGATGCCAGCTGTGTCCTTCCAATTGATACTTCCTTTTGTGAAATCACGTACACTGTTCGTGAACGCAACTGTATCGCTAGGATAAAATTTCGTAAATTTCTTATGGACAAGGTCAGCCATCGACCAATTGGATCGTTTTAATAATTCTTTTTTACTCAGCCAAATCCTTGCCAACCGGTCAAATCTCGTTCCTTCTACCCGTCCGGTCACATCAAGAAGGAGCTTTGAATGCTGCGCAGCATAGCGGCCATTTTCTTTAATAAAGGTCGTCATGCCAAGTCCATAGTATTTTGCCTGCATCATCACAATACCAGCTAGGCTCGTGAGTGTACCATATTGATCATACAGACTGTACATTTTCCTTAAAATATCATCAGCTTCGACCATTTTATCCGTTGCATGACGAATGGCAATGTCGTCACTGCTCAATTTGCTCATTAAGGCTTGTCCAGAACCCCATGCATCTCCTACTCCAGAAAAACAGCTTCGATAACGGGGATCACAGCCTAGGATGAGGCCATCCAGTTCACTATGTAAATCGCGGTGCTTTGTTTCGATGGCCGAAAGCTCTCCTACAAAATCATTCGCCAGCCCTGTCAGCTGATCTGGATCTACTACAATGTCACGCGCCATCACATCATCTCCCTTCTCGGTTTCTTTCTCTCCGTTCTTCTCGCCTTTTTCGCTCAAGCTCTTCCATTCTGGCGATTTCAGCTTTACGTTCCTCGATTTTGACAGCAGCATCCCGCAGTTCCTGACTTGTTTCAAGCAAGTCCTTTTCAAATTGATCATAGCGTGCCACTGTTTCCTCAAAGCTTTGATCAAATTTATCTCTTGCTTCCCCTTGCCAGCCTGATCCAACTGCCTTCAGCCGATTCTCAAGCAGCTGCTTCGACTGCCGAATGCCATCAGCTGCTTCCTGGAACTTTTGAGCGAGTGCAAGTGTTTGACTAGAATCCAACTTTCGCACCCCTTTCTCCCAAATTAACGTACAAATGGATGATTTTATATGTCCTCATTATAAATAAAAAGACACCCAAAAAAATCACCCTAAAGAACCATTCAGCACATCGCAAAATAAAAGTAGGTCTTTTTCCTCTCTAATTGCCAGAGAAAGCCTTTCTTGTTATGAAGCGCATTCAAGACATGATAAAATGAACATATTCTACAAAAGGAGTGACGTATTGATGAAAGAGGAAATGATCCAGCGATTCACAAGTTATGTAAAAGTGGATACACAGTCTGATGCAGACATAGAGAGCTGCCCATCCACTGAAGGACAGCTGAACCTAGCAAGGCAGCTTGTTGAAGAGATGAAATCCATCGGCATTCAAGAAGTGACAATGGATGAAAACGGTTATGTCATGGGCACGATCCCATCTAACACAGACAAAGAAGTGCCAACCATTGGCTTCCTAGCTCATATCGACACAGCCACTGACTTCACTGGCAAGAACGTGAAACCGCAGATTCATGAGAACTATCAAGGCGGGAACATCACGCTAAACGAAAATCTACATATCGTATTATCTCCAGCACAGTTTCCAAATTTACAAAAATACCAAGGACATACGCTCATCACGACTGATGGCACGACCCTGCTTGGTGCAGATAACAAAGCTGGTATCGCAGAAATTATGACCGCCATGCATTACCTGATTGAGCATCCAGAAATCAAGCATGGAAAAATTCGTGTCGCCTTCACACCAGATGAAGAGATCGGTAGAGGACCTCACAAATTCGATGTTGATGCCTTTGGCGCTTCTTATGCTTATACGATTGACGGCGGCCCGCTAGGAGAGCTTCAATATGAAAGCTTCAACGCCGCAGGTGCAAAAGTATCAATTAAAGGAAACAACGTCCATCCAGGGACAGCAAAAGACAAAATGGTCAGTGCTGCAAAGATCGGCATGCTCTTTCACAACAAACTTCCTTCAGATGAATCTCCAGAATACACAGAAGGATACGAAGGCTTTTTCCACCTCACGAGGTTTGTAGGAGAAGTAGAAGAAGCAGAGCTGCAATATATTATTCGTGATTTTGATAAAGAGAAATTCAACAAGCGCAAAGCACTGTTTGAAAAAATCGCAAACGACTTAAAAGCGGTCTACGGCGAAAACAGCATCACCCTTAGCATTCAGGATCAATATTACAATATGAGAGAAAAAATTGAGCCAGTCAAACATATCGTAGACATCGCTCATGAAGCCATGGAAAACCGCTCAGTGACACCTGTCATTGAACCAATCCGCGGCGGTACAGATGGCTCACAGCTTTCATATAAAGGACTTCCAACGCCAAACATCTTTACTGGCGGGGAAAACTTCCACGGTAAATATGAATTCATCTCTGTAGAGAACATGCTGAAAGCGTCAGAAGTGATCGTTGAAATTGCACGTTTATTTGAAGAAAAAGCATAAACATGTTTACAACCGTTCCTGTTCGGGAACGGTTTTTTAATAAAAGTTTACAATTTTCTGAAACTTTTATGACACTTAATCGTACTAATAGAGACAACCCCAGAAAAATTCTTCTTGACGAGTGAAATAACTGGAAATATAATAGTTAAAAACAACCAGTATTTTAGACCTAAAAAAGCAGCAAGAATAAACCTTTAGAACTAAACGCTATTTGCTAACTATTTTCAGTTATAAACATCACTCACCCTGTCTACACTTAAAGAATAGGATGAATTGGAGGAATGTCATATGATGATTTTATTGATTATCGCTTCACTTTGCTGCTACTTACTATTCTCTTTCAAAAAAGATAACCGCACCCAAAAACGAAAAAGCGCAGAGCTTTCGGAGTTTGAAATCTTTCGTATGCGCCGCCACTACAACGGCAAACGCCGTCACCCACTAAACGATGCACCCAAACAAGTATAAATGTAAAAAAGAAGAGCCTCATCACCAGGGGCTCTTTTTATGTATAAAAAAACGACCAAATTCATGGCCGTTTCTCTTGTTTATTTATACACCTTCGCAGGTACTTGAATCATAGGAATTCCTACATAGTACGGTGAAATTTCATATGGCTGGAAGACAACAGCGATTCCCTTTTTCGTGAAGTAGTACTGCGTGTCGTAGCCGATTTGAATATCGCTTTTTTTCAGATTCGCATAGAATTTACTTTTATGCTTCTTTGTGTAGTTATAGATATAATCTCTTACTTTTGTACGCTTTTTCTTTGTTTTTACCACATCTGTAAAGTACAGTTGCTTTGTTTTTTTCTTTGTTAACACATAGTTCATGCTCGTAACCATCGTATCCCCGTGCATGCTACCGTCATTCATGTAATCATAGTTTAGGATACTTAGTTTCTTCCCATTATTAAATTTCGTTTTAAACGATCTCTCGTATGTGATCTTCCCAAAGCCTTCTTTTTTCGCTTCGTCCTTTAAGAACAAGTACGTAGAATAAGAGAATGCAATATCATCTTTTAAATCACGATTGATGGTTTTCATATGCGCTTTACTAAGGTTTTTCACCTGTGCATATTTAAACGTTTTTTTCTTTTTATAATAGTGTGTACTTACTTTTGCTTTTTTCACTTGTTTGGCATCCGCAGATCCAACTGGCGCAAACAACGAAACAATCAGCGAAAAAATGAGCAGGCTGATCGTTAGGCCTTTTTTCATTGTCATAGTAAAAACCCCCATTTTTGTCTATTACCAATTGAGTATACCATGACAAAAGAACCAAAAGAAGTGTTTTCTTCCATATTATTCTTTATTTTTCATGTGAGGTTTGTTTACCGTTTTCATAAGTTCCTGTATGCTTAAGATAGAATGTTAGATGAAGTGTGGTGTTTATCATAGAAGAGAATATTTTTAGTCATATCCGGACAACATTTCATAGTTTGTCCCCTACCCAGAAAAAGATTGCCAATTACATTTTACAAAACCCTCAGAAAGTTGTGCTTCATTCGATTAGTGCACTCGCTGCTGAATGCAACACAAGTGAAACGACGATCTTTCGTTTTCTGCGAAAAATCGGCTATGAGTCCTATCAAGTGTTTCGTGTCCATGTCGCGCAGGATATTGCGACCAATACACCTCAATCCATATACGGTGAGATCGAAGCATCTGATAGTGTCGCAGATATTAAACATAAGGTCATAGAGTTAACAACCAACTCTATTCAGGATATGAAACATATTTTAGAAGACCAAGCTGTGACACAATTTATTGAGCAAATGAAACAGGCTCATAAAACCGTCTTCTTTGGAGCAGGTGCCTCCAGTTTTATTGCCGGAGATGCCTATCATAAGTTTCTCCAGCTTGGCTTTGAAGTGAGTCTATGCAGTGATCCTCATATGATGAATATGATTGCAACACATGCAACGGAACATGATTTTATCGTCGCGATCTCACATTCAGGGGAAAGTAGAGAAATCCTTGATGCCGTGCAATTTGCAAAGGAAAAAGGTGCAACGGTCGCCTCGATTACGAGCTATCCGAAATCAGAGCTCGCCAAGAAATCCGACTTTCATCTGCTCAGTTCATCGAGAGAAACAACCTATCGTTCTGACTCAATGATTTCTCGTATTAATCAGCTTGTGATTATTGATGTTTTGTACGTCACAGCTGTTTTAGAATTAGGATCAAATGCAATCGACAACGTCAAACGTTCTCGATTAGCTGTAGCTAAAAATAAAACATAATCGACCATAGACCGGAGCTGTTTCCGGTCTTTTTTTTTGTGACTTTTCTCATATTTTCCGTTGACACATTCCTATTTCGTCATGTACATTAAGTGAACAATAGTTTATTTCCTACTATTAATTTAAATCGATAGTATATATACTAACAAAATGAAAAGAAAGCGCTTTTTGTAAGGGGTTTCTAAATAGGAGGCGGACAAAATGGCAAAACAAATTGGATTCATTGGATTAGGCATTATGGGGAAACCTATGGCACTCAATCTATTAAAAGCCGGTCATACTGTGACTGTTTTCGATATTCATACAGAAGCTGTTCTAGCATTAAAAGAAGTGGGCGCAAATGCCGCTGCATCAGCTGCTGAGGCAGCATCTGAAAGCGATATCATAATCACGATGCTTCCAAAAGGTGAGCATGTAGAAGCAGTCGTAGCAGGTGAACAAGGCATATTGGCTACAGCAAAACCTGGCACGATTATTATAGATATGAGCTCTATTTCACCTGTTACTTCTAGAGCATTAGCGGCACTGGCAAAACAGCATCAGGTCGAATTTATCGATGCTCCTGTCAGTGGCGGAGAGCCAAAGGCGATAGACGGGACACTTGCGATTATGGCGGGCGGAGAAGAAGAGATCTTTGAACAAGTAAAGGATGTCCTCTATGCCATGGGCACAGATGTCGTATTAGTTGGATCAAATGGAAGCGGGACAACCGCTAAGCTTGCGAATCAAATCATCGTCAACTTAAATATCGCTGCCATGTCCGAGGCACTCGTCCTTGCCGCTAAGTCTGGCATTGCGATTGATAAAATGTATGAAGCCATCCGAGGTGGACTGGCAGGAAGTGCTGTCCTCGATGCGAAGGTTCCTCTCATTTTAGAACGAAACTTTGAGCCTGGCGGACGTATTGACATCAACTTAAAGGATTTAACCAATGTCATGGAAACTGCCCACGATATCGGCGTTCCTCTCCCGCTTTCTAGTCAGCTGCTAGAAATCTTCCACGCCCTCAAAGCGGACGGAAAGTCTGGACTTGATCACGGCGGAATCGTTCAATATTACGAAAAAATGGCTCATGTTGAAGTAAAGAAAGGATGAGGTTCTATGAAACAAAGCATTGAGTTACTAAATGCCATTCCGAAAGCGGATTCAGACCGCATTCAATCAGCATACGAACAAGCACTAAACCATTTCCACCATAAAGTGATTGTATTAGACGATGACCCAACAGGCATTCAAACCGTACACGGCGTCTCTGTTTTCACCGATTGGTCAGAGAAAAGCATTGAAGCTGGTTTTCTTGAAGACAGCCGTATGTTCTTTATCTTAACCAACTCTCGCAGTATGACAGAGAAAGAAACGGCGGTTCTTCATGAAACGATCGCATCAACGATTGTAAAAACGGCTGAACGGCTTGATCAAGATTTCATCATTGTCAGCCGGGGGGACTCCACCCTGCGTGGACACTTCCCGCTAGAGACTGAAATTCTCAGAACGACCATTGAACAGCAAAGCTCCCGCCAATTTGACGGCGAAATCCTTCTTCCCTTTTTTAAAGAAGGCGGCCGCTTTACGATTGGCAATATTCACTACGTACAGGAAGGTCACGAATTAATTCCTGCTGGTGACACAGAATTTGCATTGGATCGTACATTCGGATTTCAATCTTCTCACCTCGGAGAATGGATCGAAGAGAAATCAAACGGATCGTTCACTAAGGAAAACACTACTTATATTTCTTTAGAAGATATCCGGGCTTTACGTATTGAACAAATCAAGGATCAGCTGATGACCGTGAAGGATTTTCAAAAAGTGGTTGTAAATGCAGTAGACTATGACGATGTCAAAGTCTTTGTCATTGCCCTCATAGATGCCATCAAAGCAGGTCAGCACTTTCTATTTAGAAGTGCGGCAGCTCTCACAAAAGTGCTTGGCGGTGTTGAGGATCAAGCACTATTAACTAGACAAGACTTAATACAGGAAGAAAGCACGCACGGTGGCCTCATCATGGTCGGCTCCCATGTCAAAAAAACAACCGAACAATTGCGAGCGCTGCAGCAAAATAAAGACATTGCATTTATTGAATTTGATACACACCTCGTGTTAGAACCTGAAGCATTTCAAGAGGAAATTGACCGCGTGATTCAACAAACTGAACGGCTTTTAACAACCGGGCAATCGGTTGCTGTTTATACAAGGAGAGAACGGCTTGATCTTGGGGACGATCGTCAAGAGGAAGAATTGAAACTGTCTGTTCAGATTAGTGATGCTGTGACAAGCATTGTTCAGCGCCTCTCCATTCGCCCTAAGTACCTCATTGCCAAAGGTGGAATCACCTCAAGCGATATTGGAACAAGAGGACTCAGCGTCAAACGTGCGACCGTCGCAGGTCAAATCAGACCAGGTATTCCCGTTTGGCAAACAGGAGAAGAAAGCAAATTCCCATTTATGTCTTATGTGATTTTCCCGGGAAATGTTGGCTCAAAGGATACGTTAAAAGAAGCAGTAGACATACTTGAAGGATAAAGCAGAGGGGGCGTTCACGCTCCCTTATGCAGCACAAAGGAGGAAAGATCATGTCGTTAGTTTTTATCGGACTTGGCGTTTTGTTATTACTTTTACTCATGGTTGTCTTTAAGTTAAACGCTTTCATTTCGTTGATTATTGTCTCTTTAATCGTTGCCGTTTTAGAAGGCATGTCACCACTTGAAGCGATTGCTTCAGTCGAAAAAGGGCTTGGAAGTACACTCGGCCATCTGGCGTTGGTTCTTGGCTTTGGAGCGATGCTTGGTAAATTGATGGCTGATTCTGGCGGTGCTCAGCGTATTGCCATGACACTCATCGACCGCTTTGGTATCGGGAAAATCCAATGGGCGACGATGCTGACTGGATTTGTTATCGGAATTGCTCTATTTTATGAAACCGGATTCATTATTCTTATTCCATTAGTCTTTACCATTGCTCAAGCCGCAAGACTTCCTGTGTTGTATGTGGGAATGCCGCTCGTCGCTGCACTCATTACAACACATGGCTTCCTCCCTCCTCACCCAGGGCCGACAGCCATTGCCAATGTATTTCAAGCCAACATGGGACAAACCTTATTGGTTGGAATTATTTTAGCCATTCCTGCTGTTTTAGTAGGCGGACTTCTGTTTACGAAACTATTTAAGAAAGACCAACTGCATGCACACATTCCAAAGGACTTGTTTAATCCAAAGGAATTTACAGAAGAGGAAATGCCAAGCTTCGGCATTAGTATTTTCACCGCTATTTTACCTGTATTGCTCATGACATTCAGAGCATGTTTAGAAATTTTCTTCCCGTCCTCCCCGCTGCTACCGGCAGCTGAGTTTTTAGGCGAGCCGGCGATTGCCCTATTAATCTCTGTGCTGCTTGCCATCTACACATTTGGTCTTGGCAGAGGAAAGAGCATGCAGGACGTCATGAAGTCGATTACAGATTCAATTGGCTCCATTGCGATGATTTTATTGATCATTGCAGGCGGCGGCGCCTTTAAACAGGTGCTCATTGACAGCGGTGTTGATCAATACATTGCAGGGATTATGCAAGGAAGCACACTGTCTCCTCTGCTCCTCACTTGGCTGATTGCAGCTGTCCTTCGTGTCTCTTTAGGGTCAGCAACTGTCGCGGGTCTCACAGCAGCTGGCATTTCTGCACCGCTAATTGGTTTGACGGGAGTTAGCCCCGAACTAATGGTGATTGCAACAGGCGCCGGCAGTATAACATTCTCTCATGTGAATGATGCAGGTTTCTGGATTTACAAAGAATACTTTAATTTGTCGATGGCTCAAACTTTTAAAACTTGGACATTGATGGTGACTGTTCTATCACTTGTTGGATTAGCCGGTGTTCTCGTCGCTGATTTGTTTATGTAGGAAAATAAATAGGAAAAACCATTGACTTTTTCTCGAAAAGATTGAATAATTGTGTTTATTAAGAAAATTGAATCAAAGGTAACCTTATTAAGAGTGGTGGAGGGACTGGCCCTGTGAAACCCGGCAACCGCTGTTCCTAGGAACAGAATGGTGCTAATTCCTTAAGCAAGCTGATGCTTGTTTGAAGATAAGGCAGAGATCTCACAGTATATGATGCTCTTCCTTATCCAAGGAAGAGCTTTTTTATTTGATTTATAACCTGAAGAAAGAAGGGATTCAGCATGACACAAGTACAAACCATTGGTAAGAAAACAACAAAGCCGCCATTTCGCGCAGATCAAGTAGGGAGTTTACTTCGTTCTGAACGCATCAAAGAAGCACGTAAGCAAAAGGCAGACGGTACACTGACAGCAGAACAGCTCAGACAAATTGAAAACGAAGAAATCACTCGTATTGTAGAGAAGCAAAAAGAAATTGGATTAGAGGTTGTCACAGATGGAGAATTCAGACGTGCATGGTGGCATTTTGACTTTCTAGAAGGGCTTGATGGGGTCGAAGGATTTGAAGCAGACCAAGGCATTCAATTCCACAATACGACGACAAAAGCGAGAGGCATCAAAGTAACAGGTAAGATTGATTTTACTGATCATCCAATGCTAGAGGATTATCGCTTCCTTCACAGCATCGCGGGTGATCATACGGCTAAAATGACGATTCCAAGTCCGAATATGCTCTTTTTCCGTGGAAAGCTTGAAGAAGGTGTGTACGACAGCTTAGATGATTTTCACCATGACGTGGCACAAGCTTATAAAAAAGCCATCCGTGCTTTTTATGATGCAGGCTGCCGTTACTTACAGCTAGATGATACAGCTTGGGCTGTGTTCTTTTCTGAAAAAGGACATGAACAAATCAAAGCTTTTGGCCGCGAGGAAGATGAACTGCGTGAATCGTTTGCGAAAACAATCAATGAAGCGGTTGCCGATCGACCAGATGATTTAGTGATCACCATGCACATTTGCCGTGGTAACTTTAAATCAACTTGGGCAGCCGAAGGTGGTTATGAGGCAGCGGCAGAAACGATTTTTGCGGGTCTCGATTTGGATGGTCTCTTCTTAGAATTCGACGATGACCGTTCTGGCGGATTTGAACCCCTGCGTTATGTGAAAAATCCAAACCTTCAAATCGTACTAGGTCTTGTCACTTCAAAGTACGGAGAACTTGAACCCGTCGATCAGATCAAAAGACGAATCGAGGAAGCGGCTCAATATGTGGACATCAACCAAATCTGTTTGAGCCCACAATGCGGATTCGCCTCAACAGAGGAAGGCAACTTGTTAACAGAAGAGCAACAATGGGAAAAGCTGCGTCATGTGATTGAGATTGCGGATCAAGTGTGGAAATAGGCGGAAATCTGCAGAAAAAGCTTACCGTCATAATAAAGAACCGCTTTTTTGGCGGTTCTTTATTTTTTGTCATCTCTATCAACATTATATGAAGTTTAATCGTCATACTTCTATAGTAGAGTTAAGAAGATAATGAATATAAGTTATCTTCTTAAAAACCATCTTTTATACTCATAAGTTGTCTTACAACAAGTTGTGTAGATTGATATACATCTAAGTCATCTTTCTTTCTTGCCAGTATATCCCCTACTGAAATTCCCTTGAAATCGTTTGGTAAATTATTTATCATTGATTTTAATTTTTCTTCTACCTTTTTTCGTTCATTTTCATCCAAAAGGTCAATATTAACAAGTTCTCTCCATTCGTCTTTTTGAATCAATCGATTCCTTAATTCTATTAAAATTAGATCTAGCCAAGCTGGCTGACCGAAGGTAAAGTTTAATGCAATGGTTTCTTCAGAAGAACTAGTTGAATGCCAACAACCTCTTGGAAGAAATAAAAATGATCCCGTATCCAAAATCAATTCCCTTCCATTAGATAAATTTTCATCAGGAAAATCACCATTCCAATACGACTTTAATGGATCTGGCAAATGAGGAGCCTCAATTAATTCATAATGTTGAAGTGGATTCACTGTATTAAAATTTTCAGCCAACTTCCATTTCTTTTTCCCTTTAAGTTGAAAAATGAAATTGCAATACGCATCAAAATGTGCTGAAAATCCAGCTGATTCTTTAACAGCGTACAATACTGCTTTTGCCATTGTTCCCTCAGGCAAGCCTAAAAGATTATCCTATACCATTTAGAATTCAATTTAGTGGATATACAGCTCTCTAAAACCATAAACGCCTTCCTAGATTAAAATAACCGATGATTCTAGCCATCTTTTGTATTTTCTCCAATTTCTTTTTTACAAACTATCAATCTATTTGCAACATCAATCTACTCATCACTATTACTTTATAAACATAAAATTTGTCAAAAAATCATTGTTTAAATATTGAAAAAAATATAAATGACATGCTATTATCTCTTTTGTTAGGATATAAAATAGGAATTTAATACATATATAAGAGGAATGTTACATCAAAAAAATTATAAAACTCCATGTCTTGTTGAGATTCGTAATGTAGTTGTTGCTGGAGGACATTAATAACTAGTTTTTCATACCCTAACACTTTATGAAAGGAGTGTACAATCTTTGCTGACTCATGGTGAATGTTATTTATATAATGATTTTGTCAAAGAAAATCAACTATACATATATCCTTTGAAGATAATAAAATCTTAAATCATACCCTGACACAAACGAGCCAAAGCTACAATCTTGGTACCTTGTTATAGAAAAAAGAATGAAGGGAATCACAATGAAGAATAATACAATTTTCGTAAAAAATCCTGATAATGAACAAGAAAGTACTTAGTAGGTATCATTATCGAACCGGGCATGTCCCTAAATCAAGTCGCAGCTGATTTTTATGAACGAATTGACGGACAAAGAGAGTTTATTTCAATAGTAACGGAAATTGCTGAAGAATATGATACAGATGTTCAAACTTGTATCAAAGACCTCCAAGCATTGAGTAAACAATTAATTGAAAAGGAAGTTGTATATGTAAAATGAATAAACTGAATGATGATATTCTAGAAAACATCTATAAAAACATTTCAACTAAGAGAAGCAAAACAATCGTTAATTACATTGCAATGCTAATGGCACTAGCAAGAGATCATGAACTAAACGAGGATGATTTAATTAATTGGATTCACAGTAAATTAAGTGCAATAGGATATTTTCAAGAAAAAAACCGTTTATTTACTCAAAACAAATTAGATGAATTTGTCGTAGAGTTTATTGAAGGAAGAGCACTATTATATGATGATATCAACATAACTGAAACAAAACAAAACGAATATGTCATCAGTAGCAAATTGTGGTACAAAAAGAATCCACCTGAAAGTTTTTTTTATTTTGGTATTGACCCTGAAGATTTTTCGAACTACGCACAAAAACTTGCTCAAATAAACGCCGAAAAACTAGGTATCTCAATCAATTTTTCTAAGGATCAAGCGAATGACAACGAAATAGCTCATATCCAGCTTTCAAAAAAATGGTCTCTTTCAGAAGAATTGACAGTAACTCAGCCAAGTTCAAAAGACTTTTCTTGGTTAACATGTTTTTTCAATGAACATTGGGGTGGAACGACTATGGTGTCTAAAGGGACAACTTATAATGTTTTAAATGAAAACATTATGTTGGCTAAACGTGGAGATACTATAGTAGGAATATTAGTTTACAAAATATTCAAAGAAGAGGCGGAAATCCTGACTTTAGAGGCTCTAGAAAAGTACCATGGGGTTGGCAGTAAATTGCTTTTTGAGTTAGAACAACATCTAAAAACACAAAATATACAATCTATTAATTTAATCACTAGTAATGATAACTTAAATGCCATTAGGTTTTATCAAAGAAAGGGATATTCTTTCAAAAACATCTATATCGGTGCAATTGATAAAGCAAGAATGCTTAAGCCGACAATTCCCTCTATAGGAAATTACGGAATAAATGTCAAAGATGAATTAGAATTTGAAAAAAGGTTGATACGATGACTATAAAAAGCAGATTGATTGTTATTGCGATTTCACTTTTAACTTAAACCAAGACGCAGCTCTCACGATTAATACATTACACATTCCAATACTAAAAGAAAACATAGATGTTTTAATGCCTTTACAAGAGGATAACTTATTATATATCACTATTAATAATAACATTGAATACCTTGTTGATTCACGCGATGATTATGAATGGTTTACTTTTTTAAGTAAAATCAATGGTATCAAATCCATAAAAGATATTTTATCTCAAAATAATCAAAATTTTAGAGATATAAAAGAAAGACTTGAAGAATCAGTATTACTTGATATTATCGAATTAAAATCACTTTTTGAAGATCAAAGCTCTTCTTCAAAAGCATAAATAAATATATTCGAAAGATCATATGATTTATTTGAACCACGCAAAAATTTAAAGTGTGGTTTATTTTTTGTGCAATTTTGTCTTTTTCATAAAACAAAAAGCATTATCATTCCAAAGTGACACCTAAAGAATGATAATGCCTCGATTCAAATTGTTTTCATCGTTTTATGACACCGTGTGTTCTCAAAGAAACCAAATATTTTCTCTATTTAGTCGTCTAAATGCTTTCCATTTGTCGCAATCACTTGTTTATACCAATCAAAGCTTTTCTTTTTCTTTCGATCTAATGTACCGTTGCCTTCATTGTCACGGTCGACATAAATGAAGCCGTAGCGTTTTTTCATTTCAGCTGTTGATGCACTGACAAGATCAATTGGGCCCCAGCTTGTATAGCCGATCAGATCAACGCCGTCTGCGATCGCTTCTCTTGCCTCAAGCAAATGACTTCTTAGGTAATCAATTCGGTAATCGTCTTGAATGGAGCCGTCTTCTTCTACTTGATCCACAGCACCCAATCCATTTTCTACGATAAACAATGGTTTTTGGTAGCGGTCATATAGTTGGTTTAGTGTTGTACGAAGTCCTTTTGGATCAATTTGCCATCCCCAATCACTTGCTTCTAGATAAGGGTTTTTCACGCCTTCAAATAGGTTGCCACCAGTCACTTGTCCAAGTACCTCTGGATCTGTACTTGTCACAAAACTCATATAATAGCTGAAGCCAATATAGTCGACTGTATGGTTTCTTAGAATGTCTTCGTCACCGTCTTGGAATTCAATGTTGATGTTATTTTCCAGGAAATAACGTTTCATATATCCAGGGTAATAGCCTCTTGACTGTACATCTGAGAAGAACAATGTTTTACGATCTTGATCAATCGCAGCAAACATATCTTCTGGTCTTGAGCTGTACGGATAAGTTGTCATCGCTGCAATCATACAACCGATTTTCGCATCAGGAATGATTTCGTGTCCTGCTTTAACAGCTAGAGCACTTGCAACAAACTGATGATGCGCAGCTTGATATTGAATGCTTTTCTCGTCTTCGCCTTCTTCAAATACAAGGCCACCCCCTGTGAAAGGAGCATGTAAGACGACGTTAATTTCATTGAAGGTCATCCAATATTTCACTTTATCTTTAAAGCGAGTGAACAATGTTTTAGCGTATGTTTCATAAAGACCCACAAGCTTACGGTTTCTCCATCCGCCGTAGTTTTTCACAAGTGCAAGTGGCATTTCATAGTGAGAGATCGTGACAACTGGCTCAATTCCATGCTTATGCAGTTCATCAAATACTTTTTCATAGAAAGCGAGGCCCGCTTCATTCGGTTCCGCATCATCGCCATTTGGGAAAATACGTGGCCAAGAAATGGATAGTCTGAAGCACTTGAATCCCATTTCTGCAAACAGGGCAATATCTTCTTTGTAGCGATGATAGAAGTCGATCGCATCATGATATAAGTTAAGGTCTTTCATTGATTCATCGAATGGGTGCATAATACCGTGTGGTGATACATCCGCTGTGGATAAGCCTTTTCCATCTTTGTTATAAGCGCCTTCAATTTGGTTGGCGGCTACTGCGCCGCCCCATAAGAAACCTTTAGGAAATGTTTTTTCTAAATTGGTCATGTTGAATGCCCTCCTCATTTTCTTCTACACTGACTGTAAGCAATGTCTCTTTTACTGTAATCGGCCCATCTGTTTTCGCATCAACTTGTGCATAATCATTTGTGTTGGTGACGATAATTGGCGTTGTTACATCATAGCCTTCTTGCTGAATGCCCTCGATATCAAATTCAACGAGCACATCTCCTGCTTGAACAAGATCACCTGACTCTACATGACTTGTGAAATGTTTACCGCCAAGTTTTACTGTATCAATCCCCACATGGATGAGAAGCTCTGTGCCTTGATCACTCTTTAAACCAATGGCATGTTTCGTTTGGAAAATGGTTTCAACCTTGCCGTTGAACGGTGCTACTACACGTCCAACTGTTGGGACAATGGCTGTTCCTTTACCCATGATTTCATTAGAGAATGTTGCATCATTTACTTGATTGAGCGGCTGTAGTTGACCTTCAAGCGGGCTTTGTACCACTTCATTTTGAAGCGCTACTGTGTCTTTCTTTTCTTCTGGTTTGTCTGCTTTTGTATCATCTTTCACTGGTACATCTTTGAACCCTAGAACAAGTGTCATGATGGTTGCTACAACAAAGCCGATCACTAACCCAATGATGGAGTACACAAATGTCGGTCCAATGAACGTTGGGAGACCTGGAAGACCTGCTGATCCTGATATCACATATGACTTTACTTTGAAGATAGACATGAACACGCCGCCTGCTGCTGCACCAATGAGGGCTGCAAGGAACGGTTTTTTCAATCGCATGTTCACACCATACATAGCAGGTTCAGTAATACCCATTAACGCAGTGATACTTGTAGACATCGCCAATGATTTGAATGTTTTGTTTTTTGATCTTAAGAAGACACCGAATGCTGCGCCTGCTTGTGCCATATTCGCTACAAACATCATTGGAAGAATGAAGTCAAAACCGTTTAATGTAATGTTGTTGATCATGATTGGAAGTAGTGCATAGTGCATGCCCGTAATGATCAATGGTGACATAAAGCCACCGATTAAGAGTCCGGCCAAAATACCTGCATGTTTGAACAATAAATCAATTCCACCTGAAAGGCCATTTCCGATAATCCCACCAAGCGGTCCAACCGCGATGAGCATAACTGGTACCACGACAAGAAGTGTAACTGTTGGAACAAGAATGATTTTTAGTGATTTCGGACTATATTTTTCCGCGAATCTTTCAACATATGAGCCGAGCCAGATAGTGAGTAGAATTGGAATCACCGATGAAGAGTACACAACGGCAACCACTGGTAGCCCTAGAAATTCTGTATTTCCTGCGCCTAGTAAAGCCGTTAACTGCGGGTGCAGTGCGGCTGCTGCAATGGCAGCGGCGATATACTGATTTGTGCCAATTCTTTTGGCTACGCTTACAGCAAGCAGAATCGGTAAGAAGTAAAAGGCTCCGTCTCCGATAGCTGTTAAAATCGCATATGTGCTGCTTTTATCTGAGATCCATTGGAACGTCAGCATTAATGCCAAGATCCCTTTGATCATACCAGCTCCAGCGATGGCTGGAAGAATCGGTGTGAAGACACCAGAGATAAAATCGAAAAGTTTAGAAATCACATTTTGTTTTGAAGCTTCTTCTGAACCGCCTGATTTCACATCGGCTGATAACCCAGAATCAGCAATCATTGCTTGATAGACGTTTGATACGTCGTTGCCAATAATGACATGGTATTGACCGCCGCTTTGATTCACGCCCATGACGCCGTCTGTTGATTGCAGCTTCTCTTTATCCGCTTTGCTTTCATCGTATAGGTTGAAGCGGAGCCTTGTCATACAGTGCGTGACTTGCTTTACATTCTTTTCACCGCCGACAAGCTCTAGAACTTCTTTTGCTGTTTGTTTGTGGTTCATTGTGTAACCCTCCAATCGTTGATTTCATCTTGATATAGAAAAAACCTAAACATCCATTAATGCCCGAAAAATAGCGATTCAGACATTAATCGATATTTAGGTTTTGCCTGCTTAACCAGTAACAATCCTTCATAGCGATTGATCGTTATTCAATTTTATAAGTCTTTAGATACAAAAAACCTAAATCACGCCTTATCAAAGATAGGGACAATGATTTAGGTTTTGCCTGCTTGACCAGTAACAATCCTAAAAGATTGTTGGTTATTGAGTTTATAGTTATAAATTAGCATGTTAATTTTGATATGTCAACGCTTTCTTTTTGATTTATTTTCTTTTTATGACTCGATCGATGTGCAAAGTTAAGTATAACATCTCATCTTCTATGAGACTTCGGTTGTATTCTTTTTGAACATAGTCATTAATTTTCTCCGCACATTGAAAAGCGGCTGTATTTTTTTCCTTTACCACTTCATACAGAAACTCATTTTGATTTTCCATTTGTGTTTCGTTAAACAGACGCTGTCCAAAAAACTTCAAATGCGTGACAAAACGGAAATAGTTTAATGATTCTTCGTCCAAATCAATTTGGAAATGATACTTTACGATGTTCAAAATATCTTGAATCAGTTTTGTAATTTGAATGACATTCGGCATTTCCTCATTCAGTTCTGCATTGACAATATGCATCGCAATAAAGCCTGCTTCATCCTCGGGAAGATGGATGTTGAGCTTGTCCTGTATGATCCGAATCGCTTCTACACCACACATGAATTCCTCTTTGTACAGCCGTTTGATTTCCCAAAGCAAGGCATTTTTAATGTCCATTCCTTTTTGATGACGTTCAATAGCAAAGGTAATATGATCCGTTAATGTGACATAGATGCTGTCATTTAAATTTTTGTTAAGGGTCGTTCTTGCGTGATCGATAATTGCCTCACACACTTGCATATACTCGATCGGAATATCATAAAGCAGGGTTTTGAATTTTTCTGATATATCTTTATTTTGAATGGAAAATACTTTTTCGATACGTTCTTCGTCAATCGGGTCTCCGCTTTTCTTTTGAAACGCAATCCCTCTGCCCATAATGACCAGTTCATGCTGCTCGTCATCATACGCACTGACCACATTATTGTTGATTACTTTCGAAATGATCAATTGATCCCCCCCCAGTACATTCCGCTTTTTCGAGCATTTCATTGTTGATTGATATGTCATTTTATTATTATTTTCAAAAAAGAGGACTTTAAGATGATTTTACATTTTTTTTTGATACGGTCAACTAGAAAGAATGACATATTACCTCTCAGAAATGACGATTTAGGGGCAAAAAGGCTAAAAATAGACAAAAAACACTCTTCAAAAAGAGTGTTTTTTACAAAATTAGGAGCAATCCCAGTTATAGACGACATTTTCGAAATGTTTTCGTTTGAGGTCTTCTGGTTTGATAAAAAAGTTGGCAATGCCGCAATCTCCCCACAACATGTCCACTTCATCATCTGAGTCAATTTGCAATAATAGCACAGTATGTTCTTGGTCTACATAGGTACGCGGGTCTTCTTGTGTAAAACCTGGGTATCCGCCAACTTTATGGCCAAAACCACTTGCTGTCTCATAAAATTCATCTAGCAAATGATCTGCTTCATCACCATCAATACCAACAGCATCTTCGAATAGATCCCAGCTTTGCTTTCCTGTGACTTTTTCAAAGCGGAAATCTCCTACACTGATCGTTTCGCTTGATAATTCACCTGTAATCGCACCTTCCTTCGTAACTGGAAAATAAAAATCGTCAGGAATTTTCACGAATGAAAAATCAGTCAATAAGTCTTCTTCAGCTAAGAAAGGTTCCTCAATAAATTTGATCCGAAAATCTTTTTGCTCTGTTTTTTGGTCAATATTCATCCCATAAAGATCATCATGTACAGAAATAAACACTTGCAAAAGTCCTGTTTCTGGGTAATCTTTCAGCTTTGGCAGCTGGCCGAAATTGATTTGTGCCAGCAGCTTCATAGGATGACCTTCTCCATCAACGGGATATTCGTCGTTTTTTGGGAAATAAGGATCACCTGCTATTTTGCTGTCATATGGTCCTGTTTTTCCTTGTTTTATCTGTAATTGAATCAGTGGTTTTTCGGTTTGATCTAGCAATGGACGGTAAGGCGCAAGTACTTCTTGCAGCTTTGCTGATTGTGTCAAGATGGTCTTCCTCCTTATGAATAGGTCTAATGATCAAAACAGGTCTCTCTTTTTCTATCATACAGAAGTGTAACTTCCCTGTCAGTGAAAAACCCGTCAATATCATGACAAAAAACTCACTTTAACACGTTAAAAAACCTCCGATACGGCTGGAGGTTTGGTGATTCGTTTATTTATTTCACTTGATAATTCACTAAGTCTGTTGCCAATGATTTCATGGTTTCGTTCGTTTCGTGCAGCCCCTCAATAATTTTTGTGAAAGTGCCAACGAGTTCTGCTTGATGTTCAGAAGAAGCCACGATTTGTGCTATTTCTTCTTCCATTCCTTTGATAGAGCCTTGCACATCTTTTAGCGCTGTTTCAATATCAGTCGTTGCTTGCTTCGCGTGAGTAGACAGCTTTCTCACTTCTGTAGCAACCACCCCAAAGCCTGCTCCTGCTTCACCTACTCTTGCAGCCTCAATGGATGCATTGAGTCCAAGTAAGTTCGTTTGATCAGAGATACCTTTGATGAGATTAGACACTTGGTTGATTTTAGAGGAATTTTCGACAGTGGTTTTTGTATTTTGTAGAATTTGTTCACTTGTCGCTTGTAGTTCCTCTGAATGTGCGGCCACTTGCTGTACCATTGCGACTAGTTTTTCGGAAGCTTCGTTGCTTTCCGTCATGATGTGATCTAATCGTTGTTGATTCGTTTGGTCATATGCTACACAGAAGGCAGCGATCACTTGACCATTGTCATCTTTAATCGGGACGGCGACGATGTCCATAGGAATTCCGTACACCTCTTTAGGAATCTGGATAAACGATGGCTCTCTCCCATTTTTCAACATTGAAAAGTTTTGGAACCCGGGAGCTACAACATCCCCAGCTTTAAACCCTAAGTCAATGTTCCCGTGCTGCTGATAATAAAGAACCTTCTCTTTCCCTAATACAGAAAAGGTTAGCTGCTCTCTCATAGCTAGTCCAACGATTGGTAAAGCGTCTATTATGTTATCAATTCTCTGTGACATTCGCTCACGTTCATCCTCTCTTTTTCTCAGTACACTCTCTTTATCGGTTCTTTATATGATCTATTACAGCCTGCAATGTGTACTAATATCAACCAAATGACCTAAGACATATAAAACAGCCACATTCTATCAAGAGAATGTGGCTGTTTTTAAAAGAAGAAGATGCATATCAACACACTAATGACGATGAAAAAAAGATACATGCAGTCGATCCATGAAGTGCTGATGACATGATAATACGTTCTCTCCCTCGTCCCTGTGAAGCCTCTTGCTTCCATCGCAATGGCTAGTCGTTCAGATTTCCGTACACCTTGCGTGAAAAGTGGGAGTGCATAACGTATAAAGGCTTTCCAGCTGTTTTTTTGCTTGTAACCTCTAATTTTATGTGCAGCCTTCATTTGCTTCAATTCACTTTGAAACAACGGGATAAACCGGAAGCCTGCCAGCATTCCATATGCCCATTTGGGTGACATTCGGCATTGATGGATTAAGCTCATCATAAAGGCCGTCAAATCAGTTGTTGATGTAAAAAGGAGACCAAATGTCACAAAGCCAAGCATTCTAAAAGAAATGGTCAGCCCATTTCTTAAACTCTCCTCTGTGATATGAAACCATGCCCACTTCCAAACTGTATGATCTCCCTTGCCAAAGGCCGCGATCATCCAAAACACGAGAATGAAAAAGAGCAGATAAGGTACAAGTCTGGTGATGAGGTATTTCAAATTCCAGCCGCCTAGGACAAGTCCAATTCCAAGTGCAAACAGCCAGATGATGAACGTCGTTTTAGGATCAGAAATCGCCATCAGACAGCACATCGCAAGGAGATGGGCGAGTAATTTCATGACTGGATTTACAGTGGATAGAAAGGAGTGATTACTTTGCAATCGTCATCACTTCCTTTCTTTCAGCCATATAGCGGTAATGTAACGGCACTCTCAGCTCACAGGAAGTGACAAGTTCCTGATGAGAAAATAAATCAAAAGGCGTACCATCATAAACATGCTCCCCTTGATGAAAAACAAGCACCTGATCAGCGCACTCATCAACGAGTTCCATATCATGTGTGACCATGATAATAGTGGTGCCTTGTCGTTGACGTTCTTTTAAACGCCGGATTAACTCCCTCGCCGTTTTCTCATCCTGCCCGAAGGTCGGCTCATCTAAAATGAGTACATCCTGATCAAAAAGAAGCATCGTGGCAACACTTAATCTTCTTTTTTGTCCTAAGCTTAAGGTGAAAGGATGCGCATCTCTATGCTTCTCTAGGCCGAACTCTACCAATAGCTGATTCGTTTTTTCTTGCACAACAGGCTCTGGCCAATTTCGCTGTCTCCCACCAAATGCGATTTCATCAAACACTGTGTCCTGTATAAATTGAAGTTCTGGATTTTGAAATACAAAGCCTGCTTTTTCATATAATGTTCGGTCAGACCACTTTTTCAGGTGTTTTCCTTTTAAGAAAATGTGACCTTTCTTTATTGGTTCTAAACGGATGACATGTTTAAGAAACGTACTTTTTCCGCTGCCATTTTCACCGATGATCGCAACCCAATCTCCTGCTTTTATATCTAGATGCAGGTCATCTATAATGCTTTTTTTTCCGTGGCTTAGTTGTAGATGATCTGTGCGAATAATGATCTCTCGATTTGTTGATGACAATTTCTCATGACGTTCTTTTCTCGCCTCAAAGGTTTGCAAGAGTGTTTGACTCAGTGGATGAAACGGATCTTGTACGATAGTAGACCATTTCTCGGGAAATATTTTCGGACGCCAGATGCCGGCCTCTTTCATTTCTCCCTCAAATGTGTTCATCACGTCTTTTGGCGTTCCATCTGCTATGATACGGCCTTGATGATCTAATAAGATCACCCGATCCATCCACTCGATGACACCGTCTAACACATGCTCCACAAAAATCATCGTCTGATTCTGTTCAGCCGAAAGCTGCTGAAGTAATTGAAATATCTCCATTCTTCCTGCTGGATCAAGCTGTGCTGTCGGTTCATCAAAGAACAGGACATCTGGCTCTAATGCTAGTAAACAAGCAAGCGCCAACCGCTGTTTCATGCCGCCAGATAAGGTATGAATATCTGTATTTGGGTCGACATCCAGCTGTACCTTTTTCATGAGATGCTGAATCATGTCATCCATTTGTTCTCGAGGGACAGATCGATTCTCTAAGCTAAACGCAATTTCTTCGTTGACTCGGTGCATACAAAACTGCGAATCTGGGTCTTGAAACATGACACCAGTATGCCTTTGCCGCATCACTTCTCCCTGTACTTCAGCTTCCATATGCTCTGGAATAATGCCAGCAAGCACAGAAATCAGCGTAGATTTCCCGCTTCCACTTGGTCCTAATATCAGCACCTTTTCCCCCTTTTGAATAGAAAGAGATACTTGATGAAGAACGGGATTCGCCTGTTCATAAAAACGGACAGTGAGATTACTGCACGCGAGAAATGAATCCATGCTGGTCACCCTTACTTCGTTTTTCTTTCATGATGGCATATTGATTCAGCACACCCGTTTTAGATAATGCATCCACCACAACCTTTGCCAAGCAACCGCCGAGTAACATACCGCTGATGACTTGAGTGACAAGTGTCATGAGTAACACTTGAGGCGTGTAATAGCCGAATCCATTGGCAATGAGGCTATATGCCATTGCCCCTACTGCTGCAAAGGCACCAGACAACATGAGTGTCCACATGCGATATCGCTTATAGCCAAAAAGAGCGAAGGCGATTTCTGCTCCAAGTCCTTGGCATACACCAATCAAAAGCGCAGAAAGACCGAAGTGGCTGCCTGTCAGTAATTCCACGGCAGCGGCAGCTGTTTCTGCGATGAGGGCAGCGCCAGGCTTTTGGATAATGTAAGCAACGATTGGACTGGCAATGACCCAAATTCCGAACATGATGTTGCCTCCTGCTGGACCGACAAGGGCTGTAATCGGTAAATAAAGAGTCGACCACCCTAAATAGATGACTCCGCATGCCACTGATAAAATGACAGCAAGAACGACTTCTTTCATCTTCCATGTCATGAAGAATGCACCTCCATTTGGACAGGCCACTCTTCGACAGTAAAGGCCATGTCCCAGAATTTATACTCAAGCTGACAGCTTAAGATGAAGTGCTGTTTCATTTTCTCCTTTTCCTTCTCACTTGCTCCTTCCGCCCACTGATCAAGCCGTTTGCAAAGCTCCACTGTAACAGAGTCCGTTAACCCGCCATAAAACGTAATCCACTCATAGAATGGATGGGCAGGGTCGGGCTCAACATCTTTAAGCATTCGTTTGCCTATTTCCCAATAGGTCCAAGGGCAAGGGAGCAAAACCGCAATGATTTCTCCTAGCGTCCCTTCCTCGGCGACTTGCAGCATGTGATGAATATAGTGATGGGCACTTGGCGCCAAAGACGCACCTTGCAGTTCATCATAAGCGACACCTGCCACTCGGCAAAGGTTTTGATGAGGATGTGTCTCACTATCAAGGACAAAAGCCATTTGTTGATGGAAAAAGGTAATGTCCTCTCTGTCTGTACATCTGCTGATGGCTGCCGCATAAATTTTAATAAAGGCATTTAAATATTCTGTATCCTGTTTGACATAATGAATGATCTGTTCCTTTTCGAGTTCTCCTGCTGCGAGTCCTCTCACAAACGGATGCTGATAAATCGCTTCAAATAATGGTTCTGCTTCTTGCCTTAATTGGGTTGAAAATGTCATAAAAAAAGCCTCCTCTTTTTCAGTTGAATAAATGAAAAAGCCACCCCAAATGGAGCGGCCTTCTTATCGATTCAATCATGAATAAGACAAGGTCCAGCTCCACTTCCCTCCGCTAGTACAAACTAGATCAGGTTCAAAGGGTCCAAGATTTCCTCTTGTCTCAGTCATACATGACTCCCCTAGTGGACTTTTGTCATTTAATTATCTTTACTCTACACATGTGGCGATTTGATGTCAACCGCCGATCTTAATTCAATGTATTGATCGTTGGCAGCTTCTCGATCCCTGCTGCATAGTAGAAATTAAGGACACTGAAGAAATCAATTGGCTTTCCTGTCTTTAAATCAACAGCCAAAATATGATCGCCGTAATTTGTCATGTCATCAATGTCTAAACGCCTTGGCGTTGTCTTTCCGAGAGTATCAACAAAGCTGCTATGGTAGTACTGCCCACTAGCAAACGATGATTCATGATACATAAATAATGTCTCCACATCTAAGTAGACAAGAATGGCCTCAGAGGAACTCGCGTATGGAGCAGAGTACGATACTGGTGCCGAAATACTTTTCACTTTTACACTGTCAACAGAATGCGTTCTCTGTTGATATTTTCCATCATATGAGAAATAAAATACTCGCTCCCATTTATAATCAGCGGTCTTAGATTGTTTGTTATACACTTTTGTACCATTTGCGAAAACATCCCCATTGGCATACGCAGCAACAAAGTATTGCAATGTTGATGACAGGGATTCAGCACCTGTGAAATTTGGTGGGTTTTTTGCATTCACCTGTAATGTATATGAGTCTCCAAAGTCTCCACCGCTAGTAATACCAAACGCATAATCACCCGCTGGTAAATTGCTTAACGCAAGCAGACTGCCTGCCGGTTGAATCAGATCCGTTGGATAAGCTTGTCCTTCTTCATAATCAATAACAAATAACTGAACGAAATAATCAGCATTTGGAGAGGTAATCCGGCTGATGAGCGCCTGAGGGGACGATGTACTTAAGAACCATAAATCAACTGGATCTTCCTCGTTTAAAACTGCCGATTGATTAATGGCTAGTCCATCAATAGAGCGAACGGCAGACGTGCGCATCTTTCCATCTGCAGCCGCTTTTCGTTTAATACTTATTCCCTTTTTCTTATCTACTTTAAATGATTTTTTTACTTCCTTCTGTTGAACCGCAGTCCCTTTATCCTGCTTTTCAAACGACTCTTGCACTTGCTGAATGGCTTTTTCAGTCAGTGGCGATACTTTTTCACTTGATTTTGGTGCATCTTCTGCTTTGATTGCTGTTGAAAATAAACCTGTTGTGACCAATAAAATAGACAGTAAGGCGGCGGTGATTTTGACATAAAATGCTCTCACAGGAACATCCCCTTTTCCCTAATTTGGGTTTTTTACCCTGTGATTATTTTACCATTTTTCTAATAATTGTTTTGGACTTTTCAGGAAATTTTTATAACAAAAAACCAGCCGTATGCGTCACGACTGGTTTATTTGATGATTTATGCAATGGTTTTGACAAATAAACGTGCTGTTTCTGCACTTGATCCTGGATTTTGTCCAGTAATGATTTGTCCGTCTACAACGGCGAATGGCGCAAATGCATCGCCTTTTTCAAATGCTGCCCCTTGCTCGCGAAGTTTTGTTTCCAATAAAAATGGAACTTTAGATGTCAGCTGAACAGCATCCTCTTCCTCATTTGTGAATCCTGTTATTTTCTTGCCGTCGATAAATGATTTTCCATCACGATCCTTCACATCAACAAAGGCAGAAACGCCATGGCAAACTGCCCCAACGGCTCCATTTTTGTCTGAAATCGCTAAGATCGCATCGGCAACCAATTGATTGGACGCAAAGTCGATCATTGGGCCATGTCCTCCAGCAAAGAAAATGCCATCATACTCAGCTGGATTTACATCGGTCAGTGCCTTTGTGTCTTGAAGTAATTCATACACATCTTGATATTGTGCTGGAACTCCTTCAGGAATTGAATTTTTATCGATCGGTACTGTTCCACCTTTTATTGAAACAATTTGCACGTTGAGTCCATTTTCTTTAAAAATATGAAATGGCTCGGCTAATTCTTCAAGCCATAAGCCTGTTGGGTGTCCGTTCATTTCTGAGCTGCTTGTTGATACTAATAAAACGTTCTTGCTCAACTTTATCATCCTTTCTATTTATCATGTGGCTATTTTATATTTTGCACAATTAAATATCAAGCAATCAGACTTGGATACAACTCTTTATGTTATACCCGATTTTTTAAAAAATATAGCCTCACTTCAAATCTAATCATTCTGTCACATTCTATTGACAGGGAATTTCATGTAAAATTGTGATGAAATGATATAATATGAGAAACAATTGACAGACCTCTTGCGCTAGAGGGAATTTAAAAGGAGTGGAAAAAGAGATGAAAACCTATTCGATTGTGATGATTATCATCACGCTCTGTATCATATTGGCTGTCTTTTTAATGAATCTTACGGGCGTCATGTATGGAAAAATCATATTGGCTGTCGCTGTTGCCCTTTGTCTTACGTCCATTATTCGTTTGATGGGAATGCGTAAAAGATAAAAGCCGCCCTCTAGGGCGGCTTTACCGTGTAGACAAACCCTCGCATTCCGTGTCAGTCCTGTGCTTCAGTGCTTACCAATGTCAAATTCGCTCCGATGCTCGTCCTTCCTAAACTGCAAAGGTTTTCTATCACGCTGATAGGATTATATAGCCAGGATAAGTGCAATTAATGCAAGAAACGCTGGTAACCCTTGTTTGATGATAATCGATTTATTAGACGTCACACCGCCAAATACTGCTGCGATGAACACACAAAGAACGAAAAATAGCTGAATCATATATCCTACGGTATTCGAACCAAGAATGAGCCCCCAAATGAGTCCAGCAGCTAGAAAGCCATTGTATAGCCCTTGATTAGCAAACATCACTTTCACATTTGGATCCTTTTGTAAGTGTTCAGGCAGATTGAAAGATCTTTTCGCCATTTTTGATTCCATAAAAAACATTTCTAGTAACATGATGACAATGTGCTCTAAAGCGACAATTCCTACTAAAATCATTGCTAAAATATTCAATTTAGTGAATTCCTTTCTGATAGACGGTCTCGTATTTGTATTTTGTCCGTGTATAAATCAAAGTCTTGGATTAGCTCTAACGCCTCATGAAAACGACTTTGTGGAATGTCTTTCATTTTTCTTACACCAAATTCCTTTTTAATAAAAGCCATGATGGTATTAATATGAAGCTTACCGTGGCCATCATACTCTAAATGGCTGCAAAAAGTCTGCATCGTCCCTCGAATCACCTTTAATTGCTTGGCAGTGACACAACTCATTGGTAACGCTCATCCTTTCTTGGTTTTTTAACAACTAAAAAGAACATTGAATGAAAGAAAAACCTTCCAATCTCTATTATATAATGGTTTCATTCGGATATCAAAATAAAAAAGAACAAACATTCGATCAAAGACGAGTCATACGCTAAAAATCCATGTCTTAACGTATCAAAAAGCCGGATTCATGGATAGAATCCGGCTTTTTGTTTAGTTGCTTTTAGAAATTAATACCTTTCCAACAGAACGGTCCTTACTTTGTCCGACGACTTTAAAGGATAGGCCGTATGTTGGCACATCACGTCCTGCATCCGGGTTATTTGGATTCACATAGTTCTTTTTATCACTAAATGTACGCGTTGGGCGGATATAGCGATCCTCTAAGGTTAAGCCTGTTGTCGCTGTATAATCAATATTCAGCTTCGTGCTTGGATTCAAAGAGAATGCTGCATCATGTACTTGGAAACCTGTCGCTGCAATAGAGCCGTCACTCCATTTCAACACTTGTTGATCTGCATCTACGACTCCAAGGAAGCCGTTCCCTGGATGTTTTCCAACCCAGTTATCACTGTACGATTGATCGACGTACCACACGACCAAACCGTTATTATAGCTCATCAGACTTGCTCCTCGTTTGATATGCTTTAAGCCTTTATCGACATCAGCATAAGAGCGCCATTCTAGTAAATAATACTGAGCGGCATATTGTTTTCCATTAGATTGAGAGAATCCGTTAAAAGTGAACGTGGACGTTCCTTCGGCATCATCTGACCACACTTTTGCTCCATCTGCTGTAATCTTTAGATCATCTACAAATAAACCTGGCAGTGAATATCCTGCATCGGTTGTATAGCGGAATTGCAGATCGATCTTCTTCCCTGCATAAGCAGAAAGGTCAAAAGTTGCATCTACCCAGCCATCTGATTTTCCATCGATGCCATTGCCTTCATTCGCTCCTGCCTCATTTCGATCATTCGTAATATTACCAGCAATGGTTGTCCATTTGTCTGTCCCAGTTTCACGAACTTCTACATACGCATAGTCATAATCTTCTTCGATATCGTACCATGCTTTAAACGTAAGCTCGGCTTTGCTTCCCTTCGACAAATCAATCCCTGATGTCGTCATGGTAGCATTCAAATTGTCACCTGTTCCGCTGAAGTATGAATATTGCCCTTGTGCAGGCTGAGTGACCACAATCTCTTTATCTGGCAAATCGACTCGAACCGCATCATGGTTGGTTCCTTTTGTTGCTGCTTCATCGATTAAAACTGTTTTGCTTTTTGTTAATGTCTTACCATCAATGGTTTTTCCAGAAAGCCAATTGCCGCCATGCAGGTTTTGAAGCATTTCTTTTGCATATGGACTAAAACCTGTTGGTTCCGTACCAGGTACTTTACCTGCCCAGCTTCCGCTTGACATGATAGACCAATAAGAAACGGGCTCTCCTCTGCCTGTGTATTGTGTATCGTATTCATCAGGCAGACCAAGATCATGTCCAAATTCATGTGTGAACACGCCTGCTGCGCCATCTTCAGGCTCAATTGTATAATCTAGAGCGCCTAACTTTCCGCCTTGACCCACTTCTGATTCAGTGTTTGGAATCTCAAATACATCACCAAGTGACCAGCGATGCGACCAAATCGCGTCAGAGCCAAGCTGTCCGCCGCCAGCTTCTTCACCTACGCCAGCGTGTACAACCATGAGGTGGTCAATGATACCGTCCGGCTCATTATAAACACCGTCTCCATCCATATCATAGCGGTCCCATTGATCATATTCACCAAGGTCAATGTTTGGATCCTTTGCCGCTGCTTCGAGGGCTTCTTTCACCAATTCGCGCGGTCTGCCGTCACTGCCTGATTCGTCTGGTACGTTCCCGCCATAATATGCTGCTTCATGCTTGGCTGTATACCATCCAGCTACTGTTCCACTAATCGTGTAGCTTCCACCGGACTGCTTTTCATAATACTGCTTCATAGATACTTTTCTTTTACCATCTGGACCGATGTAGCCATTTTTTCCGAAAAGCATATCTTGGTAATGCTGCTGATCGTACTTGTCATAGTACATATCAGTCTCTTCTTTTTTAATACTATTATGCTTATAATCTTTAAAATCTACTAATAATACCAAAACTTTATCATTACGGACGTCTCCTTTATATTTTTCCTTTTTCACCGGCTTTACTTGATTGCCTTCTTTTCCTTTATGCTTCTTTAACTTTTTCTTTTTGGCTAGTTTATTATGTACATTTTGTTTGTATTCTTTTAGGAATTCAGGTTCTTCTGTTAAGGTACTTGCGCTTTGTTTCATCGCTGCTTCTTCTTTTTTCTTTAGGTAGTTCTTTAATGCTTTTTGGGTTTCTGCCTCATTGGCATTCTTTTTGATCTTTCCTTGTTTTTTCAAGGCTTTGATGAGGCGGTCTTCATTGACAACACTTGCGTCGAATGGAATACCTGAATAATGACCGCCATCTGAGGATGTTGACTTTTCTGAGGTGTGGGCAGATAGAGGGGTGCTGAAAGCTGTCAATGTGCCTAAACTGAGGACAGCTGTTAGTGCGATGCTCGTCCATTTCCCTTTTTTCATATTGGTTCCTCCCTAATTTGGTAATAAATAATATCTAATTCTAGCATATTCCAATATACTTAAGTCGAAAAACATTTTATTTTCAGAAACTTTGTGGAAAATGCACAATACGAGATTGAAATAGGTGGAACGAATTGTCGAAAATAAAAGAACCCTAGGCTATAAATGCCTAGGGTGTTTGTTGTTTTTCTATGAAAGCTGCTCTCCTTGATATGCAACAACATCAAGTGGAGCGGCTAAAAATTCTTTTGCCTTTGCGACGAAAGCTTGGAAATGTGCACTTGCATTATGGCTTTGAACCGCTGCTTCATCTTTCCACACTTCGACCATTAAAAAGGTGTTTTCTTTCTCTGTATCCTTGAAAAGCTTGTAGGACACATTGCCTTCTTCTTCCTGTGAAGCTTTCATTAAACCGTTGATTTCTTGTAGAAATACGTTTTCTTTCTCTGGATGAATGGTCATCCCTGCATGAATAATAATCATATGATCGTCTCCCTTTTTTTAAAAATTATTTCCACTCTGTGATGCGATCGATCGGTAAACGGTAAGAAGCATAACCTTCATCAGCCGCTTTCCCAATGGATAGAAGCATAACTGGTACATAGCGCTCTTTATCCCAGCCGAATGTTTCAGCGATGACTTCTTTGTCATATCCGCCAATTGGGTTTGTATCATAGCCATGCGCACGAGCAGCAAGCATCAGCTGCATTGACACAAGTCCACCGTCAATTAAGATCGTTTCACGATTCACTTGCTCTGGAAGAGCTTCAAAATGTGCAGTTAATGCAGCAATTTGTCTTTCTTTTACTTCCTGCGGCATGTAGCCATTTTCTACTGCTTTTGAATAAATTTCTTCTAAGTATTCATTGTTTTTCATATCTGCAAACACAGCGATGACGGCTGATGATGTAGCTACTTGTGTTTGGTTGAATTTTGCGAGTGGTGCAAGCTTTTCTTTTCCTTCTGGGCTGTCAATGACCATGAAGCGCCAAGGCTGTGCATTCACTGATGATGGTGCTGTTGTTGCCTCTTCTAAAATCTCCGTCATTTCTTCTTTGCTAATTTTCACTGCTGGATCATAGTTACGAATGGAGCGGCGCCCTTTCATAATATCCATAAAATCGTTTGTTTTTAATGTTGTAGCCATGTGTAACACTCCTTTAGGTTGTTTGAATCTTCTCGATGTTTTGTTGTATACGGATGAGCACATCAGTGAGAAGCTTTCGTTCTTCATCACTTACGTTTTCAAGCATTTCTGAGATAAATCGTTCTTTTTCTTTTTTAGAAGCTTCGATTCTTGTTCTGCCTTCATCTGTCAGACGAACAAGCGTGACGCGATTATCTTCCGGCTTTCTTCTGCGCGTGACCATTCCTTTTGTTTCTAACTGTTTTAAGTGACGCGTCACAGCCGCACTATCAATATTTACTTTTTTCTGCAAATCGGATTGGCTGATTTCGTCGGCTTGGAATAACAGTGATAGCAACTCCAGTCTTGATTGGCTGATGCCCGTGCATGCTTCGAACTTCACACCCATCATACGGTTCACGCACTGCAAACGATATAATACCTCTGCTTCTTCAGAGCAAAATGCAGTCAATGCCATCCCCTCTTTTCTATTCAGATCAATTAGTTGATATATCAATCATTGACTCGTCAACTAATATACACCCATTGTTTCATGATTGCAAGAGGTTTGTTTCATAAAGTGAAATTTTTTATTTCAATTAAAAAAGACGAGCTTTTGCTCGCCTTAAGAACTTGGTGTCGATGTTGGTCCCACATAGTAGCTGATAAATCCAATGATCATCAAGACTACAAAAATAAAGAGAATGAGTTTGAGCATTCTCATGGTTTATCCCCTCCCACTCATCTAACTTATCATATCTAGAAGAAGCGCTACCTAAAATTTACATAAAAAAGACAAAAGCGATTCATCACTTTTGTCTTCTTCTCTTTATTCTGTAATCACTGTATGAATCAAAGTCGGAGCATCAGCATGGTCAGCGATGCGGATGTTGTCATAAATTTTCTCCATGACATTCGCTACATCCTCACGATTTGCATGCAGCGTCACGAGAGATTCGCCTTTTTCTACACGATCGCCTACTTTTTTGTTGAGCATGATGCCAACAGATAGGTCGATATCGTCTTCTTTTGTTGCACGTCCTGCTCCAAGAATCATCGCTGCAACACCGATTTCGTCTGCGACGATTTCAGCGATCATACCTGATTCTTTTGCCGGCACTTCGATTTGATAAGGTGCTTGTGGCAGTTTTTCCGGTTGATCTACAATCGAGCCGTCTCCACCTTGGTTTTCTAAAAATTCCTTGAATTTCTCAAGTGCTTTGCCGTTTTTCATGACTTCAATTAGCTTTTCTCTTGCTTCATCAAGTGTCTCTGCTTTTTTCGCAAGAACGACCATTTGACTTCCTAATGTGAGCACAAGCTCGTTTAAGTCTTCAGGGCCTTCGCCTTTAAGCGTGTCAATCGCCTCTTTCACTTCAAGGGAATTTCCAATCGCTAATCCTAGCGGCTGAGACATGTCTGAGATGACAGCCATCGTTTGTCTGCCAACATTATTTCCGATACGAACCATTGCTTTTGCAAGCTTCTCAGAGTCTTCAGGTGTTTTCATGAAAGCACCTGCACCTGTTTTCACATCTAATACGATTGCATCTGCGCCAGCAGCGATTTTCTTACTCATAATCGAGCTTGCAATAAGCGGGATTGAGTTAACAGTTCCTGTTACATCACGAAGGGCATACAGTTTTTTATCAGCAGGTGTCAGGTTGCCTGATTGTCCAATGACCGCTACTTTATGACGGTTCACCAGCTCGATGAACTCGTCTTTTGTAATTTCAACGTGGAAGCCTTTGACTGCCTCCAGCTTGTCGACTGTTCCACCCGTATGTCCAAGACCACGCCCAGACATTTTTGCAACAGGTACATCAAGTGCTGCAACAAGAGGAGCGAGTACAAGCGTTGTTGTATCGCCTACACCGCCTGTTGAATGCTTGTCTACTTTAATGCCGTCGATAGCAGACAGGTCAATTGTGTCCCCTGAATTTGCCATAGCGAGTGTTAAATCTGCACGTTCTTGATCCGTCATATCTTGGAAGAAAATCGCCATCGCCAAGGCACTTGCTTGGTAGTCAGGAATTGTTCCGTCCGTATAACCTTTGACAAAGAAAGAAATTTCCTCTGAAGATAATTCTTTTCCGTCACGTTTTTTCGCAATGATATCTACCATTCTCATTGTTTTCACCATTCCTTTTTTAGTTTAGTAAATCAAACCGACAACGCCTGCTGTTAAGAAGCTGACGAGTGTTGCACCGAATAACAGCTTTAATCCAAAGCGTGCGACAACGTTTCCTTGTTTTTCATTTAAGCCTTTCACTGCTCCAGCAATGATACCGATAGACGAGAAGTTCGCAAATGACACAAGGAATACAGAAATGATCGCTTCTGTACGAGCAGTGAAATGAAGACCGTCGCCAGATAGAGCAAGCATCGCTACAAATTCGTTAGATACCATTTTGGTCGCCATAATACTTCCTGCTTGTACCGCTTCACTCCAAGGTACACCAACAAGGAAAGCAAATGGTGCAAACACATATCCAAGTACATCTTGGAAAGAAACACCGATGGCAGCTGTGAAAATACCATTAATCATCGCAATTAATGCAACGAATCCAATCAACATCGCAGCCACAACAATGGCTACTTTGAAACCATCCATAATGTATTCGCCGAGCATTTCGAAGAAAGATTGTCTTTCTTCTTCTACGACTTCAAGCATGTCTTCGTCTTTAGACACTTCATATGGATTGATGATAGACGCAATAATAAATCCACCAAATAGGTTCAGCACAAGTGCTGTAACAACGTACTCCGGTTTAATCATTTGCATATACGCACCGACAATGGACATTGATACAGTCGACATCGCAGATGCACACAATGTATAAAGACGCTGTTGAGGTAATAATCCAAGCTGTTTCTTAATGGAAATGAACACTTCGGATTGACCTAAAATCGCTGACGCTACGGCGTTGTAAGATTCTAGTTTCCCCATTCCATTGACTTTACTAAGCAAATACCCAATTCCGCGTACGATCAGCGGAAGGATACGCCAATGCTGCAGGATACCAATCAAGGCAGAAATGAAGACGATTGGTAGCAAGACATTGATAAAGAAAGTTGACGCATTATCATTCATTAAACCGCCAAATACGAAGTTGATCCCTTCACCAGCATAGCCTAGAAGCATTTGGAATCCTTTTGCAAAGCCCCCGACTAGGAAGTTCCCAACACCTGTATTGAGCAGAATATAACCTAAAATAAATTGCAGTACAATCATGACAATGACTGGACGGAATTTCACTCGCTTTTTCCCGTTACTTGCCAGCCATGCAATGGCGAGAATCACCAGCAAACCGATAATACCAATGACGTATTTCATGTTTTTCCTCCTTGAATGAATTCGTTTACATTAATGTGCTTGTATGGAACAAACCCTATTTCGCAAACAAATTGCGGAAGAAAATCCCAGAAATGAGATCCTTCCGCATATGACTTTTTCATCATCTAATGAGTCATGATTGTTATCCTACCATAGGATCGTATGAATTAATAGTCTTTAGAAGGAGCTGATTGATCCCCTTTAATAATGGAAACGCCTGCACTGGCACCAATACGGGTTGCGCCTGCAGCTGTCATCGCTTCTACGTCTTCTTTTGTTCTCACGCCGCCTGATGCTTTGACACCAATGTCAGGTCCAACTGTTTTACGCATTAATGCGATGTCCTCAGCTGTTGCACCGCCTGTACTAAATCCAGTTGATGTTTTGACGAAATCAGCGCCAGCTTTTACAGAAAGTTCACAAGCTCGTACTTTCTCTTCATCTGTGAGTAAACAAGTTTCAATGATGACTTTCACTAAGGCTTTGCCTTTTGCTCCGTCTACAACGGCACGAATATCTTGTTCAACTGCATCATATTCGCCATCTTTCAATGCCGCAATATTGATGACCATGTCCACTTCAGTTGCACCGTTTTCAATGGCATCCTTTGTTTCAAATGCTTTCACTGCTGTTGTGTTTGCACCTAACGGGAAACCGATGACTGTACATACATCAACGCCTGTTCCTTCTAGTTCTTTCGCCGCAAGAGATACCCAAGTTGGGTTCACACAAACGGAAGCAAATTGATATGTCTTTGCTTCTTCTAGTAACTGCATGATCGCAGCTTTAGATGTATCTGGTTTTAGTGCTGTATGATCAATGAGCTTTGCTATTGTCATGATTCACACTTCCTTTTAAATATGATACTTTCATCTTAAATGACTATTGAACAATTGTAAATATAGTTATGAAATTTTGTTCATCTATTTTGTGACATTTAAAAGAGCTCTTGCTGTGTGCTGATCGATCACCAATACGTTCGCATATTTTCCTCTCAGCGCCCCATGGATAGAGGCAACCTTTCGATGTCCACCAGCCACAAGAATGGAGCGCTCTTTTGTTCTCAAATCATCCAGCTCCACACCGATTGTGCGATTGTTAATCGCTTCACTGCAAATGCGTCCTTCTTGATCATAAAAACGCGAACAGATATCTCCGACACTGGATGTCTTGAGCAGCGCCTTTTCTTCTTCACGGAAATAACCAAGCCTAAACAAAAGCGCCTCATCTCTTACCGTCCCAACAGTAAACACAGCGATATTTGCCTGTTTGCCCATTTCAATAATGCGCTGAATATGTCTGTCCTGTTCAACCATCTCTTTAACGGCGGCACTATCGAACACAACAGGCAGTGGCAAATAGCGTGGTGCCGTTTGAAAAGCTGATGCAAACAGCTGAATCGTTTCCGCAGAATATGTATTCACATGTGAATGGCTGATTCCACCTTTCAACTGAACAACTTCTACCCCTTTTACCTGTTTAGGTTGCATCTTTTGAGCAATTTGATACATCGTGGTGCCCCAGCTCACTCCAACGATATCGCCGTCTTTCACCGTATTCTGAAGATAATCTGCACCAAACCGGCTCAAGTAATCCGTAATCGTTGGATAATCGTCCTTTGGCGAAAATACCACATGAGCCTCGAGCAGATCATATTTTTCTTTCAGCAATAAGGACAGCTCATTTAAATCCTCAAATGGGTCCATCACTGTAATTTGGACGTACCCTTTTTCCTTCGCATACTGAAGCAGACGAGACACCGTTGGCCTCGACAGGTCAAGCTGCTTGGCGATTTCTTGCTGACTGTAATCAGATAAGTAATAGAGCCTTGCTGCTTCAATACTTAATTGCTGTTTCTCCCGATCCATTCGTACGCCTCCTTTTTTCCTCTATCATAACAAATTGTTCACTTCACTATGCACAAATGTTCATTTAAAGAAAATGGTGTAAGCTGCGTGAAAGGTCTCTTGCTTCTCTAAGGTTTGAATGCCGAATTTCTCCTTATACTGCCCGTTCGTCCCTTCCATATCAGCGATCCCATACCAAGGCTCAATACAAACAAAAGGAGCCATTGTTCCCTTTTCTTGATCATATGGAGACCAAATACCAACAAACGGAAAACCACTGAGATCGACCTCAACGCCGTGACCTGCTTGAGAAGTCAATGATACTTGATCAATATGACTAAAGATCATTGCATCGTTCTGAAAAAGTTCTGGGCGAAGTTGAATCGGCTCAAACTCAACACCTTTCTCCTTCTCTCTCACAAGTGAATCATGAAGTTCATATTGAATTGGATCATGTTCGGTGGAAGGTATCAATGTGAGTGAATAATCAGCTGTCTGCTCGCCTTCAACAAGCGGGACATGAAATGCCGGATGCCCGCCAATCGAGAAATACATCGTGCCATCTCCTTCATGAACAATTTCCCAGGAAATCGTTAGTCCATTTTCCGACAGTGCATAACTGATGCGCGCTGTAAATTCATACGGATATTGTGACGTGTGACGGCCATTTGATTGATATTGAAAAATCACCTGATCTTTTGCTTCTTCAAATAGTTCAAAATCAACATCACGCAAAAATCCATGCTGCGAGAGTTGATACGTTTGATCGTCTATCTTGTATTGATCATCCTTCAACCGTCCTACAATCGGAAATAAGACGGGCGACACCCTGCCCCAATAAGCAGGGTCACCAGACCACATATATTGACGTCCACTTTCTTTATGAAGCACCTCTCTCACCTCGGCACCTCTCTCATTGATTTGAACCAATAACAGATCATTTTCAATCGTTTTCATTCAACACATCCCCTTTCCTTCTTTTTTTATTATGACAGGGATTTTCGGTTTGAGTATAAAAATAAGAATCCCTCAAGCCTTAGAATGTTTCTTCATATAAAAAAATTTTAAAAAAGACAGAAATTCGCCAACAAAATGTAATGCTGATTCGTCTAATCTTATATAAAATAAAAGAATCGTTGTTCTTTTGGAGTGACAACAAAAAAGACGCGTTTGACATTGATGGGGGATTCTTTTTCATGAACAGCAAGGAAAACCGTTTACGTTACATATTAGGATTAGATGGGCTGAGAGCTGTTGCCGTTTTGGCGGTCATTGCTTATCACTTACATATTGAACCCGCAAGCGGCGGGTTTCTTGGCGTTGATTTGTTTTTTGTGATTTCTGGTTACTTGATTACAACCATCTTGCTGCATAAGCAGGATTTGGGCTATCAAGAGCTTCTGCCTTTTTGGATGGGCCGCATCAGAAGGCTGCTTCCAGCTGCCTACGTCATGATTTTTTTAATCGTCAGCTGGTGCGCCATTGCTGGTTCAAATGCATTAATGTCCATTCGTGGCGATGCCTTATCGTCCTTTTTTTATGTGAGTAACTGGTGGTACATTTTTCATCAGCTCTCTTACTTTGACAGCTTCAATGCTGTATCTCCACTAAAAAATTTATGGTCTTTGGCGATTGAAGAGCAATTTTATCTCATTTGGCCGGTACTGTTGATTGCTGGACTGAAATGGGTGAAAAATAGATCCCATCTTCCTATGATCACCTTTGGTTTGGCACTTGTATCTGCTTTATGGATGGCCATTCTCTATTCACCGGATACTGACCCGAGCAGGATCTATTATGGAACAGACACACGTGCGTTTGCACTCCTCATCGGGTGCAGTCTTGCATTTGTCTGGCCCATGCACAGACTTTCCAGCAGAAAATTACTTCCTATCGGCAGACGTATGTTACAAATAGCCGGATTCGGTTCGATGGTCATTTTCCTCTTATGTGTTTATGCAGTCGACGAATTTGACGGCTTCCTCTACCAAGGCGGTATGCTTTTATTCTGTTTGAATGCAGCGATCTTAATTGCGTGTGTCTGCCATCCTGCCAGTCTTATTGGGAAATGGCTGTCTTTTCAACCACTCGTTTGGCTCGGAAAGCGGTCTTATGGCATCTACTTATGGCATTATCCAATTATCGTGCTGACCACACCGGTCATTGAGATTGGACAGCCTTCCATGGGACGTGTCACATTGCAGCTCATCGCAATTCTACTCATATCAGAGGCTTCCTATCGTTTGATCGAACAGCCGATTCGTAAACTCGGGTTTAGACACTATTTTGCCTCTTGGTCGATTTGGAAAACAGGAATCAAGCAATGGTCTATGTCCAATAAAGTGTTTCTTGGGATTGCCGCAGTCCTTTTGATTTTATTTACCATTGGCATGTCTAGCTCGTCTCATACATCCCCGCATGCGCAAGAAGTCACACAAATTAAGACAGCGCCCCAAAAGGCAGGCGATCAGACAGAATCAAAAGTGAAGAAAAAGAAAGACAAACATGAGAAAAAAGCAGCGGATCCTAAACAATTTCACCAAGTTCTTGCCATTGGTGATTCCGTCATGTTAGACATTGCTTCAAATTTAGAAAAGGCCTATGAACCCATCACCATTGACGCAAGGATCGGAAGGCAAATGAACGAAGCCATCCGCATCGCCCCTCAATATGCTTCTTTTAACAAGGCTGATGCCGCTGTTATTATTGAGCTTGGCACAAATGGTTATTTTACAGAGGGGACTTTGACCTCATTCATTCAACATTTCTCGAAGGCACATATTTTTCTTGTGAACACTCGCGTTCCAAGAGCTTGGGAAAATGATGTGAATGCAGTCATTGAGCGTGTGGCCAATCAACACCACAATGTGAGCTTAGTCGATTGGCATTCAGCGGCTACCGGACAGCCATCCTATTTTCAGCCAGATGGTGTTCACCTTTCCACAAAAGGCTCTGACACATTGACTGAGCTCATTAAAGCCAGTATCAAGAAAAAAGGTGATGTGTCCTCGGCATCATAAGAAGACTAGCATCCTGTGAAGAGAGATTCAAAAAAGACATGCTTTCCTATGATTGGAGGCATGTCTTTTTTTGTGATGGATGAGCACGGAGCTGCATTATGTTTTACTTTTAAAAGACCAAACGATGACAGGGATGAGAATTAACGATAAAATTCCTCCGCTTAAAGATAATGTAGCATAACTCGTATTCGCCATGACCATTCCTGAAAGGGCACCGCCAGAAGCACCTGCTAACGCAACAAAAACATCGAGTGTTCCTTGGGTTTTTGCCCGGTTTGATGGTTCTGTAGAATCCACTATTTGAGCAGTACCACTAATTAAACCAAAGTTCCATCCCAATCCAAGTAAAGACAAAGCAATGATTAATAGAATCATTGAATCACTTGGTGCGAATGCTGCTAATAAACCAGCAAGTAACAATGTGATGCCCGACGCTATGCTCATAGCTGTTCGTCCTAGTTTATCTACAAGTACACCCGTGATAGGTGAAGGAAGATACATGGCTCCTATATGAAAACCAATCACAATGCCCACTTCGGCTAATCCATGACCATGATGCTGCATATGCACCGGTGTCATTGTCATGAGTGCCACCATGACAATTTGAGTTAAGATCATCACTGTGGCACCTACTGTAAGCCCTTTTTTATCTGTTTTTTTATCAGCAGCATCTGGTTTATTTCCATGCCCATGTTCTGCTTTGTAAGTTGCTATTCTTCGGGCAATGTCTAACGGATCAGGACGCAGCAAAATAAAAAGAACAAGACCAGCTACAATAAATGCTACTGCTGATAAAATAAAAGGACCGGCAAGTGCTGGAACACCAATGGATACTGCAAATTTACCCATCACTTCAACTAAATTCGGACCTGCTACTGCTCCAAATGTTGTCATGACCATTGTTGTACTAATTGCAGTTGCACGCTGTTTAGAATTTGCTAAGTCCGTCCCAGCATAACGCGCTTGTAAGTTCGTGGATGTTCCTGCTCCGTAAATGAAGAGCGATGCAAATAATAAAATGACACTATTCATCATAGCTGCCAGCACAACGCCAATTGCTCCGAGCCCTCCAACAACAAAACCTGTCGATAAACCGATGCGTCGTCCATAACGTTGTGAAAGCTTTCCTACAATGAAAGCTGACCCAGCTGACCCCAAAGTAAATAAAGCGATTGGGACTCCTGCATAGGCTTCAGTTCCAAGCATTTGTTGTGCTAAAATGGCACCTACCGTAATTCCTGCAGCTATTCCAGCCCCTCCAAATATTTGCGATAGACTGACAACAAACAATACTCGTTTATATAAATTTTTCAATTTTTGGGGTGAATCTATATAATTTTTCACTACATCTTTTTCTGTATCTAACACTTGTAAACACCCACTTGAGATTTATTTGCCCAATGTAACCATTATATCAGTTCCGACTACAATCCTTGATTTAAATCTCTTCCACCTCTCGACCATTTACATGGAGAGCAAGCGGTTGTTTTCGGATCATAGACACCTTGTTTTGAAATGGATCATGAATAAAGCGCCCACATGACTGACCTGTACTTTTGAGCTGATGCGTATCTTTTGTCATTTTCTTTTATGCCGTTAAAAGGCTGGCTCTCAATGCTAGTGCGTGCTTTTCCTTCGTTTTTTGATCCACCAACGCAAAATCACCATTCTCATACGCTAATGAAAATAATTCTTCGATATGAAAAACACCTGCCTGAAACTGCTTGCTCAATACATGCAGTGCCACAGCACTGGCGACTTGAGCCGTTGCTTGAGACTCATCGCGACCTTTTATTCCAAGCGCTGCTTGATGAATTTCGTTACCCTTCATTCCTACCGCTTCCACTTTCACTGCATATTGATCTGTACCCATTTGAGCAGATTGAATCAGTGAGATGGCTCGTTCCTTGATTTTCGGCATCGTGAGAAGGGACGTCATTCCGAGTTTCCTTGTGAGAGCAAATGCACGTGTCGCTACGCCAGAATCAAAACAGAGCCTTGTTGTCACAGAAGGCACATGGAGCGTCGAAGGCAATGTTTGCTGGTCAGAGAAAGGGAACTGATAGGCTTGCCGCTTTCCAAGCGTTTTGCCAAAATCAATGCGTTTCCCTCCAGTAAAACTTTTGACTTTCTTTCGCTGATGATTCTTCGTCAGCTCATAATCCGTATGCACATGATCAAGCGTCCATTCAATAGCTGCTTTTCCATGCTGGTCACCTAGCCCAAGCATGATACTAATATCAATTTGCTCCACAGAGGTCAGAATAGATGCCGCCTTCGCTGCAAGCAAATTGGTGAGACCAGGTGCAAGGCCTACGCTCAGCACAGCCGTTGCGTTCAATTGCTGTTGATGGACCTTTGCTAGCTTCTCAATATAGGCTCCTTTTGCCGAAATATCGAGATAATCAATTCCTGATCGTAAGCATGTTTCAGCAAATGACGTGTCATCTTGATCCAGACACATGATCACGAGTCTCGTTTCAGCCATCCAGTCCGTATCCATTGGTTGTCTGACGTCTATCTGAAATGGACGTACACGCCCATTCGTTTGGCGTGCAAATTGTTCAGCCTTCTCATAACTTCGGCCAGCCGCAAAGACTTGCCCAGGATACACGTCACTTAATTGAAGACATATTTGCTGCCCCACATGTCCATAACCGCCTATCACCATCACTTTTGACCTCATTTTCCAACCGCCTTTCTATTGCCTCTTTTACAAACAATCCCTTTGATCATGCCCGCTTGAAAATAAGGTCTGATGTCTTGAAATCCTGCTTCGGTTAATTGTGCTGTCATCTTTTCTTCAGACACGGGATATGTTGTGACACCCAGCCTTTCTCGGAAGGACGTAAACACTTCCTTTCCCAAGCCTTGACGCTTCATGAATAGAGAAAGCATATGAAGTTCCTGCTGAAATGTCGGCGTTTCCGGGTCTCCTTGAATAAACGCCAACATGAGAGGAGCACCTGGTTGAAGCCGGCGGGCGATCTCCTGTAAAAAGGTCAGCTGATCTTTTACAAAATGAATGACTAGCAAACTTACTGCTGCATCATACAACTTTTCAATCGGCACTTTGTCTAAGGCCATCTCATACCATGTGACGCGATCTTGCATATGAAGCTGTGCCACTCTGCGCTTGGCCATCTCAAGCATGGTTGGAGATGGATCAACCCCTGTGATATGCCAGTCTTTATTTCTTTGAAGCATGTTGATGATCTCTTCGCCCCCACCTGCTCCGACTGTTAACATGCGAGAAGCCGCTCCCATTAATTCGATTTCTACTCTATCCACTGTCAGCTCATGCAAAAGATGATAGCCCGGTACTTTATGTGCAATTGTCGCTGCATAGGATTCAGCAACAGGATCATGCCAATGTTGATTTACACTCATATGTCTTCTCCTCCAGTTTCCTCTTTGCTTCGTTTCCTTTACACTAACGGTATGTTATCTTCATTGTAAGAAGATAGATGAGAAAAAACGATCCCTAAAAGTAGGGATATTGAGGAGGAGATCAAATGAACAATCCAGCCGCTCATTTTCAGCAGCTGAGAAAAAGCATTCGAGATGAACTTGCTGCTATCTGTGATTTTGATGCTGCCTGTATCACAACCATTGATCCAGCTACTCTCCTCTCGACGGGTTCTTTTACAGATGAACCGATTGAAGCCATACATAACGAGCTGTTTCAAAATGAATATTTAAAAAAAGATGTGCACCAGCATGAAGATCTTGCGAAAGGTCCTGTCCACGCTGCCAGTCTCGTCCAAAGCGGAGAATACCTCAATAGTGGTCGATACCAGCACATTTTGTTACCTAACGGATGGGCAGATGAATTGCGGGCAGCCCTTGTGATTCAAGGTGAATGCTGGGGAATTGCCAGCCTTTATCGAAAAAAGGAGAAAGAACCTTTTCATGAACAAGATATACAAGCGGTTAGTCGCCAAACACCAGCACTCGCAGCCAAGCTGAGAGATGAACTTTTTAAAAGAAGAGAAACGGAAGAAGATGAAACGGCGGAACACCAAGGCTTCCTCATTCTTTCACACGATTACCATCTTCTTTATGGAAATGAAACTGGACTTCATTGGCTCCACACCTTCCAAACCTTTGAGCAAATTCATGACGGTGCCATCATGCCCCGTCCGTTTAGAGCATTAGGTGCTAAGCTTTTATATGGCGGCGGTGACCAAACAGCGGTCAGCATCACCAGAATGCCGACAGGGCGTTTTCTCTCTCTTCAAGCATTTCGTTTAGCACAGGCAGCCGGGGAGGAAGAGGCTGTCATGATTCATATTAAGCGAGCTCAAACAAGTGAAATCCTTCCTTATATAGCGAAAACATATCGGCTGACAGAAAGAGAAATGAACGTCCTTGACTGTTTAATAAAAGGACAATCCACAAAAGAAATTGCCAGTACGTTATTTATCTCGCCTCATACGGTGCATGATCATGTAAAGGCGATGCTCGAAAAAACAAATTTGAACAGCAGACGTATGCTTGTTTACTTTTTCTCACACATATAAAAAAGCGGCTACCTCATTGGTAGACCGCTCTTTCTTTATTTTCCGATGACTCGCTCATGCAGGACATGTGCGACTCCTGCTTCGTTATTGGATTTTGTCACAACATCCGCAACTGCTTTGACATCTTCAATGGCATTTCCCATCGCAACGCCACAGCCCGCAAATTCTAGCATCGACACGTCGTTCCCATTGTCACCAATCGCCATCACTTCTTCACGAGAAATCCCAAGTTCATGCGCTAGAAGCTTCACGGCATTCCCTTTGCTCACATCAGGATGAAGAATTTCTAGGAAGAAATCTGTGCTTTTTACCATCATGTACTGATCCTTCACTTCAGATGGAATGGCTTGTATCGTCTTTTCCAAACGTTCCGGCTGATCAATATACATCATCTTCGGAAGTCTCATGGATGGGTCTGCCTCTTCGACAGGTAAATACTTAAGCGGCAATTTCGTTAAATACGATTCAAGTACCGTGTATTCACTAATATCCCGATTTGGTGTGTATAGATGAGCCGAATCGAAATAATGCATAGGTGTATCCAGCTGACGGCTCAGTTCATATAAAGAAGTCAAATCATCATAGGATAAAGTTAATTCTGATACGACTTCATTTGTATGGCTGTTTTGTACAAGCGCTCCATTATAGGCGATGACATAATCCCCCTCTTGATCAAGCTGCAGCTCTTTTAAATAGCGGTGCACCCCGCCAATCGGCCGGCCTGTACATAAAACAATTTTAACGCCTTCTGCCTTCGCCTGTTGAATCGCAGCGAACACCTCATCCGGCACCATATGCTGATCATTTAATAACGTACCATCCATATCAATTGCGACTAATTTATACATTCACTGCTCCCCTTTTCTCAGCAAAACATGCTGTCACTATTTTGAGTGATCATCTACATGATCACATGCTGTTCATCATACTATGTACCTATTTTAGCCTATCGTTTTTTTCTCACACTGTCTACTTGTTCATATCTGTAACAAAAAATCACTTCATCCTCATCTATTATAACCTATTCTATGAAATCCGCTGTGAATAGGACAGACCTGTCATTTTAACAGTATGAAAAGGAACAAATGTTCATCGGAGAATATTTTGAAACTAGCAAATCTAATTGTATGATGGATAGCAAAGAAAGGAGGTGCAGGGAATGATTACATTTACGAGAGGCAAATTGTCAAAAATGTCTGGTGTACATATTGAAACCATTCGTTTTTATGAAAATGAGGGTGTGCTCCCCGAGCCTAAGAGAGCACATAACGGCTATCGTTTATATGATAAAAAATATGTACTCATGCTATCCTTTATCACTGAAGCAAGAAAGCTAGATTTTTCACTCAAAGAAATTCGAGAAATTATCACGTCACTATTCGAGAAACAGTCGAAAACAGAAGCGGAACAGCTGCTCGAACAAAAAGTAGAAGATATTCAAAAATCCATTCAAGAGTTAAAAAAGAGGAAGGCGGCCATTCAACTGTTAACGAAACAAACATTAGCTAACATTAGTTAATTGTAGAGGCTGCCAAAGATGTGCCGGTATTTTTTACTGGCACCCCTCTGCGCCTAGCTGTTAAGTACACGTTGTATGAAAACATCAGGTATACTAGAGACAGCTTGACGTGACATCAATCGTATGGAAGGGGTTATGAATAGAATGAGAATAGCAACCATTGGAACAGGTGTGATTGTGGAAGGTTTCCTCCAGGCAATTGAACAGCTTGAAGGTGCTTCTTGCCACGCTGTCTATTCAAGGAAGGAAGCTACGGCAAAGAAACTCGCAGATCAATTTGGGGTGCAAACGACTTATACGGATTTAACCGCTATGTTAGAAGATCCCCACATAGAAGCGGTATATATCGCATCACCCAATCGTTTACATAGCGAGCATGCCACGGCTGCATTGAAACACGGAAAACATGTGATTTGCGAAAAGCCTTTTACCTCTAATGTGAAAGAGCTAGAAGCCTTAATCGCTCTCGCAAAGGAAAAGCAGCTCTTCCTATTTGAAGCCATTACGACCGTTCATATGCCCAACTATCATTTAATCAAAAAACACCTTCATCAATTAGGCAGAATCAAACTCGTTCAATGCAACTATAGTCAATATTCAAGTAAATATAATCAGCTGCTCGCCGGGGAAACGCCGAATGTCTTTAACCCAGAGTTTTCTGGCGGTGCCCTCATGGATATTAACATTTACAATGTTCATTTCATTATGAATCTATTTGGTTCACCGAAAGACATTCGTTACCAGGCCAACCGCCATCCAAACGGCATCGACACATCTGGTGTTTTAACTTTTACTTACAATGATTTCATCGCCACAAGTGTTGGCAGCAAAGATACAAGCAGTATGAATTTCGCTTTGATTCAAGGGGAAAAAGGGTTCCTGCATGTGAAAAATGGTGCGAATGGCTGTGAGGAAGTGTTGCTGCATATAGGAGACCAAGTCACTTCACTCAATGCACAAACCAATTCAAACCGCCTGTTTTATGAAGCGGAAGCATTTCAGCATATCATTGAAACAGGAAATGTCGAAAAGTGTTATGAATGGCTTGATGACAGTCTTTCTGTCATGAAGGTTCTTGAAGCCGCTAGGAAAGACGCCGGTATTGTTTTCCCAGCGGATCATGCTTAAATAAAAAAACCGCCTTCTGATGAAAAGGCGGTTTTTTGACATTAGATACTCTTTGAATATGCCACCAGACGCTGAGACATATGATTCACTTCATCAACTGAAGCGTTCACTTGCTCTGTTAAAGCAGCCTGTGTTTGCGTAAGAGCTGTCATATTGGAGATATTTTCAAGAATTTGATCGATTTGTGTTTTCATTTCAGTTAAACTAGATTCGATATTTTCTGTCGCATTGGCACTATGAAGCGCTAGCTTACGCACTTCATCGGCAACGACTGAGAAACCGCGTCCCTGCTCGCCTGCTCTTGCTGCTTCAATCGCGGCATTCAAACCAAGCAGATTCGTTTGGTTTGCCACTTCTTTGATTAAGTCTGAAATGTTCTTCGTCTCATCTGCACTGTTTTTCGCCAGATTAGCAGCAGACGTTGACTGCTCTTGAGCGACAGCAAGCTCTTGTGCTTGGTTTGTCACAGAACTGATGCCAGATACCATTTCACTAATAGAACTTGAAAGCTGCTCTACTTGAGAAGCCATTTCATTCGCTGTTTTTTCTTTATTTTTTTCTAACGTAATATCACGAATCGTTCCTGCGACACGTAAAGGGACACCCTTCTCATCACGAATGGTTTCACCGCCCGCATGATACCAGCGATACTCGCCATTTTTACTCTGCAATCTATAATCAATGTCAAATGGTGTGCGGCCAGAATGGTCATTTAAGTGATCCGCAAAAGCTTGGAGAGCCGATTCTTTATCTTCAGGATGCAAACGATCACTCCAGCTGCTCAACACGTTCGGGAAATCCTTTTCATCTGTAAAACCAAGCGTTTTTCTAAACTGTGGAGACCACCAGAATTCATTGTTTGGATTGACAGGATCGCCAGCCTCTACAACCATATCCCAAGGCGCTTCCACAAGCGCACGGTTGATCAAGTCATATCTTGTCACGAATGCTTGCAGCTCTTCTTCTTTCAATTTCTGATCATGAATATCAAAAAGAGCCCCTGCCACACGAAGAGGTACACCATTTCGATCTCGAATCGTCGTTCCAGTTGCTTTGAACCAGCGATAATCGCCATTTTTCAACTTCAGACGATACTCGATATCATACGGTGTACGGCCAGAATGATCCAATAAATGCGTAGAGAATGCATTCAAGGTGTATTCCTGCTCATCTGGATGAATTCGAGATGCCCAGCTGTCTAAGACATTCGGAAAATCGTTTTCATTTTGGAAACCTAGCATTCTGCGGAAATCATCCGTCCATGTGAATTCGTTTTTTGGATTCACAGGATCTCCTGCTACAACCGTCATATCCCATAGACCCACTTGAATGGCTTTTGTCACTAAATTCATACGCATATGAATATCTTCTTGCGCTTCTTGCATCTTTTGCAACGCTTCATTTATTTGAGCCACTGCTTCTATTGTTTGACTAAAAGAGAATGCAGCAGTATCAATTCTGGCTGAAAAATCTCCCTTCTCAATTCGTTCAACTAATTGACTGCTTTCACTTAGAAGGGCTCCCGACGATGAATCACTTGCTTTTCTCATAAACATCTTCAATAACTCCTTTCATTCTTCCATACTTTTTTGAAATATTTTACAGTTATAAACAATTCTTTATTAGGACTTTAGTAATACAAAAGATATATCGACAAAAACTGAAAATTGTTTATGTCAGAATGAAGGCAAATGTTCATTTTTTCACGAAGTTTTAGATTTTGGGGATGGGTCATGGAAAAGATTTATGGAAGAAAACGGCTCATTTGATAGAATCAACCGCCTATTTTGTCTGAAAAATCTCTTTTTTTATATTGACACTGACCGCTCGAAAAAAGAAAATGGAACATAAGCATTTTAAAAAAGGAGAACGTCATGAGCGCGAATCAGGAACAACACGAATTAAAAAAGCTTTTATCGCCGCGTCATATTCGCATGATTGCGATGGGCGGGGTCATTGGTACAGGAATCTTTAAAGGAAGTGCCGATACAATCGGCTTAGCAGGTCCTGGAGTTATCTTTTCCTATGTATTTGCTGGATTGCTTCTTCTCATTGTCATGGCGGCTTTAGCTGAAATGGCCATCGTCTACCCGGGGAATAACCTTCGCGACCTCATACAGATTGCGCTTGGTCAACGTTTTTCATTTGTTGTCGGATGGGTTTACTGTTTTATGTGGCTCACTGTATGTGTCATTGAAATCATTGCAGCGGGGAGTTTACTTCAATATTGGATGCCAAACGTACCTTTATGGTCTTTATGTTTACTTTGCTCGCTCTTAGTCATCGGAATTAATTTAAATAATGTAAAATACTTTGGTGAAATTGAGTTTTGGTTCGCTGGAATGAAGATTTTCGTTATTATTGTGTTTATTATTCTCGGTGCTGCATTATTATTTGGAATCATTCCGAGCGAACAAAGCACGCCTGTTCTCACCAATTACCAAAACTTTGTCCCGAACGGATGGGGTGCTGTCTTTGCCTCATTATTAGTGGTGATCTTCTCGTATGGAGGCTCTGAATTGATCGGGCTGACCATTACAGAAACAAAGGATGCAGAAAAGGTGTTACCTGGTGTTGTCAAAAGTATGATGTGGCGCATCATCTTGTTTTACACACTGCCGATTTTGATTATTTGCGGACTCATTCCTTGGAATCAAATCGATCCGAATAACAGTCCTTTTGTCCAAGTCTTTTCAGCAGCTGGCATGCAGGGTGCCTCTCACTTCATTAATTTCGTCTTAATTACAGCTGTTCTATCTGCCGCCAACTCTGGTATTTACGGTACGACGAGAATGATTCATTCTCTATCTAAATCAGACGGCGGTCCAAAAAAGCTGGCACAGGTCAACAAAAGAGGTGTACCTATTTTAAGTTTATGGGTGACCGTTCTGTTTCTTTTAATCGGAACATTCTTTGCTTACTTGTACCCAGATCAAATTTTCAGCTATATGCTGGCTATCCCTGGTTTTGCGGTTTCTCTTATTTGGATCAGCATCTGTCTGGCTCATTTGAAACTGCGTCCAAGATATCCGCAGGAACCGTATTTCAAAGTTTGGTTATTTCCGTATTTCACTTTATTTGCTGGTCTTGTACTCAGTGTCAGTTTTGTTCTGTTCCTATTCAGACCAGAGAACTTACCTAGCTCGATTATCAGTATCGGTTTCTTAGCAGCCGCCATCATTGCTTCATTCTTAATGAAAAATTAGCCCTTTGTCTTCTTTTCAGCGTGATAGAAAACCTTTGCAGTCTAGGAAGGACGAGTACTGGCGCGGAGCGAATTTGACATTCGTGAGCACCAGCGCGCAGGACTGACACCGAATGCGAGGGTTTGTCTACACGCTGAAACCCGCCTCAGTGGCGGGTTTTTTCATGAGCAGCTGCTGTGACTTCGAAATCGACAGACGCTTTAGGGATGCCGTTGATGATGATGGTTAATGTATGAATGCCCTCATAGTGCTTTCTCGTTGTCATATTTTGAAACGACTGTGACCGGACAAATTCTCTATACAGCGCCGATCCTGTTTCAAATTCTGTGATTTTAAATACCTTTTGATTGCGTGTACCACGAGCTTTCACGTAATCAACGGCATACTCTACGCGCAGCTTTAATGGCTTATCTGCCTGAAGAATAAAATGAAAGGTCAGCTTCTCTCCAATACGAACGGGGTCTTGCGTCACCTTCAAATCAATTACTTGGATAGACGGATCATCTCCATAGCCAAATAAAGCCATGATATCTGGATCGCCTTTTTTCAATAACGTACGGGATGCATGTTTGACAATCCAGTTTGTATGTTCATTGGTTCCATACCAGCTTTTGACCATTTGCTTCATGAGGTCTGGCTGAATTGCAGAAATATCATTTAAATGATTCGCTACACTTTTTTGCACATACTTGGCCGAATCTGACTTCAAATTTTCTAAAATGGGCAGCGTGACAGAAGGGTCCTTTTTCAGCGCAGGGACGGATAATCCCCACGGCAAACGAGGCCTGCATCCTTCACTAGCGAGACGGCGAATATGTTCATTTTGATCCTGTGACCACACAAGCATCTGCGCCAGCATTTTCTCTTGATCTCGAATGAGAAAAGGTCGAACGGCAAATTCAGCAGTGGAAAACGGTGTAAAGAATTCAAGTGCTTTGATCGAGATATCCCAATGGTCAACACCATATGTCTCGACGTAGTCTGGAAATACAAGCGCACTGAGCCCTGTAAAATGCGGTGCTGTCTGACGCAGTACATCGATTGCCTTCTCATAATCCTCAGGCAGACAGGCGTGCATCGATTCAGTTACTCTTCTCATTCGTCCTTTTAACTCGAGCTGCTCCCAATCCTCTTGAAACACAAGCTGCTGAAAGTGATCAGCATCAAATACAGTTGACGCTTGCGCAAGTTTTTCTGCTAAATGTAGAATAAATGGTTTATTATATACATGTTTTAAAGGTTCGATCGTGTCCGCCTCCCATAGCTCAATATCATTATTTTATCCTAAATTGTCAAAAGCGGCATAACAACAAGCTAAAACAGCCCAATTCCGAAGAATTGAGCTGTTGTACCGTTATATAAACATATTAATGATCATAATAAATGCAATGGCGCTAACGGAAATGATGGTCTCCATAGCCGTCCATGTCAAGAACGTCTCTTTGATGGTCATACCAAAATACTCTTTGATCAGCCAAAAACCAGAGTCATTGACATGAGACAAAATCAGTGAACCCGCTCCTGTTGCTAAAACAAGCAGCTCTCTGCTCACATCCGGCATGGATGCAGCGATTGGGGCTACAATTCCGGCCGCTGTCATCATGGATACTGTAGCAGATCCTGTTGCCACACGAATAACCGCAGCAATCAGCCAGCTAAGTAAAATCGGTGAGATTGGGGAGTGTTTGGCTAAATCAGCAATATAATCCCCAACACCTGAATCGATCAGTACATTATTGAACGCTCCGCCTGCACCAATCACAAGCAGAATGGAAGCGATCGGTCCCAAACAATCGTTACTAAATGACAGCACTCGGTCACGGCTCATCCCTTGTATAAAGCCAAGACTAAAGAAAGAATACACTGTCGCAATCAATAAAGCTGTTATGGGATCTCCAATGTACTTAAACATCTGATACCACATACTATCCTCTGGCAAAATAATGTCCGCCAACGTGGCAAGCAACATAAGAATGACCGGCACCAAAATGGTAAACATCGTATTCGCAAAACCAGGAAGCTTCCGATCAGCATGTCGTTCCGTGAATTGCTTTCTGAGCAGCTCTGGAACTGGTTTATGTATTCGCTTTCCAATCCACTTACCATACAACGGTCCAGCAATAATAGCTGTTGGCAAACCGACGATGATTGAAAAGAAAATCGTTTTCCCCACGTTGGCATGATAGATGCCTACTGCTGCCATTGCAGCTGGATGAGGCGGGACTAACCCATGCACAACAGACAAGCCTGCGATTAATGAAATCCCAATCGTCACAAGCGAAATGCCCGTTTCAATCGCAATGGTAAAGAGTAAAGGAATGAGAAGAACAAATCCGACCTGGAAAAAGACAGGTATCCCCACGATAAAGGCTACAAACATCATCGCCCAATGCACATTCTTCGTCCCAAAACGACTGATGAGTGTTTGAGCGATCCGCTCAGCGCCCCCTGACTCAGCCATCATTTTCCCAAGCATGGTCCCAAGCGCTAGCACAATCGCCAGTAATGATAACGTGTTCCCTAATCCCGTTTTAATCGATTGAATGATTTCCTGTAAATCCATTCCTGTAGCAAAGCCTACTAGCATAGAGGTAATGATCAAACTCACAAACGGATTCAACTTAGCGACTGTAATGAGAATGAGTAAAAGGACAATCGCCGCAATCACAATGAATAAAAGCATGTTCTCCCACCTTTTCCCCGATGTTTAACGATTTTGTTTTAATTGCAACGCACTAATGACATCAAATTCATCCTTCAGTTTGTCATAGAGACGCTCATATAAATAAAATAGCTCTATGTATGTTTCGTTGTTCTCCATATTTGGTTCATGGCGGGCAGAAATACGAATCCATTCCTGCACCTCTTCTATCTCTTCCATATGACCTAAACTATGAAGTGCAAGGACAGCCGCCCCAAGTGCGGAAGCCTCATAGCTTTCTGGAACAAGCACTTCTCTGCCCATCGTATCCGCCAAAATCTGCCGCCATAACGGGGATCTCGCAAATCCACCAGAAGCCCTGACATCCTTCGCTGGACCTGTTAAATCTCTTAGTGCCACACCGATCGAGAAAACACTCATAATGACGCCTTCTAACACGGCTCTAATAAAGTGCTCGCGCTTATGCTGAAGACCGATCCCGAAGAACGTGCCTCTTGCGTTTGGATTCCAATAAGGTGCACGCTCGCCTGTTAAAAATGGAAGAAACAGCAGTCCTTCTGAGCCAGCTGGAACCTTCTCTGCAATATCAATCATCAGATCGTAAGGGTCTACACCTAGACGCTTTGCTACCTCCACCTCGGAAGACCCAAATTCATCCTTGAGCCATCTCAGCATAATTCCGCCGTTATTGGTCGGTCCTCCGACCACCCAATGCTTGTCTGTCAATGCATAGCAAAATGTTCTTGATTGCTCATCTGTAATTGGATGATCTACGACTGTACGTACTGCACCACTTGTCCCAATCGTGACTGCTACCTCACCTTTGCCAATTGCACCAACACCAAGATTCGCTAGGACACCGTCATTTGCACCCACAACAAATGGTGTATCTTCTTCAATGCCCATTCGCAGCGCAATTTCTGGCTGAAGCCCACGCAGCTGATGCGTCGTTGGAACAAGTTCAGACAGCTGATTCACCTGAATTCCTGCAATACGTAGTGCCTTCTCGTCCCATTGAAGCGTTTCCAATCGGAACAGTCCTGTTGCTGATGCGATTGAATAATCGACCACATACTGACCGAAGAAATGATAAAGAACATACTCTTTGATGGAAATGAATTTTGCTGCCTGATTGAAGACGTCAGGTGTCACTTCCTTGATCCATCGTATTTTTGAAAGCGGTGACATTGGATGGATCGGTGTTCCGGTTCTTTTATAAATTTGAAAGCCATCTAAGTCCGTTATGATTCGTTTCGCTTGTTCTGCACTTCTGTTATCAGCCCAAATGATACTGTTTGTTAATGCTTTTCCATTCTCATCCATGACGATTAAGGAATGCATCGCCGTACTAATTCCCACACCTATGAGATTTTTTGCATCAAATGCTGCTTTCGTCAAGGCGCCTCTTACACTCGCAATCACAGCATCTAAAATATGTTCAGGGTTCTGCTCAACCCATGCTGGCTGGGGGTGAATGAGGTCATAAGGAACAGAATGTTTTGATATGACTTTCCCCTGTGGTCCAAATAGAACCGCCTTTGTACTTGTTGTTCCAATATCCAAACCAATTACCGCCTGGTTTCCCTTCATCTGTATCACGCCCAATCATTGATTTGAAATAAAGTGTCGTGGTGCTGGTGTACCTGATAAATCCCATTATAGGAATATTTTTTTCGACATTCAACGATCAAAAAGAAAATAATTTTCATTTAAAACCTTAGAATCGTTACCACAACAGCATTTTTCACTAATAGAAAAATTTATTTTTGAAACCATTACACTCTTTTTTGAGAAATGGTTTCTCTCATTTGCTTTAAGTTTGTTAATGTTTCCTGCTGCCTTAAATGTGCAAGCGCAAAATATAGCACATCAATCACAGTAAGCTGGGCAAGCCTAGCAGACATCGCTTCCGTTCGGAAAGCCGTTTCTTGCGTTGATGTATACAGCGTGACATCTGCAAGCTGACTCAATGGAGAACGCTGATAGCTTGTAATGCCTATGGTTTTCGCTCCTTTTTCCTTGGCTGTTTTCATCGCATCCAGCAAATCCTTATTTCGACCAGAATGAGATATACCAAGCACTGTGCTCTTTTGATCAAGCAGACCTGCCGACATCGCTTGAAAGTGAGAATCTGTATGAACAATACAGTTGATGCCTGTTCTCATAAATTTGTGAAAAGCATCTGTGGCGATGAGGCCAGACCCACCGCTGCCATAAAACTCTAAGCGCTCTGCTTCATGGATTAATTGTACGGCTTTTTCTACATCTTCTGGATTCAACAATTGAAAACTATCCTTTAATGCAGTGATGTTCGCCTGAAATACCTTTTGCATAAAAACGGCAGTATCATCGTCAAGACTCATCTCTTCATCTACATAATCAGGCTTCGTTTGGTCTATTTCCTGGGCAATAGCAATCTTCAAATCTTGATACCCCTCAAATCCAAGCCTTTTACAAAGACGAAAAATCGTTGCCTCTGAGCTCGCTGTCTTTTTGGCAAGCTCGACAATCGACAAATGGATGATGTCGCGGGGCTCACTTGTAATGTGCTCAGCAATTGCTTTCAGTTTTGGCGGCAATCCTCTGCTTGCTGCCCTTATCTTATCCATACTACTTAAACTGACAGAAGCCAATTGACTTCACTCCTTCCTCATTCATGTGAGCGCATACATTTCCTCATGTTCCCATCTTATAAAAAAGAAGCCTGTTTGCACAGACTTCTTTTTTAAGAATTCAAGACTTTGATCATTAAATCAAAAAACCCTTCAGCATCTACATCCATACACACTTGAAGATTGCGATCTTTTCCCCATTGGTGCTGAAAATCACATATCATTTGACCATCGCAGAACTCACTTTTCGTCTCCACTTCTACATGAAAAGCCTGTGTATTCACAAGTTGTTTATCAATTGCAAGACTTACAGCAAGCGGATCATGCATGGCACATGCCCACACCCCATTCCGCTCAAAATAGCGCTGGCGGTAAATGCTTGTGCTCTCTCTGATATAACTGGCTAACGTTTCATTTTGAATGGCATCAATTCTCTCATCCGTTAACAAGACCTGTCTCGTGACATCCAGCCCTACTTGAGTCAGTGAAGGGAAACCAGCCTCCAGCACCAATTTCGTCGCTTCTGGATCTGCATATGTATTAAATTCCGCAACCGGTGTGACATTTCCCTGTCCCTGCACGACACCCCCCATAAAAATGACTTCTTTCACATGATGAATCAGCTCAGGGCATTTTTTTACCGCAAGGGCTAAATTCGTTAACGGCCCTGTCAACACGAGCGTAACCTGCTTCGAATACTTCAGCACTTGGTCAATGATAAAATCAGACGCAAAACCTTCATCTGCGGTCTTCTTAGGCCGGGCGTCCTTTAAAGCGCCGCCAATTCCATCCTCCCCATGCACCCGATGTTCATAATGAGGGGCTCTCAAAAGAGGCGTTACTGCACCTTTGATGACAGGGATTTCCTCTGCCTCAACCAGCTCAAGCACTTTAAACGTATTCAACGTCGCCGCTTCAACAGACACATTCCCGCACACCGTTGTGATCCCCAACATATCAAACCGCTTACTTTTCACTGCAAGCAAAATACCAATCGCATCATCAATTCCAGTGTCTACATCCAAGATCAATTTCTTTTTATTTGCCATGTTTGAAAGCTCTCCCTTGTTTGTAAGTGTTGTTAGGGGAATGATAGCATATTACTTTGGTCATCGTTTTTTAAAGAACATACGGCTAACGGATATTTTTCACTCTTTTTCTCCAATGTCTCTCAGATACTGTTCACGTTCCTCCTTAGTAAAACTTTTAAGGTAATTTTCTTTCACTTCCGGCTCATCTTTATATTCTTCCCAATCTATAAAGCGGTCTGATAATTCAGGGTCATAACTCATTGAACCGATTTTTTTAGCTCTATATTGTAAAGAAGCTGAGAAACCGTACTTTTCCGGTTCATCATTTATATATCCTCTAATTACGATGTAGCCCATTGGATCAATAGTTACCCTCTTCTTAAACGTTATGGTCTTAATAAAGTGATGGATGTCTTCTTTGCGTAAACATTCTTCTATTTTAGGCTTCATTTTTTCTGCGAGCTCTTCTGCTTTTTCTTGATCGCTCTTTTCTTTTACCACATCATTTGTTTTACTTTGCTTATTGTGCTGAGTGATTAACGAAGTCACTGAGACAATGATGATAACGACCAAAACAGATACAAGTTTTAAAGTATTTTTCATACAACGCAACACTCCTTACAATCAAAACTTCTCAATTAATGATAATAAAAAAATAAAACAGGTGGGTAGACACCTGCTTCACTCTTTTTCTCCAATGTCCTTTAGATATTGCTCTCGTTCTTTTTCAGAGAGTCGTTTAAGATAGTTTTCCTTTAATTCTGGTTCATCTTTAAATTTGTCCCAATCTTTAAAACGATATGACAACTCAGGATCATAACTCATTGAACCTATTTTTTTAGCACTATATTGTAAAGAAGCTGAAAATCCGAACTTCTCCGGTTCATTATTTATATAGCCATCGATTATAATATCCCCCATAGGATTGATGGTCACATCTTTTTCAAACGTTATGGTTTTAATAAAGTGATGAATGTCTCTTTTATGTAAATGCTCTTCAACCTTAGGTTTCATCTTCTTTGCAAAATCTTCTGCTTTTTCCTGATCACTTTTCTCTTCCACTACTTCATCTGACAGACTCTTATTAATGTACTCTACAATAAAAACAGTTACTGAAATGATGACGGCCACAATTATAATAGAAAACTTCATTGTATTTCTCATAAAAAGCAAAACTCCTTAATGGATTTTTAATCCATCGACTAATGAAATTGACAAAATAAAAAACAGGTAGGTGATTACCTGCTTTATTATTTTTCTCCAATATCTTTAAGATACTGTTCACGTTCTTTTTCGGAGAGTCTTTTAAGATAGTTTTCCTTTAGTTCAGGTTCATCTTTGAATTTATCCCAGTCTTTAAATCGATAAGATAATTCAGGAGAAAAAGTCATGGTACCTACTTCCTTAGATCGGTATTCTAATGATGCAGAGAAGTCATACTTTTCTGGGTTACCATTAATATACCCTCTAATTATTATATAACCCATTGGATTAACATTTACTCCCTTATCGAACGTAATGGTTTTAATAAAGTTGTGAATATCTATTTTATGTAAACGTTCTTCTACTTTCGGTTTCATTTCTTCTGCGAATTCTTTTGCTTGTTCTAAATCGTTCTTCTCTTTCACGATTGTTTCACCTTCTGATTCATTCAATTTTTTTTCTTTATCTTTTTGAAAAACAAGTGATAATACTAGAATAAAAACGATAGTAATCAAAACAATCAGTACAACCTTAAATGTCTTTTTCACAAAAAATATCCCACCTTTTAAATATTCAACCGATAGGTTTTTATACCTTTTTTTATAGATATTTACCATACAATATCTTATAATATACATGATAATTATTACAGGAGTGTAAATGTTGGCCAAAAAATATGCAATTAATCAACTTAGCGATAAAGAATATAATGAAATATCATCAGCCTCTTATGATATCTTCAACTATGAAAATTCTAAAGATATACACTTGAAAAATGGTAAAATAATGTATGTTGTTGACCACCAAGAAACAAAAAAAGGGCTTAACTCACTAACCCTTGTATCAGAAGAAGATTTCGAGCGCTCCGATGGCGGAAAAGACCTCACCAAAATCAAAAACGCCGTCATCGCCTACCGTGGCTCAGAACCGATTGGGGCAGGCCAATATAAAGATACCATTAAAAAACATGGAAAAAAAGAGTCAGATGATCTTCTTTCTACCATTTTGACAAAGCTGCCTCCTTTTAGCCAGTCAGAGACGTCAAAGGAAGTCACGACGAAGGTGACGACAGGGACAACGACCTATACAAATGAGATTGTACAAGATTGGTTGATTTCAGATACGAAGTATTTGATTAAAAATATCCCCTTTGAACACGGTGCAGAGAATCAAATGGTGCAGGCGGACCGGTATGCGAAAGAGATCCATAAGAAAATGCCGAATGCGAAGATGTATGTGACAGGGCATTCACTTGGCGGGTCAAATGCTTCTTATGTTCTTGTCAAAAATGATTTTATTCAAGGCGGGGTCACCTTTGAGAATCCGAATATTTACCCAAATCTATCGGATGGTCTGCAAGCCAAAGCATTAAAAGATGATTACCGTAGTAGATTAACAGAATATATCAATCTCAATGACGGGCTTTCTCTCTTAAATCGTCATACGACAGAAATCGGTCGTGTGAAAGTGATGTATGATGCCGCTTTACCTGAAGGCGTCGATTACACTGAGGACTCCTCAAAGGCCGTCCAATTTATGAAAAATCTCCTCAATCGGGCAATGAGTGTGAATCCTTCACTTGATGCGAATTTATTTCTTGAAGCCCTCGCCGGCAGCCATGGCTTAGACCGGTATTCCTTTTCGTCAGATGGCTCCGTTCAAACCATTGATGATATGTTGAGAAAAAACCCTTCTCTCACTGCCGCCATGTTACATCAATTGAGCCAATCAAATGTCCATCCGCAAAGTGTGGTAGCGATTTTAATCAAGTCGCATGTTCTCATGAACACAGGGCGTAAATTCTCCACATATGCCGAGCACCATATGCAGCAAATCATTCGTAAAATTGAGAAACTCGATGACAAAGTAGAGCAATCGGTGGAACGCGTTCGTTCAAGATACAAACAAATTGTCGGTTTTGGTTCGTATGACCAGCTGACGGCTTCAGATGTGGATGCTGTGATTCGCCACTTAAAAACAGAGGGTCTTGAAAATGAGTTCTATTCGGTCAAAAAATATGATGCAGCGATTGATCATGCGATGGATATGAAACGGTGGATGGATTCAATATCAGATGATATGAGCCAGCTAGGAAAACAATACCACGATGCAGATACAACCCTTGCCAAGAATATGGGTATTTCTTAAGGAGTACGACAAATGGAATTTTCAAAGAAACAACCAACAGACGCAGATCGTTTTTTGCAGAGAGTGACAGATACGCATACATCTAGCTCCATCTTCTCTCAAGCAAATTTTAACACGGAAGATATGACACCAGCAGAGCTTGCTGCTTTGAAGGCAAAGATCAAAGAAGAACAGAAAACAGCGCTGATTAGAGCCATCCGGCATCAACTTCAAAATGAATTTGCAGAGGATCGTCAAGAAGCCAAAAAAATAGTAGATCTGATTGATGACCTTCTGATTAACGTGTACAAACATCAAAGGAACATCCAAACCCATATGTCAGGTGAAGCCATTGACGCCTTAATCGAAAAAATTGAAAAAAGACTCACATTTTTTGAGCTGAAAGAAGATGTTCAATCAGCCATTGATTCGATCGGCATTTAAATGAACCTTCCATCCGGTGAATCTTTTCCCCGTCTCACTCGTATATACTAAAAGAGTGATTGATTTGAAAGGAGATCTGTTTGTGGGATATATGTTGTTATTTTCGGTTGTGATCGGTCTTGTCCTGACCCTTTTGCTCACACCACTCAGGTTAATCGTTAGAAAGAAAGGGACTGAACAACAGGTGCCGCTTATGTGGATTGCGGGACTGGCACTGCTGTTTATCATCGGGATTTTCGGCTTCTACTACATCACCAATTTAGACCGCAACCCATCATCACTGTGGCTCATTGGACTTGTTGTGACAGCAGCAGGTGCCTTTTTATCAGTGGGATTGGAGCGGAAGATCAAAGGCGTATTATTTCTCATTTTATTGCTGCTCGGTGTTTATATGGCAACCGCTTTTCTATTTAATGCAAATGAGAAATTCGACGTGTCTAAAATGGAGCAAAAAGTCGAAATCAAAGCGTTCGATGAGACAGAAACACCTGCGAGTGTACCACCGCAATTTGCTCGCAATAAGATGAAGAAATCGTTCGGACAGGTGCCAAACACGAGTTACTACGAGCTTGGCAGCTTGCAAATTCAGAAGGTCAATGGTGAGTATGTGTATATCGCACCCGTCGAGTTCTCCGATTTCTTTAAATGGATTCGTTCTGGTAGCACACCGGGTTACTTTACACTAAGTGCGACCGACTCATCTGCCAATCCAAAGTTTGTGAAAACCGAGATGGTCTATACGCCTTCTTCCTATTTCAATAAGGAAATTGAGCGGCATATCCGTCTTCAGTACCCAGATTTGATTTTCTATGGAGACACGCAGCTCGAGATCAATGATGATGGCAAGCCTTATTACATCCAAACATTTGGAGATTTCATCTCTGCACGAAACGGGTTTAAAGCTTCAGGTGTAGTTGTTGTGGATGCCAAAACGGGTGAAACGAAGAAATATTCCTTAGACAAAGTACCAGCCTTTATTGATGGCGCTGTGTCACCAGAGGCTGTCAGTCTGCAGAATAGTTACTTCGGCAACTATGTACATGGTTTCTGGAACAGCCTCTTTGGAAAATCAGATGTGAAGCTGCCTTCTGATGAGGGGACTGAAGCCAATGTAAGTCCGGTGTTTGATTCAAAAGGGGATATGTATTACTTCACAGATTTCACCAGTCCAAAAGAGGGCGTTGATTCCATGCTCGGGTATGCACTAACAAATGCCCGAACAGGAAAAGCCACGTATTATACGGGTAATCTTGAAGAATCCTACATGGATTCACAGGGAGCTTTGCAAATTATTGAGAAACGATTTATCGAGAAGAAATGGAAGGGCCGCATGCCGATTCTTTATAATTTCTACGGGGAAGCCAGCTGGCTTACACCTGTTCTCGATTCAAACGGATTCCTGCAAAACTACTTTATTGTTTCGGCAGCCAATCCTGAAATCGCCGCATACGCTTCTACACCAAACGAAGCACTAAGAGCCTATAAAACAGCTCTTCAAAAAGGCGGCGGTACCGTCAATAGTTCATCAAAGCAAGAAAAGAAAGAGTCGACAGGCAAAGTGAAGAGGGTGTATAAGGAAAAGACCGGTGATTATACAACCGTCACCTTCTTACTAGACGATGGGAAAAACTACACCATGTCATCTGAAAAAGAGCCTCTTATTATTTATTTAAAAGAAGGGGATCAAGTCACCATGAAGTATACAGATACAGGTGAGATTTTCCTACCAGTCGATGAAATCAACATCAAAGGATTATAAAAAAAAGACGTTTCTCCTACTGCGGAGAAGCGTCTTTTTTCTCTTTTCTCAACAACTCAACAAGCAATTCCTTATTTTTATTCCCACCTGTCATCGGGGATTCGACATAGGAAAATGTCCGTTTAAAGTCCATTCCCCTCACAGAAATGACAGCCAATTCCCCGCCAATGCTGCCCCGCTGGAGGACATATTTAGATAAAACAGATAGCCCCATTCCATGAATGACAGCTTCTTTTATCGCTTGATTGCTGCTAAACGTCACAAAGGTCCGCGCTTTCAGCCCATTTGATTTCAGGACGTGCTGTAAGTATTCTCCTGTCCCAGATCCTTCTTCTCTTGTGATCCATGTTTCATTTTGCAATTGATCAATGGTGACATCCTTTTTCTTTGCAAACGGATGGTCTAATGGGGCAACGATATACAGTTCATCCTCTAGGAACGTTTCTACAGAGAGTTCTTTGTCATTGGTTTGTCCTTCAATCAGTCCGATGTCGACATGGAACAACCGAACATGTCTAGCGATCGCCTCTGTATTATCAATGACTACTTCAATATCAACATGCGGATAGAGCTGATGAAATTGTGCCAAAATTTGCGGCAGCACATACTCCCCAATGGTAAAACTCGCTCCAATCGTGAGCTTCCCTCGTGCCAGATGATGATGCTCATAAATATCCTGCTTCGCCTGTTCATATAAACGAATGATTTGTTTTGATCGATGGTACAGCATATCCCCAGTTGGCGTCACCGTTAATTGCTTTGGCGAACGATTGAGCAGAACCGTCTGAAATTCCTGCTCCAAGTTCTTAATGTGAAGACTGACACTCGGTTGAGAAATCCGTAGCTTCTGAGCTGCTTTTGTAAAGTTTTTCTCTTCTACCACTGTCACAAATGTCTTCAGTGCATCATAATACATCTGTCCCTCTCCTATCAGAAATCTTAATCCTACATCTTCAATACATATATCTTACTAATTCCTTTCCAACTCGTAAAGAACAGCCTAAACCAATCAATTTAATAAAAATATTTACTAATTTTTTTAAAGACTCTATACTGAAAGGAGATATTTTCTATAGGAGGTGCTGACTTGGCAGCTAAAATAAAGGACATTGCGGAAAAAGCCGGATTATCCATCGCCACCGTGTCTCGCGTACTGAACCAAGATCCCAACCTATCGGTTACGGATCAAACACGTGAGAGAGTATACGCGGCAGCAGAAGCTTTGTCCTATCAAAAAAAGACATTCAAACATTCACTAAAAAAAATTGCCTTTCTCTATTGGATGACCGAAAAAGAAGAGCTTGAAGATATTTATTTCAAATCCATTCGTCTAGGCATTGAGGAACTCACCAATACCAGAAGCTTAAATGTTACCGCTTACAACCCATCTGATGGTCTTCAATCGATTGATCCTTCTACAGAAGGCATCATCGCCATCGGTCGATTTAAAAAAACTGAGCTTGATCAATTATATGCGATCACAAAACATATCGTCTTTATTGATACATCACCAGATGAAGACCGCTTTGATTCTGTGAAACCAAACCTGAAACGAATTGTAGAAAAGATTATCGATTCTTTTATCGAAAAACAGCACACATCCATCGGATTTATTGGCGGGACAGATCTTGATCTCAATACAAATAGACGGATTCCAGATATTCGTGAAACGACCTTCCGCCAGTACATGACAGCACACAACAAACTAAATGAACAATTGGTCTATATCGGTCACCACTTCTCTGTAGATGAAGGCTATTCATTGATGATGAAGGCGATCGACGAGCTCGGCGATCACCTGCCAACCGCTTTTTGTGTCGCAAGTGATCCTCTTGCGATAGGCTGTTTACAAGCATTAAATGAACGCGGTTTTTCTTTACCAAATCGAGTGAGTGTCTTTAGTATCAACGATATTCACGTCTCTCAATATGTGTCACCACCGCTCACAACTTATCACATCCATACCTCTTTACTTTGCGAAACAGCTGTCGATTTACTTTTAGAAAGACTTGTTGATGGCAGAACATTACCAAAAACCGTGCTGATTGCCTCAGAACCTGTCTTTCGGAAAAGCACGATATAAACAGCTGGAAGGCCTGCCGTATATGGTGGGCTTCTTTTCTCTTTATTTCAGTAAAAAATTTTACTTAATAAATTTAATAAAATGTGTTTACTTTTTTTACTCAAGTTGATATTCTCACATTAAGAAAGCGTTTTCTTATCATCTGTGAAAAAAGAACGAGAGGGGATTACGAATGAAAAAGGGAAAATGGGCGACATTATCGGCAGTCGTTGGTACTGCTGTGCTGCTGCTGTCAGCATGCGGACCAGGAGATGACAATTCAAGCGGTACACAGCCGGCATCTACAGGTACAAAGACCTTGCTAGTGTGGGAGGATGTCAAAAAGTCTGATGGGATTCAAGACGCCGTCAAAGAATTTGAAAAACAAAACGACGTGAAAGTCAAAGTGGTCGAAAAAGCATATGCCGACCAAATTGAAGCGCTTCGTCTTGATGGCGCAGCCGGCACTGGTCCAGATGTCATCACCATGCCTCACGACCAAATTGGATCAGCTGTCACAGAGGGATTGTTACAAGAAATCAAACCAGATGAAAAAGTGATCAATTCCTTCACAGACGAATCGATTCAATCACAAACGATAGATGGTAAGCTGTATGGCCTGCCAAAATCCGTTGAAACCACTGTGCTTTTCTACAACAAAGACCTTGTCAAAAAGGCACCAACGACACTCGATGGCTGGTATGACCTTTCGAAAAAGCTGACAAAGGACGGGAAATACGGTTTTGTTGCGAAGTGGGATGAAATTTACTACGCAGAAAGTGTATTAGGCGGTTCAGGTGGCTATATTTTCAAACAGAAAAACGATGGTTCTTATGACGTCAATGATATTGGTCTTAATAACGATGGTGCCATCGAAGGCGGAAAATACATTCAGACATTCTTTAGCGAAGGACTTTTCCCGAAAGGCATCATTGGTGAGCAAGGAATCAATGTCCTCAATTCCTTATTCACTGAGAAAAAGGCAGCGGCTGTGATTTCTGGTCCATGGTCATTTGGTCCTTATAAAGAAGCGGGTATCGACTATGGCGTGTCCGAGCTACCAACACTCCCTAACGGAAAACATATGAGCTCGTTCTTAGGTGTAAAGAGCTACAACGTCTCCTCTTATTCTAAAAATAAAGAACTTGCCGAGAAATTTGTTGAGTTTATCACGAACGAAAAAAATTCGAAAAAGCGCTTTGAAGTAACAGAGGAAATTCCACCAGTGAAAAAACTGATGAAAGACCCAGTCATTACTGAAAACGCTAATGCGGATGCTGTTTCAAAGCAAACGAAATATGCCACACTGACACCGAACAATCCAGAGATGGCAGAGGTGTGGAAGCCAATTGACAGCGCATTAGGGCTGATTGCGACTGGCCGTACCGATGTGAAAAAAGCATTTGATGATGCGGTTAAACAAATCGACTCGCAAATTAAAGCGAATCACTCCAAATAAACACCAAGCGCAGGTAGCTGTTCATCTGTCATGCTGCCTGCACTTGATCTAATTTCATATGAAGTAGGTGTTAAACGTGACGGGTAACCTTGAACTAGACCGCACACACATAGTGGAATCAAAGACACACCGGAGACGGGCGCTAATGTTCTCTCTTATACCCGGGATGGGGCAAATATACAACAAACAGTATGGCAAAGGGACACTCTTTTTCCTGTTTGGCGTTTCTTTTCTACTTGTGTTTTATGATTTATTCAATATTGGCTTCTGGGGGCTGTTCACACTTGGTACGATGCTGCCTCGTGACAACTCTGTTTTCCTTTTAGCAAAAGGAATTATTGCACTTTTAACAGCTGGATTTGGCATCGGTTTTTATGTACTCATGATACGTGATGCATTTATGAACGGAAAGAAACGTGATCAAGGGGTTCCGCTTCATTCCATCCGTGCTCAATACCATCAGCTCATCGACCAAGGCTTTCCTTACTTAATGAGCACTCCTGCTTTCTTTTTACTTCTATTCTCTGTTGTCTTTCCTATTATGTTCAGCTTTGCGCTGGCCTTTACAAACTATGATTTATACCACTCGCCTCCTGCCAATCTCATTGATTGGGTAGGCATCAAAAACTTTCAAAATATCTTTTCAATCGATATTTGGAGAGACACATTCATTGATGTACTAGGCTGGACGGTCGTATGGACGTTGGCTGCATCGACCCTTCAATGTGCTGTCGGCATTTTCCTAGCGGTTCTGCTCAATCAAAAAGATTTAAAAGGAAAACGGTTTTTCAGAACGATTTTGATTCTGCCGTGGGCTGTTCCAGGATTTGTGACCATTTTGGTGTTTGCTGGATTGTTTAACGACACGTTTGGTGCGATCAACAATACCCTTTTTGCATCGATTGGAATTGATCCAAAACCATGGCTGACAGATCCATTTTGGAGCAAAATCGCTCTTATTGCGATGCAGACTTGGCTTGGTTTTCCTTTTGTGTTCATTATGACAACTGGCGTTTTGCAGGCCATTCCTGAAGATTTATACGAGGCTGCAACCATTGATGGGGCAAATTTCTTTCAGAAATTCCGTTCCATCACATTACCGCTTGTCCTCTATTCAATTGCACCTATATTAATCACGCAATATACATTTAACTTTAACAACTTTAATATCATCTACTTATTTAATGGCGGAGGACCGCCTGTGGCTGGCTCAACTGCTGGGGGCACAGACATCTTGGTGTCTTGGATTTACAAACTGACGATGCAGTCTTCTCAATATGCACTCGCTGCCGCTGTTACGATCTTACTGTCAATCTTCGTCATTGCCATTGCACTTTGGCAATTTAAGAGAACGAATTCATTTAAAGAGGAGGACATGATGTGATATGGGATCAAAACAAAATAAGCTCATTCGCCTGAGTATTACTTATTTCATCCTTTTCATTGCCTCCGTTTGTATTCTATATCCACTCCTTTGGACGATCGGCGCTTCCTTTAATCCTGGGAACAGCCTGATGAGCACAAGCATGTTTCCGAAGAATCCAACGTTCAGCCACTTTACAGAACTCTTCTTCGGTCAGGGGGCACTTTATGCAAAATGGTATTGGAACTCAATGAAAATCAGTATTGCGACTATGCTCTTAACGTTGATCCTTGTTAGCTTTACAGGTTATGCCTTTTCTAGGTTCCGATTCAAAGGACGCAAGAATGGACTGATGCTCTTTTTGCTGCTGCAAATGATTCCTCAATTTTCAGCACTGATTGCCATATTTGTATTGGCTCAAATGCTTGGACTCATTAACAGCCACCTTGCATTGATTTTGATTTATGCAGGCGGACAAATTCCGATGAATACGTATTTAATGAAAGGCTATCTTGATGCGATTCCAAAGGATCTCGATGAATCAGCCAGAATGGATGGCGCAGGGCATTTCCGGATTTTCATCCAAATTATTATGCCGCTTGCCAAGCCGATTTTAGCCGTTGTTGCCATCAACTCATTTACAGGACCGCTGGGTGATTTCATCATCTCCAGTGTCATTGTCCGCTCACCCGAAATGTATACGCTCCCAATCGGTCTATACAATCTTGTATCAGACAAAATGGGTGCCAGCTACACGACCTTTGCAGCCGGGGCTTTACTCATTGCGATTCCAGTTGCTTTATTGTTTCTTGTTTTACAAAAACAATTTGTATCCGGCCTCACACAAGGCGGGACAAAAGGATAAGGGGAGATTTGATGAAGAAATGGTTGCTTGTCACTGTTGTCGTTTTCTTTCTGATGGGATTAGGTATTCTGCCTGAAGCAAAGGCTGATACGATTTCGGTGAAACCGATCAATGGATTGCAAGGTGATTTCATCAAAGGAGCCGATATCTCCATGCTCGCAGAAGTGGAGCGAAGCGGCGGCAAATACTACAACCAAAACTGGCAGCAGGTTGATCCGCTCAAGCTATTAAAAGAGAAAGGTGTCAACTATGTGCGCATCAGACTCTGGAACCATCCATACGACAACCAAGGCCGGGCCTATAACGGGGGGACAAACGATTTAAATACCGCCATTGCTCTATCGAAACGTGCAAAAGCACAAAATATGAAAGTGCTGCTTGATTTTCACTACAGTGATTTCTGGACCGATCCCGGTAAACAGTTCAAACCGAAAGCTTGGACCAATCTCTCGCAAAGCGATTTAGAGAAAGCGGTTGGCACTTACACAAGCGATGTACTTAAAGCGATGAAAGCACAAAATGCCCTGCCAAATATGGTACAGGTCGGGAATGAATTGAATTCAGGTATGCTTTGGCCGAACGGAAAGAGCTGGGGTGAAGGCGGCGGTGAATTTGACCGGCTCGCTGCTTTGCTAAAAGCGGGAACAAATGCTGTCCGCTCTGTCGATTCAAACATCAAAGTCATGCTTCATCTTGCACATGGGGGGGACAATGGTGCATCTCGCTGGTGGTTTGATGAAATCACCAAACGAGGCGTTTCCTTCGATACGATCGGTTTATCTTACTACCCGTATTGGGACGGGGGATTTAGCGGTCTTACTACCAATATGAATGATATTAGCGCCCGCTATAACAAAGATGTCATCGTGGTAGAAACCGCCTACGGCTTTACAACAGCAAATGGTGACAACCTCGATAACTCATTTAACCAAGATTCAGTCAATACGGCCGGTTATCCAGCATCACCACAAGGGCAGGCATCTTTTATACGAGATCTATCAGAAAAAATTTCACAAGTGAAAAACAATCGCGGGAAAGGGTTCTTTTATTGGGAGCCGCTTTGGATTCCAGCAAAAGGTGCTCCGTGGTCTAGTCAATACGGGCTCGCTTATATTCAAACAACCGGGACAGTCGGGAATGCTTGGGAAAATCAGGCCATGTTTGATTTCAACGGAAAAGCCCTGCCTTCTCTTGATGTATTTAAACAAATGACACCGTAATTAAACAGATAGGACGTGACAAAATGGGAAAGCGTTACCCACTCGTTCACCCAAATGTGAAAGGCTTTTTGCATGGTGGCGACTATAATCCTGATCAATGGCTCCATATGCCGGAGATCATTGACGAAGATTTTCGATTAATGAAGCTTGCACACTGTCAAACATTCTCTATCAATATTTTCGCTTGGAGCAAGCTCGAGCCAAAAGAAGGGGAATATGATTTTGCCTGGCTGGATGATATCATGGACCGCTTGGCAGCGCAGGGAGCTCACGCCATTCTCGCCACGCCAAGCGGAGCAAGACCTGCTTGGCTCTCGCAAACATATCCAGAAGTCTTACGCGTTGAAGCAAACCGCCAGCGCAACTTACACGGACTTCGCCATAATCATTGCTTCACCTCACCGGTTTATCGAGAAAAAACGAATACACTCAATCGTTTGCTTGCTGAACGCTACAAGGACCATCCAGCGCTGATCATGTGGCACATTTCAAATGAATACGGCGGTGAATGTCATTGTGATCTTTGCCAAGAAGCATTTAGAGACTATTTGAAAGACAAATACAACCATGACCTTGAAGCTTTGAATCAAGCATGGTGGACGGGATTTTGGAGCCACACCTTTACCGATTGGTCACAAATCGAGTCACCTGCACCGCATGGGGAGCACATGATTCACGGCATGAACCTAGACTGGAAGCGTTTTGTCACAGCGCAAACGATCAATTTTTATCAAAATGAAATTGAACCGCTACGAGAATTAACACCTCATGTGCCAGTAACCACCAATTTTATGGGCGACTATCCTCATATGCGTCCATTCCTTGGACTGGATTATCATCAATTTGCAAAAGAAGTCGACGTGATCTCATGGGATAGCTATCCAGCATGGCATAGCGGCAGAGAAACCACTGCAGAATTAGCGTCAAACGTCGCCTTCGTTCACGATTTGTATCGTTCATTAAAGGGCGGTCAGCCGTTTCTTGTGATGGAAAGCACACCAAGCCTCGTGAACTGGCATGAAGTGAATAAGGTGAAGCATAAAGGAATGGCACACCTCTCTGCCATGCAGGCGATTGCCCACGGGTCCGACTCCGTCCTTTATTTCCAGTGGAGACAAGGTCGAGGCGCCTCTGAAAAATTCCACGGCGCTGTTGTGGATCATTCAGGACATGAACACACGCGTGTGTTTCAAGAAGTCGCTGATTTAGGAAAACAGCTGGAGCAGCTTCAGCCGATTGCGGGTACATCCGTTCAACCAGAAGTCGCCATCATATATGATTGGGAAAACCATTGGGCAATTGATGATGCGCAAGGCTTAAATAATACCAACAAACGCTATGTAGAGGCTTGCCAAACTCATTATCGAAGCTTCTGGAAAAAGGGCATCCCTGTTGATATTGTCGGGATGGAAAAGGATTTCTCATCCTATCGAGTGCTTGTTGGACCAATGCTCTACATGATCAAACCAGGCGTGGCAGAAAAGATCGAAGCATTTGTCAAAGAGGGCGGCATTTTTGTGGCAACATACTGGAGCGGCATGGTCGATGAAAACGACCTCTGTTTCCTTGGTGGTTTCCCCGGTCCTCTCCGCCATGTACTTGGTGTTTGGGCAGAGGAAATCAACACATTGATGCCAGATGAACACGTTTTAATGACCACAGGAAATGGACGCACTTATCATGTCGGGCAATATTGCGAGTCCATTCATCCTGAAACAGCCTCTGTGTTAGGGCATTTTGAGAATGGCTGCTATGAAGGACAGCCCGCCCTTACTGTCCGTCCATTTGGCAAAGGGAAAGCATACTATATGGCTTCTGAAAATGAGCAGGCGTTTTATGATGATTTTTACGAAGACCTTATCACAGGAATAGGCATACAACCGATCCTATCCTCTTCGATTCCAGAGGGCGTCAGTGTCCAGAAACGAACAGATGGATCGCAGGACTTTGTGTTTATGATGAATTTTACAGAACAGCAACAGAACATTTCACTAGATTCATCGGAAAGCTATGAAAATATGCTGACTGGACAGCATACATCTCAACTGTTACAACTGAATCCTTACGAATACGTTATTTTGAAAAAATAGTGTGAAAGAAGCGTCCATCCAAAGGGCGCTTTTTACTTTTTGTTGAATCTAAATACCTATATAATTTCTCCTGGCAGTAGATTATCAATAGAAGTATTATTTTTTATCTAAATTTTTTGACATATTGAACACCGCACCATGATTGGCCCCGCCATCCTTTTTTACCATTGTATAGGTATGAAAGCGGTTGCCTAATACTCATATTTTTGATACTCTTTTTTTCAATGCAAATGTGGGATTGCATTGGTAAAAAACAAACAAATGTAAACGGTTTATTGTAGGGGGAGGGGCTTATGTTAACGTTTGTTGGATTGTTGATTATTTTAACGATTGTTGTTTTGCTGATTTGGGGGAAAGCAAGTCCAATTGTCGCCATGGTCATGGTGCCTTTAATAGGGGCGCTCATCGCAGGATTTGGTATCAATGACATTCAAACTTTCTTTGAACAAGGGATTATCAAAGTTTTGCCAGTGGCGACCATGTTTATCTTCGCCATTTTATTTTTTGGCATTTTACAAGATACAGGGTTCTTTGAACCTGTAATTAAAGCGTTAATCAAGCTGACAAAAGGGAATGTTGTCACAGTTGCGATGGGAACTGCCTTGATTGGGGTCATCGCACACTTAGACGGAGCAGGCGCTACAACCTTTTTATTAACTGTACCTGCACTGCTTCCGCTCTATAAAAAATTACATATGAGTCCTTATTTATTGCTATTGTTAATCGGAACGAGTGCTGGATTAACCAATATGATTCCATGGGCTGGCCCCACAGGACGGGCAGCTAGTGTCCTAAATATGGACCCATCTGAACTGTGGGTACCGCTTATTCCCATTCAGCTGATCGGGGTCGTGCTCGTATTAGGAATGGCATTCATTTTAGGAAAAAGAGAAGAAAAACGAATTCGGGTGAAAATCGCGGCAAATGAAATAGCTGCTGTCCAATTAGAAGGCGCCGATTGGGATCGTGCTATTCAATCGATCAGCGAAACAGGCGATGCGTCTTTAAAGCGTTATCACTTAATCTGGGTCAACCTCATTCTATTTTTAGCTGTTGTTGTCCTTCTCGTGCTGAACGTGATTCCTGCTAGTTATATGTTTATGATTGGTCTTTCACTAGCACTTCTGATTAACTTTCCAAATGTAAATGTACAAATGGAGAGAATTAAGGCGCATGCTCCAAGTGCACTAATGATGGCAGCTGTTATTTTCTCCGCAGGTTCTTTTTTAGGAATTCTTGAAGGAACAGGCATGCTGAAGGCAATTGCAGTGGACAGTATTCACATTTTGCCAGCTTTCTTACTGCCATTTTTACATATCATTGTGGGGATATTTGGGGTTCCTCTTGATATGCTGACAAGTACGGATGCCTATTATTATGCACTCTTGCCGATTGTCGAATCGATTACATCAGAGGTTGGTGTGTCAGGGACATCTGCAGCATACGCCATGATGATTGGAAATATCATCGGCACCTTTGTCAGCCCCCTTGCACCTGCTGTATGGCTTGCCATCGGTCTTGCAGGGGTCGATATGGGGAAACATATCCGCTACTCTTTCTTTTGGATGTGGGGGTTCAGTATCGTTTTACTCATCATCGCCAAACTGATTGGCATCATATAAAAAGAAAGACATGCGCAAACCAGCGCATGTCTTTTTCTTTGAATTATGAAGGATATTCACTCGTGTGAATGTCTGTTTTCGGTTTTCTAATTAGTGACATCAATCCAACGATTAGCAACAAGATCATCGGAACGAAAGCAAGACCAACAGTTCCAATTAAAAGAGTCACAGCGGAAACCAAGAAAAGAATACCAGAAAGCACGGCACGGCGGTCTGTTTTCAAAACAATCACACCAACAAGGGCTAAGACAGCCGCAATTGCGGAAACAACCATAAACTGAACGCCAAAGGCATGAACCGATGCCTCAAGTGTTTCAACTGGCAAGGCGCTGCCTTCCTCTTGTAAAATTTCATTCATTTCTTCATAAAATGCTGGGTCCACAGAGAGCATCAATGCCCCAAAACCAACACCAATCACATTGAGGACAATACTGATAATCCCCATAATTTTTTCACCTTTACGCTTAATCATTGATAGAAACCTCCTAAAAAGTTAAATTAACCTGTTTTTACTTCTCGCTTTTGGAAGACGATTAAAGCAACCGCCAAGAAGATAGCCCAATAAATGACTAGGACCGTTAGTGAGAAACCTAGGGACATGTCTTCGATAAAAGTAGGTGTTTCTGCGAAATACTGTGCAGGATCGTTGGCAAACAATAAATATTTCGCCCAATCAAAGAAGAACATCAAAATGCTTGTGATGGATGCTCCCACAACATAGGCTAATACACTAATCGCTATGGAAATGGCCTCACTTCTAAACACCGTTGAGATGGCAAAAGAAAGTGTCCCTAATACAACAAACATAGCACAATGCGCCAAATAATAAGAGACCATATTTGCAAACTGAGACCGTTCAATGACTTCACCATTTTGATAAGCCAAATACACATAATCATTGTTTAGTCCAAAGAATATCGCACCTAAGATAAAGGATAAGATAAATAGGACAGCGATCAAGAAAAGTGAATATAGTTGAACGGTAAAGTATTTAGACAAAAGAACCTTCAACCTTGATGGTGGACGAATCAATAATAATTTAATTGTACCATGCTTATATTCAGCCGAGACAATTGTGGCTGCAATAATAATCACAAATACACCGACCAGCTGAAGCAAATTAGCATTTGTTTCCACATAAGTCCATGCATTTTTACCGAATTGATCGGCTGGAGGTAAATCATGTTTGATTCGATACTCATTGATCGCTATTTCGGTTTCAAGGGATCTCTTATAAAAGCTTATATTATCCTCTTTCAATTCTTGCTTCTTTGCTTTATTGATTTCTTGCAACTCAGTTTTCCAATCACCGGATGCTTGATCTCCGTCATTTGTCTTAACAGCAAAAATCAACGTCGCAATCATACCTAAAACAAGAAGCCCCACCATAATCCAAGTACCCACACGATAACTGATTTTCATCCACTCGTTTTGAATGAGGCGAATCATACGTCTGCCTCCTTTTTACCTGTTAAGCTTAAGAACTTATCTTCTAAGGTTTGTTTTTCTATTTTGATTTCGTACAAATGAATAGAAGCCTCGCTCAAATGACGAATCAATTGTGGCATTTTCTCTTCTAGGATGGAGAAGAATAAGTACTGCTCCTCTTCTCTAACTGTGATGCCTTCCTCAAATGCTTCAATGAGCTTTTGAGCTTCTTCAAGCTCACTTGATGCTACTTTCATTCGATAATTGACCAAATCATCCTGCTTCGTCTCCGCACGCTGATCCTCAATCGCAATCAGCTTTCCTTTTTGGATAATGGCGAAACGATCACACATCAATTCCATTTCTGACATGAGGTGACTTGAAACAATGACAGCAAGCCCTTCTTCCTTTGCCAGCCTTCTCAAGTAATCTCGTATCATACGAATTCCCTCTGGATCTAGTCCATTGGTCGGCTCATCTAAGATTAGCAGTTTCGGTTTATGTATCAATGCCTGAGCAATCCCCAAACGCTGCTTCATTCCTAATGAAAACGTACGGACACGCTTATGTTTCACATGCTGCAAACTAACTAGTTCTAGCAGTTCATCAATTCGACCTTCATCCACTTTTCCATTCATTCTGGCAAAATGAACAAGGTTTTGTCTTGCCGTTAAATGATTATACATTTCTGGATTTTCAATAATTGCACCGACATCTTGGATGGCATGCTGATATGAGGTTTGAATACTATGACCATTAATCAGAATGTCACCGGATGTAATGGGAGAAAGACCGACCATCATGCGAATGGTTGTCGTTTTTCCTGCGCCATTCGGCCCTAAGAAGCCAAAGACTTCGCCCGCTTGGACAGAGAAACTCAAGTCTTGAACAATCTTTTTCCCGCGAATATGCCTAGATACATTTTGCAGTTCTAAAACGTTCGTCACGTTACCTCTCCTTCTTTGTCTAAGTATCATCTATCATCTATTTCCTGATAAACACCATGATCCGTCAAAAATAGAAGAACACTTCCATATGGTACAGCAATGCCCAAAAGTTGTGAAGGGGATTAGGCAAAATTTAGAGAATCATCTGCCTTTTTTAAGGTAGAGTTAAGAAAAGCGTGAATTTTTATAAGAAAAGAGGCTTGATTTTTTAAAAAAAGAATGATTTTCAATAGGTACATATGTATGAAATGATGTTTAAGATTATACCTTTCACCTATAAATATCGAAATAAAAAAGAGGCTGATGATCGACAGCCTCTTTTCATATATTATACTTTCTTCACAAACTCCGATTTTAACTTCATCGCGCCAAAGCTAGGAATTTTACAATCAATATTATGATCGCCTTCGACTAAACGAATCCCTTTGACCTTCGTTCCTATTTTTAAAACCGAAGAAGAGCCTTTGACTTTTAAATCTTTAATCACAGTGACCGTGTCACCATCACTTAATAGATTTCCATTCGCATCTTTGACAACAAGCTGTTCCTCTTCCGCTTGTTCTTGTTCTAGCGACCATTCATGCGCACATTCTGGACAAATAAGCATGCTGCCATCCTCGTATGTATAAGTTGAACTGCACGATGGACAATTCGGTAGATTAGACATTTGTGTTTCCTCCAACTTTCTTTTTCATTTAGAACCATTTTACCACATTTCTATAGAGAGGAATGTGATAGAAAAGGAAACATTTTTCATCATTTACTTATCTCTTCCAAATGTCATGACAGCCGCAATATTCCTTGCTGTTCTCTCTACATGCACACTAGCATCATGCATGGCTTCAGCCAGAGTCGTGACGCCAGGGACAATACTAAAAAGTGCATCAATGCCATGATCATGTACGACTGCACTGTCTTTTGAGAGGGACCCAGCGATACCAATCACAGGGAGTCCATATTGTTTCGCAGCTTTAGCTACACCGATTGGCGTTTTGCCGTAAATGGTCTGCTGATCAATCCGCCCTTCCCCTGTAATGACTAGGTCAGCGTCCTTGAGTACGTCAGCAAAATGTACGGCTTTCAGTACAATATCAATTCCCTTTTGCAGATCAGCCTGTAAAAAGCCTAATAAACTCGCACCAAGTCCTCCTGCCGCTCCTGCACCTGCCGCATCACCAAAGGAGACATGAAGATGCTGCTTAGCCACTTGTGCTAAATGAGATAAATTCTTGTCCAACAGTTGAACCATTTCTGTATCTGCTCCCTTTTGAGGACCGAACACAGCAGACGCTCCTCTTTCACCCGTTAAAGGATTATCCACATCACACGCCACTTCCAGACGGACAGATTGCAATCTTGGATCCAGTCGAGATAGATCAATAGAAGCTAATTGATTCAGTGATCCACCGCCCGGCGTGAGGTCTTGGCCTGCTTTATCGAGAAAAAAAGCCCCTAAACCTTGCATCATGCCAACGCCACCATCATTTGTTGCGCTTCCACCAAGCCCAATGATTAAATGCTTCGCTCCTTTATCCAGCGCTGCAAGCATTAATTCTCCTGTCCCTCTAGACGTCGTGAATAAGGGGTTCCGTTTTTCTGGCGGGACAAGATGTAATCCTGATGCTGCTGCCATCTCTATGACAGCTGTCTGACCATCTCCCAACATACCAAAAAAGGCATCCACAGGTTTGCCAAGCGGGCCTGTGACCACTTGCTTGACAATGGTTCCGCCTGTCGCATCCACTAACGATTGAACTGTGCCTTCTCCTCCATCTGCCATTGGGATTTTCATATATTCTGCATCTGGCAAAATAGAGCGAAATCCTCGTTCAATGGCACATGCTGTCTCATAAGCAGATAAACTTTCTTTAAATGAATCTGGTGCGATCACAATTTTCATCCAAAAACCCCTCGTTTCTCATTAAGTCCTCAGCCGAACAGCTGGAAAATACCAAAGATAATGGTCGATACAACGGTTAATGTCAAACCAATTAACGATTCAAAGGGCATTAATTTCAACCGTTCTTTTATATCCATTTGAACACTTCCAGCCGTTGCATGGAAAAAGCTTCCGTGTGGCATATGGTCTAGCACAGTTGCGCCAGCGTGAATCATAGCTGCGCCTGAAAGGGCAGATACACCAAGACCAATAAGAGTTCCGCTAAATACACCACTTGCAACTGCCGTCCCTGCAGTTGTCGAAGCTGTGGCTGCCGACATAAAAATTCCAGACGTTGGTGCAAGCAAGTAAGGAGGTAATCCCGAAGCGTCAAGCACCTGAATAAATACCTCTTTCATGGAAGAATTCGATACAATTCCAGCTAATGTGCCTGTACCTAGTAACATGATCGCTACACCTGACATTTTATGCAGCCCTGACATCGCATAATCATTGAGAAACTTCCCTTTTTTCATGAAAAGAGCGCCTACAATTCCTCCTATTGGTAAGGCAATCATCGGATCAATATTTATTTGAAACAACGGTCTTAAGGCTAACAAGAGAATGGTCACAAGCGGGCCTACAAGCGCTTGTAGAAAACCAGGTACTTGAACCTCGCCTTGGTCTGTTCCCTCTTCCAAAACAGGTGTCCCTTTATTCGCAAGCTTTTTGGCTAATACATATGTGACGGCTATCCCGAAAATAGCCGGTATGACACCTGCCGCCATCAGGGAAGTAAGCGGTACACCAAAGGCATCAGAGGCTGCAATGGCATTCGGATTCGGTGACATGATATTCCCCGCCTTCCCTCCTCCAATCATCGCAAGTAAAATCCCCGTTTTAGAAAGTTTTGCACGCTTGGCAATGGCAAGTGCGATTGGTGCTACTGTAATGACTGCTACATCTACAAAAACACCCACCGTTGTTAAAATCATTGTTGCAAGTGCGAGTGCTAAAAGTGCCCTCGCCTCTCCAAGCTTTTTCACGATGGCCTCCGCAATAGATAACGCAGCACCCGACTCAATTAAAACCCCTGCCAGTACACCTGCCGCCATGATTCGAAGAACAGCCGGAATCATGTCCTTTGCGCCTTCCATCATGACGTTCACGGTCTGCACAACATCTACACCGCCAACCAAACCGCCAATAAATGCGCCTGCCAGCATGCCATAAGCAGGTGATACTTTTTTTAGAATGAGAACAATAGCGATCACAAGCGCAGTCAATGCGCCCAATGTACTCACTGTCACATCTCCACCCATACTCCATCCCTCCTGATTGTCTTTTCTTAATTGTAAGCGTTTACCCATCGGGATCGAGTTGTGAATCTAGATGAACTTCTTTTATTTATTTCTTCATCCAGTTGTGCAAATGCACAATTAAGACAGTTGATTGTCCAATTGTGCTATGTACAGCTCCATCAACTGTTTCACATGACGAGGATCTTTTCCGGTCAATGCCTGGATTTTATCTAAACGATATCGCAGTGTATTACGGTGAATAAATAGACGATCAACGATTCTTTGTAAATCCCCGCCCTCTTCAATGTAAACCTTTAACGTTTGAACGAGTTCCGTTTCTTGTATCAGCGGATGATAAAAATCACTCCACCGTTTGCCCTCTTTGGCGGCTCTCGCTTTTATAAACAAGCTTTCAAGCTGATAAGATTCAAAAACATATATGCTTTCCTCTGGATGGAGCACCTTTCCTAACCGCAGGGCTTCTCTCGCATGCTGAAAGGACAACGGTAATTGACTCATATCCTCAGCGACAGTTCCTACACCCACGAGCACTTGTCCATCAACTGCACCTGCCATTGTTTGTTGTAGCTGTTCGATCACATGCTTGAATTGATGGTCACATATCGGCTGTCTTAATAGGATCAATTCATGACGGAAGGTCATGCCTAGTAAATCATCCGCATTCTTATCGTATTGAATGGCATGCATCATTTTGTGTACAGTGTCCTCAGACGATGGAATCGGCTGAAAAACAATAGCCATTCGCCGCTTGTCTAAATCCATTCCAAGCCAGTCAGCACGGTGCTTCAGCTGATGATCACCCATGTCAGACTCGGAGATGAGCTGATTCACAATTTCACTCTCTATTCGCTGCCGCCACTGGAAGCGTTCAAGTAGAAAAGACTGCTCTAATACGAGCTCAGCTGCCATTTTCACCAGCTCGGCATGATGACGAATGTCCTCTGGCTCACCCGTAATCCCAATGACACCAACAACTTGTTCCCGAAAGCAAATAGGCAGATTGATTCCAGGCCTCACGCCTTTTAAGCGGTGGGATGTCTCATGATCAATCTCCACACTATCTCCGCTTGACAGCACTAGACGTGCTCCATCATGTTTTTGTCCAATCCTTTTTCGTTCACCAGACCCAATAATGACACCATCCGCATTCATGACATTGATGTTTTGATGTAAAATATGCATCGTACGTTCAACCATCTCTTGCGCCAATTCACTGGTTAAAAATTGCATTCAGCATCTCTCCTGAAGGGGTTTTCATTCAATGTATCATAGTGTCATTGCACAATAAATGCAAAGCTTAAAAAAACAGCCGTTGACAAAGATACGCCAAAAAGTGTTTAATCAAATCAAGGGACCGACCGACAGTCTAGTCAAAAGAAAGGATGGCTTTATGAGAACCGTTAAACATCCTGAGGAACGCAAAAATGACATCTTAAATGCAGCAGAGAAGCTTTTTTCAACCAAAGGCTATCAGCAAACCACAATTATTGACATCCTCAAAGCCGTTGGCATTGCAAAAGGCACATTCTATTATTACTTTACTTCCAAAGAAGAAGTGATGGATGCAATCATTGACCGGATCATAAAAGCAGATATCATCGAGGCAAAGCGTATTGCCGCTGATCCAGATATCTCAGTGGTCGATAAATTATTTCGCATCATCATGGCACAATCTCCTAAACAGGGCAGCCATAAAGAAGGCATGATCGAACAATTTCATCAGCCTGCTAATGCAGAGATGCATCAAAAAAGCTTGATCAAAGCCATTACAGAGCTATCACCCGTTTTAGCAGAAGTCATTCAGCAAGGGGTAGAAGAAGGGATATTTCAAACGGATTATCCGCAAGAGACGGTCGAATTTCTTCTCGCTTCTGCACAGGTTATCTTTGATGAGGGACTTTTCCAATGGACCACAGCGGAAAGCATACAACGGGCGCTAGCATTTATCGCAATCCTTGAAGCCTCTTTACATGCAGAAAAGGGAAGTTTCTCCTTCCTTCTCCAACGTTTAACTGGAGAACCGGAAGACAATAATTAGTGATTGGTCACTTCAATACCAATCCTGCACACATTATAGACTGACGGTCGGTCTAAAAGGAGAGTGATTTTCATGTCGTCATCAGCCAAAAATGGTTCCACCCACTTTATCTACCTCGTTCTCGGGCAAATTATTTCCGTTTTCGGGTCTTCCTTGATTCGTTTTGTTCTATCTTTACACGTCTTGGATATGACACATCGTGTTGATTTATATGCCCTGCTTTTTGCTTTATCCAATATCCCGCTCCTCCTTTCGCCATTAGCAGGAGCAATTGCTGACCGGTTTAACAGAAGAAATTTGATGATTTTATTTGATGTTCTTACTGGCATTATGATTCTGGCTTTTTATTTCTGGTTATTTTCAGGTCATGATTCGCTTTATATGATTGGAGCCGTCATGATTCTCCTTGGTGTCATGAGTACATTTTATGCTCCTGCTGTGATGTCGAGTATTCCTCAGCTAGTGAAAGAAGAAAAATTAGAACAAGCAAATGGCATCGTGAATGGCGTGCAGGCCCTTTCAGGTGTTGTCGCTCCTATCATTGGCGGCGTTTTATACGGACTCATTGGGAGCCAGGTCATCATAGGTGCTAGTAGCATTGTATTTTTTCTATCAGCATGTATGCTTTTACGGTTAAATATCTCTTTCTCACCTAGCCCACTCGCAGAACCGATGACCAAAGTACTCTTGAAAGATATGAAACAAGGATTTTCCTATATCGGAAGCCAGCCATTTTTAAAAAGAGCCATGCTGCTTGCAGCGCTGCTAAATTTCATCCTCACACCATTTTTTATCGTTGGAGGTCCCATTATTTTAAGGGTCACAATGAAAAGCAGTGACATCATGTATGGAATAGGAATGGGCATCATTGAGTTTGCCGTCATCGCAGGCGCGCTACTAGTTGGGCTTGTAGCGAAACATTGGCGCATTCCTACTTTGTATCGCTGGCTGCTCGTCATCGCAGTCATTTTGCTGCCTGTTGCTTTTTCAACATCCAAGATGGCTCTTCAATTTGGTACATTTCCAGCTTATTTTCTCTTTTTAGCAGGGTGTCTCCCAATTGCCATGCTGCTCACCATGATTTCGATCGTTGTCATCTCACATGTGCAAAAGAAAACACCCAATGCTCAATTAGGAAAAGTCATGGCCAATCTGACAATGGTCTCTCAATGTGCTGCACCGCTCGGTCAAATGATGTACGGGTTCTTGTTCAACACTTTTTCCGCCAGCATGTATGTGACCGTGTTAATCGTCAGTGCCTTGATGTTTGCACTTGCCTTCCTTACAAAAAATATGCTTCGACATGAAGGAGAATCAGCCTCATGAGATTGACGTTTATCAAGAAAGACCTAACCCGCCACCGTCTCATTTCAATCGGCTTAACCCTTTGCATCATGATGACATCATTTTTAGCAACAAGCGCTGCGCAAATGACAGTCCAGTTGAATGGTTCCATTTCTGATTTACTCCAATCAGCCAAAGCACCAGACTTTGTCCAAATGCACGATGGGAGCTTAGATGAAAAAGCGGTCGATATATTTTCAAGTAAACAGTCGATGGTAAAGGCACATCAAATTGTTCCAATGATTCCGATCGAACACGTCAGCATCAAGTTCGGGCAGGAGCCTGCTCAAGCGGGTGTGATGGATCATTTATTTGTAAAGCAAAATCGCTATTTTGATTTCCTTTTAAACGAACGAAATGAAAAGCTCACTGTCAATAAAGGAGAAGTAGCAGTCCCTATTTATTTTCAACAAAAATACCATTTAAAGATTGGCGAAAGGTTACTCATTACAAAAGGCTCTCATCAATTCTCTTTTCAAATCAAAACGTTCTTACGAGATGCCCAAATGAATCCAAGTCTTGTCAGTTCAAAGAGATTTCTTCTGCATGATGCGGACTGGGCGGCACTGAATCAAGTGTTTCAAAAAAAGGAGTACTTAATTGAATTTTTATTGCATGATGCTGGTCAAGCAGATGCTTTTCAATCACTCTATCAATCATCTGAGCTGCCACAACAGGGGCCTGCTGTCACATTACCCCTGCTTCGCATGCTGAATGCCCTAACAGATGGTATGGTGATCGCCATTCTCCTTCTTGTCTGCTTTCTACTCATTAGCATTTCTCTCCTCTCTCTTCGTCTCGCTATGACCGCCGCTATAGAAGAGGATGAACGTGAAATTGGAATCTTAAAAGTACTTGGAATCCCTTTATCAAAAATCAAACAATTATACGTTGGGAAATATGCTGTGCTTGCCTGTATAGGGTGTATAGCAGGATATTTAATGACGCTCATGTTTGGTGATTTGTTTACAGCCAATATTCAGCAATATATGGGGAATCGCCTCTCTTTTATTCATCAGGTGATCCCGCTTTTGGTGTCAATTTTGACGGCAATGATCGTCATCTCATTCAGCTATGCTGTCCTAAGGAGATTTGGACAAATATCAGCCGCTCAAGCCATTCAAGGCGGCATAAGCTCACCAAGCCATAAAAAACAAATTCCTATGCACCTCCAGAAAAACAGATTCCTCCCAGTCAATTTTTGGTTTGGTTTGAAAGATCTGTTCTCGCGAATAAAGATGTATTCAACAATTACTTGTATTATCGCGCTTTGTACATTTTTAATGTTGATGCCGATTCAGTTATGGTACACATTACAATCACCAGATTTCATCACATATCTTGGCTCTGGAAAAAGTGACCTTCGAATTGATATTCGGCAGGGAAATCATTTAGAGAAAAGTACAAATAAAATAGAGTCTATGATTAGCGAAGACCAAGACATTCAAACATCTACCGTCTATGAAACAACTTCTCTACAAGCCAAAACAATGGAGAATACATTAGAAACGCTCTATTTAGAAACAGGTGATCTATCAGCATTCCCTCTCACCTATTTACAAGGAAGGGAACCGTTGAAGGAGGAAGAGATTGCTTTATCGGTGTTGAGTGCTGACTCACTTCAGAAAAAGATAGGCGAAAAAGTCACTCTCGCCACAAATGGGCAGCAAGTTCAAAAAATGGTTACCGGCATTTATCAAGACGTCACCAACGGAGGGAAAACTGCTAAAGCATTATCTCAGCCTTTTCCTCAATCATCTCTTTGGAAAACCATTCAAATACAATTAAAACAAGGAATAGATATGGCAGGAAAAAAAGCAGCACTTGAAACAAATATGTCTCCTGCAAAAGTGACAGATATGAAAGAATATGTGCATCAAACAATAGGAAGCACCGCATCTCTAGTAAAAGTGATTGCATTATTTTCAACCATCGCAGCTTTTGGAACAGCCAGCCTCATGTTAATGATGTTTCTACACATGTTAAGGGCGAAAGATTTAAATCGTACTCACTTGTTAAGGACGATTGGTTTTTCTCAAAAAGATTTAACCTATCAATACTTAACAAGTTTTATCGTCGTTCTCTCTATTGGTGCCTTCATTGGAGCAATCGCTGTTCATACTATTGGTCCGGCGTTAATGAGTGCAGGCGGAGCATCATTAGGAGCATCCAGCCTTCAGTGGTTAGCCCCGAAATGGGTTTGGATCGTGTATCCTCTCCTGCTGTTTATGGTGAATTTAACTGTCATCTCGTGGTTATTGAAGTCCTTTTTTTCTAGTAAAATCAGCCGTCATACACTTTCATAAGGAGATGTTTCACATGGAACAATTAATTGAAGCGAAACAATTGTCTTTACAAATTGATTCATTAAAAGGACAAAAACAGACCATTCTTAGAAATATTCACTTATCAATTAAACGTGGAGAATTTGTCACCATTATGGGACCTTCAGGATGTGGAAAAACCTCTTTGCTTTATCAACTTAGCGGTATAGAGACATCCTCCAGAGGGGAAATCAAATATAAAGGTCAACTGCTATCAGAAATGACAGACAAACAGTTAACAGCTTTGCGCTTATCAGAGATGGGATTCGTCTTTCAACACAGCCACTTACTAAAAAACCTCAATCTATTTGATAACATCATTGCTGCAGCTTACTTAGCGAAGAAAATGCCGAGAAAAGAAGTCAATGAACGAGCAAAATATCTAATGGAGAAACTTGATATTGATCATTTAGCTGATAGATATTTATCAGAAGTATCAGGAGGACAGCTCCAAAGAGCCTCTATCTGTCGAGCTCTTATGAATGAACCAAACATTCTTTTTGCAGATGAGCCCACAGGTGCTCTTAATTCAAGAACCACAAAGGAAGTCATGGATATTTTTTCACAAATCAATTCTGAAGGAACAACTCTGCTTCTCGTCACCCATGATCCAAAAGTGGCCCTTTGCTCTGAAAGAATTTTGTTTATGAATGACGGTGAAATTTCAGCTCATTTAAATTTAGGAAAATACGACCGCTTCACCGCTGAGAAACGAGAGGCCTTGTTAAACAAGTGGTTACAAAACTTAGGGTTTTAATTGGTGTCAAACAGGCAGCTTTCTGCCTGTTTTATTTTTTCTTACACTCAAAGGAGTAATCCATAGTCAAACTATTTGTTTCTAGTATGATTTTGCCATCTTCTTGTTGACAAGATTCTGTCAGCAACTCAATTTCTTTGCTATAAAAGTATCTCTTTGAGATATAAAGAGTGACTAAAACAAGTAAAAGCGTCGTCATCACAATTGTCATTTGCCAGTTTAACATTTGAAATCTTTTTTTCATTTCAACATCCTTTCTGAAAGGTCAACACTTGTCTCGGATATTCACCTTTCTCAGCAACTTCCAGTTTCTTTCCCAAAATCATCTAGCAACATCATAACTGATTTTCCCTTCTAGATCGACCTTTCATTGTTCTTCTCTCATAGCTAAAATAGCTTTATTTCATATATTCGGATGGTATTTTCGACCATAAACTTAAAACTAATAGTATCTATCACGTTTTTAGACTTCCAAAAAAAGATTTTACTCATTTGAATAAACAATCAATCATCATTACAATAACGTACATCTCATGACATAAGGTCCTTTTTATTACCTCCTGTCAATCACCTCCCAGAAACGATTATATTTTACCAAAAATTGTGATATCGTTTTTTATTGAAACAGGCGATAGGATGTTAAAGAGGTGAAATTTCCATGAAAATCATTTCAGCTGAACAGGTGGGGAACCGTTTAAATGATTGGCGAATTGCCATTCGTAAGCATGATGTACACAATGCAAAGACAATCTACACAGAATTAAAGGAATTACTTCAAGAGATGGAAGAGAATCAGGAGGTCTTGACCTACTATTCATTGCTAGAAGGCAAGTTTAAGCTCATGTTATATGAACGAAGGGGTAAAAAACTGAATGAACCGACAGTGCTAGAATACCCTTCTAAAACAAACGACTTAATTGAATACTATTTTTACCTATATAAAGCCCTTTACGCTTCATATAACAGAGACTATGCATCAGCCATCGGACTGTTTAAAATTGCTGAGAAAAAACTGCAAAACATTCCTGATGAAATAGAAGTAGCAGAATTCCATACGAAGGTCGCAAACCTATATATGATGCTTCGCCAAAGCCTGATTTCACTTCATTATATTCAGAATGCCATCGATATTTTCAAAGGTCATGATGGCTATGAAAGAAGACTGGCAGCAGCTTTTGTGATCGCAGCCACCAACTTCATGGATATTGGCGATTTCAAAAGAGCTGAGAATTACTACACAAAAGCATTACACATCTCAAATCAATTAAACGATCATTTTCTAGCATCACAGCTTTATCACAATATCAGTATTCTATATGCCGAAGCTGGAGAATCAAAAAAATGTATTGATGCCCTAGAAAAGGCTCTTAGTGATGATGACTACCTTTCATCTTGTTATTTCGAACACTCCATGTTTATGTTACTAAAAGAGCTGCTCTCCATTGATGAAAAGTCGCAAGCTCTCTATTATTTTGAATTAGTCAAACAAAAACAAGAAATAGACAGAAACCCCATCTATACAGCAAAAATGAATTTTCTCTATCACCTATATTTCACTGAAGACATATCCAAAAAAGCTCAAACCTGTTTCGATGACATCAGTATTCTGAAAGAATTAAAGGATGTTGAAGGTGCCCGTGAATTAAGTGCACTAGCTGCCAAACACTTTGAAGAGCTGGGTTCAATTCACCAAGCATATCTCTTTTTGAAGGATGCCTATCAATTGGAACACACTACACTTAATTGGAGGAATTATGATGAAAAAAGTGAGTTTACTCATTTTCGCTTTAGCCATCGTTGTTTTCGGACAAACGGTGTCTTACAATTCGTTAAATGATACAAATCTTAACCCAACAGAACGACCTATTGGAACATAAACCGTACAATACAAATAACCACTTGCCTCATTACAAGGCAAGTGGTCCACATTTATTTTAGTTCTTGATAAGAAATGAGGCGGTGAATATGTACCGCCAGATACGTAAGTTCGTCATTTGGAATAACAATACTGTGCACCTGTTTAATATAATCTTTGATTTTGAAAGCCACATCCATCGCTTGAGGATACAAGTGTGCAATTTGTTCAAACAACTCATTTTCTTGATCTGATAATAATTTATTTGCGTAAAATCTTTCAACAAAGAATTTCACATGTGTAATAAATCGGCTGTAATGAATATTCTCTTGATCCATTTTCATATTCAACGTATAGCGGACGAGATTCACAATACTTCCGATCATCTTGGCATACTTCATGCCATCTTTGGAATCGGACTCTTCACCTAACGCATTAATTAAATGGAAGGCGATATTGGCCGCTTCTTCCTTTGGTAATTGTATGCCCAATGTATTGTTGACTAACTCAAGCGCATAATTACCTACTTCAAATTCTTCGGTATAGTAGTTTTTGATTTCCCAGTATACTCGATTTGTAATATTAATATTCTTCTTGTGCCGTTCTACTGCAAAATTCAAGTGGTCCATCAAGGTAAAATAGACACCAGAATTCAGACTCGAGTTTAAGCGTTTTTCAGCATATTGAACAATATGCTGAGTTAAATCGATAAACTCTTGTGGCATTGAATCTAATAGTTGGAGAAACTCCTTCGCTCTCATGTTATCGACAGACATAAACACTTGATCTGCCTTCTTTTCTTCAATCATTTGACCTGGTTTTTGTCCATAACCAATCCCCCGGCCGAATAGAACCATCTCCTGTTGGTTCTGATCTTCAGCCAGAACCACACTCGAGTTTAAAACTTTTTTGATTTTAAACATCGTCATCACCTGTTTTCATGATTGTGGTTTTTCAATCAAGCGATTCACCATTTGTTTCAATGACCTTTTTGTACCAATAAAATGAGTCTTTACGAGAACGTTTTAATGTACCGTTTCCATCGTCATCTTGATCTACATGAATAAACCCGTATCGTTTTGACATCTGTGATGTACCTGCACTAATAATATCAATTGAGCCCCAGCTCGTATATCCGAAGAGGTCAACGCCTTCTTCCACCGCTTCTCTCATTTGGCGGAAATGCTCTTTGAAATAGTTAATACGATAATCATCGTGAATTGATCCATGACTTTCAACAACATCTTTTGCACCCATGCCGTTTTCTACAATGATCAGTGGTTTTTGATAACGATCATATAATTCTATTAAAGAAATTTTCAGACCAACCGGATCAATTTGCCATCCCCAATCAGTAGATGGAAGGTAAGGATTTTTAACTCCACGGATGGTATTTCCATCCGTTTTTTCTAATCCTTCATCAGCTGATTCAGTTAAAGACATATAGTAGCTGAACGAGATAAAATCTACTGTATTTTCTTTTAAAATAGAAAGATCATCTGATTCCATTTGGATATGAATGTTTTTTCTCTCAAGCATGCGCTTGATAAGCGGCGGGTATTCACCAAATACCTGAACATCTGCATAGAAATAGTTTTCTAAGTTTTGTTTCAATGCCCGCTCCACATCATTCGGATGACAAGTGTGCGGATACGTTGTTAATTTTGTCAGCATACACCCTACTTGACTGCCTGGTATGATGCGATGACAATCTGCTGTTACGAGTGCAGAGGCAATGAATTGATGATGGAGTGCTTGATAAACCGTCTCTTCCTCTTTCCCTTCTGGGCAGCGATCAGGAATAATTCCTGCTGTAATAAAAGAGTGGCGGTGAATACTATCTATTTCATTAAAGGTCAGCCAATATTTCACATCATGTTTATAGCGTTCAAAACATACATTGGCAAACTTAACAAAGAGATCAACGACTTTTCTTTCAACCCAGCCATTATATTTCACGCTCAGTGCTAACGGCATTTCATAGTGTGACAACGTCACAATCGGTTCTATGTTGTGTTTTTTCATTTCTGCAAATAAACGATCGTAAAATTGGAGTCCTTTTTCATTTGGTTCGTTCTCTTCTCCAGTTGGGAAGATACGGCTCCATGCAATAGAGATGCGAAGAGTTTTAAAACCCATTTCTGCAAATAGAGCCAAATCCTCTTTATAGTGATGATAGAAATCAACACCTCTGCGTTTTGGGTACTTTTTATCATCTGGGTCTTTCATCGCTCGATCTATATTTTCAGAAGTAACAGCTAGATGCCCTTCATAATCTTCTACACTCAAATTAGACCGGTACATCGCAATATCAGCAACAGACGGGCCCTTTCCATCTACATTCCAAGCGCCTTCTGCTTGGTTGGCGGCAATGGCGCCGCCCCATAAAAATCCTTTTGGAAAACCTTTTATTGTCGTCATATGTTTAGCCTCCTAATTGGGTGATAACCATCAATGTATCTTGGCGATTGACCTCTTGTAATGGCTGTACCTTAATATCATATTGATCTGTATTCGTGATGACAGCAAGCGTAACTGGATCGTATCCTGCTTCCATGATTTTTTCTACATCAAATTCAATGAGTAAATCCCCTGCTTGTACACGATCTCCTGCCTGCACTTTTGGATAAAAATACTGTCCTTCCAACTGTACAGTATCAATGCCAATGTGGAATAATACTTCCACCCCTTTGTCCGTTTTCATACCAAGTGCATGGTTTGTTTCGAACAGCAAGGTGACCTCACCATCTACTGGTGCATATAACGCTCCTTCTGAAGGAACAATGGCAATTCCGTCTCCCATGACCTTTGAAGAGAAAATATCATCTTTTACTTCAGCTAGAGAGATCATTTGACCAATCACAGGGCTTTTGAAAGTTTCCCCTGCTCCAATTTGTTCAGCAAATGCTTCTTGATCATTTGACTTTTCTTCTACTTTTTTATCCTTACCTAATACAAAAGCAGCGATAAAAGCAACAACGAAGGAAATGACAGCTCCAATGACAGCAAACATTAGATTTCGTGGAAGCTCATCTGATATAAACATCGACATACTGGCTAATCCAGGGCCAACAAGTACAAATGCTTGTATACCAACTAATCCAATGAATATCCCACCAACAAATGAACCAATCATGACACTTCCAAGTACGCGTTTATTTTGAAGTGTCACACCATACAAAGCAGGCTCTGTGATGCCAAAAAATGCTGAAATTCCTGCCGAAATGGCTGTTGATCTGAGTACCTTGTCTTTCGTGCGTAGTGCCACTGCGAAACACGCTCCACTTTCCGCAATATTATGCGCAAGTGATGCTGGTAAATAAAGTGCTTCTTTCCCGAGGTTCCCCATCGTTGTCACTGCATAAGGGACCATTGCTTTGTGCATGCCTGATGCAACCATAAACGGGAGTACCGCTGCTAAAATTGCGACAGCTACCCAGCCTACTGTATTAAACATCGCAAGAATAACGGATGAAAACCCTTGTCCTGCTGTAAAACCAAGTGGTCCTAATAACAGTAACGTAACGGGTACAGTAATGACTAATGACATCATTGGGACAAAGAAAATCCGAATTGGTTTTGGTGAAAATCGTGTGAAGAATTTTTCCATTTGAGCGTAAAGCAATACAGAAAGGATTGCTGGAAACACTTGATACGCATAAGCTATATTTTTTACGTCGAATGACATTAATTGCGCACCTTCAGTAAGCATGGCTGTCATGTTCGGAAGAAGGAGTGCACCGACTGCTGATAATGCGACCAGTGGGTTTACCTTTAGTTTATTTGCCGTTGTGACAGCGACTAGTAATGGCAGGAAGTATAATGGTGCGTCACCCACCATGTTCAGTATTTGATAGGTTTGGCCTTTTGCATCCACCCAGCCTAATAAAGAGAAAAGGAGAAGAAATGATTTTAAAATCCCTCCGCCTGCGATAGCCGGAACAAGCGGCTGGAAGACACCCACAATGAAATCTAATAGAACTGTGCCTGCTTTTCTTTTTTCTTTTGGCTGATTGGATGGCATGCTTTGCCCAGACGAGCTGCCGCCCATTAAATTTGTTACCTGTTGATACACTTCAATCACGTCATTCCCAATGACCACTTGGCATTGTCCTGACATTCTGACAGCTATGACACCTGGTGTTTTTTCTAATGCTGGTACATCTGCTTTTTTCTGATCAATTAGTGTGAAGCGAAGTCTTGTTGAGCAATGCTCAAGGTGCGCAATGTTTTCTTTACCACCTACATGCTGCAAAACATCTTTGGCGACTTGTGTGTAATCCATTTCTTTTCCTCCTTTTCTCATACATGAGACCTATATTTTGGCAACAAAAAAAGGATCTAAAACGACAAATTAAAGAAATTCATCGTTTTTAGATCCTGCCTGCATGACCAGTCACATGTCTAATTTATTTATATTGGATTTGTTTTTAGTATATATTGATTATATGAAAGCGTCAACATTTATTTTTCTAAAAATTATTAAGGTCTATATACCTAAATTAATTTTCTTTAATTTAGTTGAAGCAACCTTTCTCACTTTTTTTATACACCAATATTTTTTATCATCAATAAGAACTCTTTATTAATAAAAAACCAGATAAGTTCACTCATCTGGTTTCATATCATCTATTTTTTTCTTTCTTCCGCCTGCTTTTTGAATGCTTTCGCTTGTTTTTGGTATTCCTGTTTCGTAACCGCTTTTAACTCTACAGTACCGCCTGTCATTTTAAATGGAAGTTTGATTGATTTTACATCTCGATCAGTGGAACCTTTAATGATCCCATCTTCAATTGAAGGCTCATGGCCCATTACAAAATTTCTTCCATCCGTATCACCCATGACTTCTAATCTCATTTCTTTATAAGGCTTACACTCTTCTCCGGGAACAGTTGTGATTAGAAGGAAGCCGGACCATCCAAGCTCAATATGCATGGTTTTCACCTGTAAAAATAGTTGTTTGTCCTTTGCCGTATAGAGAAAACCATATACTTTCGCCACTTTCTCCTTGAAGTTTCTCATACTATCATAAAACCTATCTTCAGCGGTATCGAATAGATAATCATATCGTTTTTGAATCTCTTTATGATATTTATCTAGCTTTTTTTGATTGATTGCCTTATATATCATGCCTTTCTTTTCACCTTGTTTTTTTACTGAAAGGTCTTTTCCTGAAAAGTGAACTTCGTATACGATCGTTTCTTTACCTTGTGTGACTTTGAATTCATACCCATTTTCTTTTGAACTGCCAGATACGACAAATTGTTTTTTATAGATTTGCGGATCCCACCTCACTTCTTCTATATACTTTTCATTCAAATGCCCCGTTACTTTGCCTTTATTCTCAGATATCTCAAACCAGCTCATTCTATCCTTCGTTTTATACGCAAATGCATAGGCATGATTTAATGAATTCTTTTGTGCGATTGCTTGATATGCTGTCCAGCCGCCTCCACCTAAGATGAGTACTGCCAGGATAGACACGACCCACATTTTCAGTTTACTCATACGTACCTCCACTCAAATATGTTTTGAAAAACCTTCATGATCCCTATTTATTCTGATCGCCCTGAAATCCCATTCACAACATTCATCTGTTCCAACACGATCTACTTTTGCCATTCTTTCGCCTTCTTTTTGAATGCTTCTGTTTGTTCTTGATATTCCTCTTTCGTGACCGCTTTAAATTCTATTGTCCCGCCTGCCATTTTAAAAGGAAATTTAATGTATGTTGCGTCTCGGTCAGTTTCACCTAAAATAAAACCCTTTTCAATTGCAGGATAAGTACTCAAATCAAACATCATCCCATCAGAAACTCCACCGGCTGTATGTTTCGTTTCTTTATAAGGTTCACCACCATCTCCTGGGGCCTTTCTCATTAGAAAAGAACCTGCCCATTCAGACTGCATATACATTCGTTTTACTTTTAGAAATAGTTGGTACGAACCATCCTCTGCCGTATACAGATAACCATAAGCGCCTGTTACTTTCTTAATGAAGTTTCGTACATAATCATGAAATCTATTTTCCGTGTCATCCATCAGTTTCTCATATCGAGTATGAATGTCCTGTTGAACAGCACGTAGGTTTTTTTGATCAACTGCTTTGTATGTGATGCTGTGCTTTTCACCTTGTTTTTTCACAAAAAGATCTTTTTCGGCAAGGTGAACTTCATATGTGACCGTTTCTTTCCCTTGCTTTACATAAAATTCGTAACCGTTTTCAATTGATTTCCCAGTTAATTGATATTTGTTGATAAATAGATTGGGATCATAATGCCTTTTCGGATTTTCCTCTAAAATGGTTTCATTCAGATGACCTGTTACTTTTCCGTTTCTTTCCGTTACCTTGAACCAGTTCACACGATCATGAGTCTTATATGCAAAGGCGTAGGGATGATTCAAACCACTCTTTTTTGCGATTGCTTGATAGGCTATCCAGCCGCCTCCACCAATCAGTAGTACCGCCAGAATAGTCATGATCCAGATTTTCGATTTACTCATATGTCCCCTCCAAACTATGATCGTTCACTCTATATGAAGGATTCATCTCATTGATTAACAAATCAGTGATCTCTTCACCTCCTTTCTAGCATTTATTTTTTTCTCATACCTCTTGTATCTGCAGTTAAACATCGTTTATTATATATCTAAATGATATATCTTTTAGATAGGTGTGTTGATCAATGAAAAAATACAATGATACGACGTATGCGATTTTGGGGATTTTAACGACAGATTGTAAGTCTGGGTATGAAGTGAAGCAATTAATTGATAGGAGCTTGCATCACTTTTGGAAAATTAGTTATGGACAAATTTATCCAGCTTTAAAGTTAATAGTCGAGGAAGGGCTTGCGAAGGTTTCACCCGCTTCTACAACTGGGCGCTCAGACAAGCGGGAGTATCATCTGACTGAAAAAGGGCTGGACACGTTGAGGCAATGGCTGGCGCAGCCGCTCGATCAAGTACCATCAGAACGAAATGAAGTGTTATTAAAGTTATTCTTTGGTCAATATCTTTCGTTTGAGAAAAAATTGGTGCTTTTACAAGATTATGAGAGGCAGCTCCGTATCCGTTATGAGACATATGTTGCGATTGAACAAAACATTCAAGAGCTGTATCCAGATGAAGCTGATGCGAAGTATTGGCTGTATACGTTAGATTACGGAAAGAAAGTGGCGCAGGCTGGAATTGATTGGTGCGTGGAGACCTGTGAATCAATGAGGAAAGAAGGGTGAACAAATGAAAAAAAATATACGTGCAGGCAGGTATACAACAGACAATTCTGAGCCGATTGTTGTGTTCATTATCGGAATGAGAATCAATAAACGCTGGGCTGTCCATCAATGGCTGCCAGTATTTAAGGCGATGCCGGGGATGATCAAAGAACTTTATACACATCAAGAAGAACTTGGTTTTCTCGGGACAGAAAATTACTTCGGTTTACGCACCACCACCATGATCCAATATTGGAAATCAACAGAGGACCTCCTTGCCTATGCCAAGATGGAGAAGCATTTGGCTGCTTGGAAAGGATTTAACCAAAGAGCACGAAATAATGACGCGGTCGGAATTTATCATGAAACGTATCAAATTCAAGCCGGCTCATATGAATCTATCTACGTGAACATGCCTTCATATGGATTGAGCAAAGCTAAAGCACCCATCCTAATTGGAAAAGGGAAAGGAAAAGAAACCGCAAAAGAACGCCTTTCCACAACAAATTCCTAGAGCTAGTTCTCTAGGAATTTCTTTTTGCAACCATCACAAAATGTTTTAATATACGGGCAGTTAATCCCCAAATGGTGTAACGATCGTAATCATAAAACCACTCCTCAATCGAACGACTCCCCCAGCTGTATTTTTCACCATTCATGATTTTTTCATAAGGAAAGTCCTCTCCTGGTGTTGGCTGCACTGATACATGGTGTAAGTACGGTTCGTATTGGCTGAGCCATGATAGAGGCACAGTAAAGGTCTCCTCTACTTCTTCTTGATTAAAGGAATGTTTGACCTGCTGTTCATCAATGATTCCGACAAATGGATATACCACAAAGGATGGAGAGGCAATATAAGGACTGAGCTGTCCTAACACCTTGACGGATTCGGGCGGAATCCCTAGTTCTTCATATGTTTCCCGCAGTGCAGCTTCTTGTGCGGTTTCGCCGCCGTCGAGTTTGCCTCCTGGGAAGCTAATATCGCCAGGCTGTTTTCTCATCGTCAGTGATCGCACTTCAAATAAAACATGCCATTCCCCGTCTACTTGCACCAAAGGGACAAGGACTGCCGCTTTGAACGCTGTCTCTTCTCCGATAAATAATGGCTGTGATTGATGTAAGTCACTTTTTAATTGATCAATGAACATGGGCATCACCTATTTTCTGTTTCTCTTTTCTTTAGCGTATCATTGATTCTCTTTTGAATAAAGGCGATCTTTCTGACAATTATTTTTATCATTTTGACAATTATACTTGTCAAAATGGATATAATACTTTACAATCAAGATAACATTTTGATCAGAGTTGAGGTGACAGAATGAAAAATCGGCTAAAAGAGCTGCGGGCGCGTGATGGTTTAAACCAAACGGAGCTTGCGAAACGGGCAAAGGTTTCCCGCCAGACGATCAGCTTAATGGAACGAGATGAATTAATGCCGTCTCTCTTACTTGCTATGAGGCTTTCACGTATTTTTCAAGAACCCATTGAACAAATTTTTCTATTCGAGGAGGATGAACTCACATGAAAACTGTATACAAAATGCTCTTAGGTGCTCTCCTTGGTTTTCTCGGTGCTTACTGTTTGCTGGCTGCCGAATTTGAGCTGACACTTCTGCAAGCTGCATTTGAAGCGACTCTTGTCATCACTGGCTTGACAGTTCTATTCATCATTTATTGTTTTTCAGGCATTTCGCGCATGAAGAAAAGAGTCTCTCTTTCGGTATCTGGTGATGAGGAGGATGAACTCGAGGTAAAACAGTACCGAACTTTTACTGATGTAACGTTAGCTAATACGGTGAGTACCATTTTATCGATCATTGCAATTGGTATTTCCATCGTGACTGAGCAGCCACTCTGGCTGATTCTCACAAATGCTGCCTTATTTTTGATCACCGTCATTCTTTCTTATGTGTCGACCTCTGTCCTAAAGCTCGTCTATCCTAATCGTCACCTACCTAGTCCAACCGATAAAGATTATGGCAAAAAACTGCTCGCCATTTCTGATGAAGGCGAAAAGCATGTGATGCTCGATGGGCTTTTTCACACTTTTCAAATGATGAATATTTTATTGACCGGTGCCATGTTTATTTTGATTGTCTATTCTCTTGGCGCCAATCACTCTCAGCTCTTCTCCATCATCGTCGTTGGACTTGTTCTGATCATTCTTAATGCATACTATATGTTGAAGATTCGAAATCGTTAAATAAGCAAAAGCACAGTCTTTAAAATTGACTGTGCTTTGAGTAACTGGCGGAGTATTCAATTTGAAATGAATGAGTTGATCAACTTCTTTCATTTTTAGTTGATAACTTATTTACAAAATATGAAATAAATATACCAACAAGAATAATATTAAAGATGTTGCCTATAATAAATTCAAACATTGGAATATATGCAATATTCCCCTCGTCAACTTGGATGATCGGGTAATTATAAAAGGGTTCTAATCCTTTATATAAGATTAAAAGAGTGCCATCACCCTTATACTCACCACTATAATGATATTCGAAGTGATCATTATAAATGTAAAAAGACCCGAAAACAGCACCAATGATAAAATTAAAAAAGACATAAATAAAAATGAAATTTGCTAAATGCATAAAAGTAGATTTAAAAATGTCCATTACACTTTTTAGAAATAAATAAGAATATAAAGCCGTAAAAAAAACTATTATTGCTATCATGTTAACGTTAGACACATTCTCTAAAAACTTTAATAAAAGAACAAGAGGATATAATATCATTATACTTAGCTTAGTACCGTATTGTGCAACATTGACCTCTTGCTTATCATTTTTATATGCTAAAAGGACAGCGACAAGAATCAGAAATAATAATCCAACATAAAAATATAACTCTTTAAATTTAAAATGCTGAACAAATAGAAGAAGGAAAAACGAAAAAAGGATGCCCCAAACAGTAAGTTTCCGCAAACTGTTAATAAAGAGAGATTTTATCACAGCTCTCTTTATTAATTTTTTTAAATCAACCCATTTTAAGTTACCTTTAAATTTAATTCCTCTCCAATTTACACCACGGAAAAACTTCAAAATGATTTTATAATACCTTTCCATATAAAATAAACTTGTTATTATTACAGGTATTAATAGAAGTATAAAAATAACACCAAATAATATTATACCCAATCTTATCCTCCTCCCCCTAAATATTTCTAAGATTATTACGATTCATAAGAAAAAAGGATTCAAAAAAAAGCCTATTACGGCTTTTTCATTAAACAGCACGGCGTTTCTTTCGTGCATAAATCAAAAATAAGAACCCAAACCATACGGGTGTCAATAACAGTGCTGGCCGTGTAGCATCAGCGAAAAGCATGATGACAAGAATGGCAGCAAAGAGCACAAGAACCGCTATATTCACAAAAGGTGTAAATGGCGCTTTAAAGGTAGACGCATTATGCAGTTCAGGACGTGTTTTCTTATATTTCAAATGACATATTAAAATAATACTCCATACCCAAATGAAACAAATGGCACTAATCGTTGTTACAATACCAAAGGCTTGTTCAGGAATCAGCTTGCTTAAAAGAGCCCCTACTGACACCACAATCGTCGACACAAACAGGGCATTACTTGGAACAGCATGCTTATTTAGTCGGCCAAAAGATGCCGGTCCTTGTTTTTGATGACTGAGATTATACAAAATTCGGCTCGTTGAGAACATACCGCTATTACAAGCAGACGCCGCAGATGTCAGGACGACAAAGTTGATGAGTCCCGCCGCTACTGGTATCCCAATGAGCCCAAAGGTTTTCACAAAAGGACTTTCTGATGCACTGAGTTCTGTCCATGGGTTGATGCATAGTAATACAAAAATCGCACCTACATAGAAAAATAGAATTCTTAATGGAATTTTATTAATCGCAGACGGGATGTTTTTTTGCGGATTCGCTGTTTCTGCTGCTGACACACCGACAAGTTCCACGCCCACATACGCAAAAATCACCATCTGAAATGACAATAAGAAGCCTGTCACACCATTTGGAAATAATCCTCCGTGTGACCACAGATTCGTTACCGTCACGGGTCCTGCATCTGTTTGAAAACCAATGATTAACAGGACAATTCCAACGCCAATCAACAGTAATATCGTAATCACTTTAATAAGTGCAAACCAAAATTCCATTTCTCCAAAAAGCTTCACCGTTAATAAATTAAATCCTAGCAAAATCAATAAACAAATAATAGCAGGAATCCACTGCGGAATATCAAACCAGTACTGCACATACACCCCGACCGCAATAACATCCGCCATCGCTGTCATAATCCAGCAAAACCAATATGTCCATCCTGTCACAAAGGAAGCCCATGGTCCAAGATAATCCTCTGCTATATCCGTTAAAGACTGATAGCCCGCCTTAGATAAGAGCAATTCTCCAAGTGCCCTCATGACAAAAAAGATGGCCATTCCGACAATTAAGTACGCAAAAATGATCGATGGTCCTGCCAATTGAATGGCTTTTCCAGACCCTAAAAACAGCCCAGTTCCAATCGTTCCGCCAATGGCAATTAATTGAACATGACGGTTTGATAAATCTCGCTTTAACTCTTGTTGTGCCAATTTCAACACCCTCCTACGACACGATCCTATACTGAAATAATGAACTCGCAAAAAGTCCATAAAAAAAGAGATTGGATGCGCTCCAATCTCACGGTCATAAAAGAATAGCAAAATAGAGAAAAGCAATACACAGTATGATCCATGCATCACAAATACAATATTTCGTACTCTTCTGTCCTTTTGCCTGAGATTGTGAACCCTTCGGCGCCGCACATACATGCGGTCTCTCCAGAAGCTGCTCCTGCCATAGTGTGACCCACAGCAATCATAGCCTTCGATATTTACTTTAAATGTTGCTATTTCTGAATAATTTTATATTTTACGCCTCTAAAAGAAAGCTGTCAATGGTAATCTTTTAAGATGTTGTTTCCTCCTTATCTGAAGCTGATATGACATCACTTCATCAACACCCCTTGATTAAGGTATAATGAAACAAAGAATGTTCGGCTCGTTTGGTGGAGACATCCATCTTGATGATGAACCATAGTTAGGCAATCCAATGAAGTTGGTGAAGACAAATGAAAAAAATGAACAAACAGCGTGTGACATTACAAGAAGTCGCTCGGCATGCCGGTGTATCGACTTCAACGGCCTCACTCGTTGTTCGCAACAACCCTAGGATCTCTGAAGCCACCCGGAAAAAAGTGCTGCAATCCATGGAGGATTTGGGATACGTGTACGATCGCGTCGCTGCCAACATGCGGTCGAAAAGTTCAAATATTGTAGGTGTGATCGTCACGGATATTTCAAACACCTTTATTTCTGAATTTTTAATCGGTGTGCAAACCACACTTGAATCACTTGGTTATACCGTTTTACTTGGGACAACCTTTGATAGTGTGGATAAGCAGGAGCGGCTCATCTCCACAATGGTAGAGCACCGAGTGGGTGGAATTATCTTAAATCCAGCATCGAAAAGTTCGACACGAACGGTCAAACAATTAAACAACATTCGCACACCAAAAGTATTGGCAAATCGTGAATTAGCAGATGTCCATTGTGATTATGTCGGTGTTGATTATGAACAAGGCACTTGGATGGCGGTCCGTCATCTTCTTCAAAAAAGGCATCGCCGCATCGCCTTCTTAGGTGGAATCAAATCCTCCTCAACTTGGATTGAACGGATGAAAGGGTTCAAAAGAGCCCATGATGATGAAGACTTAACGATAGATGAATCTCTTATTATCGATATGGTGCCTACCCGTGAAGGCGGGAAAGAAGCCCTTGCCCAAGTGATTGACCTTCCCGAACCACCTACTGCTATTTTTTGCTTCAGTGATTTAGTGGCGTTTGGGGTGATTCAAGAATTGGCAGCGCGTGACATCAAGCCTGGTGAAGACATTGATGTAGTTGGGTTCGATAACATCCCTGAAGCGGAGATGTATCACCCGCCGCTCACCACAGTCTCATCATTTCCACGATCCATTGGAGTCAAAGCAGCCAACCTTTTGTATCATAAAATGAACGAGCAGGATGAAGAACTGCAGCGATTGATATTAAAGCCTCAACTTCATATTCGAGAAACCTCGACATGATCATGAAAAGGAGAATTGCAAAGCGATTCTCCTTTCAGATTGTTGACAAAGGGCTAAAATGAACTTTTTTGCAGTCTAGGAAGGACGAGCACCGGAGCAGAGCGAATTTGACATTCGTGAGCACCGGAGCGCAGGACTGACAAAGAATGCGAGGGTTTGTCTACACGCTGAAAGGAGAATTGCAAAGCGATTCTCCTTTTTTTATTGAGCAAGTCAACTATTTCTTTATTACATTTTTCTTTTTTTAAATCGCAAAGTCATAAACTTGACACATTTTATACACAGGAGTATATTTATCTCGTTGCTTCTTTTAGTATATCGTTATACCTTTTGTGAACATATCGTTATTTATGATATCAACTACAGTTAAAGATGGATCTTTTGATTCTGATCAAATCGAGGAAGTCCATCAACTTATGATAACTGTTATTATTTTTAATTATTTAGTAGAACGATGTACTTATTTGAAGAACAGATGAATATTCATTATTTTTTCATCAATCACACAAGGGGTGTTGTGATGGACTTAATATTATTTACGTTTAAGGAAATAACAAAGGGTAACAAGAATTTGGCCCGAACAGGGTTTCAAATATAGGAGTGGGAACATGAAAAATCCATACATTAAATCATCACTTGGCATGTATTTAAACTACTTCATGCTAGGCATGATCAATATTATTGTGGCATCAAACATGGAAAGCTTATCTGAACGCTACCATGTAGATATTCCAAAAATCAGCTTGCTTGTATCAGCAATCGGGATCGGTAAATTAATTGCTCTCTTTTTCTCTGGCCGGCTTGCAGACAGCTGGGGGCGAAAACCTGTCATTATTACAGGTAACTTTCTTTACTTATTATTCTTAATTGGGATTCCAACAACGACCAATTATACATTGGCTTTCATTTTTGCCATTTCCGCAGGGATTGCAAACTCATTGCTTGATTCAGGAACATATCCTGCTTTGACAGAGTCATTTCCTAAAAAAGCAAGTTCAGCTTCTGTATTAGTGAAGGCGTCTGTATCAATTGGTGCGACTGTTCTTCCATTTATCTTGGCATTCCTTATTGCACATGACATCTTCTGGGGCTGGGCATTCTTTGGTCTAGGACTTCTTTATTTACTTGTAGGCATTTACTTGATCTTTATGCCGTTCCCAGATCATAAACAAACGGCTTCTCAAAACGATCTTCCCGTTCAAGAGCAAATGAAGGAAGAACCGAAAATGTTTGGTGAAGGTCTAGCTGTTGTACTTATGGGATTCACGTCTACTGCATTATTTGTTGTATGGCAAACTTGGCTTCCACAGCTCGGGTTGAAATTGATTGGGCTTGGCTCAGGACAAGCGACGCAGCTTCTTTCTTATTTTAGTATTGGTGCACTCGTATCTGTTCTATTGCTTTCAATCGTATTAGATAAATTCATTTCACCAATTATGGTCGCTATTATTTACCCAATCGGGGCATTCCTTGCCATGCTTTCACTATTTCAAATTGAAACGTACGGCATTGTCATTGTTAGTACCTTTTTCTTAGGATTATTTACAGCCGGCATTTTCCAGTTGGCGATGAGTATTATGATGAAATTATTCCCTACAAACAAAGCAACGGCTTCATCATATGTCAACATTGCGGCAAGTTCAGCGTTTATCCTTGTTCCGCTGATTACAAGCGGACTCGTTAGCACGTACGATATTAAAATGACTTTATTCTTCGATATGATCATTGCGGTCATCAGCGTATTGTTAGCAGTCTTTGTTTTACGACGCATGAAAAAATTGTTTAGATAATTAAAGGAGATGTCAATCATGACAAACATACACGAACGTAATATTGATGGAAAAACAAAATTAGTCGGTCTTCTTGCAACACCAATCGGGCACAGCCTGTCACCACGGATGCACAACCTTGGCTATACACTAACAGGAATCAACTATGCTTACCTTGCTTTTGAGGTAGGAAATGATGAACTAGAAGCAGCAGTAAACGGGATGAAAGCAATGGGTGCAGCTGGGTTTAACGTATCCATGCCGAACAAAATGAAAGTACTTGATTACTTAGATGAACTAGATGATTCTGCAAGACATACTCGCGCAAGCAACACAGTTGTGAACAAAGATGGCAAGCTGGTTGGTTACAACACAGATGGTCTTGGTTACGTAAGAAACTTAATTGAACATGGTGTTGAATTAGCTGGACAAAAGGTTACACTCGTTGGATCTGGCGGCGCTGCAACTCCGATTGCCATTCAGCTTGCACAATCAGGTATTCGTGAAATTAGTATTTTTGCTCGTAATGATCAATACTTTGTTCAAGCAGAGGAAAATGTAAATTACATCAACAACGAAATGAAATCATTCGGTGTCAAAGCAAACATTTTCCCACTTGAAGACAAAGACGCTTTCCGTCGTGAAGTAGCTGAAAGTGCGATCTTAGCAAACGGGACAAGCCTTGGCATGAAACCATTAGATGAGCTCAGCATTATTGACGATACCCTTGATGTATTACGCAAAGACTTAATCGTAACAGATGTTGTCTACAACCCGCAAAAAACAAAACTTCTTGCTCAAGCACAAGAAGCTGGTGCCAAAACGATTAACGGTCTTGGCATGATGCTATGGCAAGGTGCCCTTGCGTACAAACTCTTTACTGGCGAGGATATGCCAGTTGAACAAGTGAAACAAATTCTATTTGAAAATGACCGTTTCTAAACGAAACACAGAAAAAAGACGACCTCCGCTTTGGAAGTCGTCTTTTTTATTCGTGTATCATCACACGGCGATATCGATAAAGGATATACACCGCGCCGAGGATCGCCACAACAGCCACACCCGCATCAAATATAAAGATTTGCAAAATGGTCGAGTGGGTTTCGATCAAACCAGTGACGACCGGAATCACGATGGCGGACACTCCGCCTGCTGTTGAGATAATTCCTGTCATCGTCCCTTTGTTTTTCCAGAAGAACTCAGCCATTACGGTTAACGTCAGCTGAAAGACACCAGCTGTTGAAAAGCCCAATACAAATGCATTGACGGTCCCGATGACTGGAGACTTCACGACCAATAGCACACAGATAGAGGCTAATGTAATAATCGGATAGAGTAGCAGCACGGTGACCGGACGAACAATGCGGCGCAAAAGAAATGCGAGCAATAAGACAGACAGCAAACCGCCCATGCTATAGTAACTAAGCAGCTTCACAGCACTGCCAGAAGCCATTCCCAATATTTCCTCACCGTACGTAGGCAGCCAAATTTGTGGCAAGGCGTACAGACCATTTGATGTAAAACTGATCACAATCAGTGCGACCCCTTCTCTCCAAAACGTAGGCTCTGATGAGAAGCGCGGAAGTCCATCATGCTCCGTCACCTGAACTTGCTCCACCTTGCGATGATTCGGAAATGGCAATGTCCACAACATTATCACATTCACTAAATAGATAAAAGCAGGTACAAAAAACGCAAATGCATAAAACAGATCATGCTCTGCTAAAAAGAAAATAGCGAGCGGCAGAATGGTCGCCCCAATCGAAATAAACGCCTTCACCATCACATTTGCAGATCCCGAGTTTTGAGGAAAAGCTTCCATTAAAGCCGGATACGTCCCTGCATCCATCGCCGAATTCGCCACCCCTGCCAAAATCGCAAACGCAAACGCGATTTGATAATTCGGAGACAATGGGATTCCAATGAGGAACACCGCCATCAGCACCCCCGAAACCAAAATGACCGGCTTTCGTCCAAAACGATCTGACAGTACGCCCGATAAACCATACGTGAGCACCCTGCCAATACCGAGTGCAGATATCATATAACTAATCCCTGCACTATTTGTATCTAATTGTTTGATCAAAAATGGCATATTTGAAGCCAAAATAATATTGACCATACCTAATAAAAAATAATTGATATAAAGACTAGAAGCCGTTCTCAAATACGGATTCCTCATGCTGACACACCCCTCAACACATTGCAATGAAGTGACAAATAATGGTTACGCTTACAAGATTCATGCGTGAAGAGAAACAGCTTTGCAACCTTCACGTACTTGAAACATCTCATCATTTCATACAGCTTACATGCCCTTCATTTATCAAGCATCTCTTCAAATTTTCACTAGCTCTTATTTTATATGAATGTGAAAGGTAATGATAGTGAATTGCTTAAATTTGAGGGAAATGGTGATAGAGAAAAATCCTTGTCATTTTTTGAAATGAAGCTTGATCTAAACTCACATTCCCCAAAAACTAAACTCATAAAAATATTCTGTACGCTCTATGCATAATCCGAAATGAAAATCCTCTGCTATTAAAATGAAATCTCCGTATCCACTTAAAAATTTGGTTTGCTCAAGAAGTTGATTTAAATGATGAAACACTTCATCCACATCCACTAAAAGCGCTTCAATTTCATGATCTCGGAAAAAAAGCAATCTCCCTTGTTTAGGAGTCTCTTTTATCCTCCCGACCATTTCATTCAACATTTGTGTAGACTTTTCAATATGCTCTAGATAGTTGTCTCCATGTATTTGACTTTTATGTTCTCTCGATTGCAGGAAAGTAAATACCTTCTGACAAAAAAATTGATTCTCTTCGACCTCCAAAAAAGGGGGTTCTGGAAGTGTCATATAGCTTAATTCGTTTATTAAGTGCTTTCTTCTGCTTTTTCTTTTTAAGGTTTCGATTTTTATTTTTTGGTTTTTATTCATATTAGCCAGTTCAACATCTCCTTTCCATTTTGTATTTATCCTTACGATAAATACCTTATTAGATAATTAATTAATTTGTTAAAATGCATCTTCATTCATAGATGCGAACAACTCACAACAGACTTGCAGCTAACCTTCCATTATAAGCTAGGAATTAAGAATATTACACATTATGGGGAGCATCATCGCTTTCATAAACAAGTTGCCCACATCGAATCCTTCCACTCCAATTTAAAATCAGAAGGGTTCTATCATCTTCACCATCTGACAATCACTACACAACGATTTTATAAAATACATATACCAATATTCGAGTTCAATGGAAATGAAACAACCAGTCACCGAAAGAGTTTCGACAACTGGCTGTTTCATACGGTGTTTTGCTCCCAGTCTCACAAAAACGGGAGGGCAAGTCCCAAATGTGGGGATTGTTTAAAATATTACGGATTATTCTCTTTTTGAGATACTATGAATGGCTTTGTTTCGCTCCTGTATTTTCTGGGTATGATCTTGATTTAAAATCATTGCCAATTCGGCCTCATTTAGAACAGATCCCCATCTAAAGATAATTTCACTATTCAAACCATACTTCAAAAAAAGCGCTTGATAATCTACTTCATGACTATTCTGATCCAATCCTGAGTAAAACAAATCTTTTATAGATTGTTCTGAGAGCATAGAATCCCTTCTACTGGCAATCATGAAACTAGATTGATACTGATCCATTATTCGCAATGCCTTATCTAAATCAGGTTGAGGTACTTTGGCCATACTGACATAAAATTGATTTTCTTGTTCATCTAAAAGTAATTCTGGCCCCTTTTCAAAACCTGAAGTATTTATTTCCGAATCAATCGATTTCCATACTTTTCGGAATCTCTCTATTCGCGAATGTACATCAGTTACTTTCTTACTCAGAAAGATATAAAAATGGTAATTAGTTAATTGACCGTTAAAAATTTCGATTAGTTCATTTTGACAATAACTTTGAAAAGTCTTAATTCCACCATCATCTAAAAAGTGATATCCATTAATACTATATACACTTAACTGTTTAAGTTCATTTATTTTTTGATCTAACCACTTATAGTAGTTTGTAACTTTTTGTTCGAATTCAAGTTTTATTTTCATTAGTCACCTTTAATCAGTAATTAAAATTGCCCGAATTAGACAACTGCTTTTTCTTTTTGTAAAAACTCTTCAAAAAAAGATACTAATCTATTTATATTCTCTTCTTTTGAATATAGTAACGGATTATAACCATCTGAAGGAGGCATATAATGAATAAATGGTTCCATATCCTCAGGGTAACCAAAATCAGCGTATACTTCACACAATTCATCCAATAACTCTTCAGGTGACTTCTTATTTTTTTCTTTTAAGTGAGACGTTATACCATATCTCCATTTCCTTTTTTCAATGTCCCATTGGCTAGATTCTTCTTCTACCAAATCATTGTATAATTCTACTAATATCATTTGGAGTTTTCTATAATCCTCATCTGGGTCGCCAGCTCCCCAAGCTATTTCTAGAATTAAAGAATTTTCACATTCTGTATGATTAGATAAATATTCTACTGCATACTTGCTTATTTCTTTGTATGAGAACAAATTTAACCTAATTCCTACATATATAGTCTTCCAATCAACTTTTATTTTGTGATGTTTTAAATGCTCTAATGAAAAATACATAATTTAATACATTCCTTATGTGATTAGACAAACTCTATTGTCTCCTCCAAGCTTTATCCAATTAACATTACACATTTTGATTTTATTAATTGAAATAAATGTTTTTAAAGATTTTTATCTCTCCTCTACACTTCGAAATATTGCTCCTTAAATACATTTGAATACCTCATATAAGTTAATCAACCTTCGTATTAAAGGTTTACTCAGTTAGGTTTAATTTTCACAAATTTAAAGTAGTCTTTACCTTGTCCAAAAGTAAATAAACTTGTGCCTTCTGTTCTGGAGTTTCAGCAACATACTCCATACAAATTTCTTCCAAGCAACTATAGAAATCTAGATTATCCATCACAATTTCATGATAAGATGCTGTGTCCATAAATATCATTACTCCATTATTAAATTCAACGTCCTCTGAATGCTCTGGAAGTTCGTATCCCATCATATGATCTTGCCAAGGTTCTCTATGGGACAAACACTCTAACACCTCAACTAAATCATTCTTCAAAAAAGAAAAAAAGTCTTGAACTATTGGCTGCATATTATTTAACATCAAGATCCTCCTAATTACTATATTTTTCCACTCTAATACTGGATAAAAACTTTCAATTTCTCCTGTTTTTGGATTTTTCCATCCTTCCTGAATTTTAAACCATTTGATGTACCTTGTATTACATGTTGACCGCCTCTAGTTACATACTCAGTACCACTTTCCATTGCCTCTTGGCCATATTTGTAAATTTGTTCATCAGTAAATACATTATCATCATAAACAGTCTTCTTATGAGTAGAGGCTTTAAATTCTTTTGTATACATACCACGCTCTTGTTTTGCTATTTTATAGTACACATCATTTATTCCATGTACCGAAGGATGGCGTTCCTTTCTCTCCAATTTATAGGGAATTTCTTTTTCATTTAAATAATTGAAAAATTCCTTTTCATTATGACCACCACTTACACCTGTTTTACTAACACCTTCTGGTCGTATTAGATGATTTTTGCTATTGTCAGAATACTTATGTTTAAATCCACCTTTACCAGCACTATCTTTCACACCCATCTTTCCATGAAATCCTTTCGCCCCAAATGGCAAAAGCATCCCCAGCGCCGCATTCATAACGGTTGGCTAGCGCTTCTTGTTCCTTTGCGATCTTGCGGGCTTCTTCTTGATCTTTTTTGATTTTTAGATATTCAGAAGTTTGCTTCTCAATAGTGCTCAATGCGTTCGTTTTGCTTGTCTCTATCATACGATGATCCACTTAGGAAAAAAAATCCCCATTTTATCGGTTTTTTCTCGTTATGAAGGCCAATAACACAAAAACCTTGAAAGGCATATAGCCAGTCAAGGTATGATAACAATAACATTATATTTAGAAGTAACAACTACTTCACCTACTGATTTATCTGAGAGAACATCATAATTGTTTTATATTTCTTTCTAATACAATAAGGCTATTTTAAAGCAACTCCACTCCAACTTGTTTATAAAATTTAACTTTTAACCTCTCTTCTTCGTCCACGTTCATTACCATAGCTTTTTCATCTTTTTTTATACTTGTTACATTATTAAAATCACCTGTAAATACTATAGAATCATTAAAAGTAATACTTAGACTACTCGTTTGCTTATATACATCTAAAGTTAAAATCACTTTGAAATTTTGGTCATCTTTGTAAGTATAAATTAATTCTCCATCCTCTATATTGCCTGTTATACTCGCCGGCTCACTTTGAAAAAGTTCTAATAGATCATATTCATCATACTTAATAAACATTCTTATTCATCCTTTTATTAATTATTTCGGTATAACTGTGATAACATCGCCTGCTTCATTTATAATAACTTTAACATCCAGTGTTTCATGAACAAACGTTCCACTTTTATTACCAGGTATCTTTTTCGTATTCATTATAGCGTCTTCAATAACTGAAGGTGGAATATTTCTTGGATCAACATATTTTTTGATGAAATCACTAAATTCTTTTGTTTGTGGTTTAAACCCTAATTCTTCAGCTTTTTTAATTGCTCTACTTGTTAAAGTAGCTTTTACTTCAGGACTATCAGGTGCCATTCTTTCCAAAGCATGCTGAGAATAACTCCTTCCATTTATTCCCCCTTAACACCAACTTACGCTATTCACTTAAATAGATTTTGAAATGATGACTACACTCCGAGAGGATGCCAAGTACAGTCCATCATTAAATAAAATAAAAAACTGTCCTCGATACGGCCGCCGCAGACCAGCTGCTATCCAGGCTCAGAATGTCTCTCTCGTATGGCCACATTCCTCAACACCTTTGTTCCGTAACCAGATACGCCATTGATAAGGGATAGGTGCGTCTCCCAATAAAAAAAGCCGACACCAATCAAGGCACTTAGAGTGCTCAATGATCAGCGTCCGCAGGTTCTTCCTTCTGGACAAAATATTCGTTTTGCTTGTCTTAATCATACAATGATTCACACAGGAAAAAAGGTCCCCATTTTATCCCCCTTTTTGTCGGCTTTTTCTCGGTATGAAGGCCAATAAACACAAAAACCTTGAAAGGCATTGGCCGATCAAGGATCATTTTGTCACTTCATTTTCACTGCTTCTTTCATTTCCTCTATAATTTTATTAAACCACTGTATAGGGTTTAATGAGATCGCCGGAAAATAGATTTCTGCATTATTTTCGATAAAGCTTTCTTTTTCTTCAATTGTTAAAGTACCATTCAAAAAATCCTGACAATCCTTTATAGTAGATAGCAGACATTCTTTAGTAGCTTCATGAATAAACTCCTCTAACGCTTCTTCTGGTGAATCGATATCCTGATGAAATGTCCCACCTAAAAAATCTTCTAACTCCTCTAAATAACTGTAACTCTCATTCATTTTATCATCCTTCTTTCTATTTAACAGGGTATCCTGTTAAAATAAAACCACCATTCTCATCTTTTTTCAGTATAATTTTTGCATTTGTAACATTCTCAACTACTTCTGAATTTCTCGAAACACTTCTTCCAATTACCTCTCCATCACCCTTATATTTTAATGGTAATGTAGGTCTACTGTTGGGGTCGGATAACCACTTTTGTATTTTATCAACACTCTTAGGATCACCCAGAACTGAATCAGCAACTCTTTCTGCTGTCATTCTATCGTTAAAAGTAGAAGAACCCGTGATTTTAGGATTACTTTTCAGCCTTTCTAATAGTTCTTCATCTGTTTTCCCAACATGCCTCTCTATTAAGTGCCCACCTCTGGATTCATGTGTAGCTAATCCATTACCTGGAGATAAAGGATTTTTCTCACCTTTCTTGATTCCCATCTTACCATGAAACCCTTTTGCACCAAACGGTAAAAGCATCCCCAGCGCCGCATTCATACTCGCTTCCTGCTGTTCTTTCGAGATCTTATTTCCAAACATATCTCGACCCGTAATCGCTTCGCTGAAGCCGTTTGTTGCGGTGAGGCCATATAAGCCTTTTTGAGACGTTTTCAGGGCGTCAAAAGACTTCTGTGATGTCTTGTAAATGTCGACTGCTCTGACTGCGGCGGACGTGGCTTGAGTCGTTTTATAAACGGCTTTTCCGCCTTTGAAAATACGTCCTGCCCAGCCGACAATCGGGATGTAGCCTGCTGCTGCCATGCCGCCTGCGGCGACTCGCTGGCCTGCGGTGAGTTCTTCACCTGTGATCGGATCGACACCTGTTGCGGCACGTTTTGCATCGTTCACGCCTGTCAGTTCATTGACGATATTCCCACCGTAATCCAGAGCTTTTTCATACCACGGACGGTTGGCGAGGGCTTCTTGTTCCTTTGCGATCTTGCGGGCTTCTTCTTGATCTTTTTTGATTTTTAGATATTCAGAAGTTTGCTTCTCAATATCGCTTTTTGCCTTGTAGATTTCGCTATTTTGATACGCTTTCTTGTCAAAATTNGCTTCTTCTTGATCTTTTTTGATTTTTAGATATTCAGAAGTTTGCTTCTCAATATCGCTTTTTGCCTTGTAGATTTCGCTATTTTGATACGCTTTCTTGTCAAAATTMATAGGCGAAATGGATTTTCCGTCATTTGTSGCATTGATCATTTCTGCGTACAATGCCATTGTAGCCTTCTCCTCAGTCTCTGACAAAGCATATTCATCTTTTAGATTTTGATCAAGTTCTATTAAATCTTTAACCGTTTTCTTCCGTTCATCTTCCGCATCWGCAATCTTTTCGTCAAAGGTTTTACTATCAAATACCTCCAGAGAAATGAGGTCATCAATATCTTGAAAAATCGTTTTGAGTGCCTTTTTTTGATCCTTCACGATGCTTTTGGCATTCTTGATTCCCATATGTACAGCGTTGTCTAAAAAGTGTTCTTCTACAAAGGTGTCGCMGCCAAAATTTGTATCATCAAGTGTCCCAGAAACACCTTCATGAAAGGCTTTTTGTTTATCAATGAARCTAATAAACATGTCCACATTTCCGGCGAGTTCTTTGTAGAAGCTTTTAATGTTATCGGCACCTTTTCCAGTGAAGTCGTCACCGAGGTTGGCAACACCTTGMARTGCCTTTTTTAAATCTATCATTTGTTCGCGGAGTTCCTGATAGTGTTTTGCCCTTGTATCCATGGCACTGGTTAGTGCTTTTGCATCAAGTATCTTGCCCAGATTAAGCCACTCCCTCCATTATTGATCATAAAGTCTATTTTACCTTTCCAGTGAAGTCGTCACCGAGGTTGGCAACACCTTGAAGTGCCTTTTTTAAATCTATCATTTGTTCACGGAGTTCCTGATAGTGTTTTGCCCTTGTATCCATGGCACTGGTTAGTGCTTTTGCATCAAGTATCTTGCCCAGATTAAGCCACTCCCTCCATTATTGATCATAAAGTCTATTTTACCGTGACCTCCAAAACGGAAAAATAGGCTAAATGACATAAAAAATGGAATGAACTCTCTATTCAATTTACCCTCTCATTTGGATAAACGAGTTTATCAATTGTAGGGATATAGAAAAGGCCAGACAGTCCATTATACTCTGTCTAGCCACATGTTCACGTTACTTATAATCATTGATTGGTCCTTTATCCATCAAAACATCGATCTCATTTGAATATTTCATTTTTAACTTCGGTCTACGCTCAGAGTTTGGTTTACTGTAAAGCTCTAGTGGACGGATGATCACGCCATCATTTGTGTTTTGAAGTATACCTGGAACACAAGAATAAATTCGATCATTGTCATTTGCATGTTTCGCGTGAATCGTGACAGACGTTCCTTGATGATTATCGATACTCATAGACACTCTATATCTATAGAAAGAACCTGTTCCATTTGATTGAGCAGAGTAAACAACGGGTACCACCGCAATGATATCATCATTTAACCTTAGTTTAATGACTTCTGTTTTCATTGATTCACGATCTCTACCGACATCTCCCATATGCTCAACAGCCCCGTTACCGTAACTTTTGAGAGCGGGAACACCTTTTGCGCCAAACATGGCCACATCTATTTGTTTTCCTGACTTCGTATAGACCAATGCGTAAATATCATAATCGGTTCCAGACTCCCAAGATACTGTAGCCGTAATCTCTGGTGTTTTTTCAATGATGATCGGTTTATGACCTTTGTCTAAACTAATTTTACCTTGAACTTTCTCTAAGCTAATAGGTGCAGCGACTTTCTCTTTAGCGGCTGTGTTTATTGGAGCAGGCTCATTAATTTGTTTTTCAGAAACCATTGGAGGAGATGTAGAAACACCCTGTTCATCAGGTTCAACCTCCACCCCATAAAGCTTGCATAGCCCTTCCAATCCAGAATCGAAGCCACGCCAGATGGATCGTGCTTTCGTTTCACTATTTCTTATGTATAGCTCTACTACGACAATACCCTTCTCATTTGTAAAGCTTACTGGTGTTAGGTATAGGACCTCATCACCTGTTCGAATTTCTGCTTGCAGATTCTTCACATGAGAAAAGCCGATTCCTCGATCCTCTGTTAGTGTAATAGCCATCTTTGTGATTCCGACAGGCACTTTGCTCATATCAAAATTCAATTGATGTCTTTTCAACTGATCTGATATCTCTGCTGGTAAAAGTGTCGCGACACCCGTAGCACTCTCCGGCTGATTGTAAAAAATAATGCCATTATCTCCTTGAACTAGATCTGAATCTGTTAAGAGAAACGCCGTTAAAGAAATATCAATTGCAGATGAGACTTCATAACTGATGGATAATTGCCCCTTTGGAGAGTTTAGTACGGTATTGGCACCCATTTGCAGAGTTTGATTCATTTCAACAACTCCTATTCTTTATCTACCATTTATCGTTTTTATAGACCAATTATACCAAATTATGCAATAGAACCTATTAATATCTTTCTCTCTTTTCATCTCTGCAATGATATGAGACAATGCCACCTAAAAACAAACTACTCTCGAAAAGAGAATCAATGTGTATAAAAAAATCATCCCAGCTGTTACAGTGATATTCGGTTTTTGGATTCTTCTTCAATTAGCATTTAGCATCAATATCTTTCACAATCCAATGAATTATTTTATTGTGATCACTCTCTTTTTTCTTTGTATTCAGGCTACATTGAAGCATAGGAAATAAAAAAACCCGAACAAGCGAATCCCACGCTCATCCGGTCCAGTCATTTCTTTATTACACTTCTTCACCATTCGTTGTGATGACGTTTTGATACCAAGTAAACGAATCTTTTTTAAGACGCTTCATTGAACCATTACCTTCGTTATCGCGGTCAACATAAATCATGCCGTAGCGTTTTTTCATTTCACCGGTTGTGAATGACACGATATCAATGATGCCCCAAGGTGTGTAGCCGATGAGGTCCACACCGTCATATTCAACCGCTTTTTTCAGTGCTTGAATATGAGAAGCGAGATATTGAATTCGCTCTGGGTCATGAATAGAGCCGTCTTCTTCCACTTGATCAATGGCACCAAAGCCATTTTCCACAATGAATAGCGGGATTTGATAGCGATCGTAAAAACGATTCAATGTATATCTTAAGCCTGTCGGATCAATGGACCAGCCCCAGTCGCTTGATTTGATATACGGATTTTCTACACCATGTGGCAGTGCTCCATTGACAATGTCTCCGTTATGATCAGATACTGCATCGCTTTTGACCGTTGTTGACATGTAGTAGCTAAAGCCAAGGTAATCTACTTTTCCTTTTCTTAAACTTTCTTCATCGCCTTCTTCAAATGGAATATGATAGCCTTCGCGCTCAAATTCTTTTAACGCGTAGCTTGGATAGTAGCCACGCACTTGGACATCTGGGAAGAAATAGCGCTGTCTCATATATTCTTCTGCCAGCATGACATCCTCTGGGTTTGAGGAATATGGATAAATTGGCACGTGGGACACCATCGCTCCAATTTGAAAGGACGGATTGATCTCTTTTCCTTTTGCCACTGCCCATGCACTTGCAAGCAATTCATGATGTCCCGCTTGATACATGACTTCTTTGGCATTTTCGCCTTCTTTGACAGATACCCCTGAATTTGTCCAAAGGAACAACGGGTTGTTGACGTCCATTTTGTTATTGATTTCATTAAATGTCATCCAGTACGTGACCTTGTCCTTGTAACGATTGAAGCATACTTCCGCAAATTTCGCGAAATATTCAGCGACTTTTCTGCTTCGGAATCCGCCGTATTCTCTTGCCAAATGAAGGGGCATTTCAAAGTGAGACAACGTAATGACAGGCTCGATTCCATGTTTAATCAGTTCATCAAACACATCATCATAAAATTGTAAGCCTGCTTCATTCGGCTCTTCTTCATCCCCTTTAGGGAAAATTCGGCTCCAGCCGATCGATGTTCGCAAGCATTTTAATCCCATTTCAGCAAACATGGCGATATCTTCTTTGTAACGATGGTAGAAATCAATGGCTTCATGGTTTGGATAAAAAGTTCCTTCTTCTATCGTTTCCGTGATCTGTCTTGGTACACCATGAGCACCTGCTGTCATCACATCTACAACACTCGGCCCTTTGCCAGCTGCATTCCATCCACCTTCGAATTGATGAGCGGCTAATGCCCCGCCCCATAAGAAATCTTTTGGTAAAGTCATTATCTATTCCTCCTATTTCACAATTGTCATCATCACGTCAGTTGGCTGACATGTCGAACGTTTCTCTACAATCACATCTTCGTATGCTTGGGTATTGGTAATGATAACAGGTGTGATTGTTTGTAATCCTTTGCTTTCAATTGCTTCCTGATCAAATGTCATCAACAAGTCACCCTTTTTCACCTTGTCGCCTTCTTTGATATTGAGTGTAAATGCCGATCCATCTAGAGAGACCGTATCAATTCCTACATGAACAAGTAACTCTACACCAAATTCAGAACGCAGACCAATCGCATGTTTTGTTGGTGCAAGCATGACGACACTGCCATCAAACGGTGCAAACAGTTTGTTATCGGTCGGATGAATGGCAAAACCTTTCCCCATCGCCCCAGAGCTAAATACGGCATCTGGCACTTCAGATAACGAAAGCACCTTTCCTGTAAGTGGAGCCGTGATCATTTCTTCATTGTTCATAGAAGTATTTGCCGTTTCTCTGTCTTGATCTTTAACAGGTGTTTCACCAGCTGACTGTTCTACTGTATCTTCTCCATATCCGAACATTTGAATAAGCACAACTGGTAAAATCAGCGCAATGGCCACACCAATCAAAATACCAATGATAGACGTTGGATAATCTGCACTGATTCCGTTCACAATGGTCAGCGGGCCAGGCAGCCCTGCATATGCAAAGTAATAAGGCGTAAAGAAGCTGGCCACAACGGCACCGACCGCTCCAGAAATACACCCGAAAATAAACGGCTTTTTAAAACGTAAGGTGACACCGTAAATCGCAGGCTCCGTAATACCGAAGAGTCCTGTGATTCCAGCTGAAACCCCAACTTTCCGTGTTTCCCGATTTCTTGCTTTTAAAATAACTCCCAGCACTGCACCGACTTGAGCGATAACAGCGATGGTTTGATATGCCTGAAAGGAGTCACGTCCATATTGTTCAAAGTTCGCAAGTACCATTGGCGTGATGCCCCAGTGAACACCGAAAATCACGAGTACTTGCCAGAAACCGCCGATAATGGCCCCTGCCAGAGCTGGTACATTTTCAGCTAAGACATTGTATCCGTTTGCAATCCCATTTGCACCTGCTGTCGAAAGAGGACCGATTAATAGAATGGTTAACGGAACCATGACGACCATACATAGAAATGGGACAAATAGCGGTTTGACAACCTCATGAATTTGTTTGTTTAAGAATTTTTCTACATAGGAAAGAATCCATACTAAGAAAAGCGGTGGCAAGACGGATGATGTATAAACCGTTTCAGATAACGCAATCCCTAAAAAGGTCACACCTTCCCCTGATGCTACACGTCCGGCAATCTCTGTCCAAGAAGGACTGACAAGCGCTGCTGTACAAGCAACCGCAATATACATATTCGTTTTGAAATGCTTGGCTGCAGTTATCGCAATAAAAATGGGCAAGAACGTAAACGGTGCCCAAGAAATAAAGCTAAACACTTCATAAGTGCCTGTTTTCGAGAAGCTTGGAAATATCAAATTTATTAAGATAAGTGCACCTTGCAAAATACCAGCTGCGGCTAAAATATACACAAATGGCGCAAACACAGCGGACATGGTCGCAATGACCCGATTCAGTATCGTTCCTTTGTTTTCATTCGGCTGATCATCATCCGACGTTTGGAGCTGAACCAGGTTGGAAAAATGCTCATATACCTCACCTACATGCTGACCGATCACAACCTGAAACTGACCACCGTTTTCCACCACTGTAATGACGCCAGGCATGGCGTTGACTGCTTCTTTTGCCTTTGGATTAGAACGCTTCAGCACCAAACGCAGCCTCGTGGCGCATCTTGCGGCACTCACCACATTTTCTTCTCCGCCAACTGCTTCTAAGATGTCTTCTGCAAGCTTTTGATAATCCCTCACTTTTGACATATAACCCCCCCTTTATCACTACTAGTATACGTACATTATAATTATACCGGTACAATTTATCAATACATATATAATTTGAGTTTGCATATCAAAGAGAAATCGGGATGTGCTATAATACAAAGACAATAAATCGTGAAAACAAAGAGGAATGGCTATGTTAAAGTATCAACAAATTGCGAGCGATATTGAAAAATATATTGTCACACATGAGCTGCAGCAAGGAGACAAACTCCCTGTGCTTGAGACGCTCATGAATCAATTTGCTGTGAGCAAAAGTACAATTATCAAATCATTAGATTTACTCGAAAGAAAAGGGATTGTCTATCAGGTGAGGGGTAGCGGCATCTTTGTGAGAAGGCATAGGCGCAAAGGCTATATTAGCCTATTATCCAACCAAGGGTTTAAAAAAGATTTAGAGGAATTTCAACTGACATCAGAAGTTCTCACGTTAGATACCGTCAAACCGCCAGAAGAAGCTGCGCTGAATTTAAACATTGAACTAGATGAGGATGTTTTCTACCTTAAACGCATTCGTTACATCAATGGACAAACTTTATGTTTAGAAGAGTCCTATTACCGGAAAACCATTATTCCTTACCTCAACACAGAAATTGCAGCCGATTCTGTATTTAAATTCATTAGTGAAGGCCTTGGTCTTAAAGTGGGCTTTTCTGACATGTACCTGCAAGTTGGCAAACTAAACGAAACTGAAGCGAAGCACCTCGGACTTAAGCAAAATGATCCTGCTCTTCGTGTCGAAACCGTCTTTCATCTCACAAACGGCCAGCCCTTCGACTTCTCGAAAATCACATATAACTACATGCAATCCCAATTTTTTATTCAGGCGAATAATTATTATGGGTGATGAAAGGAAAAAGCCCCTGATACATTCAGGAGGCTTTTCTACTGTTCTCTTTTAACCTTTAAATATTTCTTCCCTCTCTCTTGAGTAGTTAGCCCGTCAATGAGAGTATCACCATAAAAAATGACTAAATAATCCCCTTTACCTATAAGAACAACTGGAAAAGCATGATGCTTTTGCAGACTCATTTCAACATCATCTGGATGAAGCTCGACTTCCATTTCATGTCCAATGAATGCATACTCGAACGTAAGAGTATGATAAAGTTCTACAAGACACTGTACGATCTCCTGTTGAATACGAACGACATCATGTGAAACAACCTCTGTCCACTTTAAATATAGAACGAATCCCACAAAACCAGCTTCTTTTTGTATGTTGATAGTCGTATATTTTAGGCATGTTCCCGTCAATTCAAATTCTGTATAATAGCCTTCCAAGTAATTGTTTTTGATTTTATTCTCTTTTACATCATGTTCGATCCATGCTTCGCCATTAGCGTCTTGACTAAACTTTACTTTCGTTATTGACATTCCTTTTTTTGTTAAATAGTCAGTCAGTTTGTGAAAAGTGGTTATTAAATGAATGTCATCATAGAATACCAATCCAATATTGATATATCCTCCTAAAGCTATGCTGAATCCCTCGCCTTCTTTTTGTTTTGTTCAAGCATACTACAAAAAAGCAGGTTCCTTCGTACCTCCCTTTTGATCCATCATTATTTTTTCCCTTAAATGTCTTTACCGTCTTACCACTCTCTGACAATCTTTTTCCTGTAATGGTACGTAGACTTTCCCGCCCTTAGCGCCTAGTTGTTTGATATTACATGAACAATTCCAATAAATCACATCAAAAAGATTCATTTTACGAATGCATCCTACACACTTATGATGAACATAACAACATGGTTAGGAGGATTCGTCAGATGAAAGATATTAGGGTGTATCATGTCGATGCGTTTACAACTGAGAAATTTGGAGGTAATGCCGCTGGGGTGGTGTTGGATGGGGAATGGTTAACGGAGGATGAGATGCAGAATATCGCCAAGGAGTTGAACTTACCCGAATCCGTTTTCTTGCTGCCGGCACATGATGAGAAAGCCGATTATCGAGTGAAATATTTCACTCCAACGGAAGAGGTCAATTTCTGCGGGCATGCGACGGTTGGGTTGACTTGGCTTTTAGCGACGGAGATAGGGATGGCTAAAGAAAAATCAGGGGTGGTGTTAGAAACAAAGATCGGCCATGTTCCCGTTGTATGGCACGAAGAGAATGGCAAAGTTGTGGATGTGGAGATGACACAGGTCACGCCAAAGACGCGAGATTTTATCATCGATGTAGAAGAGCTTAGTGACATGCTCAGTATAAGCAGTGACAGAATTGATCCATCCTATCCTATAAAATTAGCAAACACCGGAAACTGGCATCTCCTGGTTCCGCTGAAACACCAGAATGACATTGATCAAGCAGCACCAAACTTAGCAGCTTTAGGAAAAATGAATAAAGAGCAGGATATCACAACGACTCATCTTTATACGTTTCAATCCACAAAGGACTTTGATCTTTATACAAGGGATTTTGCACCTGGCATTGGCATACCCGAAGATCCTGTAACGGGAGCAGCAAACGGGGCATTGGCCGGATATCTGTATTTGGAAGGGATCATTCCTCAGCAAGAAACCACTCATCTGCGCATTGCCCAAGGTGATGCAATCGGCAGACCAGGATTGCTTCGTATCACGGTCATTCCGAATGAAGCAAAGCCGGTCATTAAAGTAGCAGGTGCAGCGGTTATTACCATTCGTGGGGTGATCACGCTATAAATTGATCAGCTTGAATAGAGACTCTCGTTCAAGCTGAATCTATTTAAAATGATCTTTGACTGCTTCAATCCATCTTTTAGTAGAGGGAGAGGCTGCGTTAAAAGATTTAAACGCCATATTGATTTCGCGATAAACACGGGTCTCAAGTGGAATTACGTTCGCATGAGGCACCTGAGGCGGCAAAATCAACTTCGGAATGATCGTAAGCCCAAGACCTTCCTGAACCATAGAGATGATCGTATTGTTGTCCCCAATCTCAAATAAAACATGGGGCTTCACGCCTCTGTCTTTTAATAATTTCTTAATGAGTTGATCACAGCCCGCTTTTGGCATAATAAATGGTTCATCTTGGAACGAAGCCACTTCCATCACCTTCTTTGTATGGAAACGATGACTCTCTTGCATGAGCACTACCAATTCATCTTGAAACAGTGGAACAGTTTCCAAATCTCTAGATGGCTGTGTTAAAAACCCAAGATCAACTGTGCCAGATGCGATCCACTCTTCAATCTCTTCATAGCCGCCTTCGTATAACTCCAATTGGATATTGGGATAACTTTTCGTAAAACGATGAATGAGCTGCGGAAGCATTTTTGAAGAAAAACTAGAGAATGTGCCGATCTTGATACTCCCCACTTCCATCCCTTGAATCAACGCCGCCTCCTGCTCAAGCAATGACGCATGATGAATGATTTGGCGAATATGGGGCATCACTCGCTCACCTGCATCTGTCAGCGACAGCCCGTTTCGATTCCGATGAAGCAGCACAATCCCAAGTTCTGACTCAAGCTTCGCCATATTATGACTCACACCCGACTGCGTCAACCCAAGCTTCTCACCGGCTTTTGTAAAACTGCCGCATTCGACGACTGTTTGAAATACTTTGTATGGGAATGTCATTTGTTTGCTCACCTCACTTTAGATCTTGGCAAAACCTACTGTTAGACATGTCTGTGATTTTTCGATTTAATTGTTGTTCGACCAATTGAAAACATGCCTGCTGAATCCATAAACGTTTAAATGTATAGAGTTGTTCTTTTTCATCGCCATGCATCTCTTCATCTTTTTCTAACTGAAAATCTGTTAAATCGATTTTGTCATGAACATGCATATGAATAAAAACATGCGCATTGTGAAAATCATGCATATGCTCTACTAAAGCTGAGATATTGGTGATAAAGTCATCAAATATATCTTCTTCTAGCGTTTTCTTGAGATCTAGATGGCTGTGCACATCCATTGATATGTAATTATCTCTTTCATCCAGTTCTTCTTGAGTGGCCAGAGGGTTATCATGAATCGTTGCTTTTCTATTTAAATCTGTAATCGAGAAATAGACGATCATGTCTTTATTATCGAGAAATTCATACTCCCATATCTCTGCATCTCTTAATCTTAAAATGCGGGTGAGATTTTCCAACTTTAAACCCTCCAATTAATTATTCATCGTCGTCGTCGAAGACCTAGACGCCGCTTCATCCGCTTTCACACAATCAATCGCAACAACCAATGCAATCATCACAGGCTCCATCTCTTCTTTCAAAATATCCACCTTGTAGCTATCCCCCCAAGTAAACCATTCCTTCTTTACCTGACCGATCACTTCGCCGCTTTGCAACACTTGGAAATTCATATCCCACCAGTTCCCTTGTACTTCGATACCAGCAGCATCAATTGAATATTTTGCTTTGAAGAACGTAAACTCTTTTTTGATCGTCAATACCTCTTGCCCACCGACTTCTACTAAAAACTTCGGTAAAAAGCTAAACATTTTCTTCGTAATTACAGCGATGACTTCTCGTTCTGTATTCAAAATGGTAAACGTCTTTGGCACCTTCATAAAGCTGCCTTCGACCACATATACATCATTCTCCTGTTGGTCCTTTACCGTAAACCTGCCGCTCAGACTAAATACCTTTTGCTTCATATACAGCTGCTTCATAAGTACCTCCGATTCAGTTCAAAAATTTATCCGTTCTTCCCTTACCCCTGATTATACCAAAAGATAGAATGTGCAAAAAACCACCTGATAGCAGGTGGTTTTCGATTACTGATCCATTTTCAGAGATTCTTTTTCATATGTTTGAAAAGCATCTTCCATTCCCATGATGACCTCTTTCATTTTGACATAACCACTTGTGTAAGGAATAGAATCTCTAATCTCTTCCCACATAAAATGATAGAACTTCAGGTCATCTGTTTCACACATCACAAAATCTGTGTAATCCTTACCTGGAAGAGCTTCAGCATCAAAAAAGCGCACCGTCACATGTTCCTCATATTTCTGCATCAACTCTTGCAGCGAAGCCGCATGGGTTCTACGCTCCTCTCGTGGTAAAGCAAGCCAAGATGGATAGAACTCTAATAAAACAACCATCATATATTTCATCATCAAGCCCCTCGATTCTTCTATGATGTGATGATTGTACGCCAGATCTAGAGAATGTGCATTAACATAGGTTAATGTTCAGCAGGATGCAGCAGCCTGCTCAGCGAAACCGGAGAAATACCGATATATGAGGCAATATGATATTGAGCTATACGCTGATGTAACCCGGGATATTTCAATAAAAACGCCTGATATCGCTCAATGGCTGGCAAATATAGCAGTTCCCTCTCACGCTCTTCCTTTCTCGTATACAGCCTTTCAACACTCACCCGAACAAACCGCTCCCACATATGACTTCTGTCCATCAACATTTGAAGCAGATCATACGGAATTTCAATCACAATAGAATCCTCCATCGCTTCAATCGAATAAGGAGAAGGCTGCCCATTGATCATACTTGCATAAGAAGTAGCAAAATCATCTTCCAACGTAAAAGCCACGTTGTACTCCCTTCCATCCGGTAACAAATAGAAGAGACGGAAGAGACCTGTTATGCAAAAATAGGCATGCTTCACTGGATCGCCAGCCTTGATTATGCATGTACCCGCTTTTAATTGTTTAATCGTTGTTCCATCTTTGAAGGCTTGCCAATGATTTTGTTCAATTGGATATTTCGATATTTTGGTTTTGAACGTGTCGTATGGGTTAGTTATTTTGTCCATCTGTAAGTTACCTCTCTAGTAATGGAAGACTTGATATAAAATAGTGTCAGAAAACAAGCAAGTTATAATGGAAATATAAGCGATGATGAGAGGAGAAACAATGAAAAAAATCACTTTTTTTGACTGGACCATCCATTTACAAGCGGACTTAACAGCGATTACCGATCATTATGAAAAGAAAATGGTCATTTTAGAGCCATCTATTGAACTAAATAGCATCATCTGGATGGATGACAACAACGAGCTACAAATCAAACCTACTTGGGATTGTGTCATTTCAATTGATCCAACCAATAAATCACTGACAATCCGGCAAACAAAAGAAGTATTCGGAGATGTGTACGAATGAAAATAGGAGGAACTATGAAGAAAATCGCTTTTTATGATTGGACGATTCACTATCCTGACCATTTAACAGCAGTCAAAGATGATACAGAAAAGAAAATGGTTTTTCTAGAACAGACTGTTGAATTTAAAGGGATTATTCGTATTGATGAGAATGATGAACTGCAAATAAAGCCGACTTGGGATTGTGTTATTATTATGAATGCAAAACAGATGTCTGTCACAGTTCGTGATGCAGAAGACTTTGTAGGGTTACCATAGAAATAAAAAAGTCTCGTTTGAGGAAAATCACTCAAATGAGACTTTTTCTGTTTTAGTCACCATAATTATTTAATAACCATTTACAAAATAAGCGATCGTCTCTAACTCATCTTCTTTTAGCTCTCTGTTCACATGTGTTTGATATTCACTCTTGATTCTCTCCTGATCTCCACCATAAAGACCAGTGTATTTCGCAATCGTTCGAAGCTTGTCTTTTTCCTGACGAAACTCCTCTTTTGTCCATGGTCTTTGGTGTGAAGGAATATACGTTTCAGCATCAAATGCATCTAACTCATCTAAAAGACGCAAGATTTCTTTTACCGTATAATGTACTTTTTCGGCATACATTTTCGGATAAATGCAATCAGCAAGAAACAGGATTTTTTCCTCTTTCACATACACGATCACTGAATCTGCGGCATGATCACCCCCAACATGCTGCACAACACAAGTGACCCCGCCAAGATCAATCTCCATCCGACGATCAAACATCACATCCGGTAAAACGACCTGAATCTCTCGATGATTCTTATATTCTTCTTTGATGGCCTTCGCGCAAAACTCAATCTCCGTTCCTTCCCTCACCCGCTCATCAATCGCCTCATCTGACCAAGAAAACGGAAGAAGCTTCTCCATTTCCTTTCTGGTTTTTGCCGAAGCAATTGCAACCGAATCAGGAAGCGCAGGCAGACCAAAAATATGATCCCAATGCCAATGAGTGAGGACAACCATATCCGGCGTGGCGTTCTCTTGTTTTAAGGTCTTTTGGATAAAATAGTTCGCATGATCTTCTGAATTACCTGCATCGATCATTAATGTTTTGTTATTGCCTACGACCATGCCTAGGATGGGGCGGTCGGTGAGTGATACTGGTGTGATGTAGGAGAAGGTTTTGCCTATTTTTTTGATTGTGTGCATGGTGTGCCTGCTTTCTAATATTTTTAAGTTTTATCCCCGTTGAATTGTTATGCGCTACTTAATCAAATATTATTTCTTTAACAAATGTTTGGCTAACTTTCGATCTTCTTTATCATCCGTTTTAATGGAAATATGTTCAATCAATTCTCTTGTGGCCGCTTGCTGAGAATACGAAGGAGACCATTCTTTTAATACACTTAAAGCATGATACTGTAAATTTCCATCATCTGATCTAAGTGCAGCTTGAATCAATGGCAATCCTACACCTTCGTGTTCATATAAATCTTGCACAATATATTGTAGACAAGCCACTTCATCATCTGAGAGGTTTGATAACGATAAATGTGTTTCTGCAAATGTGCAAAGCTCTCTAATATGCGGGTGTTGACTTGTGTCCATCACAGCAAAGTATATTTCACTATTTGCCGGATCTTTCTCAAGTAAAGCAAATAGATGCTCAATCACATCTAAACGATAAAAGAGAGCGATTTCAAGTGCTTGGGAGCTAAAACCCTGTTGTAACGAATCGGTTGCAAGCTTTGGCCATCTACTGTCATTGATAAACGGTTGAACAGCTTCCTGGATAGCCTTATAATCTTCCTGTTTCCATGAAGCATTCAATCGGTCGTCCCAAATCTCTTGTTCATCATTTAAAAACTCATTTATTTTCAATATTGGATAAAAGTCCTCAATTGATTGACAGTGCTTATGAGCATGGTGAATAAATCGGCAGAGAACTGAGCTTGCATTTGAATACTCATCGATTCCGTAGATAGAAACCTCATCTTCTAATAATGCTTGAATGATGAGACTAGCTCCATCGTATAATTCTTTGGAAATTTCATCTTCTGATAAAGCTGTTTCCAGATCACCATTAAGAGCACAAGTATAAGCTAAGTATTCATTCATGATTGTATTTTCGCAGCCCTTTGTTAGTAACCATCGTTTTATTTCTGGCGTCGATGCTTCCAATTGCTCAACAGCCGAAATCTTCCCCCATCCATCAACAGACTTTGCAAGACGCCAAACATGTTCGTTTCCTTGAATTGTGCCATTCTTCAATGCAATCACGACATAAGAAGTAAATTCTTCATGCATACCTATTGTGAATAAAAGCTCTTTGTATTTTTCACAGTTCGTACATCCCAATATCATAACTGCAAATTTGACGACCTCCCGATGTGCTGCATGTTCAAGAAGCCATAACGCTTCTTGCTGTACACGGGATTCATCCCATTGTGTTTGCTGAAATCGTTCAATTAGCTCACTGCTGCGGCTCGCCATATTGTTAGAAATGATTTTTTCATATGTTTTCTTTCTTGTTTCATTTGTAGGATGATTTAGTTGTTTTTCAAAAAGCTTCAATAATTTCTTCACATAAAAAGGGGCAGGTCGTTCATCTACATAATAATCAGATAAACCGGGAGCCAATCGTGGTTCATTTTCGTCAAATAAATAATCTTCATCGGGTAAACGGTCGTCTACTATTTTATGATGTGATTGAATTTGTTGTTGAATAAAGGGGGAAATTTTCTCTTTATGATCCCATGGTAGAAAGTCTATCTTCATTGAATCATCTAAAACCGTTTCATGATCTACTTTCACGATACAACGAAATCGTACATACCCGCCAAGTTTAACGGACACTTTGTGTTGCGTACCATCTTGAAGTTCCAGTATCCCTGACAATTTTGAATAAGGGATCATATGAGTCAATAAACTTTTTCGTTGTTTTTTATCAACTGTCACACCATCAATGATTAGTTGCTCTTCTTTTATTTGGTTTGTAATTTCTATAGAATGCCCTTTATATTCAATTTTCCATGTTTTATTTATTTCTTTTTCTACGTCTTTTACTATATTACGCATTTCACGTTTAAAGTCGGCTTTGAAACTCATGGAAATCTCCTTTTTTCTATTTATCTATGCTAATCTGCGTTATGAATGCCTAAATTCTAAATAATAGGGTATGGAGGAATAAATAACTCTCCATACCCTTCTAATATAAAACTTTGGCGGACACTAACCCTATAAATTTTTGTTTTCCCTAGAGCTAAGAATTGAATGAGGGTATTGCAAATCTCAATACAAACATTCTATTTTATGCAGTTTATCAAAAAAATTCACTCAAGCAGAAAAGCACAGCATTTTTTATTTACTCACTAATTCCTTAATCAAATGCCTTTTCAGTTAGAGTATGGGACTGATTTAATCCCCAATCATTTAAAATACTCCACAACTCGTCAGAAATTCGATAATCTCTCTCTCGAATCTGATCAATTCCCCAATCAGTATGCTGATGAGAAAGGTCTAATAATATCTGAACTTTTGTTTTCTCGTAACTCTCCTGCTTCTTTTTAAAATAGCCATTACTAGCAATTATGTTCAACTTTTTCTCAAAGGGGATTTTATTCCCTATATGTTCCACTAATTCTTTTACTTCCCGATCAGTGTTAATTGGAAAATAACTCGATTGCCATTTGCGAGGAAGAATATGTTCTATTTCCCAGTTTTCAGGAAGTAAATCCTTTTGCTTTTGGTAAGCAATAATCTTTAAGATCATACGCACAGTATTGCGATGAGCAGTCCTAACTTTTGTTTTAAATTCTTGTTGATCTACAGGAGAAAAATTGAATGTTGGAGTAGACGATCTCATAATTTCAGCATTTAAATTCAAGATGCCTCGTTTTACAGCGTTTATAGTGGGTATCACGATATATCTTGATGCTAAAACAGCCAGTAATTTCCTAAGGAACTTAAGGAATTTTTCTTCAAAATCTTTTGTACATCTATATTTAAGGTAATAAATCACTACGGGATACTTCCAAAATTCGTTTGGATATGATGATAATCCGTCTAGCGCCTGTTTCACTTCAATATTTTTAGACCAGTCTTCTCCTTCAATTTCAACACGATTATTGATAACAAGCCATAAATTAGCCACTGTATGTAAATTATCCATTAACTCTTTCTTATATAGCTGTTCAAAGTTGTTTCTTGAGTAGTATTTTCTTATACCAGGTGTCGTAGTGTTTCTATCGTTCTCTAGTGCTCTTAAATAAAACATATAATAATAGAATAACTTCTGAATGCTTTCTTTTGCATTGCCAGCATCTTCTTCGAGTTGCTGCCATTCTTCAATAAACTTTGCTTTTCCTTCACTATCCAAATGATTATATATTTTCGCTTTGAAAATATCTGCATCAGATAGCGCAAGCCCTCTATCGTTTAAAGTCGAGAAGATTGTTAAAGCAGTATCTTGGGAATCAGCAGTAATAGGGAGTAAAATTGCCTTGTTTAACACATTTAGGATGAATTTATAAAACAAAAGAGGCTCATTCAAATTAAATCCCTCTATTAATTTTAAAAATAGCCTGTAGTTCAATGAATAATTATCTTTCGCATCTTCTTCAATCATACCGTTAGCCAGAATGCTAAAAAATGTTTTGTTCCCCTCATCTCTTATGACTCTAGATTCAAATAGAGGTTTTTTAAAATTAACTTCTGCAGTGAACTCATGCTGCTCCCACAAAGCTGATTCAATTTGTCTCTTGAAATTTTCCACTTCTTTCATCTGAGCCATTGAATCCAGTTTCGAGTAAAGAGCACGAAGCAACAGAAATAGAGAAGTGATACGCTGTTGACCATCTATAATCTCTTGTTCATTATTCTCATTTTGGAACGAAACAATTGTTCCCAGAAAATAAGTACTTTCACTACCATTTTTCGTATACTCCACTAAATCATCAAAAAGTGTCTGGATTTGCTCAGCTGACCACGCATAGGGACGTTGATACTCAGGGATAATAAACTTGTTCACTTTCCCTGTTTCTAATAACTGTTTAACGCTCTGTTTATTAACTTCTATTGTTGTAGCCACATATATTCTCCCTTCAGTACTTACACTTAACTTTCTTATTCGGTTTTTAGGATCAAGAATAAAGACATATTTTTTAGAATCAAGAAACGGTATTATATTAAGACATAACCTAATAAATTACTACTATCCTTATACACCATATATCGGAAGAATTTAGTTTCATTACATGATAAATTCACGAAATAATACATAGGTGTTTCCACTGAACTTTAAAAATATTAGATCTAATCCATCGGTATATTAATGTATATGCATTTAATTATGCTTTTTACTTTTAATGAATTTAAGATTGATCATTTTATATAAAAAATACACCAGATACATGGTATATCCAAAAACAAATGTAACAGCTAAATCTTTAAACGCCAAGCTTATCCCCTTTTGTGTAATGATACTCCATATGAGAGGAAGTATTTCTACAGTGAATGCCAATGCAGCTCCTAATAATGAGGGTAATACGATAAAAGTAATAACAAATGATTTAATTATTCTCTTCTCCTTTAATAATCTGTGCAATTGATGGATGGTAGGTAGACATATACGACTCTTCAAACAAGAAATTTGAGACTGAGATTATATTTAGCATATCTAAGTAGCATTTTACAAAACCATAGACCATTTTTGTGCTTTGGCTTACACAAGTACTATTCTTTACAAAAAATTCCATTTACTTATGATACGGTTCAGCGTATCTAGTCTAAATGAGGTTTTCCAAACTATTAAAATATGAAATAAGTACAATATTAAAGGTCAATCCTAGTATTAAAATTAGTTAGTTAGAAAAGGAGAATTACCTTATATGGCAATCTCCCCTTTTTAAAAACAGTTCTAATCTGTATTATGTCGCATGAACTCTTATACATTTACTTTTTTTGTAAATTCAGTGTAAATTATTTTTAGTAATTCTATTAAAAAGTAATTTATAATAATTATACTCTTTACACAATCTTCAATGTCAGGTCTACTAGGTAACTTTAAAATCTCCTTTTGTATAGAATCAAATTCACTATCCCAATTAGGAGATTCATAAACTCTATGATGGTTTATTTCATCATAACCAAATTGGTACTTATAGTTTAATTCATTTCTGCATACAGATAAAATATTATTCTTCTCTGAAAAAAATTGTTGTAACACAGCTAATATATTATCCTCATGAGTATCTGTATTATTTACAAGACTTCTATAATTCCTCAAAAAGCTATAAAATAAATCCCATGCGCTCGCATGTGTATCTCTTTTAGATTTTAGGCTTACTGTAACTTCCTTTTTTTCATAGTCATTATCAATAATTTTTAAAACGTATTGCCCTTGGTTTATTTTTAAAGGTTCTCCAGCATATACAGTAGCTATCGTAGAAATCTCCTCTGCTTCTTCCTCATATAAGTAAATTGTGAACTCACCATTGAATCGAGTTAAAGTAGTTATTAGAAAAAATGATAGGTAATATTCAGAAACAAAATTCCAAGTATAATCGAACTCGTCATTTAATTTTTTCACGTTTAGTAGTTGTTTTTTCACTCTTCTATAGAAACCTATAATCTCTGAAGATAATGCTTTATAAAATATATCAATATCTAAAATAAATATCTTCTCATGGCTACCCCAAGAAATGTCTTTTAATTCCTTGAGTGCTAATTTGGTATTAAATAGCTTGTCCTCTTCAAGAGTAAAATTGATTTCGGAAAAATATCCAAGCTTTTTTTGAACAAACTTTTTATATTTGTCATTAAATACTTCAGAGACCATTAAAATAAATCCTCAGCAGAAAGTTTTATTACTTTACGTTTAAATAAAACATCTTTCATTACCTTGGTTAAATCATTCTCAGTTTGTTTATTTGTACCTGAATAACTGTCATAGTCTACGGCCGCTAAATTAGAGATAATCTCATAAATGGAAGCTTTTTTTACATTGCCATACTCATTCAATGATTGTTCAATAATTTCGCTGAAAAGATTAAATGCTACTTTAAAGAATATGGTCTTATTTATTTCTGCATTAGAAGAGCTTTCTTTATACATCTTATCAAATGCTTGAAGGTAATTTATTACTGTCTTAAAAATAATATTGTTATCAGATTCACTAATAACACTAGTTTCAAATATATCCTTTGTTGCTTCATTAAAAGCAGTTCTAGAGATAAATCCTGTACGTGAAGCATCACTTAATAATTTTCCTTCTAGGGGTTCTGAGCTATTTACAGCATCAAATAATTCTCTTTGCTTCTGTTCAGTTGTTGTTTCTTTCTGAGCCAAGCTCTTAATATCTAACAATAATGCACTAGGAACCCCTTTTTGATTTGTGTTAATATCAATAAACAAATTTACTTCTTCAGACAAGTCCAAATCATTAAAGATAATCACCGGAACTTCTACTTCTTGTGAAAGCCCGTTTATTCCAAAAAATCTATGTTGCCCATCTATAACTAGGAATATTTTTTCTTTATCTAAAAAGGAAATTATTCCATTGTCAGCATCATAAGAAAATTCGGCATCGCCTTTTGCACTTAAAATTAATGGAGAGGGTATTGTCCCTCCTTTTTCATAATACTTAGTGATTAAGTTTGCTCTAGCCTTATTAAGTAATCTTTGAAATCCTTCTTCCTTATCCTCACTTCTTCTGGTTATAAAACAAAAGTCCTTTAGTTTTTCTGAACTTATTACAGTCATATAAAAGTTATAATTACCTTGGCATATATTTAAAGCTTTCAAATCAATCCTACTCATAAATATTACTCCTCCCTTTCTAATTCCCTATTTATTATTATATAAATAATAATAAAGTTTATAATAGTTTTTTCTTAAAAAAACCCCATTCACTTATGATAAGGCTCCCCCCGCACAATCCGAAACGCCCGATAAATCTGCTCCACCAACACCAACCTCATCAACTGATGCGGGAACGTCATTTTCGAAAACGACAGTTTCTCATTCGCCCGCTGCATGACAGCGTCGCTTAATCCAAGGGATCCACCTATGACAAAACATACCTTACTTTTTCCGTATGTTGCCAGCTTATCTATTGTATCGGCTACTTCTTCGGAAGTTTTCATTTTTCCTTCGATGGCGAGGGCGATGACGTGGGCGTCTGGGTTGATTTTGCTTAGGATGCGTTCGCCTTCTTTGTCTTTGATGATTTTCATGTCTTGCTCACTGAGATTCTCGGGTGCTTTTTCGTCTGCGAGCTCAATGATCTCGATTTTTGCGTATGCCTGTAATCGTTTTGTGTATTCGGCTATGCCTTGCTTTAAATATTTCTCTTTTAGTTTTCCTACTGTGATAATTGATATATTCACAGGTCATCCCCACCTTAAGAACAAGTTATTCATATAAGTTATCAACAATTGTGGATAAAATTTGTGTATTTTGTGTCCGATCATTCGTTCCCCACTATATATATTGCAGGTTCATCGCACAATTCACAGGTTGTGGATAAGCTGTGTGTATGTTCGATTTTTCTGAATTCTGGCGGTGTTTCGTGATCATCTATGTACATGTCTAGTACGGTTTCTATATGTTCTGCACAAGCATAAAGTGATTTGTTCATAAGTTTCTAATTCCTCCAATATGTTGTTTGGTTATTCACAAGTGTTTCGCTCATTGTTCAATATAACCGATTTATTCACATGTTAATAGTCTTTTACCATTTTCCACACCTTTTATCCACAAACCAAATAAAAAAGCCTCCACTCCTGTGAAGGCTTCCTTCTATCAAAACGGATTATAAAATCTCGTTCCTCTAACAAATGTAATCACTAGCGACACGATCAGCACCACACCAACAAACAATAACGCAGCATAATCTGCTTTTTGAAAGTCTTTCGCCGTAAACCATGTGCGCTTTTTATGCTTTCCAAACCCGCGCAGTTCCATCGCATTGCTGATCGTTTCAATCCGCTCTAGGCTGGAGAAAATCAGTGGCATCACAATCGACAGCGCATTTTTGATCCGTTTTCCCAGTTTTTCATTCTTTGATAAATCAATGCCTCTTGCTTGCTGAGAAATGGCAATCGTGCGAAAATCACGCTGAATATCTGGAATATAGCGCAAAGCAATCGCTACCGCATAGGAAATCCGGTAGCTGACCCCAATTCTGCTGAGTGATGAGGCGAATTCACTTGGATTTGTTGTGACAATAAACAATAGCGCCGCTGGCATCACAGTCACGTATTTCAGTGTAATGTTCAATTGATAGAAAAGCTGTTCAAGTGTGACATTGTACCAGCCTGCAATGTGAAACAGCTCGTGCTTCGCTCCATAGATGGCGACACCTTGCTGAGGCGCAAAGACGTAAATGGCGATGTTGTTGATCACAAGGAATATCGCCAGGACGATCACCACGAAGGAAATATCACGAAATCGCACATTCGACAGTTGAAAGAACACGATACTGGCAACTAGCATAAACACTAATACGCCTGTATCATATGTGAGCATCGCTGCGGATGACCAGAGGATAAAGCAAATGAGTTTGGTTGCACCTGTCAGCCGGTGAATTGGCGACGGGCGGTCGATATAGGACAGCATGTCTACAGCCATGTCATTCGTTCCTTTCTGTCAACCTCAATGAAGCGATCCACGAGTTCATTTGGATTCGGCCAGTCTGCTTTTAGCGCCAGTTCATAGAGCGACGTTTCCTTTAAGCTCGCCTTTTGGACTAGCAACTGATCTGTCAGTACTTTAGCTGGTGTATCATCTGCGATTTTTTCTCCATCTGAAATGACAATGGTTCTTGTTGTGTATTCGAGCATCAAATGCATATCATGGGTGATCATCAAGATCGTGACGCCCTGCTGATTTAATTGCTCTAAAAACGTCATCATCTCTGTGTAATGTCTAAAATCCTGTCCGGCCGTTGGCTCATCTAAAATGATGATTTCTGGCTCTAACACAAGAATCGATGCGATGGTGACGCGTTTTTTCTGTCCAAAACTAAGTGCTGAAATTGGCCAATTTCGAAATGGATACAGCCCGCATACTTTTAAAACTCGCTCTACACGATCCTTGATGTCGTCTTCCTTTACGCCTCTTAAAACGAGACCGAGTGCGACTTCATCAAAAATCATTTGTTTCGAAATCATTTGATTTGGGTTTTGCATGACGACACCGATTCGTTCGGAGCGCTGCTTGATGGTGTCTCCTGTGATGTCATCGCCATTTAAAAGGATTATCCCTTTTGTTGGCTTTTCAAATGCACAAAGCAACTTGGATAGTGTCGTCTTGCCTGCGCCATTGGCACCGGCGATGCTGATCATTTCACCTTTTTTGACGGTAAAAGAGATGTTGTTCAGTGTGTTGGGTCTTGTCGGATAATCAAAGCTCAGCTCACGCACTTCTAGTAAATCCGGCGCTTCATTCTGCTCGACTGATGGCTCAGATGCTTCCATCCATTGCTCGATTTTCTCTTTTGCCTCGTCATTTAAGGTGAGATGCTGTAAATTAGCGATCTGATCTCCTGCTTCAACCGGAATGCCTGCATATTTCATTACTTTCACATATAAAGGCTCACGTAAATACGCCGCTTCTAATACATTTGAGGCGAGCAATTCATCTGGTGTCATATCCGCTGCAATCGTGCCGTCATTGACAACGATGATGCGGTCGACATGGCGGAAGAGGACGTCTTCCAATCGATGTTCCACCATCACGACCGTTTTTTTCGTTTCTTTTTGCAGACGGTCAATGAGGTCGATCACTTCTTTGCCTGTTGCGGGATCAAGGCTTGCCAGTGGTTCATCAAACAGCAAAATGTCGACATCGTTGACAAGTACGCCTGCGATGGCGACACGTTGTTTTTGACCGCCTGACAGCTCATGCACGGATGATACCAGTTTGCCGTCTACCTCTGTTAATTTTGCCGCTTTCTCGACACGTGTTTTCATTTCTTCGCGTGTGACTTGATCATTTTCAAGTGTGAACGCGATATCTTCTCCTACAGTCAGCCCGATAAATTGTCCATCAGGATCTTGCAGCACCGTTCCGACGAGCTGTGAAAGAGAGAAAATGTTCTCTTTCTCTGCATTTTTCCCGCCGATGTGAAGACTTCCTTCCATAGAACCTTTATAAGACGCAGGAACTAGCCCATTGATACAATGGGCTAGTGTGCTTTTTCCCGATCCAGACGGGCCTGCGATGAGGACTTTTTCTCCTTCATAGATGGTCAGGTTGATATCTTTCAATGTTGGTTCTGCCTGACTGCGATACTTGAATCCGAAATGTTCGAATTGAATCATCGGTTTCTTCATTTATGTGTTCCACCTTGCTTCATGATGTTTCTTTCGATAGACTGCCGCTTTTGCTTCTTGTTTTCGCATAAGCCGCAATGATGATGGTGCCTAGTACACCGACTGTGATGATGTTTGAGATTCCTGCTACGATTCCTTGAACAAACACTTTATTTGCAGGTTCTGCATAGATCACAATGTCGAGTACCGGCGCAATGACAAACCAGCCTAATGCTTGTGCGCCGGCTTGGACGGCGTTGAAGAGCGTGATTTTTTTCCAGCCAAAGTCGCCCTCTTCTACTTTTAAACGGTTCGAAATGAAGCCGATCAATAAACCAACAACACCCGAAACGATAATCCAGCTCCACCAAGGTCCAAATGTGGTGGCATCTTTAATGAGATGACCAATAAATCCAATCAATGCGCCTGCAATAGGACCAAATAGCACGGCCATTAACGCAAGGAACGCGTACGATGTTTCAATTTGTGTATTCGGAATTCCAGTTGGAATGGAGACGAAGCGTCCTAAAATGACAAAGACGGCTGCGCCAATTCCGATGGCAACGACAGTTTTCGTTGAAAGTTGTTTACCTGCCATGATGTTTCCTCCTCTTATTCGTATATAATGCGCGGAGCTTTGCGAATCGAAAGGCGCCAGCCTGTGCCTGTACCGATGTTATAAGCCTTTGCAAATGACCCTTGATTGATCGCCACGCCTAAATGATCGAGTGAATTGACATATACGAGTGGTTCGCCTACCTTTAAATCGGCAAAAGATCGTCCATAGGTCATGATATTTTTATACACATTTTTTGGCCCGTTGGCAATGGTAACTTCTATTGCATCCCCATAATTGATTGAAAGCTGTTCAAATAACGTATGATGAATGTTTGTCCATAGGTTTCCGAACCGCACATCTAAAATATCAATCGTCCCTGTGATCACTTCTTCTTCCGCATAAGCTTGTACGACTGGAAGGTGAATAATGTCCTCTATATTCGCCTTTGGCCCGACCTCTTCAAAAGAAATCACACCTGAAGCAATTCTCGCGCCTGTATAGGCGTAAATGTCTCTACCATGGAATGTATGTGATTTTCCTGACTTCGGCAGACGGTTGATGGTTTCATCTAAATACCGAGCCTCCACGATGCCAATATCCTGTGCGACATGCGTAAGTGTCCCATTATCAGGTGTGATGATATAGTGTGAGCTTGTTGTTTTGACGACGAGGCTCTTTCGCTCTGATCCAACGCCTGGATCAACAACGGAGACAAATACCGTTTCTTCCGGCCAATATGTGACCGTCTGAAGCAAGCGATAAGACGCTTCCCAAATGTCGTATTGGGGAATGTTGTGAGTTAAATCAAAAATGCGGATGCCGCTGCTCACTGTATTGGCTACGCCGTACATTGCGCTGACCGCTCCATCATCAATACCGAAATCTGATTGTAAAACCAATGCATGTTCACTCATGTTAATCTCCCTTTCATTTGAAAAAATGGTTGTGGTGTTTCACGTGGAACATTTGAACATTTGTATGAAAAAAAGTGGACAATAAAAAATACCCCATCCTTATCTATGAATCATAAGGACGAGGTATTTGTCTCGTGGTACCACCTTTATTTACTGTTTGCTCGCGCTAAACAGCCTCTACAAGTACAAAGCTCCAATTTGGCTCATATACTGTGGTTTTGATAACGAGTACCAACTCTCGTCGTCACCTACTAATATCATGGATATGTTCAGCACGAGGCTCAGAGACCATTTTTCGAATCATTATTTTTGCTTCTTTTCAGCTGCCGAAGCTCTCTGTGGAAAAATTGATGATTGTACTTTCTCTCGTCATTGCCTGTTTAACTATCTTGAATTAAAGCTATCATACATGATGTTTTTTGATAAATCAAGATATTTTTCTGAACATTTTTAAAAATGAGTTAACTGTTCTGGAAGAGTCTTCTTTTTTATAAAATTTAAGCAAATGTTAAAGAGCGAGATATGGTGTCTTTCTTTTCTAGCGGTATAATAAAGATGAAGGGAGGTACAGTGTGTGTGGACCATCTGTATGAATGAATTTAAGCAGCTCTTCAAAAGCACAAAATCCATCTTAACAATTGTTATTATTTTCATTTTATCTACTTTTGTATCAAGTCTTCCATTTATAGCTGCTTATCAAGGGAAGTGGGAACAGGCAAAGGACCCTTATTCCATTGGGAATGAACTAGTGATTTCGTTATTTGGTTTCTTCCTTATTTTTTTATTATCTCATGATATTTTGAGCCGCGAAATTCATTTGAAAACCATTCGTTTTCTCGTCAGCAAAACGACCCGTTTAAACATTGTCATCGGGAAATATCTTGGGCTGATGCTGTTTTGGCTCAGTTGCATTATGACCACATATATTTTAAATATGGTGATTTCACATCGTTTTCTGTTCTCAGATGCCTTAAAAATATTAACGTTTATCAGTGTCGGCATCTCCTGTGCTTTGTTTTTGTCCATGCTCTTTCCAACACCACAGAAATCGATGTTTGTTGGCATGTTGTTTTCCTTTCTATTTCCAATCATGAGCATGATGTCTGTTCTTTCTTCAGAACGGTTGATTCACTGGTTCCAATACGTGACGCCTTATTATTATGCGCGCTGGAGTGAACCCCTGACCTATGTGCTGATGAATGCCGCATTGACTGTTGTCTTACTCGTTGGAACGGCACTATTGTTTCAGAGGAGGGATGTCTAAGTGCTTCACACAAAAGGGCTGACAAAAAAATATCGGACAAAAGTCGCAATAGATCATATTGATCTTGATATCCATCAAGGGGATATCTTCGGCCTCATTGGACCGAAGGGTGCTGGTAAGACGACCTTTTTTAATATCATTACAGGGATCTCCCGCCCCACCTCTGGCACATTTATCATGATGAACATGACGTCGTTAAAAAAAGTACGTCATCATATGGGTGTTCTGCCTGAATATACAGATTTATATGAAGGGTTGACTGCTATTGAGCATATTGCCTATTTATCGAAAATTACGGGTACTCGCCAGAAAACGAGCTATTATGAAGAATTACTCGAATTTGTTGGCTTACATCGTTATCATCAAGAGAAAGTCGGTGCCTTTACACCTGGGATGAAGAAGCGGCTCGGAATGGCTCAGGCCATCGCTCATCAGCCTGACTTTATTTTACTTGATGAGCCTTTTGCGGATATTGATGCAGATTCTATCTTGCATATCCAGCGGGTGATTGAATCGTTAAAATTTGAAGGAAAAACTGTCTTTTTAACAGCAGACGAGCCAAGGTTCACCCAGCCTATTTGTACCAAAACAGCTTTCATATCTGAAGGAAAAATCGTGTCCTCAAGTACTCATCCTCAAGAGAAAACCATCACGTCCTCAACCATTCGTGCCACCTTCAAGCATGCATGGATTGATGATGAGGTGAAGCCTGTTCTCACGCAGTACTTACAAAGTGTGGGAACAGACCTTGTGATCAGAGATGACGAGACCTCATTGTTGATTCGTTCAGAAGCTCAAGTCCCAGCCATCATCCGTGCGTTTGTGAAATGCAAAGTCGACCTATACCGAGTCACGACGCAAGATGCCATGATGTCCACATAAAAAAGTACCGTACGCTCGCCGCACGGTACTTCTCTTTTTTTATAAAGGCTTGCTCATGTAAATTCCAGTCTCAGCAAATCCCGTTTTCTCATAAAGTGAGCGGGCGATTTGATTATGGGCAAAGACATGCAGCGATAGTTTTTTCACACCTAATGACTTTGCCTGCTCTTCTAATGCAGTCATGGCCTGTTTTGCCAAGCCTTTTCCTCGATACGCTTCAAACAAAATAAAATTATAAATAAAGCCTTCATGTTGGGGATGATCTGGATCATAGCAAAGCCATACCCATCCGATGGCTTCTTCTCCATGTAAGATGTTCCACAACTCATGATCCTCTGTCTGAAGGCCCTCAGGAAGCAACCGATCAAATTGTTCCTCTGCGTTCTTTTGCGCTTCTTCCTGATCCCATGTCCCTGCGAGTATCTTTTCTTCTGCGTACCTCTTAATGGATGCCTCTATCAAGACGTCATAATCCGTTTGTGACATCGGCTGTAATGTGACCAAACGTATCTCCCCCTTTCCTTTATCATATGCCGGGCATGTAAAAAAAGCCAGTCCCCTATAGGAACTGGCTAGCCTCCGAACCGATCGGTTTGGGAGAGTTTGATCTCGACTGATTTTTTCTTTCCGCTTCGGTAAAATTGCACCTTTACCTTGTCGCCGACTTTCTTTTGATAAAGATATTTACGCAGATCAACGATATTTTGTACTTCCTTGCCGTCAAACGACGTCACGACATCCAGCTCTTTTAACCCTGCTTTTCCTGCTGGAGATAAAGGCTCGACACTCATCACGACGACTCCGGTTGTGACCTTTGATGGCAGTTTTAACGTTTCCTGCCAATGATAGCTCGCAATATCTGCAAGTGATTTCATCCCAACACCAAGGTACGGACGCTTCACCTCTCCATAGCGCTCTAAATCCTCTATGACAGGGATCACCAGATTCGCAGGAATAGACAGCCCAATCCCTTCCACCTCTGACTCAGCAATCTTCATTGAATTGATGCCGATTACTTTGCCGTCCATATTGATCAAGGCTCCGCCGCTGTTCCCAGGATTAATGGCGGCATCCGTTTGCAAAACTTCCGCATTCCAATCCGTCTGTCCATCACCATTAGAATCAACAGGGATCGCACGCTCCGTTCCAGAAATCACACCTTGTGTGACGGAGCCAGCAAATTCAAGGCCCAATGGATTTCCAATGGCGATGACAGGCTCACCTGGTTTAACATGGTCTGAATTGCCGAAGGCAGCGGTTTTCTTGATCTTATCACTTTTGACCGTAAGTACCGCTAAATCCATCAGCTGATCACTGCCGACAAGATTTGCCCCGATCCTTGTCCCGTCCTGAAGGCTCACTTCAAGCTGGTTTGCGCCTTTGATGACATGATGGTTGGTCACGATATAAAAGGTGTCACCCTTTTTTTTATAAATCACACCTGACCCGCTGCCTGCTTCACCGCCTTCTTCCCAAAAGCTCGACTTTTGAATGTTAATGACGCCGACAACTGTATCCGACATACTCGATACCACTTTTGTGACCGCATCATTCACGTTCACATTGACGGTCTTTAAAGGGCCATCTGATGCCTGCTGATCTCCAGCTGACTGCCAGCCAAAGGGGCTGCCGTTTTGTCCAGACACATAGGGGAAAAAGAATCCCATTAAAAAAGCTCCTACCAATACACCGATCAGACCAGATAGGAAATATCCTTTTCTGCTTCGTCTCGGCTTCCACTCTACATCGCGATAATCCACTATGTTTCCTTCCTTTCAGTGAATAGATGATGTATATAGTGTTGGTAAGAAGCTCTTATCTTAATCATACGATTGTAAAAATCATACGGCGCAAAGCGGGGTTGCTTTTTTCGGGTCCGTATCATATAAATCAAAGCCATCCCCTACAACAAAGCCCTTCATTTCAAGCGTCTGCTGGACCGCCATACGGGCTAAGTCCTTCATGTTGTTGTCTTGACTCAAGTGGGCCAAATAAATGCGTGAGGTGGCGTCTCCAATCACGTCTGTCATAGCAAGAGCCGCATCTTCATTGGATACGTGTCCGACATCGCTCAAAATTCTGCGTTTGATACTCCATGGGTAACGCCCCATTTGCAGCATGCCGACATCATGGTTGCTCTCAAATACGAACGTATTGGCTGATTTAATAATCCCTTTCATCCGGTCACTCACATAGCCTGTATCCGTCATAAGGGCAAGTTTACGCCCGCCATAATGGAATACGTAAAACATGGGCTCTGCCGCATCATGTGATACGCCAAATGATTCAACATCGAGACCGCCAAATGATTGAACCGTCTCCATATCAAAGTGGAATTTCTGCTCCGTATCCACTTTCCCAATATGTGACTCCATCGCCTTCCATGTTTTCGCATTTGCATAGACAGGAAGCTTGTACTTTCTTGCCATCACACCGAGTCCTTTAATATGATCTGAGTGCTCGTGTGTGACAAAAATTCCGTCCAAGTCTTCCGGCTTGCGATCGATTTGACCAAGCAGCTCTACCATCTGTTTGCCGCTTAAGCCCGCATCTACTAAAAAAGCATGCTCGTCTGTTTCTAAATAAAAAGCGTTCCCCGTACTTCCGCTCGCTAGTACACTGAACTGCAAGCTCATGTTCTCTCACTCCAATGAAGATTTGTCTTCTTTCTCTATATGATCAAGTGTTGAGCCATCAATGGCATTGATCAAATATTCTTCCTCTGTCTTTTTCTTTGAACCAGTTGCCACGCCTTCAATCTCTACTCGCCATACAGGAACCATGACTTGAGTGCTTGCACCTGGGTATTGCGTGTAGTAGCCAAGCTCCACTTTTTTCACTGTCGTGTTTTGGCTCAGCATATTTTGTGTATATAGATCCTTCACCGTTTCAAGCGCCGGGACAAGGGTTTCTTTTCTCACTTCATTAATCGATGTCACCATCGACTGCCGATACGAGACGACCTCGTTTTGATCGTTCACATCCAATGTGATCTTCCCAATAGTTTCGGTGTCATCAAGACCTTCTTGGAAGATGTATTTTCCTTTATACGTTTGGAAAAAGACGATTTCACCTGTTTCTTCATCGATGCTCCAGAGCTTATAATTCTTGCCATCCAGTAAACGCTGGCTCACAAGATTGGTCGCTGCTGTTTTCATATCTTTTTTCGGCAATGCAACTGGTTTATTGAAGGTCATTTCAAGCAGGGTGACAGGATCATCTTTCTCGGTTTTCGGGAATGTGCTTTTCGTCTTTTGATCAGCTAATCCGTCGACATCCTTTTTCGTATATTGCTTTTTCTCAGCTGTAATGCGGTATCCAATCTTCGCTTCATCTGATAGATTGCCATATTTGATTCCGTCTGCCTTCATTTCTTCCAGCGTATCTGTTTTTTCGATAATCGCAAAATGATCGGTCGATCGCTTTTCAAAGTATTGAAAACCTAGAAAGATATCGAGAACGAGAAAGGCTAGGATAAAGATCGTTTTGGTCTTATTCCACTCCATGATTCTCGCTCCCCTCTGTCAGCAAATCATTCGTTAAAATGACGGTTTTTCCGTTATATTTCATACACCATACCGGCTCTAGCCAGACAAACATCGCTTGATCCTGATCTGATGCCGTGGATGTCGCTTGATAGGCAGGGAAAATCTGTTCAATTTTCTCTAAATCATCATACTTCGTCTGCTTGATGATCAAGTTTTTCAGCTCTGTCCCATTCATCAGTTTGACCTGTTCACTCTGACTCGCTTTGTTGCCGAGAATGTAGTTTGGACGCTTATAACTCAAGATGTCATCATTCGCCCATTGTACTTCAAGTGATGTCATACCAAATGGATGTTTTGTGCTGTTGACGATCGGCAGTCCATCCATAAACATATTAAAGGACAGCTGCTGGTTGCTGTTAATGCCGAAGTATTGATAATTATCGGTAAAACTTCCGGTATCATTGAAATACTTCACGCTTCGCTTGATCAAATCCCCCGTTTGGAATACGGTACTAGAATTGATATTACGATGCTGGTATTGGATGCGGTGGTCTTTTTGATTTGCTTCAAGACGACTCGTTCCATCTGTATATACCGTCCGGTTTAAATTAGACTCCTCCCCAACTAGACTTGGGTCTGTAAACAAAGCGTCCTTGAATTTGCTTGTCTTAATCGTTTCGATAAAGAACATTTTCGCTTCAAGCTGCTTTTGCTTCTGCGGCAGAAGGAAATCTCGTTTTGAATTCGTAGAGAAAGTATATAGATCATAGCGCGGCATCTCGTTTTGAGCGGCTGCAATACTATCCATCAAATTACGATAGTTGGCAGATTCAATCGTTAGCTCAAGCACCGATTCCTTGCTGTATGAAACCAAATAAACTTTCTTATTGGCCTTATCCGGCTGAGCGAACGGCACAATCATCCGGTCAAACGAGTTGTATTCAATGGATTTATTCGGCCATTTAAACAGCGCTTGGAAAATATCAATCGGAATCGGATCATTGAACACAAGATCCAATGTTTTGCCTTGCCCCTCGCGTCCATAGAAGAAATTCTTAAATTTCTGCTCGGAATATTGGTCCGACACATCAGCAATCTCTTTGACATCCCACAGGCTCACATCATTCCAAAAGTTTTGGAAGAGTTCCTTTTGATCCACTTTGAAATGCTCTCCATTGGAATGGATGAACATCTCACGCGGCTTCACGACATCAATGAGACTCCGAGGCTCGTCACTTGAAATCTTCTTCGTTTCCACGACCTGTGTGCCGGCATCCGCCTGATCCTGCATGACGGGCTGGAACATCCAAATATTCCACGTAAACACAAGACTGATCGCAATTAGGATTGTCAATATAATGGTTTTAAAGGTCTCACGCTTCATCCCAATCATCCTCTTGTTCTTCATTGTACGGAAGGGTAAAGGTTACCGTTGTTCCTTTTCCTTCAATGCTGTCAGCCCAAATATCTCCGCCATGAGCCTGAACCATTTCTTTTGCAATCGCAAGGCCTAGGCCGGTTCCGCCAAGCTTTCTTGTTCTTGCCTTATCCACTCGATAAAAACGTTCAAAGATTTTATCCATATCCTTCTTCGGAATACCGATTCCTTCATCTTTGACACTGAATAACACAAGACCTTGCTCCTCATCCAAATCGACAGTGAACGTAATGTGTCCACCCTCTGGCGAGTATTTCATAGCATTGGAAATGATATTATCGAGCACCTGAGTGATTTTATCTTGATCAATTTCCACATATATTTCACGCTGCGGCAAGTTGCGGATGAAATCGACATGCTGCTCCTTCGTCATTTCAAAACGATCAATGACGAGCGAGATAAACCTGATAAAATTCGTCCACTCACGATTGAATTGATAATCCTTGCTGTCGAACTTAGACAGCTGGAGCAGGTCATTCACAAGTCTAATCATGCGCTCTGTTTCATTTTGCGTGACACTGAGGAACCTTGGCGCAAGCTCTTTATCACCAATCGCACCTTCAGCGAGTGCCTCAAGATAGCTTCGCATCGTCGTAAGCGGTGTGCGCAGCTCATGCGATACGTTCGCCACGAATTCACGACGTTCCGCATCAATTTTTTCCTGCTCGGTTACGTCATAAATGACTGCAATTAAACCATCAATTTTCCCATGCTCTTTCTGAATCACTGAGAAATTCACACGCAAAACAGACAGTTGATCTTCGCGTTCAATTTCTAGCAGCATGGAGTCTTGATTTTCGACTAAATCTTCAAATGTATGAGTTTCTTCTAAGCCAAGCAAGGATGTGATCGGCATCTCTAGAGCTGTTTCACGTGAAACATTCAAAAGCTCTAGTGCCGGGCTGTTTAATAGAATAATGGCCCCGTTTTGATTCGTGGCAATGACGCCATCGGTCATATAGGCGATAACAGAAGAAAGCTTTTTCCTCTCACCCTCTGTCATCAGCTGCGCTTCCTCCAGCTCTCTCGTCAGATGGTTAAATGTCGTCGCTAGCTGACCAATCTCATCATGTCCATACTTTCGGACCTTTCTGGAAAAGTTCCCTTTGGCGAGCTCGATCGCTTGCTTTCTCATATCCGAAATTGGGTGTGTAATGGTTCTGAATATGAATATACCAAGTAGAGCGGTCGTCCCAAGTGCGATGAGTGTACCCGTCGCCAAAATGGTGTTGATCGTTCGCATTTGGTTAAAAACACTTTCCATGGATGAGACCACATAAATGACACCAACGGTTTCTTGGTTCTCATTTTTCACGGCTGTCGCTGATATGCGGACTCGTTTATTCGATTCTGGGTCATAGAATTTTTTCTCGTAGTCTTTGCCAACCGCGAAAATACGGCTAATGATTTGATCTGTGATTTTCTTCCCGGCAATCTCTTGACTGCCATTATTCACAGAGGCAATGACCTCTCTGCTTTCGTCAATATAGCTGACTTCAGAAATTTCATTAGACTCATCTTTGTTGTTAAAATCGTTTAGTATCTTTTGAGCATCCTCTTTTAATTCTGCCTTGCTTTTCGATGAATCTTGTTCTAGGTAATACGATAACGAGTAGATTCGCTGATTCAAGGAATTATCATAGGAATTAATTAAGGACTGCTCTAGCTGCTTCACAAAGTACACGCCAATGATCTGCATGGCGACAATGATCAGCAGCACATAAATCAAGGTCAATTTAAAGTGAATCGAGCGAAAAAAACCTACTTTACTCATAAGAATCTTAGTCCTGCTCTGGGTTTCTTAAATAGTAGCCGACGCCTCGTCTTGTTACGATCCAGCTCGGGTGGCTAGGGTTGTCTTCAATTTTTTCACGAAGACGGCGGACTGTCACGTCTACTGTACGGACATCTCCGAAGTAATCGTAGCCCCAAACCGTTTGTAGTAAGTGCTCACGTGTCATGACTTGTCCAATATGTTTCGCTAAGTAATGAAGCAATTCGAACTCACGATGCGTTAACTCAATCGTCTCGTCACGCTTAGACACGACATACGCATCTGGGTAGATCACAAGTGAACCAATCTCGATATCATTTGATTCAGATTCTTCCTCTGATTGCGGAGCAGTCGTCTGTCTTCTTAAATTTGCTTTTACACGTGCAAGCAGCTCGCGTGTACTGAATGGCTTTGTGACATAATCGTCTGCGCCAAGCTCAAGACCAATGACTTTATCGATTTCAGAGTCTTTTGCTGTCAGCATGATAATCGGCATGTCATATTTCTTTCTCACTTCACGGCATACTTCAACGCCATCTTTGTTCGGCAGCATAATGTCGAGCAAAATAATGTCTGGCTTAATTTCTTCTACCATTTCAAGGGCTTCATTTCCATCATACGCACAATGAACCTCGTAGCCCTCTTTTCTTAAGTTAAATTCCAATATATCCGCAATCGGCTTTTCATCATCTACGACAAGGATCTTTTTTTCCATTGTGATTTCCTCCTGCATTTTTAGCATCTATGTCATTCCATTTTGCATGTCTCATTACGCCTTTTTCATTTACGAAAAAAAGGCTCACTGTCTATTATAACGTTTTACGAGGCAAAGATAAAAATAATAACGGCTTTCTTTGCTAGTAAACGTTGGATAGAAGAACTTCACCCAAAAGATTTGATGACTTTTTCCTTTTTTATTGAAACTTTTCCAGTCACCAAACGTCTATATACATGTAACGTCTTCTTCTTATGGAGCCGGGCCCTACCTAGGTCCGGCTTCTCCCTTTTTATGCCTTCTTTTCATAATAAAAACGCACCTGCGATTGCAGATGCGTTTGGAAGTGGCTCGGGACGGAATCGAACCGCCGACACACGGATTTTCAGTCCGTTGCTCTACCAACTGAGCTACCGAGCCATCATCAAAAGATGAATATGTATAAATGGCGGTCCGGACGGGACTCGAACCCGCGACCTCCTGCGTGACAGGCAGGCATTCTAACCAACTGAACTACCGGACCTCAGTAACTTGCCCGAAAAAGCAATCGTGGTGCTCCTTCAAGCAAGTGAGGAAAAATTAGCTTAACGCTAAAGTAAATCAATGACCCGTACGGGATTCGAACCCGTGTTACCGCCGTGAAAGGGCGGTGTCTTAACCGCTTGACCAACGGGCCAAAACATGGTGAGCCATGAAGGACTCGAACCTTCGACCCTCTGATTAAAAGTCAGATGCTCTACCAACTGAGCTAATGGCTCTCGGTTTGTGAAAAGTGAATCTGAAGAAGCTGTATTGCGTCAAACCAATCGCTTTAAAAGCTGGAAAATCGCATCTTAACAAGTTTCAGAGACCTTTGCAACAACGAGATTTATAATATCATAGAGTAATTACATATGGCAATACGTTTTTCGACATTTTTTTAAAAAAAGTGTCGGATTTGATATCTTCTGTTAAACCGCCTAATCCTGCAAGCGCCTTCATTCAATCAATGGCTACTGCCCAATCCAGCACACAGAAACGTTTGATTCCGACCAATATTGGTTATACAAGAAACAAACAGCATGGTGATTGAAAAAGGAGGAAGCATAGGATGAGTTCATTTAAATTAGGAGATAAAATGCCCGATTTTTCACTGCCAACAGTGCAGGGCGATCACATTGAGTTTTACAAACATTTAGAGGAGCATCAAAGCTGGCACCTCCTCGTTTTCTTTAGAGGATCATGGTGCCCAGTATGTGTCGAGGAATTAAAAGAGCTGGAAAAACAGCAATCCTATTTTCAAGAAAAGGATATTCACTTAATGACGATTTCAACGGATAACCCTGAAGACTTGAAAGAATTTGCAGACAAAGAGGGACTTTCTTTCCCCATCATGTCTGACCAAAACCTCACATCATTGAAAGCCTATGAAGTCTTCTATCACGGGGAAGATGCCCCATACGAAGACCACGGGGTGCACGGAGAACCTGCCTATTTCTTATTAAATGAAAAAGGCCAAGTCCTCTATCAGCAAAGACAAACAAGTCCATTTGGCAGACCACATGCCAACGAACTGCGCAAAATCATTCAATACATTCGTAAAAATTTAAAAGGCCAATATAAAAGCCTAAAATAAAAAAGAAGCTCTCATCAGAGGGCTTCTTTTTTATGAATGTTTTTTGTTGTATAGCCAATCTGCGGTGAAAAACACAAGAAGACCTGTCATTAAAATCACAAAAGTCACAGGTGTACTCTCACCTTGAAAAAAAGCGTAAGACGCATGTCCTCCTAATGCTAGAAGATAAAAAACAAACGCCGATCCTGCTGCTTTTTGTGCATTGGCTTGTTCTCTTTTCGTCGTTTTTTTGAAAAACATTGTATCTATTCCCCTTTAAGATGCTTTCTTCATTGTCACACGGCGAAGTGCCCGTGATCGGATATACTCCATTGGCCCAATTCGCCAGACGTGTAAGCAAAGGGCTGAAATGGCAATTTGCAGAAGTGAAATGAACAGCCATGACAAGACGATAAGGGGGGCGTTGATTTGACCGCCAAGACCCAATCCCCAGCTGTAAAAAAGAAGCGAGCAGATGACATTTTGCAGGATATAGCAGCTAAGCGCCATTTTCCCTACATATTCAAACCAAGTCCACATGAACCATGACTCCGTGCGTGCTAGAAGCTTCGCCACGACAGCAATATAGAAAATAGAGAGGAATGGTGAAAACACATAGCGCACCACGAATTCTACTATGTCATTTGGTACGAAGACGAGCGCATTCAGCGGCAGTCCAATCCACAAACCCATTCTGAATAATGTTTTCCGCAGAGTTTGCCCACGCTCATTTGCATAAAATACACCGGCTCTCATCATCCGCACACCTAATAAAAACAAAAAGGTATTCATTGGGATAATAAAGATTGCTTCTTCTCGGTACATCAAAAAGTGCTGTAATCGGTCTTGAACTTGAGATATCCATGTCTCCGGCAGTTGTTCTTCGTACGCTGGTTCACTGCTCTCGTCATAGGATTCATTTTCCAATTCAGAGAAAGAAAATACAACGAGAAAAGCCGTCACCAACAAATGAATGACACCCGAGACAATCATGCCTTTTTTGATGCGCCGACTCCCTCCACGGACAATAAACGCCACAAGCAAACCCGTGACGGCGTAACTCATGAGCACATCATATTCCATCACTAGCGCAAAATGGACAAAGCCTTCAATCAATAAAAATAAAAGAATCCATAAATATGTACCCGGCCAAGTCGTATTTTTTCTTTTCGCCTGCTGGTATTTCAGCTCTAGCCCTACGCCAAACATGATTGTGAGCAGCGATAGCATTTTGCCATAAACGAACATAGAGACAAGACTTTCAAGAAAACTACCATTTTCATATTCATCCGCAATCTGATCTGTCGCAAAGGTATCCCCTGCGTATGCAAAAAACCAGACGTTTGTACCCAATGTACCTAATATCGCAAAACCTCGTAAAATATCTAATAATCGTATTCTTTCTTTCACTAGAACGCTCCTTCCCTTTTATACAGTTATCATATTTTGGTAATGACAGGAAGAGCGTTCCGTAGAAATTAAGGAATATTTAAACAAAAAAGACACCAGTAAAATGTGTGATTTTACTGGTGTCTGATCAGTCTATAATGATGGACGGTACACGCTGCGGACAACGTTCGTTTGGGAACGGTCTGGTCCGACTGAGAAAATAGAAAGTGGAATACCTGTTAATTGTGAAATGCGCTCTAAGTAATGACGGGCATTTGCAGGCAGTTCACTTAAATTCTTCACGCCTGTAATATCCTCTGTCCATCCTGGCATTTCTTCGTAGACAGGTTCACATTTCGCTAATTCATTTAGACTTGCTGGGAATTCTTCAGTGATTTCTCCGTTCAATTTATAAGCAACACAGATTTTCAATTTCTCAATCCCTGTCAGTACATCAATGGAGTTAAGAGATAAATCTGTAATTCCGCTCACACGGCGCGCATGACGGACAACAACACTGTCAAACCAACCAACACGGCGCGGGCGGCCAGTTGTCGTACCGTATTCACGGCCAACTTCACGGATTTGATCGCCAATTTCATCATGGAGTTCTGTCGGGAATGGGCCATCACCTACACGAGTTGTGTAAGCTTTTGATACGCCGACCACATGTTGAATTTTCGTAGGACCTACACCAGAACCAATCGTCACGCCTCCAGCCACTGGGTTAGATGACGTCACGAACGGATATGTCCCTTGATCGATATCAAGCATAACGCCTTGTGCCCCTTCAAAAAGAACACGGCGGCCTTCATCTAGAGCATCGTTCAATACAACAGATGTGTCCACGACATATTTTTTCACTTGCTGACCATATTCATAATACTCATCTAAAATATCTTCAATTTTGAAGCCTTCTGTGTCGTACATTTTCTCTAAAAGACGATTTTTCTCTTCTAGATTACGGGCAAGCTTCTCTTCAAATACTTCACGATCTAATAAATCTGCGATACGGATTCCGACGCGGGCAGCTTTGTCCATATAAGCTGGTCCGATTCCTTTTTTCGTCGTACCGATCTTGTTAGCCCCTTTCCGCTCTTCTTCTACCTCGTCCAATTTTAAGTGATAAGGCAGAATGACATGGGCTCTATTGCTGATTCTGAGGTTATCTGTACTCACATTCCGTTCGTGAAGATACGCAAGCTCAGTGACCAACGCTTTAGGATCAACCACCATTCCATTACCGATGACACAAGTTTTCTCTTTGTAAAAAATACCGGACGGAATGAGGTGTAGCTTGTAAGTCACTCCATCAAATTTGATTGTGTGACCTGCATTGTTTCCCCCTTGATAACGGGCAATCACCTCTGCATTTTCTGAAAGGAAATCGGTAATTTTCCCTTTCCCTTCGTCACCCCACTGCGTACCTACTACGACTACTGAAGACATATCGTGCACCTCCGTTAACCTTTCAAAACGTTATCTCTTTCAAACACATTTATTTTATCAATGGACAATGAAAAAGTCAACGTGAAATCCGAACATTAATATCTTGAAATCAAATTTTGTTCGTTTTACATGTGAGGAAAAGCGCTTTAATTGCTCATTCTACGCTTAAACAAGGAGATTTCGATCAAAATTACTGTTTTTCTCATTTCCGTTTGTTCAGTGATTTTCAATCAATTGAATCATCGAACTTGCCATAAAGTCGGGTGAGTATGGTCTACCTTTTCTCAGCCACCACTCAGCTGTTCCAACATAAGCAGAAATGACAAATTGCTTCTGCATCTCGAGAGGAACGTGTTGTGGATCAGGTGTTGAACCTGTGACTTCTTCTAGCCCCAAAGTAAAACTTTCTTCAAAAAAAGCACTGGCCGTCTGATGAATATTAAGCTCTCTTCCCCTTTTCAAGAGAATCTGATACTCCTCTTCATGTTCCTGCAAATGCTGATAAAAGCGATAAATATACACATATGCTGCATGATCGCTCTTCCACTCACTTTCATGTACAGGAGCAAAAATAGCGGTTTTCATGACATCAAACATCTCATCCATGACCTGCTGAGCTAAGTCAAACTTATCCTCATAATGCTGATAGAAGGTGGTGCGATGGATTCCTGCCTTGTTCGTCAAATCTTGTACAGAAATCTTCCCCCATTCCTTCTCCTTTAATAACTGAAATAACGCTTTTCTTAATTGTTGCTTTGATTCAGTTGCGCGCTTATCCCCTCTGTAGCAGTCCGCCACAAGCCGCTCTCCCCTTCCCATTTTCTTCAACAGATTTCGCCTTTCTGTTGGTTGAATCCTTTCTCCTGATGAATTACCTTTAAATCTAACACAGTGAAAAAAAGGAATCATCTGACAACCCATAAGGAGTGATGATCATGGAAACAACAACACCTAGTGCCGTTCAAAAAGCGTTATTAAGAGGGAAAAATAAGCAGGACCCGTATCACCCATTTGATTGGTACGCCAAAATGCGTCAAGAATCTCCTGTTCATTTTGATGAACACAGCCAAACATGGAGTGTCTTCACCTATGAAGAAGCAAAGCGCGTCACCATCGATAAAGATACCTTTTCTAGTCAACCTCCTCAAGACCACCGGAAACATTCACTGATGAAAACAATGGTCATGATGGACCCGCCAAAACATACACGAATCCGTTCCATTGTGAGCAAAGCCTTTACACCCCGGGTGATGAAATTGTGGGAACCACGCATTCAAGAGTTAATGGATGATCTCATTGCACAAATAGAAGGTAAGGAAGAGATTGATCTTGTTCAAGACATCTCCTATCCGCTTCCTGTCATAGTCATTGCAGAGCTTTTAGGTGTGCCAACAGAACATAAACAATCCTTTAAAGAATGGTCCGATATTCTCGTCAGCATGCCTAAAAGTGAACATGAAAAAGATGTCGTTGAATGGCAAAAAACACGGGATCAAAGCGAAGCGGACATGATGGCGTTTTTTGCTGACATCATTGAAGAGAAGCGGCAGAACCTTAGTGAGGATTTGATTTCGCTTTTAATCCAAGCGGAGGAAGATGGAGATAAGCTGTCCGCAGACGAATTAATTCCTTTCTGCAATCTTCTCCTGTTAGCAGGCAACGAAACGACCACCAACCTGATCTCCAATATGATCTTTAGTTTGTTAGAAAATCCGGGGTCGTATGAAGCGCTCGCTCAATCACCTGACCTCATTCCTCGTGCTGTGGAGGAGGCTGTCCGTTTCCGTGCCCCTGCGCCTACCATTGTCCGGTATGTCACAGAAGACACCGAACTTGGAGGAAAAGTCTTGAAAAAGGGAGACAGTGTGATTGTCTTTCTTGCTTCTGCGAACCGGGATGAGCGTCAATTTCCAAACGCACATGAGTACGATATACACCGGCACCCTAATCCCCATATTGGCTTTGGCCACGGCATTCATTTCTGCCTAGGCGCACCACTTGCTCGCCTGGAAGCATACACTGCCATCAAAGCCATACAGTCACGATATGAATCACTAGAGCTTCTCTCTTACGTCCCAATGACAAGCAGCGGTATGTATGGACTAAAAGAACTGAAGCTCCGTGTCACGCCTCGTTCCTAACAATCTGAGACTCTCACAAGATGGGAGTCTTTCTTAATCAGGTGTAATTCCTTCTGTATTCATGAGCACCACTCGATATCCATCTGGATCTTCAATCGTCACGCCTCCTCGATCCCAGTACGGGTTCGTAGAGGTGACATGCCGTCCGCCAAATGCGATCAGTCTCTTTTTCATCTGCTGAAATTCTTCTTCATCCGGAATATAGAATACAAGCAGCTGCTCTGGGTGGGGAACAGGCAAGCTTTCGTCTTCTTCATGTTTGGTGATTTCCAGATGAACATGCTGGTGAGGAAGCCCAAGCATGACCCCATCATACCCTTCATGCTGATCAAATGAGCCAATTCGTTTCAGCCCTAAACCTTCTTCATAAAAAGAAACAACCTCTTTCATGTTGACGGTCGGACGTGCGATGCGTAATTGAGCGGCTTCGAATTGTTGAAACTTCATCAGTCATCACTCCTTTTCTCTCCCTTTAGTATACGCTCTCTTTTTCTCCCACTCCTCCTCATTTCGAATGTTTTTCAGTCATTCTTTCGATGTAGATGGATCAAAAAAAGCCCAGCTTCTTGAGCTGGGCTTTAAGCACCGGGCGGAACACCCGCATCGTCAAATCTTCTTTCTAAGTTGACGAATTTGTTATATTCTTTCACGAAAGCCAGTGATACCGTTCCAACTGGACCGTTACGCTGTTTCGCAATAATAATTTCAATAATGTTCTTATTCTCTGATTCTTTGTCATAGTAATCATCACGATAAAGGAACGCCACAATATCGGCATCCTGCTCAATACTTCCTGATTCACGAATATCAGACATCATCGGACGTTTGTCCTGACGCTGCTCTACCCCACGAGAAAGCTGTGATAAGGCAATGACCGGCACTTCAAGTTCTCTTGCTAGTGACTTTAAAGCCCTAGAAATTTCAGATACCTCTTGCTGACGGTTATCGCTTGATCGTCCACTCCCTTGGATGAGCTGTAAGTAGTCAATCAGGATCATGCCAAGCCCGTTTTCTTGCTTCAAACGGCGGCATTTCGAGCGAATCTCACTGACTCTAATACCAGGTGTATCATCAATGAAAATCCCACTGTTTGATAGCGAACCCATCGCCATTGTCAGCTTACCCCAGTCCTCTTCTGTGAGATTACCGGTTCTTAGGTTTTGCGCATTGATATTTCCCTCGGCACAAAGCATACGCATGACCAGCTGCTCAGCGCCCATCTCTAAACTAAAGATGGCGACACTTTCATCTGTCTTGGTCGCAACGTTTTGTGCAATATTTAACGCGAAGGCTGTTTTCCCTACGGACGGACGAGCCGCTACAATAATCAAGTCATTTCGCTGGAAGCCAGCTGTCATCCGGTCAAGCTCTGAGAAACCCGTTGGAATCCCAGTGATATCACCTTTTCGATTATGAAGCTGTTCAATATTATCATATGTCTGAACAAGAACGTCTTTAATGTTTTGGAAAGCTCCTGAGTTTTTACGCTGAGCCACTTCCATAATGGTTTTTTCAGCATCACTCAATAGATCTTCTACTTCATCCTCACGCGTATATCCATCCTGTGCAATGGTTGTCGCTGTACGGATCAGACGTCTTAAAATAGATTTTTCTTCCACGATTTTTGCATAATATTCAATGTTTGCGGCAGTTGGGACAGAGTTCGCAATATCGGTTAAATACGAAATCCCGCCTACCTCTTCTAGTAAGTCTGTATTGGCAAGTTCTGATGTCACCGTGACAAGGTCAACCGGTTCCCCTCTATCACCAAGTACAAGCATCGCATTGTAAATCTTTTGATGCGACATTCTATAGAAATCCTCTGGAATTAATACTTCAGAAGCGAGCGTTAGCGCAGATGGTTCTAAAAAAACAGCACCTAATACGGCCTGCTCGGCTTCTATATTTTGCGGCGGCAGCCGGTCATCGAGAAGTTCCGTCATGCCAAGCACCGTCCTTTCATAAAAAAATACGCTACTCATCATTTTAACATTTTCATCAATAAAAAAGTGAAAAACATCAACTATAGTCAAAATTACCATGTGGATGTTTCGTTGAACAGCGAAACACACCCTTCAAATAGAAAAGACTCTGTAACATAAATTGTTATAGAGTCCTTTGTCTCGCTAATGGAATTTGTAGCTGTTGTTCACACATGTGATCGATACTCCAACATGGCATGAACACGCACATGATCAAATATTGAAAATATCAGGTGCGTTTTTTAATCTATCGTTTTCTTAACTCCGTAATTCACCTTTTGTCCAATGTCATATAAAGACCCGTTTTCATACCCAATAGATAACACCAAATCGGGAATAGAATCATATCCGTTTTTGGCTAAGTCAAAGAGTTGTGCACCATAATGTGATGCAGCAATACGGGCATTTTCTGCTGTGTATGGGTTTTTCAGAAGTTCTTCTTTGTAGATATCAAAAATATTCGCTCCGGTATCCGTTACAAATTGACCGTTTACAATACTTAAATCTTTTAAGTTGTAACCTGTTACCGTTTTGATTTGATTGACAAGGTGGAACTTTGCAAGTGAATCCGGCGTGAATTGAGTCGAATCATCATTTCTACTTTTCATAATATGAAAAAATAGTTCTCTTGTATTGTTGCTTGTATTCAGTATATCTTCTATTTGTTTGGCTAGGGTTTCGTCTGTTGATCCACTCACCACTAATTTGAAATGATTTGGGTCAATGGTAAAAGTTAAATTGGCGTTTTTAGGAATGTTCAAACCATTGGTAGAAAACAAAGCTTGCAGTTGTTCGTTCACCTTTTGGCGATTTAATAGTTTCTTTTCTACACTTTCCTGGGTAGGATCGTACCGTTTTTCATTACGGAAAATAGCATCATTGAAGTCATATTGTCCACCTTTATTATTCCTTGCCCAACTCATTTCCATCGTATAAGCAGCTTCTCTCTCCACTTTAGTTAGATCACTTCTGAAATAAGAAGAGTATGGATTTCGATACTTATCATATATATGGCTCTGGGGATCTTTGAATCGTTTATTTTGTTCATTTATTTTTTCGTATTTTTCATCTAATATTTTCATTCGTCTATCAGATTCGGTCATCACTTCGTTTGTACTTTTAATAGCTGATTGGCTATTGAAGTCGGTAAAGTTCTGATTGTTTAGAACAGTTGCTGCGTTTGATGTATTGATCTTCACTTTGATACTCCATAATTCACCTTTTGTCCAATGTCATATAATGACCCGTTTTCATACCCAATAGATAATACCAAATCGGGAATAGAATCAAATCCATTTTTGGCTAAGTCAAAGAGCTGTGCACCATAATGTGATGCAGCAATGCGGGCATTTTCTGCTGTGTATGGATTTTTCAGAAGTTCTTCTTTGTAGATATCGAAAATATTCGCTCCGGTATCCGTTACAAATTGACCGTTTACAATGCTTAAATCTTTTAAATTGTAGCCTGTCACCGTTTTGATTTGATTGACAAGGTGGAACTTTGCAAGTGAATCCGGCGTGAATTGAGTCGAATCATCATTTCTACTTTTCATAATATGGAAAAATAGTTCTCTTGTATTGTTACTTGTATTCAGTATGTCTTCTATTTGTTTGACCAGCGACTCGTCAGTTGTTCCACTCACCACTAATTTAAAATGATTTGGGTCAATGGTAAAAGTTAAATTGGCGTTTTTAGGAATATTCAAACCATTGGTAGAAAACAAAGCTTGCAGTTGTTCGTTCACCTTCTGACGATTTAATAGTTTCTTTTCTACACTTTCTTGGGTAGGATCGTACCGATTTTCATTACGGAAGGCGGCATCATTAAAATTATAATACCCTCCTCTCCCATGGTTAGCCCAACCAATTTCCATAGAGTAAGCAGCATCTCTTTCTGGTTTGGTTAGGTCACTTCTGAAATAAGGAGAGTATGGATTTCGATACTTATCAAATATATGACCATGAGGATCTTTGAATCGTTTGTTTTGTTCATTTATTTTTTCGTATTTTTCATCTAATATTTTCATCCGTCTATCAGATTCGGTCATCACTTCATTTGTACTTTTAATAGCTGATTGACCTTTAGAATCTATTTGGTTCAGATTGTTCGAAGAACTGGCTGTATATGACGTATTAATATTCATTTTGATTCTCCTTTTTTAAGAAAATAGTGATTATTAAATATATCGGCAATTCAGTTAAAATTTGTTAGTTTAATGTCGATATAGTAATTATTACAAGGAGGGTTAATATATGACAAATACTATCTTTAAACGTTTATTATTACCAGCATTATTATTGGCGCTTGTTACTAGTTTTTTTGCACCTAAGTCAGCGGAAGCAGCAATTACCGGGAATAACAGTCCTAACACTGCAAGTTCAATGGGATATTGGAAAAATAGTCGTTCAGACACGACAATCTTACCTGAAGGTGAAAATGAAGCGTATTATCAGTTTACGATCAATAAAGGTGAAAGAGTTTATGTCAGAAGTTCGTATAATAAGCAATATACTGGGATGAAAATCGAGGTTTATAACTCAAAATATTCTGATGCGAAAACAGAAGTAATTAATCCTGACTCAGTAACACCCTTTATTTTTGCAAATACTGGTGACGTGACTTCAACTTCAGAAACTTATTTTGTGAAAGTAACCCGTGGTACATATACCGGAGACATGTATTTTTCTGTTTCCATTCAAGATCGTATCAAATCTGGAAATGGGACATTCAATTTTACGGGGACGGCTACAAACTTGGGGAATTCTTCTTTAAATTTTTTAGGGGTTGATTCTTCTGTCATTACAATGGATTTAACGAACAATTCTTCTATTCCTAAAAGTGCAATTGTCAAATCGATTACGACAACTAGCACTCAAACACCCAACCAAGGGAATGTCACACACAAACTAATGGCTAGTGATAGTAACATTTGGTATCAATCACTTTTCTCCTCTGCAACAAGTGGTTCTTATCGTATATCTCTGGATGATCAATTAAGAGTCGCTCAAAAATGGAGCTTTAAGTACAACGCAAAAGCTACCGCGAGATCTACTATGAGCAATGTCAAAGCCGATATCCGTTACGAATATGATGTCACAGATGGATTTTAAGTGAATGATGTTAACAGATATGTACACCAATTGATCAAAAAGTAAGGGCACATCCCTTACTTTTTTTATTGCCTCATTTTTGATGTTATATGTTATTTCGCCACTTTTAAAACAGCCCCTCCTCTTTCAACACGCTCTCTAGCAGAACCCCGACTGACCATTTCATTTTGTTATGAATGAAAATGTTAAAAAGAAGAGTAGTGTATTTTTGTATGAAAGGACGGTGCTTGGTATGGCGGAACTTCTCGATGACCGGCTGCCGACGCAAAATATAGAAGCAGAGCAGGCCGCATCAATGAATTGGGCGAAATTAACATTTACATAACTTTATGAACATTTGACTTTATAATTAATAACTATTATTATTTGGTTTGCTCACATGATAATTGAGAATCATTTTCATTTGAAGTTTTCAAGTAATACTCTCATCCAACCAATATTCACAAGTCTGCTTTTATCACCATATGAGGATCATTTTGAGGAAGGGAATTTTTATATATGTTGAAACACCCTGAAGGAATGGGTACTGAGAATTCACTTTTCGGAGAAAGCCGCCCCTTTTTTATACCTGGGACGGAGCAACTGGATATCACAGCACACCCATACAGACTTTTTATATTTAAACCGAATGCTACTCCTCCAGCGGCTGGTTTTCCAGTCATGTACGTACTTGATGGAAATTCGCTTTTTGGCACAATGGTCGAAGCCATTCGTTTACAGTCAAGAAGACCTGAAAAAACAGGAATCATACCTGCAATCATTGTTGGAATTGGCTATCAAACAGAAGAATCCTATCATCCGCTTAGGCATTATGATCTCACTCTTACCGCCCCTGATGCTTCCATTGGGAGGAAAAGAAAGGACTTCTCCAACCATACATATGGCGGCGCTTCTACTTTCTTTTCTTTTTTAGAAATGACGGTAAAGCCCTATATCGAACAACGCTTTCCGATCAACCAAAGTCGTCAAACACTGTTTGGGCATTCTCTTGGTGGTCTTTTTGTATTACACACACTATTTGAGCACCCTGATGCTTATCAGACATATATTGCAGGGAGCCCTTCTATCCACTGGAACAAAAAATTATTTCTAGAAAAAGAACACCAATTCACCAACTATATACGTCAGGTGCCTATGGATGTCAGGCTGCTTGTAGGTGTAGGTGAGTTAGAAAAACATCATCCATGTCAAATGAATGATCATGCCAATTCACTAGCAAATCGTATGTTGCCTTTATCGTCATACGGCTTGCATACTGCCTATCACGAGTTCCCTGAAGAAGGACATACGTCCGTTTTGCCGGTGCTGATGAATTATGCTTTTCGTTTTGCACTCTATCATGATGATCCTTTAACAACCACAGACATGGAAAAAAGCTAGTGAACACACGAAACATAGTGATCTATCTCAAAAGATTGCCCTTATCACATGCGCAGGACGGACAACGAATGCAAGTATTTCTCTACACCCTACGCACCCTGATCTCCATCAGGGTGCTTTTTTGACAGAATAAACACACCATTTTCCAGCTCTTTCTGATACAATTCAATTGAGAATATTTATCAATTAATAAGAGATCAGGTGGTTTTATGGGAAACAATCATCAATTATGTACAAAGGTAAATGCTGAACAATGCATTTATCGATTAACATATACTGAAAAAATAAATAATGCAGATCTTCCACATACGGAGCAGCAGTTTTCAGATACTTTCTGCCTCCTCTTTAACATAAGCGGCAGCGGTTTACTTACATTGAATGATCAAAGATGGCGATTGAAAAATCTGACTCTCTATACGATGATGCCTGGGGAAACATTTATGTTGAAAACAGAGCCACATCAAAAACACGAGCTCTATCTGTTTCGCTTTCAGATGTACACGCCACAAGGTCAAAGCATAGAAGAAGTATCAACTGAACAAGCCCGATCTTTACTGAATGTATGGCAATTTATCGATATTAGCTCGATTGAACACATTCATTCTTTACTGTCCGACATGACAGCAAAATGGCAAAAACCTGAATCCATTAGCTTTTTTAGAAGCCAAACCCTTTTTCAACAGCTCATCCTGCAGCTTTTCACACTGCATAAAGAAGACATTTGTGACACAACACACGCCCTTTTCAAAACAAAACAATATATCGATCAACATTCCGAAGAACCTCTCAGCCTTACAAGTCTATCTCATATGGCTGGTATCAGCGCCAATCATTACAGCGAGCTATTTAAAAAGCATTTTGATGTGAGTGTCACTGATTATATCACCAAGAAAAGACTGGCTAGAGCCAAACAGTTCATGGCGAAAGGTCATGCAAAGCTCAAAGACATTGCACAGGACATCGGCTATCAAGACCCCTATTACTTTAGCCGTATCTTTAAGAAAAAAACGGGTATCACTCCTTCTGCTTATATGAACAGCCGTCAACGGAAAATGGCTGCCTATGGTCATTCCATACTCGGACAGCTCACACCTATTCATATCATCCCATATGCTGCCCCTCTTCACCCTAAATGGACAGCACATGATTTTGAGCATTATGCAGAAGAAATTCCGATTCATCTGAGTGCACATCGTATCTACGAGCACGCTGAAGCCAATTTACAGCAATTGAAGGAAGCACAACCTGAGCTGATCATTGCCAATGATCATGTGACAGAGGAAGAAAAACAAGTGTTGAAAACCATCTGTCCTGTTCACTTTGTTCCATTCACACAATTGGATTGGCGCGCTCAATTCAGACAAACAGCTCTGTTCTTAAACGAAACGAGGGAAGCAGAAGAATGGCTCCTTCATTACGAAGAACTCGTCATTCAAGCGAAAAAGGCATGCCTTATTGATCATCCACCAAGAACCGTCCTGCCTCTTCGTATCTTTCAAGATCAGCTCTACTTATCTGTCAATCGTACTATGGCAGAAGTAATTTTTCATGACATTGGCCTTCTACCAGCTTTTCAGAATGATGGACAGCTCATCGAAAAAAAAATCAGCATTCACTCTATACAGCAGTTAGACCCCGATGCCATCTTCCTCTTGTTGCATAAAGAACCAAAAACCATTGCTTTTTATCAAAAGTTAAAGCAACAGGAGGCTTGGCAAAATCTCAAGGCTGTGACGCAACAAGCCGTCTATCCACTCGCTTCTGACCCTTGGCGTGAATACACAGCAGCCAGTCATCAACGAGTCATTCAGGACCTTTTATCTTTTTTTCCGTAAAAAGTCCATCACTAGACAGATCATTGTCTATGGATAAAAGGACGAATGACTACTACAATCTTTAATTGAGAACAATTATCAGTTAAAGGAGAAAATAAATGAAAAAATGGTTCGCATTGCTTATCCTTTGTATCATGACGATCACCGCAGCAGCCTGTGGTGCTGCAGAAAATAAACCGGCTTCAAACACAACCAAAAGCAAGTCAGCTGAAGCAGCAGAAACAAACATCAAATATTTAGATCAAACGTACAAACTCAAAACACCAGTGAAAAGAGTCGTCATTGCTGGAAGCCTAGAATCGATGGAAGATGCAAAACTACTTGGTATCGAGCCTATTGGTGCTTCTACTGTCGGCGGCACTTTCCCTGAATTATTTAAAGACATTACAGCAAAAACAGAAGGCATTGGGGAAAAAACAGAACCGAACCTAGAAAAAATCTTAAAACTAAAACCAGACGTGATACTCGGATCAACCAAGTTCCCGCCTGCAACAATTAAAAAACTAGATAAAGTTCAAACGACGATCCCAGTATCACATGTCTCTTCCGACTGGGAAAGCAACCTTTTATTACTCGGTGAACTGACTGGAAAAAGTGAAGAAGCGAAAAGCATCATTTCTGATTATCAGAAAGATCTCAAACAAGCGAAAGAAACCCTGAAAGACAAAAGCAACAACAAAACAGCTGTCATTTTACGCATTAGACAGGGCGACCTGTACGTGTACCCTGAAGACGTATACTTCAACTCTACTTTATATGGGGACTTAGGATTTACAACACCAAGTGATATCAAAAAAGCCAAAGCACAAGCAATGATTTCATTGGAACGCCTAGGTGAACTCAATCCTGATTATATCTTTGTTCAGTTCTCCCAAGAGGAAAACTCATCGAATCCAAATGCATTGAAGGACTTAGAGGGAAATAAAATTTGGAACAGCCTAAAAGCTGTGAAAAATGGACACATCAATGAAAATGTCGTTGATCCTATGCTTCAGGGAGGAACAGCACTAAGCAAAACTACCTTCCTTGATCAGGCTGTCAAATGGCTAGATCAAACCAACTAAAAAGATGCGCATCTTGACAAAGGGCTAAACATTTTAGCCCTTTGTTCTTCTTTTCAGCGGAGCTTGAAAACTTGAAGGAGAGAATACACATGAACGGAACGTTTCTATATAACGAATTGAACGGGCGGCAGCTTGATATTTACCTTCCACCGGACACCTCTATTGATGTTCCAGCTGTCTTTGTACAAGATGGCTCTTCTTTATTTAGAACCCACCTGCTAGAGATCGAAAGCATGATTGAAGCCAAAACCATCTCGCCAATCATCATCGTCGGTATACACCCCTTCAATCGACTTGACGAATATACACCCTGGAAGGCATCAGCACTGCATTCTGGATTCCCTGACTTTAAAGGTGAGGCACAGACATATGTGTCATTTTTAGCAAATGACTTGCTTCCATATATCAAAAGAGAATACCCAGTCAAACAGACCGGTCATGAACATAGCCATGTAGGTGCTTCATTAGGTGGACTATTTGTTATTTATACCCTATTGATGCAACCTACCCTTTTTCAACGTATCGCATCCCTCTCCGGGTCATTTTGGTATCCAGATTTTCTACCGTTTGCTAAACAACAAAGCATTCAGTCTGTGGACCACCTTGTCTATTTGTCTGTAGGCAGTGAAGAAGGGAAAGGCAAAACATCTGTCCAACAGCACATGCCTTTATTCAACAAACAACTCCATGATCTTTTATTACAGAAAGGCATGCAGGAACGAAAGCTTCACTTTCACATTGAACAAGGAGAGGGCCACCATCTGAAACAATTTCAAAAAAATTTCTTATCGGCCATCAAGTGGTTTTATAAAAGAAAACCTTAATTTTTTATCAGCAAGGTACAAAGTTGATATGGTATATTGGAACGTATAGATTGAAAGAGGAGGGATTTGCGCATGAGACCTTTACAAATCTCAGCCGATACCGCACAAAAGCTTGCTGCATCACTCAATGTACCGTTAGAGCAAATCATGCATATGCCGCAGCACATCTTATTAGCTAAATTAGCGGAGCTTGAACAGAAGAAAGATCGTTCTTAAAGAAATAAAGGAGTTTACATTCATGGAACAACAACTAGAAAAATCAACATTTCATCCTCGCAGTACAGGTCAAACCATTTTGCTGATTGCTGGGATTTTACTCATTGCCTTTAACCTGAGGCCAGCCATTACGTCTGTTGGTCCTGTGATCGGTGCCATTCGTTCTGATTTACAGCTATCAAATGGACTTGCTGGTTTCCTCACGACATTACCACTGCTCTCATTCGCATTGCTATCTCCCATTGCACCTAAAATCGGAAAACGTCTTGGGAATGAACGAACACTTTGGCTTGGGCTTGCTGTCCTGCTCTTTGGGATTGTCATTCGTTCATTTGGCAGCATCACCTTTTTAATGATGGGAACGGCGCTAGTTGGCGTCGGGATTGCGATTTGTAATGTGCTTTTACCTGGACTTGTGAAACATAAATTCCCTGCACATGCTGGATTAATGACAAGCGTGTATACGACATCGATGTCCGTTTTTGCTGCACTTGCATCTGGTGTCAGCGTTCCGCTCAGTCATGCGATGCCTGGGGGCTGGAATACATCATTCCTTGTCTGGGCCGGACTTGCCCTTCTTGCGATGATGGTGTGGGCGCCGCAGCTTCTTCATCAGAACACAGCTGCTGTCAAAAGCATTTCGCTCAAAGAGCAGCCAATATGGCGTTCACGTGTCGCATGGCAGGTGACCTTTTTTATGGGCTTGCAATCATTCCTTTTCTACAGCAGTATCGCATGGTTTCCTGATATTTTGACATCACATGGCATGAACCTGGCGACAGCGGGATGGATGCTCTCTATTATGCAGTTCACTGGTCTGCCATCCACCTTCTTAACGCCCGTCTTTGCAGAAAAATTAAAAACGCAAAGACCGCTTGTCGTCGGCCTTGTCCTTGTGTATTTACTCGGCATGATTGGACTCCTTCTCGGAGGGTCGACGCCTATTCTTGTCATCTCTGTGCTATTCATCGGCGTCGGACAAGGGGCCAGTATCAGTCTTGCCCTCACATTTATCGGATTAAGAACAACCAATATGGAACAAGCAGCTGCCCTCTCTGGAATGGCGCAGTCACTCGGTTATTTATTAGCCGCTGTTGGTCCATTCATGATCGGTATCCTTTTTGATGTGACACATACATGGACACCAGCCATTATCATCTTTATCATCGTCCTATTTTTCATGTTTATATCCGGTATGCGTGCTGGACGAAGCGTCTATATTTCAGATCCGTCATAAACAAAGGGGTAAAATGAACTTTATTTTAGCCCTTTGTCTTCTTTTCAGCGTGATAGAAAACCTTTGCAGTCTAGGAAGGGCGAGTACTGGCGCGGAGCGAATTTGACATTCGTGAGCACCAGCGCGCAGGACTGACACCGAATGCTAGGGTTTGTCTACACGCTAAGAACCCGTCTCACGAGGAGACGGGTTCTTTTCTGTTTATGCTTGTTCTGTGACGTGCACCTTTAATGTTGCTTGTACTTCTGGGTGAAGCTTCACCGGTACATTTGTGTATCCTAACGCACGGATGGCATCATTCAACTCGATTTTACGCTTATCGAGTTTGATTTGATGTTCTTTTTGCAATTTATCAGCGATCTGTTTGCTTGTGATCGATCCAAATAGACGACCGCCTTCACCTGATTTAGCAGTGAGTTCCACTGTCAGCGCCTCAAGTGTTTCTTTTAATTGTTTCGCTTGCTCAAGCTCTTGGATGGCATTCTTTTTCTCTTTGTTTTTCTGCCCTTCCAATGCACTTAGGTTCGTTGGAGTTGCTTCAACAGCTAACCCTTGTTTGATGAGAAAGTTGTGAGCGTATCCGTCAGCTACATTTTTGACTTCGCCTTTTTTCCCTTTGCCTTTTACGTCTTTTAGAAAGATGACTTTCATCTTTGAACCCCTCCTTCGAAATATTCGTCTATGGCAGCTTTTAACTTCTCTACCGCTTCTTCAATGGTTATACCATAAATCTGGGTCGCAGCGTTAGTCAAATGACCGCCGCCATCTAATGCTTCCATAATAATTTGAACGTTGATATCCCCTAACGATCTTGCACTAATACAGACCGTATCGTCATCTCGCCTTGCGACAGCAAATGATGCTTCAACCTCACTCATCGACAAGAGAGAATCAGCCGTCTGTGCGATCGTAATTTGATCATAATACTCAGATCTGTCAGACGGCAAGGAAGCAATCGCTACCTGATTTTGATACAGCTCTGTATGCTGAATGAGCTTTGCCCGTTTGATGTAATGATCGACTGTCTCTTTCAAAAACTTTTGCACAAGGACAGGATCTGCCCCTTTTGCACGAAGGTAGGATGCTGCATCGAACGTTCTTGACCCCGTTCTGAGGGAGAAACTCTTCGTATCCACGATAATCCCAGCAAGAAGTGCTGTGGCCTCAATCATGTTAATCCGCAATTTCTTCGGCTGATACTCTAACAGCTCTGTCACAAGTTCTGCTGTAGATGAAGCATACGGCTCCATATAGACAAGTAAAGGATCACGGATAAATTCCTCACCACGTCTATGGTGGTCAATGACAACGACGTTTTCGATCTTATTTAGCAGTCGTTCTTCCATCACAAGCGACGGTTTATGTGTATCTACGACCACAAGCAATGTGTCATCCTTTGCAAGCTCCATCGCTTCCTCAGGCGTGATAAAACGGGACCAAAGTTCTTCATAATTCTTAATTTCACTAATTAAGCGTTGAACGCTATCCCCAATCTGGTTGGCATCAATGACGATGTAACCTTCTTTTCCATTCGCCTGAGCAACCTTTAAAATCCCGATCGAGGCACCGATAGAGTCCATGTCGGGGAACTTATGCCCCATGATCATGACATTACCGCTTTCAGATACAATTTCTTTTAAAGCATGTGAAATGACCCGTGCGCGTACTCGTGTCCGTTTTTCCATTGGATTGGTTTTTCCACCGTAGAATTTCACTTTCCCATTCGGCTGTTTAATCGCTACCTGATCCCCGCCTCGTCCGAGGGCAAGGTCAAGACTCGACTGCGCAAGTGCGCCAAGTTCTTTTAAAGAAGGAACAGACGCACCGATTCCAATACTAAGGGTAAGTGTGGCGCTATGTGCCCCTGTTTTCTCACGAACCTCGTCTAAAATGGAAAACTTCGACGCTTCAAGCTCTGCTAAGATGCTCTCGTTTAATACAGCCATAAATCGTTCAGATGAAATTCTTTTTAAGAAAATGCCGTATTCTTGTGCCCAATTGTTTAACAGCGATGTGACTTCACTATTTATCGCGCTACGCACCTGATCATCAAGCCCCTGCGTCACATCATCATAATTGTCTAAAAAGATATAAGATAACACCGTTCGTTCATTTTCATACTGTCTTTCAATCTGCACTTGTTCCGTGACATCAAAGAAATATAAAAGGCGCTCTGACCGTTTAATAATGACTTTGAATTTCCGGTCATTCAGCGTCACATTTTCTGTCTCAACCTCTTGTTTAATAAGAGGCACAATGGATTCAAATGTATCATACAAGGATCTGCCGACAAGTGTGCTTTCATGGAAGCACGAAGCGAGAAATGGATTGGTCCATTCGATATAATATTGGTCATTAAACAGCATAATACCAATTGGCATCTCCATTAATGCTTCTTCTCCAACCTTTTTGACTCGATAGGATAATGTTGAAATATATGAATCAATCTCTTTTTGTACCTGCGTATCTGCCCACTTTAAAAAGTAGAGCACACCCGCAAGGACTAAAAGACCAACCGCTCCTATGATCCAATTAAAATAAAGGTTGAGGAGGACTGTGATCACCGCAAGAACAATTAACGCGAAGATCGGATACTTGATGACAGGTTTTCGATAGAAGCTTGGCACTGATATCAACTCCTCAACATTCAGAGTGAATTATTTGTTTTTACTTTTTCTCTTAAATCAAAGCCTATGTCAGCAATCCCTATAATACGCACAATCACACCGATTGGCGGAAAGAGAATCGTCAATACGACGGCAAAAATGGGTACCACTTTTGAGATGTTTTTTTCGTGGCAATAATAGAAGATAAAAGAAAAGCCCTGAATAAGCACCAGTATAAATAAAATTTGAAAAGCACTCGTTTGCACGAGCGATAAAAAGCTGCCTTTCTCCGGCTGAATCAGCATCAAAAGCAGTGTGAGTAAATAATACCATACCATGCTTTTTGGCAGCCGCATATCCTTAAATTTCTTAAGAGCTGGCATGTCTGGAACAAACCGTTTGATCAACGGCCGCATAAACCAATGATTGACGAAAGACATGAGCGTGACAAAAATCAAAAGCGCTACAGGTAAAGAATTTAATGCCGTATCCTGCATCTCTCTAAACTGCTTGAGTTGTTTTGCTATGTCCTGATCAGTAGCGCCAGATTGTTTTAAGGTACTCTCTACCATCGGCATGATTTGGTCAATTGATTCCTTGGCGACACCCAGTATATCTACTTGAAACAGCTGGACACTGACAACAAAGTAAATGAGAAAACTGAATAAGTAGATCAGCGCACCCGTAATAATAGCCTGACCTGGCTGCCTCCTTCTGTAGAAAACACCCATACCTACTCCAACAGCAATCAGCATTGGCGCACTTAACAGCCCATTAATAGACCCAATTAAAAAGCTGATCACTATGCCAATAGCGCCAGCCGCAATTCCTTTTTTCAAGCCATGCCTGATTGTATAGAGAATGATCGGAATCGGAGCAGCCATGAAGAAAATAATGGCTAAAAGTGGCACATACAAATAAAACAGCGTCATGACCGCAAAAATACTGATCATGATAGCGCCTTCTACTAACGCTTTTGTTTGTTTCACACCTTCACCTCAATCCAATCATTTTTCTATATCTTGCTCAATGTGTACTTCTATGTATACGTACGATGTACGCTCCGTCATATCTTGACCCAACCTTTATTTTACCATAGCCGTAAATCGCAAGTAAAATGCAGGCTATTCCAAGAGCGTTTCACGTGGAACAACTTAGATCGTCTTGTACATGCAACTTTTCAGACAGCATGTTACAATTTTTTAGATTATTCTTAGCTATAAACCCTGAATTCAAGGTCAAAAGCTGTTAGAATAGAAACATCATCAATAAAAGTAAGAAGGAGAATTCACATGGGAAAAACACTCGTATTCGGACACAAAAACCCTGACACAGACACGATTTGCTCTGCTATCGCTTACGCTGATCTGAAAAACAAAATTGGCGTTCAAGCAGAAGCTGTCAGACTTGGAGAAATCAATGGAGAAACACAATACGCATTAGATTTCTTTAAACAAGAAGCACCTCGTTTCATTGAAACGGCTGCAAACGAAACAAAACAAGTCATTCTTGTCGATCATAACGAATTCCAACAAAGTGTAAGCGATATTGATCAAGTACAAGTGACAGAGGTCATTGACCATCACCGTATTGCCAACTTTGAAACAAGTGAACCTCTTTACTATCGTGCTGAGCCAGTTGGCTGCACAGCAACGATCTTAAACAAAATGTACAAAGAGCACCAAGTCACAATTGAAAAAGAAATCGCTGGTTTGCTTTTGTCTGCGATCATTTCTGATTCCTTGCTATTCAAATCCCCAACATGCACACAGCAGGATGTTGATGCTGCGCATGAACTGGCAAAAATCGCAGGAGTAAACCCTGAAGTATATGGTTTAGAAATGCTGAAAGCAGGAGCTGACCTAAGCCAAAAAACAGTTCAAGAATTAATCACACTGGATGCAAAAGAATTTGCACTAGGTAACAGCAAAGTCGAAATTGCACAAGTTAATACAGTTGATATCGCTGAAGTAACAGCAAGACAAGCTGACATCGAAGCAAAAATCAATGAAGTCATCGCAGCGAAAGGTCTTGATCTATTTGTTTTAGTGATCACAGACATTCTAGAAAATGACTCTCTTGCGCTTGCCCTTGGTGCTGAAGCAGCAAAAGTAGAAAAAGCATTTAATGTCACACTTGAAAACAACACTGCTTTACTAAAAGGTGTTGTATCAAGAAAGAAACAAGTCGTGCCTGCACTAACAGACGCACTTTCTTCATAAACATAAAAAGACTGCTGACATCTTCAGCAGTCTTTTTTCTTCTTTTAATGAATGTACATATCGCTGACGAGAATATCCTTTAGCACGCTTGTTGGAATCGTGAATTCAACTACACCCATGTAACCAGGCGCCACATCATATTCGTTGAAGGAAATCACCAGTTTGCCTTTTGAATTGATATAGAAGCTTTGATCTGGCTGAATCTTCTTAAACGGATCAACCGTATCTTGCTTCGTCATCCAGTAAATCTTATTTGAATCCTCTTTCATCTGTTTCTTCATTTGTTCTTTAATATTTTCACTAATCACATCAATATAACGGTCATCTTTAAATAGACTTGGTAATGTAATGAGTACATGGTTTTTCTTATCCACCGTATCATATGTCATTTCCTCTGCCGCAGAAGCCTGAGTCGTCACCTTGTATCGACCTAGTGAAAGAATTTGATCATTATTTGTTCTTACTTCATATCCGCTCTCTACACTCAAATGACCATTTTTATAACCCTTTGTTTCCTTTTCAAAATCTTGATACAGCTTTTTGTTTTCAGCTAAATATTTTTGATTCAGGCTGTCTTGTAATTTTCCGTCCCCAAGCCCTGAAACATGTGGTGTTTTGAGATCAATATTTGTTCCCTGATCACTCTTTTTAAATTCTGTGAACGTCACGACTTTCACAAGCTCTCCAATGACGGGTACTTCTGAAATCGCTCTTGCTGCCTGCGGACTGACATTTACAGTGGTGACAAATAAAGCAGCTGCAGCAACAAGTCCAATCGTCCATTTCTGAAAATGAGGTTGCTTGTTTTTTCGTTTTAATGTCCGTTCAACCATAGCATCGTATTCCGGGGGAATAGGGATTTCTAGATATTCCTCTTTTAACTGTTCCAAATGCTTATCCATTTATATTTCCTCCTGCGATAATTCTACTTTTAAAAGCCGCAACGCCTTATATAATCTTGTTTTGATGGTATTTTCATTTTCTCCAAGAATATGAGCAATGTCCTCTAGCTTTAAATCCTCAAAGAATCTTAATATAATGATGACCCGATACATCTCCGGCAAATCTTCTATTGCCCGTCTGACGTCTTGATCCTCATAGACATCCGATTCACCCTGTGATAAAAATTCCAGCGTGTCATCGTCTGTCACTTGCACACGCTTCTTCTTTCGTAAAAAGTCGAGGGCAGCGTTTACGACGATTTTATAAAACCAGCTATGCATCTTGGTCGCATCCTCTAATCGGTGAACAGATTTGAGTGCTTTATGAATCGCCTCTTGAACGACATCCATCGCATCTTCTGGGTTTTTGACATAGCTATAGGACAATCGATAAAAACTGTGTTTATGCTCCATTACGTAATCCGCAAATTGATCATCAATCTTTCGTTTCTTCATTTTACAAAGAGCTCCTTTATCTTAAATGCGCATCTGTTATTTCTTACATTGGATAGACGCGCACCTGTTAAAAATAGTTTGCGCTCCATTATTTTTTTAACATGTCATCCCATTTACGTTTCTATACAAAAAGAGCGAACCTGACGGGTTCACTCTTTTAAAGCCGTTATTTTTTGATAAACAAATGGTTTAAGTGGTGAAAGCGGATGAATGATGGACACTCCTGTTTCCTGCTCCACCTGCTTTGCAGCGTGAACCATCGAGAGCTGCATCACACATATATCTCCATGCTGCTTCACAGATTGCCTTAACTGTTCCATAATTCGCTCATGGTAGGCTTGTATATCACCGTTCAAGCAAAGATGAAAGACATCCTCTAGCACAACCACTTCTGCCTTCAACTGCTTTCCCCGCTCTTTTACATATGAAGACAGTCGCTTCATCGTTCCTTCTACTGTATCTGGGTTTGAAAACACCAGCTGAAGCGGACCCTCTCGCTCACAAATCTGCTCAAATAACGGCTCATCTATCGGAACAATTGGTTGTTTGAACAGGTGCTGCTGCTCCCCCAAAGCCGCAATGTATTGTGTACACGTTAATAAAACAAGATCAGCCTCTCCTTCTTGCATGAGTCTGTTGATAGCATAGGTTTGCTGCTGCTCAAGATCAAATGCGGGATCTTGTTTGGCTCGTTCCATAAAGGATGAATCGACGATGTGATGGAGATCAAATCCTGTATCATAAAAAGCGTCGTCAATGTAAGAAATATTAGATGAATGTGCGTGAAGACAGTGTAATCGAATCATTAGGTCCGCTCCTCATAAAAGTTTTCACTCATTATATCAATCCTTGTATGAAATAGGGAGCAACATGACCATATTGTTAGGGAGATATTGAAGGAGGGATTCTACCTTGAAAGAAGATCAACAGCCTACATCATCTTCAGAGTCAGAAGAAACCTTGACGAATCGCCAAGGTCACCCGGTAACAGATAATCAAAACATGAGAACCGTTGGGAATAGAGGGCCGACTACGCTTGAAAACTACGATTTCCTAGAGAAAATCAGTCATTTTGATCGTGAACGCATCCCTGAACGTGTCGTTCACGCACGAGGTGCCGGCGCACACGGATACTTTGAAGCCTACGGTACATTCGGTGACGAACCCATTTCCACTTATACAAGAGCCAAATTATTTCAAGAGAAAGGAAAAAAGACCCCTGTCTTCGTTCGATTCTCTTCTGTTATTCACGGCGGACATTCACCAGAAACTTTACGCGATCCGCGGGGATTTGCGATCAAATTTTATACAGAAGACGGCAACTGGGATCTCGTTGGGAACAACCTCAAAATTTTCTTTATTCGAGATGCTTTGAAATTCCCTGATTTGGTTCATGCCTTTAAGCCTGACCCTGTCACCAATCGTCAGGATGGTGAGCGCATTTTTGATTTCGTTTCACAATCACCTGAAGCAACACATATGGTGACATTTCTCTTCTCGCCATGGGGCATTCCTGCCACATACCGGCACATGCAAGGCTCTGGCGTCCATGCCTATAAATGGGTGAATCATGAAGGAAAAGCAGTGTTGGTCAAATATCACTTTGAACCAAAGCAAGGAATTCGCAACCTGACACAAGAACAAGCCCAAGCCATTCAAGGGGAAAACTTTAATCATGCCACACAGGATTTATATGAAGCCATTGAACAAGGGGATCATCCTGAATGGGAAGTATACGCGCAAATCATGGAAGATGACACCCACCCCCATCTAGACTTTGATCCACTCGATCCGACAAAGCTCTGGTACAAGGATGACTATCCATGGAAACCGATCGGACGAATGGTGCTAAACAAAAATCCAGAAAATTATTTTGCAGAAGTGGAACAGGTTGCCTTTGGGACGGGGGTTCTTGTAGACGGATTAGATTTCTCAGATGATAAATTGCTGCAAGGACGTACCTTCTCATACTCTGATACGCAGCGATATCGTGTCGGGCCAAATTATTTACAGCTGCCGATCAATGCACCGAAAAAGCATGTTGCCACCAATCAGCGAGATGGGCAAATGGAATATCATGTGGATCAAGGAAAAGGACAAAACCCCCATGTGAATTATGAACCGTCCATTCTCGGAGGATTAAAAGAAGCGCAGCAAGATGGAAAGGATCATACGCCTTTTGTAGAGGGTGAAGTCAAACGGGAAGCCATTGACCGCCCGAACAATTTCGGACAAGCCGGAGAAACCTATCGTCGCTTCAATGATTGGGAACGTGAGGAACTGATTAAAAACTTAGTCAACACCTTAGCTACCTGCCAAAAAGACATCCAAGACCAAATGATCGAAAACTTCACAAAAGCTGATCCTGACTACGGAAAACGTGTGGCCGATGGCTTAAAAACCTTCAAACAAGAGGAGCCAAGCGGACCCATTGGATCAACAGGCGCGGCACAGGCTGTCAACGATGCGATCAACAACAGCACACCTTCAGATCCTTATTAATGAAAAAAGAATGCAGCGGAGTGGCTGCATTCTTTTTGTATACATCTATTAAGCGTTTTGACCTTTTTTGATCCATTCTGCTACATTGACTGTACGTTTCGCCTGATGTTTTGCGGCTGCTTCTGCATCCTCTTGGATCTTTCCATTTTGGTCAACAGTCACACTCACACCGTAAGGGTTACCCCCTGCGCCGTATAGGGAATCATCCGTGTATCCAGGAGCGGCAATAATGGCTCCCCAGTGGAACATCGTTGTATACAGGCTCAGAACTGTCTGCTCCTGTCCGCCATTTGGGTTTTGTGCAGATGTCATCGCACTCACTGCTTTGTTTGCTAGTTTCCCTTGGAACCATAAACCGCCTGTTGTGTCTAAGAATTGCTTCATTTGAGCCGGTAAGTTACCGAAACGTGTCGGCATGCTGAAAATAATGGCATCTGCCCACTCTAAGTCACTTAACTGAACCTCAGGGACATCTTTTGTTTCATCTAAATGTGCTTTCCATGCTGGATTTGATGCAACAACTGCTTCTGGTGCCAATTCAGGAACCTTTAAAATTTTGACTTCAGCACCAGCTTCTTTCGCTCCAGCCTCAGCCCATTTTGCCATCTGATAGTTTGTACCTGTTGAACTATAATAAATAATCGCTAGTTTTACGTTTTCCACTTGTTCCATCTCCTTTTGTTTGGTTTGCCCAAATAGCTTCTGTAAAAATCCCACCTGTATTCCCCACCTTATTTAAATTGACGACGATACCACAATGCCGCAGCATCGACTTCTTCTCTCGTTAGCTGATGTCCACGATTTTCCCAATGAAGCGTTACGGATGCTCCCGCCTCCTGAAGCAGTTGCTCTAGTTCCTGAGATTCCTCAGGGCGACACATTGGGTCATTTTCACCAGCTGCTATAAAGACTTGTTTCCCCGCTAATGAAGGTAATGAAACCCCTCGTCTTGGGACCATAGGATGATGCAGGATCGCTCCTTTCAGCGCATCTCCGTAATGGAATAACAGACTTCCAGCAATATTCGCCCCGTTTGAATAGCCGATGGCTACCACATTGTGACGATCAAATCCATACTTATCTGCTGCTTCCCCGATAAATGTATATAATTCCTCTGTACGCTCAATTAAATCTTGCTCATCAAAAACACCCTCTGCCAAACGCCTGAAAAAACGCGGCATGCCGTTTTCTGATACATTTCCTCTCACACTAAGAACAGATGCTTCAGGATCTACCACTTCTGCAAGCGGCAATAAGTCTTGCTCTGTCCCGCCAGTTCCATGCAGCATGAGAAGGACAGGTTTTTGTTCATTCTTTCCTTTTTGAAAAAGATGCTTCATCATGAATCTCCTTTCCCTTTGATTTCTCTTACCTCAATCGGCAGCACGATTTGTTCAATTTGACTACGCTGCGCCTCATATTGCGGTGGCAGTTTCAACGCTTCACCCATCGTTTCCACAGATTCATCATGTGCAAACCCTGGAGGATCGGTCGCAATCTCAAATAATATGCCGCCAAGCTCTCTAAAATAAATCGCATTGAAATAATTTCGATCTTGCACAGGCGTCACTTGATATCCGCTTTGCGCCACATGTCTTTGCCAATCTAATTGATCCTGATCATCTGTTGCTCTCCACGCAATATGATGTACAACACCCACGCCCATACGTCCTCGTGCAACAGGTGTCTTGTTCACATCAATGACATTGCCGATTTCTCCAAACGAACGGAATCTCACATAATCTCCTTCAGTGCCGACTTTTTCAAGTCCCATCGTTTGCTCTAGCAGCTGCATCGTTTGCTCAGGCTGTGAAGTTAATAAAACAGCTCCACCAAATCCTTTAATCGCTACTTCTGGTGTTACCCCATTAAATGTCCAGTCATTCTGTTTTCCTTCTTCACGCTCTACAAGTTCTATCAATAAACCGTGCGGATCTTCAAATGAGAGAAAGGCCTCACCAAAACGTTCAATCATTTCATAAGAAACGTCAAACTGCTCAAGCCGTTCCTTCCAAAAAGAGAAGGCACCGGTCGGTACGACATATGTTGTCACACCTACTTGACCTGCTCCAATTTGTCCCTTTTGTGCACCTGGCCAAGGGAAAAACGTAATAATGGTACCTGGAGAACCTCCTTCATTTCCAAAATATAAATGGTATGTGCCTGGATCATCAAAATTGACGGTCTTTTTCACGAGACGCAGACCTAAAACACTTGCATAAAAATCAACGTTCTCCTGAGGATGACCAACAATTGCTGTGATATGGTGAATTCCTGCTGTTTTCTTCACTTCTAATGACCTCCTCTTCATGACGTAACATGTCCCTACTCATTATGTCTTGACTGACGCTTTTATATTATCTCGAATTCGAGATATATGACCAAAAAATATATTTATCTCGAATTAAGGATATTCCTTTTTGAAATAGATGTCAATGATTTTTGTTTTTTTCTTTTCAAAAGCAGGCCGCTTTGTATATAGCAGACCTGCTTTCCCTTGATTATTGAAGCAATTTTTTCTTTTTTAAATAGGCTTCAGCTACTTGGAATGCATCTTTCCCCTTCACATTGACTTCGTAATTCATTTCTCTCATCTCATCATCTGTGATTTGACCAGCGAGCTTGTTGAGAGAGGCCTCAATCTCAGGATACTCTTTTAATGTCTCCTGTCTTAGCAAGGGCGCTCCTTGATAGGGCGGGAAAACATGCTTATCATCATCAAGCACCTTCAATTTGTATTGTCTCAATTCACTGTCTGTCGAATACGCATCGACCAACTGAATATTCCCTTTTTGAATGGCGCGATATCGAAGTTTCGGTTCCATCGTGACCACATCGTCAAAAGAAAACTGATAAGCTTTTTGAATGCCTAAATATCCATCCTGACGATCAGAAAACTCTAAAGTAAAGCCAGCACGTATACGATTCTTGATTTGACCCAGATCTGAAATCTTTGATAAATCATATTGATCCGCTAGTGATTGAGGCACGGCTAAAGCATATGTATTGTTATAAGCCATCGGCTGAAGAAGCTGAAGCTGAAAGGATGACGCCAAACCTTGGCGCGCTTGCTCATACACTTTTTCCTTATCCGTGCTTTTCGCTGTTTCTTTCAGAAATTCAGAAATCGCTGTCCCTGTAAATTCAGGATAGATGTCAATATCACCAGACCGCAGTGCTTGAAAAACAAAGGACGTCTTACCAAGACCAGGCTTAAGATTGACTTGGATATCTGTATCCTGCTCAATTAAAAGCTTATACATGGAGATCAAAATTTCAGGCTCTGACCCCAGCTTCCCTCCAATGGTGATCTCTTTCTTTTCTTGTTGAAACAGCAATGGGGCAGCGACAACTGCTCCTGCTATTACAGCAAAGACCGTCACAGAGATCACGGTTTTTTTAAAGGAGATTTTCTCAAGTGTCCGCAAGACCACATCAAATAAGAGCGCAAGTAATGCAGCTGGAATAGCACCAATGATGATCAAAGACATATCATTTCGATCAATTCCAAGCAAAATCAGACTCCCTAATCCACCTGCCCCAATAAGAGCTGCAAGAGTGGCTGTCCCTACAATCAGGACCATCCCCGTTCGGATACCTGCCATGATCATCGGCATAGCAAGAGGGAGTTCTACTTTTAATAAGCGTTTGCGGTGATTCATTCCCATAGCGAGCGCCGCTTCTCGCAGCGACGGATCGACCTCACGAATGCCTGTATATGTGTTCCTTAAAATAGGAAGAAGAGCATAGACGACAAGAGCGATAATTGCGGGCACTTGACCAATCCCAACGAGAGGAATCAGCAGTCCAAGCAGCGCCAAAGACGGAATTGTCTGCAAGACAGCCGTCACCCCAATGATCCACTCTGCTATCTTAGGAACTCTCGTTAAATAAATCCCTAATGGAATGGCAATCAAAATCGCTAGAAATAACGCAATGAAGGAAATTTGAATATGCTCAAGTAAGGCGTGTCCGAGCTGATCTTTTCGAGCCCATAACACACTGGTCCATTCATTCATGTGTCTCGCCCCTCTCAGCAGAAGTACCGGCTAAATACTGAATCACCGCTTGACGAGTGATGAGCCCGATCCGTTCCCCATCCTTCTCAAGAACAAGCTCTTCATGCTCTGCCAGTCGAGATAGAACCTCTTCCAGCGTCGCATGGATGGAGACCACCTCATCGCCTAACAGATCATCTTGAGGCATGGGCTGAGAAATAGTTGTCAGCTCAAATGCTTGATGGTCTACATGACGGGCAGCTCCTGAAACAAACTCCCGCACAAATGGAGTAACTGGATGCTGAATCAATTCCTCTGGGCGTCCAACCTGCACCACTTTTCCTTCATTCATAACACATATCCGATCTCCAAGCTTCATGGCTTCCTGCATATCATGTGTCACAAAAACGATGGTCTTTTGAATACGGCGCTGTAACTCAAGCAGATCATCTTGTAATTTCTCTCTCGTCAGTGGATCTAACGCACTAAAAGGTTCATCCATTAGGACAATCTCAGGATCAGCAGCAAGTGCCCGTGCTACGCCCACTCGCTGCTGCTGTCCTCCTGAAAGCTCTGCTGGCTTTCGATGTCGATAGGTAGCAGGCTCAAGCCCCACCATGAACATCAACTCATCAACACGCTGATTTGTCTCAGTCCGCTTCCATTGTTTCAGCTCTGGCACTACAGCAATATTCTCTTCTATGGTCATATGAGGGAACAATGCTATTTGCTGAAGCACATAACCAATATCCCAGCGCAGCTCATAAATATCATAATCGCTGATGGTTCGACCCTTTATGTAAATCTCACCTTCTGTAGAAGAGATGAGACGATTGATCATTTTCAAAGTCGTCGTTTTCCCGCTTCCACTAGGCCCAATCAATACAAAAAATTCACCTTTCTGAATTTCCAAATCAACAGATTGAACGGCATAGCGGTCATCAGAAAATTGCATCGATACATTCTTAAATTCAATCATCTTCCCACGCCCTGACTGCAAGTATATTTTAAAATACCAATATGACAGATTAACCTAGTATTTGTATAGAACAAACTGTCACGTTGACTCTCTTTTTACATACTTCCCCTAGTTAGACTGCCAGAAACGACTTTCTCATAAAAGTGAGACAAATAAAAAAAGCGAAGAGCTCAAGGCCCTTCGCTTTTAAGTCAACGACTTACTCACCAGTAACGTATGGAAGTAATGCCATTTGACGTGATTTTTTAATCGCTAATGTCAATTTACGTTGATACTTAGCGCTAGTTCCTGTTACACGACGAGGTAAAATTTTACCACGCTCAGAAACAAACTTTCTAAGAAGATCAACATCTTTGTAATCGATGTGCGTGATTCCGTTAGAAGTAAAGAAACATACTTTACGACGTTTCGCACGACCGCCTCTGCGTCCACCTGCCATTTGTTTTCACACCTTTCCTTTGGTCATTTTTTTCAGATCAATTAGAATGGCAAATCATCATCGGAGATGTCAATCGGTTTACCATCATTCGCAAATGGGTCATCATTGAAGCTATTTCCCTGATTACGATTTTGGTTGTTTTGATTGCCATATGGATTTTGACTTGGTTCATTTCCAAATGGATTCTGATCATTTTGGCTGCCGCCATAATACTGGCCTCCGCTATTGCCACCGCCGCTGTATCCACCTGAACCAGCACCGCCGCTTTTAGGCTCAAGAAATTGAACACTTTCAGCTTGAACTTCTGTCACGAAGACACGCTGTCCTTGCTGGTTTTCATAGTTTCTTGTCTGCAAGCGACCGTCTACACCGGCAAGACTTCCTTTTTTCAAGAAATTAGCCACGTTCTCGGCTTGTCTTCTCCAAGTAACACAGTTAATGAAATCGGCTTCACGCTCTCCAGATTGATTCGTAAACGTACGATTCACAGCTAGAGTAAACGTGGCTACAGCCGCACCATTAGGCGTGTAGCGAAGCTCAGGGTCTTTTGTTAGTCTTCCGACCAATACAACACGGTTTAGCATATTGAAAGACCACCTTTAAATATATATTTCAATGATTTATTCTTCTTCTTTAACAACAATGTGGCGAATGATATCGTCACTGATCTTAGCTAAGCGGTCAAATTCTTGAACTGCTGCAGCGTCAGATTGAACGTTTACGATTTGGTAGAAGCCTTCACGGAAATCGTTGATTTCGTATGCAAGACGACGTTTACCCCAATCCTTTGTTCCAGTGATCTCCGCACCGTTAGAAGTTAACACGTTATTAAAACGATCGATAACTGCTTTTTTAGCCTCATCGTCAACTGTTGGGCGGATGATGTACATAACTTCGTACTTTCTCATCTGATTGCACCTCCTTTTGGTCTAAGCGGCCCTATACGGGCAAGGAGCAATAAATTATATTACTCACAATTGTATATTATAACAAATTACTTGGCCTATGACAAGAACCTATACGTTAAAACGGAAATGAATGACGTCTCCATCTTTCACTATATATTCTTTACCTTCTAAACGAACTTTTCCTGCTTCTTTTGCAGCAGACATACTTCCGCCAGCTAGTAAATCTTCATAAGCAACCGTTTCAGCACGAATAAATCCACGCTCGAAGTCCGTATGAATGATTCCAGCACATTCTGGTGCCTTCATTCCTTTTTTAAATGTCCAAGCACGTACTTCTTGCTCACCTGCTGTGAAATACGTAGCTAAGCCAAGAAGTGAATAAGACGCTTTGATCAACTGATCTAAACCTGATTCTTTGATGCCTAGCTCTTCAAGGAACATTTGCTTCTCTTCTCCTTCAAGCTCTGCAATTTCAGACTCAATCTTCGCACAAACGACGATGACTTCAGCGTTTTCGCCAGATGCAAACTCACGAATTTGCTGTACATATTCGTTTCCGTCCTGATCTGCTACTTCGTCCTCACTCACATTTGCTACATACAGAATAGGTTTTGACGTGAGTAAATGAAGCTGCTTCACAAGCTTCTGCTGCTCATCTGTAAATTCAACCGATCTTGCAGATTTTCCAGCTTCAAATGCGTCCTTCAGCTTTTCCAAAATATCAAATTCAGCTACCGCTTCCTTATCTTTTTGTTTCGCAAGCTTACTCACACGAGTTAAACGCTTTTCAACCGTTTCTAGATCAGCCAAAATCAATTCTAAATTAATCGTTTCAATATCTGACACTGGGTCAACCTTACCTGACACATGTGTAATGTTATCATCAGCAAAAGCTCTCACCACGTGACAGATCGCATCTACTTGACGAATATGAGAAAGGAATTTATTTCCTAAACCTTCTCCTTTAGATGCACCTTTCACAATACCAGCAATATCAGTGAATTCGAAAGCAGTCGGAACTGTCTTTTTTGGCTGCACTAATTCTGTTAGTTTTTGCAAACGCTCGTCTGGAACTTCTACAATTCCGACGTTTGGATCAATGGTACAGAACGGATAGTTAGCAGACTCCGCTCCAGCCTGTGTAATTGCATTAAATAGCGTTGACTTCCCGACGTTAGGTAAGCCAACAATACCAGCTGTTAAAGCCATTCTTTCATCTCCTCTATATGAAACGTGCTCGTTATACTGCGTAATATGAACCTAGAGCAATTATAAGTAGGTTTACATGAAAAGACAAGCTAACCATCATGCATTTTCAATAGAAGAAACATTACCAAAAAGACTAAATCGGAGCTTTAAAATAAGAAATTGCATCTGTTTCTCTGAACAAAAGACAAATTTCATCAAAAAAGCATGAGGCCTACTTAAGCAGTTGGCTCCTCATGCTTGACGAGAATTTTCTTCATTTTTCGTTCAAAATCTCTTCTTGGGATCATCACGCTGTGCCCGCACCCTTCGCATTTAATACGAATATCCATGCCCAAACGAATGACTTTCCACCGATTGGCACCACATGGATGGGGTTTTTTCATTTCAACGACGTCATGTAACCCAAATGCTTTGTCTGCCATCAGCATTCACCTCTCTTGCTCACTTCATTAAATCTATTGTACAAAAAAATGCCGATAGAGAGCAATGCACAAAATAAAGAGCCGCTGTCATGTATCAATCCCGTTCTTTTTTATAGAAAAAACCCTTCTTTTAGATCATTTTATTTGTGACCAATAGTTACTTAAACTCCGCTTTTTTTCAATATTGTCACAAACACTGTAGGTCAAAAGGTTTTTATTGGTAGAACGCTGTGGTTTTTCCATATTTTTTGATTTATGATATCTGCATAAATGTTATGTGAGGGAGCAGGTACGATGGTCAATCGAAAGGATAGATTAACCGACAAAGATTATAAAATCATATCCGATCACGCTGGAAACGCAGAGAATTACCAGCAGAACCATACGATAGAAGTAGGTCAGCATACGCTCACTGTCAACGATTTTCTAAAAATAGATCATCAATTATATGGTTTAACGATGCAGCAGGAACAGTCAGATGAGTTCATTGTCGCGTTTCACTGTCCTCTGCCAAAACAAATGACGGTGACATCGACACAAGATGTTCAAACGGCTACCCAATCATTGTTAAAAACGGATTATGCCTACCCCATTGAAAGAAAATCCTTAGCCGGGAAACAAGATCATGTCTTTTTTAAAGGGAAGGAATACATCAAGGACGTCTGTCAGAAGCACCCGAATGCAACCATCTATCTCACTGGACAAGCGCTTGCCGGTGCTGTTTGTGCTTACATTGCGACAGAACAGCCAGCTGTCAAAAAAGCCATCACATTCGATAGCCCAAATATATGGAGCAGCCTGGCACCTTCCATTCAGCAAAAAGCAGTAGAAGGAAAATATAACCATGTTCTCACGGAATATATTCAACCCAATCATTATGTAGGATTACTCAATCGCCATGATCATGGAGTTGGACAAGTCAAGTACACCGTACCGCCCCGGGAGCAGGGATCGGTCCAAGAATCCATAAAATATAAACCAAGAGAAATTGACACCTTTTTAAGATCAGCTTTTGCATCAATGAATATAGAGTGGAACGAATCGTTTGATACAAATGCATTTTTAGCTCTCGTTTCAGGAGAATTTAAAGTAAATGGGTATTCATTCCATCCGAATGGAACCGCTCGTATTTTAGATGAACAGCTTGATCACAATACAAGTTTTACAGCGATGCTTTTACAAGAAATCCATTCAGGCCGTGCATATGCACAAAACGGGCTTGAAATTATCATAAAATCCCATTTACTAAAAAATTCATCGTATGATCTACAAAGTATTATTGAACATGAAGTACACACTGTATTTGAGAAAATAGATGGAATTGATGATAGTGTAAAAGATGCCGTCCATCATGTAAAACAAGAACTGAAAGGACTTGTCGGCTTCGGTCACTATGATTTATTAACCCATAGCGATGTAGAAGCACTGTTAGAGGAAGTAAGGATGGAGCAGCCGCAATCAACCTTTTATTCTCATGAAAAACAACTGAATGCCTTGTACACCTTGAGAGACTACGAACAAGAACTTTCCACCCTTTCAAGACATATGTACACAATGGGTGATGACTATGCCAAGGCAGATAGACGCCTTGCGATGCAAATGGGTATTCGTTAAGAAAGGAGTCGCCATATGATCAATCAAAATAAACCTCCTAGTGACGCCCAGCGTTTCTTGCAAAATGTGAGTGCCCGCCGCTCCATGTCTGTATTCGAAAGTCAATCTGCACCACAAACACAATCGCAATCACCTGAAGAAATTGCCGCTATTCAGGCCATGCGCAGAGAAGGACAACGAAAAGATTTAAAGCGATTGCTGAAAATGCGGCTTCACGACGAATTGGCAAATACCCGCATGCACTTGGAGTACCAATTATCCAAAACAGAAGACATGATGAACCAGACAACCATTGTCAAACAGCATGTATCCCAGCATTTAAAGGGACAAGCCATCTCAGAAATAGAGGAACGCATGCAGCGTCTCCAGTACATGCCTGTATATGACGATATCAAGGAAGCGATTGATTCCATTCGGATAAAATAAGCACTTCTCTTTGAAAGAGAGGTGTTTATTTTATTTTATCAGTATAATTTTTAGAACGGAAAAATATCTTTTTACTTAAAATCGGATACAGCATTAAACAGACAAGCAAATAAAGATTGAGCAAGCTGTAAATCGGATACAAGAAAGCAATTAAATCAGCAAATCCAAGAGAGGTTAAAGGTGCCATCAAAAGAAGCATGATGAATACAATGAACCAGCGGGGCATTCGTACAAAAGAGAGCATGCGGCTGGATAAACCAAATAATCCCGCAGCAGTTGTTGTATAAATCGCTAAACAAAGAACAATGGTCATAAACACAAACAATGATGTTGGTGCCCCCTCTAATACTGTAAACAAAGGAATCCCTTCTGCTGAAAGACTCCCAGAAATATCAACTAGTATTTCGTTATACACATAAGAAATGACACCAAAAATCAAACCGCTTAATATACTTGCAACCTTGGCCTCTCCAAGCCCCTTCATTTCTTTCCCCACTGAAGATAGCACCGCCACAACAGATAATATATTTAAAGAAGCAAAGACGATACTGGCAGGCCAATTGTATTGCTGGCCAAAATCAATTCTCCACATATGATCATGATTCATATAATAAAAAACAAACGCATAGATGAGCCCCGCCACCAAAATTGGTATAATGAAGGCATTCACAGATAAGAGCCCTTTCACATCCCAGAAAAAAATCATAAATGAGAATAAACAAAATGCACCGATTCCAACCCAAAATGGCACATGATACATCTCAAGTGTCACCCCGCCACCGGCAATCATGACTGTTGTTGTCGTGAATAGATAAAGAACAATTAAAATATCATACACCTTGGCCAGCCAAGGACCTACAAGACGCTCTAACACCGGCACAAAATGATCAGCACGCACCTCATAACTGATTTTTAACACCACATAGGTCGACAGCATAAACATGAGCGTAAACAGTAGAATGGCTAGTCCGCTATCAAGGCCAAAAAACTGCCAAATTTCTTGACCAGAGGCATATCCCGCTCCTATCAAGCTTCCTAAAATTAAAAGCGTCCACCTTGAACCAGCCTTCCACACAATCATCACCTCATAGGTATAGAATTAAGCTTGTTTCCGTATACTGTTACTAACTACTATGACAAGGAAGTGAGACCTATGAATAGCAAGAACGGTCTTTTTTTAAGAAATAGGGTGAAAGAATACGTGTCCCATACGGATACAAATGCCATTCAGCAGCTTAAAAGTATTTTATTCTCGCATCTTCAGAAAGCAGGAAAAAGACCCGTTGCCATCGTCTGCATAGGAACAGACCGCTCAACCGGTGACTCTCTAGGTCCACTTGTAGGAACAAAGCTTTCAAGTCTTGATTTAAAAAAGCTGCATGTATACGGCACTCTCTCTGACCCAGTGCATGCGGTCAATTTAAAGGAAAAGCTCGCTGAAATTGAACAAGCTCATAAACACCCATTTATCGTAGCCGTTGATGCCTGTTTAGGTAGAGTGAAAAGTGTAGGATCGTTTCAAATTGGAGAAGGACCGTTAAAGCCCGGTGCAGGTGTGCAAAAAGAGCTGCCAGAAGTAGGTAATATTCATATTAATGGAATCGTCAACGTGAGCGGTTTTATGGAATACTTCGTTCTCCAAAACACACGTCTTCATCTTGTAATGTCTATGGCCAATACACTTTCTGAAAGTCTATCCCACATTGATCAAATGGATTGGACGAGAGAAAAAAGCCGTTCTCTTTTCACCCCTATTCAAAATATCACGGGAAGAATATAAAAAAGACCATCTCATATCAAGATGGTCATTCCGATGATTCTCTCGTAGAAAGCAATTCAAGGATTCTTTCTAAATCTTCATTTGAGAGAAATTCAATCTCAATTTTCCCTTTTTTCTTCTGTTTCTTGATCGTCACTGAAGTACCAAAGTAATTTTGTAAGAAAGATTCTCTTTCTTTCAACATGCGATCCTTTGGTGCTTCTTTTTTCTTTGTTTCACGTGGAACATTTTCATTTAATTGCTGAACAAGTTTCTCAACCTGACGGACATTCAATCCTTCGTCCACGACCTTCTTTACTAATGGCGCCAGCTTCTTTTTGTTTTTCAAACTAAGCAGCGTGCGTCCATGTCCCATGGATAATGTTCCATCCGCAATCAGCTTTTGTACTTCATCTGGTAATGTTAATAGACGAAGGTGGTTCGCAATATGCGGTCTGCTTTTTCCTAACCGCTTGGCTAATTCCTCTTGAGTCACACTTAAGTGATCTAGTAAGGAGGCATAGGCTTCCGCTTCCTCTAATGGAGATAAATCCTCGCGCTGTAAGTTTTCTAAAAGAGCGATCTCCCTCATCAGTGTTTCTGAAAATTCCCTGACGATCGCAGGAATCGTTGTCAAACCAGCTTGTTGTGCTGCACGGAAACGGCGTTCTCCTGCGACAATGTCATATCCTTTAATCGATTTACGAACAATAATCGGCTGTAAAACACCATGCTGCTGAATCGATTCCTTGAGATCAGACAATGCATCATCATCAAACGTTTTCCTCGGCTGATAAGGGTTCGGACGCAAATCCTTCAACTTAATTTCTTCGACAGTTTCTTCATTGGAATCCACATTGTTAAATAGCGCATTAATACCCTTTCCAAGACCTTTAGCCATTCGCATCCACTTCCTTTGCTAAGTCTAAATAGACATCTGCACCTCTTGAACGTGGATCATACAAGATAATAGGTTTCCCATGACTAGGCGCTTCACTTAGTCTCACATTTCTCGGAATCACGGTCTGATAGACTTTATCTCTAAAGTATTTTTTTACTTCTTCGATGACTTGGATTCCAAGATTTGTTCTTGCATCCAGCATTGTCAGTAAGACACCTTCAATGGCAAGGTCGGTATTTAGATGTTTCTGCACAAGACGAACCGTATTCAACAATTGACTCAATCCTTCAAGCGCATAATATTCACACTGAACCGGTATTAAAACAGAATCGGATGCAGTTAACGCATTAATCGTCAGTAATCCAAGTGATGGCGGGCAGTCAATAATCATATAATCATAATTTTGCTTCACAGATTCAAGTGCTCTTTTCAGCCTCACTTCACGTGAGATCGTAGGCACAAGCTCAATTTCCGCCCCTGCAAGCTGTATCGTCGCAGGAATGACATCAAGATTTTCGACCTCTGTCGTCTTAATCACATCAAGTACATCTGCATCGTCTACTAAAATATCGTACACGCACTTCTCTACATCGGCCTTCTCAATCCCAATACCACTCGTGGCATTTCCCTGCGGATCAATATCAACTAACAACACTCGTTTTCCTATGTATGCTAAACACGCACCCAAATTAACAGAAGTTGTCGTCTTCCCAACGCCGCCCTTCTGGTTGGTAATCGCTATGATTTTCCCCACGATGTCACCCACTTTCAACTTAACAAGTTTCTCATTGATTCATACTTCCTATTCTATCAAAAAAAGTATGAAACGTTTGCTTTTTTTGTTTCTCCACTATAAATTCGTGAATGAATCTGTGTTTCCGTACATGGATAGATGCATAAAAATACGTTTTAAAAGTATATTAATATATCTTTTTGAAGAAAATAACGAGACAAAAAACCCCCACTTTTATAAAAGTGAGGGAGATACAATCAAAAGTTTAGCCCGCCAATTTTTCGGCCTTCACTTACAATGACTTTAGGTGTCACTGTTTTATAGTTCTTCTTTTTCAAAAACCCATAGGGTGCTTTAATGGTAAATGTCGCATGTCCAACAGCGTCCCCGGTTTTCGCGTAAGCCTGCCATACAATCTTTGAACAATAAGTAGGGTCCAAGGATTGAATAGACATAGTGATCGAATATCGAGCCTTCGGATGGTCTTTCACGTAATCATGCGCCCAATCCCCTGCTAAATCTGCCTTTTCCTGATGATTAATCCGAATCACCTTTGTATTGGCACTATAGCGAAACCAGCTTTGAATCGAATCAATATTTGGATGCTGCCGGAACCCAGGAATGGATGCATAGCTTTTCTCATTAATGACGATGCCTGCATGACCAATTAAACCATTCAAAGCACCAGTGCTCGTCACCAATATATCCCCTTTTTGAGGCATAATATCGGTTCCAGGATACGGTTTACCAAAAAGATGGCGAATGGTATTCGGACTTTCATCTGTTACCATTTCATCCTGTTTGTTTTGCCTTAAACCATAGTTCTCCAAATCATCATCAGCTGTGATCACATCGATCGCATCGTCCTGAGACGCTTGCTCTTGATTTAATTGTTGAACCGTTACATCTGTCGAAACTACACCTTGTTTCTTCAGAGTACTCAGTTCTTCTTTCGTAATCGTTTCTTCCGCTGAATGAGTATCATGATTCGTTGACGTGCTCACAGCAAACACAGTCGTTTCATTTGAAAAAAGAGAAAAAGAGATTAGTAAATAACAGATAATAGCAAAAATAGTCTTTTTCATTTTCATCGGTTACATGTCACCTCCCTTCTACTATGAAAATCATATTTTACCAATTAATTAATAATAAGTAAATATCATGAATTGAAGGGAGAGAGAGACAAAAAAGCTGACGAGTAATGCTCATCAGCTTCTTTCTATTTAGGAATTCGAATCGTTAATTGGATATATTCCTCAAATTCTTCTTCCTCGGTATTTATTTTAAGTCCGCTGTCTTCTACCATGTGGAGAGACTGACGAATGGTATTCATCGCAATTCGCGTATCTCGGCTAAATGCCTTACGTTTCGGCTTCGGTTTGCGATCTGTTTTTTGTTCAAGCATCTTCACTACACGCTCTTCAGTCTGTTTCACATTCAGCTGCTTTTCGATGATTTCCTGCAACAGCGTGATCTGTAATTCTGGCAACTTTAGAGGTACAAGTGAACGGGCATGCCTCTCAGAGATTTTTTTCTCCAAAATGGCTTGCTGTACCTCTTCAGGCAACTTTAAAAGTCTTAGTTTGTTTGCAACAGTCGATTGTCCCTTACCTAAACGCTGAGCAAGCGCTTCTTGCGTTAAATCATGAAGCTCTAAAAGACGTGCATAAGCATGAGCCTCTTCAATTGAAGACAGCTCTTCTCTTTGCAAATTTTCAATCAATGCCACAGATGCCGTTTCCGTATCAGTAAAATCTTTTATAATAGCGGGGATCTTCTCCCATTGAAGAGTTTGTACCGCTCTCCAACGTCTTTCGCCGGCGATCAGTTCATATTTTCCTTCTTCTTCTGTTGGTCTAACAACAATCGGTTGAATAATGCCATGGGTATGAATGGTTGTGGCCAGCTCTTGTATCTTTTCTTCTGAAAAAATGGTGCGTGGCTGAAAACGGTTAGGCATAATTGTGTCGACCGGGAGCTCCTGTATCTCTTCCTTTAATGTTTCATGCTCAGCAATCTCTGCCTCTATTTCGGTATCACGCTCAGGATGTTCTTTGTCACCAAGCCCGAAGAAGCGTGAGAGTGAATGCTTCATGAACCTACACCACCTTTAAAAACTACCTTTTTATAATTCTATTTTCTCATGTTTTTTCCTTCTGTAAAATCATAAATATTGAAGAAAAACCGACCTTTTACATGATCAACCCTCTATTGGTGATTTATTAGGTGTTCCTGGTTTTCTAGGATATTTTTTTGGTGTTTGTTTTTTCTTTTCAATGACAATGATGTTCCGTTCGCTTTCTTCTAAAGGAAGAACAAAGGAATGCTTTTCAACAACCTCTCCTCCGAGGACAGTAACGGCTTTTTTTCCTGCTTGCATCTCTTCATCTGCAGCAGATGCTTTTAATGCAACAAACAAACCTTCCTTTTTCACAAGAGGCAGGCATAGTTCGCTCAAGACAGATAAGCGCGCAACTGCTCTAGCGGTGACAAGGTCATAGCTTTCACGTTGATCTTTACGTTGTCCAAAGGTCTCCGCACGATCATGATAAAAAGTAGTATCTTGTAAGTTTAACCCTTTTGCTAACTCATTGAGAAACGTAATGCGTTTCTGGAGAGAATCAACAATGGTCACATGTAGATGAGGGAAACAAATTTTAAGAGGAATGCTTGGAAAACCAGCACCAGCTCCAATATCACAAATTGTTGTCACATTGTGAAAATCAATAAAAAATGCTGCTGATATCGAGTCATAAAAATGCTTTAAATATACTTCTTCCTTTTCTGTAATGGACGTTAAATTCATCTTCTCGTTCCATTCTACAAGCATATGGAAGTAAGTTTCAAATTGTTCAAGCTGCACTGGAGAAAGAGTGATCCCTTTCTCCTCTAGTGCTGCTGTAAATTGTTCAATGTTCATGCCGACATCCTTTCTACTCTGCTATCTTCGCAATACGTCCCTGCTCCAAATACACTAAAAGGATAGAAATATCAGCAGGGTTAACGCCTGAAATACGAGAAGCCTGTGCAACAGAAAGCGGTCGGACTTCTTTTAGCTTTTGCTTCGCTTCAGTTGCAATCCCTTTGATGGCATCATAATCGATTCGATCCGGAATCTTTTTGTTTTCCATCTTTTTCAGCTTTTCAACTTGTTGGAGCGACTTTTCAATATAACCTTCATATTTAATTTGAATCTCTACCTGTTCACACACATCAGCAGGAAGCTGTGTGTCAGCAGGAGCTAGTTTCACAACAGATTCATAGTTCATCTCTGGACGCTTCATCAGATCACTAGCGCGAATACCGTCCTTCAATTCACTTCCACCAAGAGAACGGATATATTCCTGTGTCTCTGCTGTAGGTTTAATAATGACAGAATATAAACGTTTTTTCTCTGCTTCAATAGCCTCTTTTTTCTGTGTGAATGCTTGGAATCTCTCTTCAGAAATTAAACCAATGTTATATCCAAGTTCCGTTAATCTTAAATCAGCATTGTCATGACGCAGAAGTAAGCGGTACTCTGCACGAGAAGTTAAAAGACGGTAAGGTTCATTTGTACCCTTCGTGACAAGATCATCAATGAGAACACCGATATATGCATCAGATCGGCTTAAAATGACTTCTTCTTTACCCAATGCTTTTCTTCCTGCATTGATACCTGCCATAATTCCTTGACCTGCAGCTTCCTCATAACCAGAGGTACCATTAATTTGGCCAGCTGTATATAATCCAGAAATTTTCTTCGTCTCAAGTGTCGGCCACAATTGTGTAGGCACAATCGCATCATACTCAATGGCATAACCCGCTCGCATCATTTGTACATTTTCAAGCCCTGGAATGGTTGACAGCATTCGCTGCTGTACATCCTCTGGCAGACTTGTAGATAAACCTTGAACATACACTTCTTGCGTATTACGGCCTTCTGGCTCTAAGAAAATTTGATGTCTCGGTTTATCATTAAAACGAACCACCTTATCCTCAATGGACGGGCAGTATCTAGGACCTGTTCCTTTAATCATACCTGAATACATAGGAGAACGGTGAAGATTCTCATCAATAATTTGATGAGTTTCTAAACTCGTGTATGTTAACCAGCATGGTAATTGATCTGTAATATATTCCACAGTTTCATAAGAAAACGCACGTGGCACATCGTCACCTGGTTGAATTTCCGTCTTACTATAATCAATCGAGTGGCTGTTTACTCGAGGTGGTGTCCCAGTTTTAAAGCGAACCAAATCGAATCCTAATTCTGCTAGATGATCCGATAATTTAATGGAAGGCTGCTGATTATTAGGACCGCTTGAATAAGAAAGATCCCCTAAAATAATGCGGCCTTTTAAGAAAGTACCAGTCGTTAGAACAACAGACTTCGCGCGATAATTTGCACCTGTTTGAGTCACAACACCTTTACATTCATCATCTTCTACAATTAAATGGTCTACCATCCCTTGCAGCATTGTTAGGTTTGGTTCATTTTCCATTGTTTTTTTCATTTCGTGCTGATATTGAAACTTATCTGCTTGCGCTCTTAACGCACGGACAGCAGGTCCTTTCCCAGTATTCAGCATACGCATTTGAATATGTGTCTTATCTATATTTCGTGCCATTTCTCCGCCTAGCGCATCAATTTCTCTGACGACAATCCCTTTAGCGGGACCTCCTACGGACGGATTACATGGCATAAAAGCAACCATATCGAGATTGATGGTCAATACAAGTGTTTTGGCGCCCTGTCTTGCAGAAGCAAGAGCAGCCTCAACACCAGCATGACCGGCACCGACGACGATTACATCATATTGGCCAGCTTCATAACCCATTTCTTTTGTTCCTCCCTTTACTTTCCTAAACAGAATTGAGAGAATAACTGATCAATTAAGCTTTCATGAACAGCATCCCCAATAATTTCACCTAGCTGCTCCCAACAGCGTGTTAAATCTATTTGAACAATGTCGATCGGTACATCCATTTCAATTCCTTCTAGAGCATCCTCAATCGATTGTTTTGCTTCTTGAAGGAGCGCAATATGCCTAGTATTGCTCACATACGTTAAATCTCCACTTTCAATTGAGCCAGTGAAGAATAATGATTGAATAGCCATTTCAAGCTCATCAATCCCTTTTTCTTGCAATAAAGATGTTGTCACGACTGGACGATCTTTCGCTAACTCTTTTACTTTTTCTACATCAAGTTTAGGCTCAAGATCAGTCTTATTGACAATCACAATAATATCCATACCTGAGACAGCCTCAAATAGCTTAATATCTTCCTCAGATAACTCTTCACTATAATTGAGCACAAGTAAAATCAGGTCAGCTTCTTTTAAGACCTGTCTTGATCGTTCGACCCCAATACGCTCAACAATGTCTTCAGTCTCACGTATACCCGCAGTATCTACTAAACGGAGCGGTACTCCTCTTACATTCACATATTCCTCGATGACATCTCTGGTTGTTCCAGGAATATCGGTCACAATCGCCTTTGTTTCCTGAACAAGACTATTTAATAAGGAAGACTTCCCAACATTTGGCCTTCCAATAATAACAGTAGATAAGCCCTCACGTAGGATTTTCCCCTGCTGTGAAGTCGTTAGAAGCGATTCAATTTCCTTTTTCACAGATGTCGCCTTCTCAACTAAGACTCGATGTGTCATTTCTTCAACATCGTCATACTCTGGATAATCAATATTCACTTCTACATGGGCAAGTGTCTCCAATATCTCACCACGAAGACGTTTAATCAAACCGGAGAGACGTCCCTCCATTTGAGTCATTGCGACATTCATCGCACGGTCAGTTTTTGCACGAATCAAGTCCATTACGGCTTCTGCTTGTGACAAGTCGATTCTTCCATTTAGGAAAGCACGTTTTGTAAACTCACCTGGCTCCGCTAATCTCGCTCCTTCTTTTAAAGCAAGCTGCAAGACTTTATTGACCGTGACAATTCCGCCATGGCAGTTGATCTCAATAACGTCTTCTCTCGTAAATGTTTTTGGCGCTCTTAATACAGACACCATGACCTCTTCTATCACTTGCTCGGTACTTGAATCTACAATATGACCATAATGAATTGTATGAGAATCCACTGATACAAGTTTTTTCTCCTTAGGCCCCTTATACATGCGATCAGCAATTTGAACTGCATCAGGCCCGCTTAAACGTATAATGGCAATTGCCCCTTCACCCATTGGTGTAGAAATTGCTGCAATTGTATCCACCGCTCATTCACCTCTTTCTCTATTCAATAGACAGTCTTATATCTATTAAATGGACGTTGTCCATCTCTATATCAAAAACGCTTAATCCAAAATTTAAAGATACCACAAATGCATGCGAAGCGAAAGTAGCCCACATTTAATTATCCACAGTTTTGCACCCTGTCTATTTTAACACTTAACTTATCCACATGTGAATAACGACGTTCTAAACTTGTCTTCACATCTTACACCTAAATCCAATAAATTAAAACGTCCTTCTCCCTTTGCAACTAAGGGAAAATGACGTTTTCGATTTAAATAACACACTAACTTTTTAGAAATAAAGGATTAATCTACTATTAAAAGGTAATTTTTCAATAAAAAAAGACTAAAATCCAGCTTTGCTGAATCTTAGCCTTTCTGCTATTTTTTATACATCACCACAACATGACGCTTGCTGCCTGTATCTTCGGATGCCGTGGCAAGTTCTTTAGAAAATGCTGCAATCGTATCATGAACGACTTTTCGTTCATTCGAAGGCATCGGTTCTAAATGAACCTTTATCTTCGTTTTTAAAACACGATTTGCCGTTTTGATTGCGTATTGTTCAAGTGCTTCTTGTCGTTTCTTCCTATAATCTCCAATATCAATTGTAATATGATGATATTGATCAGAATAACGATTAAACACTAACTGCACCAAGGTTTCTAAAGAGTACAGTGTTTGTCCTCTTTTTCCAATCATTAATGAAGTTTTGTCTCCATCAATGTGAAAAGAGATCTTTTTCGTTTCTTTTTTCGAAACAATGTTTGCTTTAGGATCAATTGATTTAACAATTTTATCTAAATACTGTGTTGCTAATTTGAGCGCATCTCGCTTTTCTACTAACTTGACAACAGCTTGTCTTTTACCAAATAATCCTAAAAAACCTTTATTTCCTTCATCTACTATTGTGATATCCACTTCTTCTTGTAGTAGTTGAATTTGTTTCAGTCCGGAATCTACTGCTTCTTCGACTGTGCGACCGACAGCAGTTATTTCCTTCATTTTTTGTTCCCGCCAGCTTTTTCTTTTGTATCAACTTTTACTTGAGGTGTTTTAATGACCAACGTTTGAATGATCATGAAAATGTTACCTACAACCCAGTACAGTGAAAGTGCCGCTGGGAAACTGATTGCAAATACAATGATCATAATTGGCATCACCCAAAGCATAATCGCCATTTGAGGGTTGTCCGAAGGATTTCCAGCCATCATTAGCTTCTGCTGAATAAAAGTAGCTACACCTGCAATAATCGGTAGCAGGAATAATGGATCTGGACTGCCTAAGTCAAACCATAAGAAAGTATGCTTCTTGATTTCAGCTGTTCTCATGATCGCATGATAAAAACCAATTAAGATTGGCATTTGAATTAAGATTGGGAAACACCCTGCTAATGGATTTACACCATTCTTTTGGAAAAGAGCCATTGTTTCCTGTTGAAGCTGCTGCTGTGTTTTTTGATCTTTTGAGCTATATTTTTCACGAAGCTTCTTTAGTTCTGGCTGAAGTGCTTGCATTGCTTTTGTACTTCTTAACTGTTTAATCATTAATGGTAAAATGAGCAAACGAATCAAAAGAGTTACAATAATAATCGCTACACCATAGTTTTCACCAGTTAAGTTTGCCATGTAAGTGATTAATTGAGATAGCGGGTATACAATGTAAGAATTCCAGAATCCCTTACTATCTGATGTGATTGGTTCATTGATTTGTGTACATCCTGCCAATAGAACCAACACGCCAATCAAGCTAAATATTAGTAATAATCGCCTTTTCAACAAGATTCCTCCCATTACTTCAAACTTTATTTAAGTTGGAATTGATTACGAAAGTGACTCACCTAATCAGTATGGTAACATTTTTTCATTACAAAGTGGTGGTTTCATTTTAATTCACTAGATGAAGGAAGCGCTTTTAAAAATTGATTCAACGAAAGTTTCTATTACGAAGACTTTTTCGGTTGTTGTTGATAAACAGCGGATTTTCTAAATAAATGCTGGAGAGACTTCTTTGTTTCTTCAAAGGTCAATTCGCTTGCTGGTTTTCGTGCGATAACAATGTAGTCTTTTTCTTGCTTTAGCTTATGACCTTCCTCTAAGAACACCTGACGGATCAATCGTTTAATCCGGTTTCTTATCACTGCATTACCTATCTTCTTACTGACAGACAATCCTAAACGCAGTTCTTCTTGATCTGGTTGGTCCAGCTGATAAATGACGAATTGGCGATTAGCCATTGATTGACCTTTTTTGAACACTGTTTGAAACTCTTCATTTTTTTTTAGCCTGTTTCGCTTCTTCATGTTTTCTTCCACTCCGATAAAAACTGACAGTTCATTTACGATTTTATGTAAAAAAGACCACTGACATTATTCAGTGGCCTAAGCTGATAATTTTTTTCTACCTTTGCTGCGGCGTCGCTTTAAAACTAGACGTCCGTTTTTAGAACTCATACGGCTGCGGAAGCCATGAACTTTACTACGCTTACGGTTATTTGGTTGAAACGTTCTTTTCATTTATGACACCTCCCTGAGGAATAGCTGTTTAAGACAGTCTAACTCATTATATTTGTGTAACCCATCGATTGTCAATATCAATGATAAAACTCTTATTATCAACCTTATAAGCATAACACAAGTTATCAAGTGAAGAAACCTTCTTTTTTAGTTTCCAGCATTTTATTCTTTTTTCCTTCAAAAAAACCTTCAAAACAAGGTTGTGGATATTTTCCCGGCATATTTTGACTATCCACATCCATTATCGACATTTTTTTCACACAAATAACCTATGTGGATAATTATTTTTCAACAGGATGTAAAGTGTGTGGATAAGTTTGTGACACCCATTGCACCATCTTGTTTATTTTGATATTATATTTGTGTTTTAACTCTTAATTACTTATCTGGCCTATTTATCTTATCCACAATTTGTGGATAACCTGTGGAAAGTTATTACACAGCTTGTTGAATTGTTTATCCACAACCTGTGTAATTTGTCGAAAAGACGTTTTTCTACTATATTAATTGTTTTCAACAAAGTATGTGCACGAATGGTGATGACCATTTGCTCTTTTTCGTGTTCTATAACAGTTTGATACTGGTCATTTTAAAAAGAAAAGGAGGGGGGAGAAGCCTTATGGAAAATATTTTGGATCTGTGGAATAAAGCACTTCAAAAAATAGAGACAAAATTGAGCAAACCTAGTTTTGAAACATGGATGAAGTCCACTAAAGCCCATTCTCTTCAAGGAGATACGCTGACTATTACTGCACCTAATGAATTTGCAAGAGACTGGCTCGAGTCAAGATACCTTCACTTAATTGCAGATACCATCTATGAACTGACAGGCGAAGAGCTCAGCATCAAATTTATCATTCCTCAAAATCAGGACGAAGAGGAAGCCATGCCAAAATCTCCAATCAAAAAAATGTCGAAAGAAGAACCCGTTGAAATTCCACAAAATATGCTGAATCCAAAATATACATTTGATACTTTTGTTATTGGTTCAGGCAACCGTTTTGCTCATGCCGCTTCACTTGCAGTCGCAGAAGCACCAGCAAAAGCATATAACCCGCTTTTTATTTATGGGGGCGTTGGTTTAGGAAAGACTCACTTAATGCATGCGATCGGTCATTACGTCATCGACCATAATCCATCAGCCAAAGTGGTCTATCTATCATCTGAAAAATTTACAAATGAATTTATCAACTCAATCCGAGACAACAAAGCAGTCGATTTCCGTAATCGCTATCGGAATGTAGATGTGCTTTTGATAGATGATATTCAATTTCTAGCAGGAAAAGAACAAACACAAGAAGAGTTTTTCCATACATTCAACACACTTCACGAAGAAAGTAAGCAAATCGTCATTTCTAGTGACCGGCCGCCAAAGGAAATTCCGACACTTGAAGACAGATTACGCTCTCGATTCGAATGGGGCTTAATTACAGACATTACCCCGCCAGATCTAGAAACGCGTATTGCGATCTTACGTAAAAAAGCAAAAGCAGAAGGTTTAGACATTCCGAATGAAGTCATGCTTTATATTGCCAATCAAATCGACAGCAACATTCGGGAACTGGAAGGTGCTTTGATTCGTGTTGTTGCTTACTCTTCTTTAATCAATAAAGACATCAATGCTGATCTAGCAGCTGAAGCCCTAAAGGACATCATTCCTTCATCAAAACCTAAGGTAATTACAATTAAAGATATTCAAAGAATTGTAGGGCAGCAATTTAATATTCGATTAGAAGATTTCAAAGCGAAGAAACGTACGAAATCAGTTGCTTATCCAAGACAAATTGCGATGTATCTCTCTAGAGAAATGACAGATTCCTCTCTACCTAAAATCGGAGAAGAATTTGGTGGACGAGATCATACGACCGTCATTCATGCTCATGAGAAAATTTCAAAATTAATCGTTGAAGATGAACAGCTTCAGCAGCATGTCAAAGAGATCAAAGAACAACTAAAATAATCAAGCTGATAAGATAAGTACGGGAAAATGTGAATAACTAGAGCATAGTCATACACAGTCTGTCCACATGTGGATAGGCTGTCTTTCCTTTCTTTCTACTGACTTATCCACATATTCACAAGCCCTACTAGTACTTCTACGATTTTTATTAAATAAATATATATATACATGTCATTAAGAAAAATTAGGAGGACCACTATGAAATTCACGATTCAAAAAGATCGTCTTGTTGAAAGTGTCCAAGATGTATTAAAGGCCGTATCCTCTAGAACAACGATTCCTATTTTGACAGGGATTAAAATTGTTGCATCTGACGAAGGGGTTTCTCTCACAGGGAGCGATTCTGATATCTCAATCGAATCTTTTATTCCTCAAAGAGATGGAGATTTAGAAGTCATTACAATTGATCGACCAGGAAGTATTGTGCTGCAAGCCCGATTCTTTAGCGAAATCGTTAAGAAACTGCCTATGTCTACTGTCGAAATTGAGGTAGAACAAAATCATCTGACCATCATCCGCTCTGGTTCAGCAGAATTTAATTTAAACGGCTTAGATGCTGAAGAATATCCGCATCTGCCACAAATTGAAGAGCATCATGCTTTTCAAATTCCAACAGATTTGCTTAAAAATCTTATCCGTCAAACGGTTTTCGCAGTGTCCACCTCAGAAACACGACCTATCTTGACAGGTGTAAACTGGAAGGTTGAAAAAGGTGAATTAATATGCACAGCAACGGATAGCCATCGTCTTGCTTTAAGAAAAGCGAAGTTGGATATTAACGAGGAAAGCTCGTACAATGTGGTCATTCCTGGAAAGAGTTTAACAGAGCTAAGTAAAATTCTTGATGATGGACAAGATCTTGTGAGCATCGTCATTACGGAGACACAGGTTCTCTTTAAAGCACAGAACGTGCTGTTCTTCTCAAGATTGCTGGATGGTAATTACCCAGATACAGCTCGCCTCATTCCGCAAGAAAGTAAAACGGATGTAGTAGTGAATACGAAAGAATTCCTTCAAGCGATTGATCGCGCGTCACTTTTAGCAAGAGAAGGGCGTAACAACGTTGTGAAGCTTTCTGCTGATCCTGCGCAAAGCCTTGAAATTTCTTCTAATTCGCCTGAAATCGGTAAAGTAGTTGAAACGGTGCAAGCAGATGACATTAAAGGGGAGGATCTCAAAATCTCTTTCAGTCCGAAATATATGCTTGATGCTTTAAAAGTATTAGAGGGAACAGAGATTCATGTCAGTTTCACTGGCGCAATGAGACCATTCCTATTACGCACGCCAAATGATGATTCCATTTTGCAATTGATTCTTCCAGTTAGAACGTATTAATTTGGTCTAAAATGGCTGCTGTGTGAGCGCACAGCAGCTTTTTTCCTCATTTCCTCAGCTTTCTTTCATCCCAGTTCGCTTTCCCCCTTTCCTTCTTGTCTTGTTTTTTAGTACAATTAGATATTAGTGATATTGAAAGAGGTCGATACAATGCCTAATCTGATAACGATTGAAACAGAAATGATTACATTAGGGCAGTTTTTGAAATTAGCCGAAGTCATTCAATCTGGTGGAATGGCGAAGTGGTTTTTAAGTGAACATGAGGTGTTCATCAATCAAGAGCCAGATAATAGACGGGGACGCAAATTATACCCAGGTGATGTTGTCGAGATAGAAGGTCACGGCACATTTCAAGTTGTGAATTAGAAACGGGTGACAATACATGTACATTCAAAGTCTGGCGTTAACTTCATACCGAAACTATGAACACACCGAGCTTCAATTCGACAATAAGGTGAATGTGATGATTGGTGAGAACGCCCAAGGTAAAACGAACCTGATGGAAGCGATCTATGTATTGTCGATGGCAAAGTCTCATCGTACGTCAAATGATAAAGAACTTATCCGATGGGACGAAGACTATGCTAAAATAGAAGGTAGAGTCATCAAAAAAAATGGTCCACTCCCCATGCAGCTCGTAATCTCAAAAAAAGGAAAAAAGGGCAAGGTCAATCACATTGAACAACAGAAACTCAGTCATTATGTTGGTGCCTTGAACACCATCATGTTTGCACCAGAGGATCTCAGCCTTGTGAAAGGTAGCCCGCAAATCCGCAGAAGATTCCTCGACATGGAGATTGGACAAGTGTCTGCTGTCTACTTGCATGATTTATCGCTCTATCAAAAAATCCTCACTCAGCGAAATCATTACTTGAAACAATTGCAAACAAGAAAGCAAACGGATCAAGCGATGCTGGAGATTTTAACAGAGCAGTTGATTGATGCGGCAGCGAAGGTTGTCAAAAGACGACTGACTTTTACGAAACAGCTCGAAAAATGGGCGCAGCCGCTGCATTTTGGGATTTCAAGAGAGCTGGAAACGCTCACGCTCCAATACCAGACGGCCATAGAGGTATCAGAAGCGTCAGACTTGTCGAAAATAAAAAATAGCTATGAAGAATCGTTTCAGAAACTAAGAGACAGAGAAATAGACCGAGGGGTGACGCTATGGGGGCCTCACAGAGATGATCTTCTTTTCTTTGTGAATGGTCGGGATGTTCAGACATATGGCTCTCAAGGGCAGCAAAGAACAACAGCTCTTTCACTAAAGCTGGCAGAAATTGATCTGATTCATGAAGAAATCGGTGAATACCCAATTCTTCTACTCGATGATGTTTTATCTGAACTTGATGATTACAGACAGTCTCATTTGCTCCATACCATTCAGGGACGTGTACAGACCTTTGTCACCACTACGAGTGTTGAAGGCATCGACCACGACACCCTGAAAGAAGCGGAAATTTTCAGAGTAGCCAGTGGAAAAGTAATTGACTGATAAATGAGGTGTGAGTCTTGTATATTCATTTAGGTGATGATTGTGTTGTTTCTACACGAGAGATTGTCGCAATTGTTGATTACAAAATGAGGTCATCTTCTGTTGTAGAGGAATTTCTTCAAAAACAAGAAGAACAAATCATTTCGTTGTCACAAGGGACACCCAAATCCATCGTCGTCACAACTGAATCCGTGTATTACTCTCCTCTTTCCTCAAGCACGCTCAAAAAACGTGCTTCATTTGTGATTGAAATTGAAGTCTAAAAGCTCAATTCATATAAATATATCGTTTAAGAAAAGTGTAGGTGAATGTACGTGGCAATGGAACAGCAACATAATAGTTATGATGAAAATCAGATACAGGTGCTCGAAGGACTAGAAGCGGTTAGAAAACGTCCAGGAATGTACATTGGGTCAACCAGTGCAAAAGGACTTCACCATCTTGTATGGGAAATTGTCGACAACAGTATTGATGAGGCTTTAGCTGGTTATTGTACAGACATTACAGTGCAAATTGAAAAAGATAATAGCATCACAGTGAAAGATAACGGCCGCGGAATTCCTGTTGGGATTCACGAAAAAATGGGACGTCCTGCTGTAGAAGTGATTATGACGGTTCTTCACGCTGGTGGTAAATTTGACGGCAGCGGTTATAAAGTATCTGGCGGTCTGCACGGTGTAGGGGCATCTGTTGTTAATGCGTTATCTACGACCTTAGACGTGACCGTATACCGTGATGGAAAAATTCATTATCAACAATTCAAACGCGGTGTTCCAGTTGGAGATTTAGAGATCATTGGTGAAACAGATGTAACAGGGACAACCACTCATTTTGTGCCAGATCCAGAAATTTTCACTGAAACCATTGAATTTGATTACGAAACACTTGCTAACCGTGTACGTGAGTTAGCTTTCTTAACAAAAGGCGTCAACATCATCATTGAAGACTTACGTGAAGGCAAAGAGCGAAGAAACGAATACTGCTATGAAGGCGGTATTAAGAGCTATGTAGAACATTTGAATCGCTCGAAGGAAGTCGTTCATGAAGAACCAGTTTACATCGAGGGTGAAAAAGACGGAATCACCGTTGAAGTTGCACTGCAATACAACGATTCCTATACAAGCAATATTTATTCTTTCGCCAACAACATCAACACATATGAAGGCGGATCACACGAAGCTGGCTTTAAAACCGGTCTGACGCGTGTCATCAATGATTATGCTCGTAAAAATGGCGTATTCAAAGATGGAGACTCGAATTTGAGCGGAGAAGATGTACGAGAAGGCTTGACAGCCATTATCTCTATCAAACATCCAGACCCTCAATTCGAAGGACAAACGAAGACAAAGCTCGGTAACTCAGAAGCAAGAACCATTACCGACTCCCTCTTCTCCGAAGCACTTGAGAAATTCCTCTTAGAGAACCCTGATGCTGCAAAGAAAATTGTGGAGAAAGGTGTGATGGCAGCTCGTGCAAGAATGGCTGCCAAAAAGGCACGTGAGTTGACAAGACGTAAAAGTGCACTGGAAGTCTCTAGCTTGCCTGGGAAACTGGCAGACTGTTCTTCTAAAGATCCATCCATCTCTGAGCTTTATATCGTAGAGGGAGACTCTGCGGGCGGATCTGCTAAGCAAGGTCGTGATCGACATTTCCAAGCGATCTTACCGTTAAGAGGGAAGATCCTAAACGTTGAAAAAGCACGACTAGATAAAATTTTATCTAACAACGAGGTTCGTTCAATGATTACAGCGCTAGGGACTGGAATCGGAGAAGACTTCACTTTAGAGAAAGCACGTTATCACAAAATTGTGATCATGACTGATGCTGATGTTGATGGAGCGCATATTCGGACGCTACTCCTAACATTCTTCTATCGCTACATGCGTGAAATCATTGAAAACGGTTATGTGTATATCGCACAGCCGCCTTTATATAAAGTGCAGCAAGGAAAGCGTGTTGAATACGTGTATAACGATAAACAGCTAGATGAACTGTTAAAAACACTGCCTCAAACACCGAAACCTGGACTTCAGCGTTATAAAGGTCTTGGAGAGATGAATGCTACTCAGCTTTGGGAAACAACAATGGATCCTGATGCGAGAACACTTCTTCAAGTGACACTTGAGGATGCAATCGATGCTGATGAGACTTTTGAAATGCTAATGGGAGATAAAGTAGAGCCGAGACGTAACTTTATCGAAGAAAATGCACAATACGTAAAAAATCTTGATATTTAGATAGGTATCCCCCTTGAGAGCAACCTTATTTCTTGTTTGGAATAAGGTTGTTTTTCAAGAAACAGGGGCGTGAAACGAATGTCCTGGTTTTCTACGTTTCGTTGATTTTCTAGTAAATAAATGTGTATAAAGGCAAGATTATTGATATAATGGAGAATAGTCTTGTGAAGATAAATACATATTTTACTCCCACATAATTTATTTCATGTGATACGTAAAGGGAGGTTCTTATAGTGAGTGAACAACATACACCAAATGTACGCGAAGTGAATATTAGCCATGAAATGCGTACGTCCTTTTTAGATTATGCAATGAGTGTTATTGTTTCGCGTGCATTACCAGATGTGCGAGACGGATTGAAGCCCGTGCATCGAAGAATTTTGTATGCGATGAATGACCTAGGTATGACAAGTGATAAACCATTTAAGAAATCTGCTCGTATCGTTGGGGAAGTTATCGGTAAGTACCACCCTCACGGTGATAGCGCTGTATATGAAGCGATGGTTCGGATGGCGCAAGATTTCAACTATCGTAATATGCTGGTTGAAGGGCACGGGAACTTTGGTTCTGTCGATGGAGACGGTGCAGCAGCCATGCGTTATACCGAGGCACGTCTTTCTAAAATTTCGATGGAGATCCTGCGTGATATCACAAAGGACACCATTGATTATCAAGATAACTACGATGGCAGTGAAAGAGAGCCAGTCGTTATGCCTGCTAGGTTCCCGAACTTATTAGTGAACGGGGCAACTGGAATCGCTGTAGGGATGGCAACGAATATCCCGCCTCACCAACTAGGTGAAGTGATTGATGGGGTATTGGCGATTAGTCAAAATCCTGAAATGACGACACAGGAACTAATGGACATCATTCCAGGTCCAGACTTCCCAACTGCGGGACAAATCATTGGCCGAAGTGGTATTCGTAAAGCGTATGAAACAGGACGAGGCTCTATTACATTACGTGCAAAGTCAAATATCGAAGAAACATCTAGTGGTAAGCAGCGCATTGTCATCAACGAGATTCCTTATCAGGTTAACAAAGCTCGTTTGATCGAAAAAATCGCTGATCTTGTCCGTGATAAAAAGATTGATGGCATTACAGATCTTCGTGATGAATCTGACCGTAATGGAATGAGAATTGTCATTGAACTACGAAGAGACGCAAACGTCCATGTTCTATTAAACAATCTTTATAAACAAACGACACTTCAAACGTCCTTCGGTATTAACTTGCTTGCACTTGTTGATGGACAGCCGAAAGTGTTATCTCTCAAACAATGTCTTGAATATTACCTTGAGCATCAGAAAGTGATCATTCGTCGAAGAACGGCGTATGAATTGCGTAAAGCGGAAGCAAGAGCTCATATTTTAGAAGGCTTAAGAATTGCGCTTGATCACTTAGATGAGGTCATTGCCTTAATTAGAGGCTCTCAAACTGCTGAAATTGCAAGAAATGGTTTGATGGAAAACTATAGCTTGTCTGAAAAACAAGCACAGGCCATTCTCGATATGCGACTCCAGCGTTTGACTGGTTTAGAAAGAGAGAAAATAGAAGATGAATACAAAGGGCTTGTTGACTTGATTGCTGAATTGAAAGCCATTCTAGCAGACAATGAGAAAGTTCTAGAAATCATTAGAGAAGAATTAACAGAAATCAAAGAACGCTTCAATGATACGCGCCGCACAGAAATTGTGACAGCGGGTATAGAAACAATCGAAGACGAAGATTTGATTCCTGTTGAAAATATTGTGATCACACTGACTCATAATGGTTATATTAAGCGCCTGCCTGCATCAACATACCGCAGTCAAAAAAGAGGCGGTAAAGGTGTACAAGGAATGGGAACCAACGAAGATGATTTCGTTGAACAGTTGATCTCAACATCTACGCACGATACGATTCTCTTCTTCTCTAATAAAGGGAAGGTTTATCGAGCGAAGGGCTATGAGATCCCTGAATTCGGACGAACAGCAAAAGGGATTCCGATTATTAACCTTCTTGAAGTAGAAAAGGGAGAGTGGATAAACGCCATTATTCCAGTCAGCGAATTTGATGAAGATTCGTATCTCTTCTTTACAACAAGACACGGTGTATCGAAACGAACGTCATTGTCTCAATTTGCAAACATCCGTAACAACGGTTTGATTGCACTCAGCCTACGTGATGAAGATGAATTGATGGCTGTTCGTTTAACCAATGGTGAAAAACAAATTATCATCGGAACGAAAAAAGGAATGCTCATTCGTTTCGACGAGACAGATGTTCGTGAAATGGGACGTACAGCAGCTGGAGTTAAAGGGATCACACTTTCTGAGGATGACATCGTCGTTGGAATGGAAATCCTTGAGCCAGATGCAAACGTATTGATCGTAACTGAAAAAGGTTATGGTAAATTAACGCCTGAAAAAGAATATCGTGTCCAAAGCCGTGGTGGTAAAGGTCTGAAAACATGCAAGATCACTGACAACAACGGTCCGCTTGTTGCAGTGAAGGCGACTAACGCTGAAGCTGAAGAAGACTTGATGATTATTACAGGTAGTGGTGTCATCATCCGTATGGCCGTTTCAGATATCTCCACAACAGGCCGAGTCACTCAAGGTGTCCGCCTGATCCGTCTAGGTGATGATGAACATGTCGCTACAGTGGCATTAGTAGAACAATCACCAGAAGACGATGAAGAGAATAGTGAAGAAAACGTAGAAAATGTAGAGTCAGATCAAGAGCAATCTGAGTAAAGATAAAGCCGGTTTTTCACCGGCTTTATTTTTTTTTGAAAAAACATGATTTTTTTTGAAGTTTATAATGCTTTTTTCATAGATATGTGTTAATCTTTCAAAGGAGCAAAAAGAGGCTCTATTTTTTATCTCTTTCATAACAAAAACTTCTTAAAAAAATAAAATGTTTTTCAAGAAAAATGTTGACTATTGATAGAGATATATGATATATTTAAGTGGTCGCTTTGAGAGAGTGACAAACAAGTTCTTTGAAAACTAAACAAGACAAAACGTACCTGTTAATTCGAGTTTTTATAAAAAATCCTATGATACATCATAGGTAGTCAGTCAAACTGGCGAAAAGCAAAACTTCGGTTTTGAACTTTTTCGGAGAGTTTGATCCTGGCTCAGGACGAACGCTGGCGGCGTGCCTAATACATGCAAGTCGAGCGGACAGAAGGGAGC
>NZ_LMRK01000011.1:0-18478 GCF_001426125.1 Bacillus sp. Leaf49 | reverse complement strand
CCCGTCCGCCGCTAACATCCGGGAGCAAGCTCCCTTCTGTCCGCTCGACTTGCATGTATTAGGCACGCCGCCAGCGTTCGTCCTGAGCCAGGATCAAACTCTCCGAAAAAGTACAAAACCGAAGTTTTGTTTTTCGTCAGCGTTTGACTGACTACCTATGATGTATCATAGGATTTTTTTATAAAAACTCGAATTAACAGGTACGTTTTGTCTTGTTTAGTTTTCAAAGAACTTGTTTACCGCTTCAGAAGCGACTAGAACATCTTATCACATCCAAGTTGTTAGTGTCAACAACTTTTTTGTTATTATGTTTTTTCGTTTCTTCGTCATCAGCGACGTATATTAATTTACCACCATATATAATCAAAGTCAACAATATTTTGCATTAAATAATAAACTTTTCAATTACGACTAAAGCTGCTACACCTGGAATGCCCAACAAACCACTAATTCCGCTCGTTACAGGGTTAATGGAAACATGAAGCCCTAAACTCTCGCCGAATAAATTGAGACAAAATAAAAAAAGAGCGCCTGCGACAAATTTTATTCCGATAAGCCCCAACCATTTGAATGGATTCGCTTGAACACCCGACATAAACAACAATAAAACAGCTAACAAAATTGAACCAATCACAATAACAGGTTCCATAATCCTCTCATCTCCTCTTCATATGAATAGTACAAGCATATGAGAGGATTATGGAAAATAGACCTGCTATCTCCAGTTGTTTAAACGTAAATTTCTCTTTTTCGCTTCTCTCAGATAGAAAAAGTACTTCGCTTGAGCAAGCTTTAATTCGAATAGAATGTCCGGTGAAGGCTCAACGCTGTTTGCGACAAGCTTTTTTTGTCTGTTCCATTCTTCCTTTTGCTTAAAAAGCTGTTGAATTAATATCTCATCGAATTCTTTTCGAATTGATTTTCTGCGAAGAAAACCCATGTACCGTACTTCTCCTTCCTACATCTCACGTCTGCCTTCTAGAGCCTTAGAAAGTGTGACTTCATCCGCATACTCTAAGTCTCCACCTACTGGGAGTCCGTGAGCAATGCGAGAGAGTTTAATTCCTGATGGTTTCAACAATCTAGAGATATACATGGCCGTTGCTTCTCCCTCAATGTTTGGATTGGTTGCAAGAATGACCTCTGTGACTTGATCGTCTTGCAATCTTTTTAATAGGTCAGGAATTTTAATATCCTCTGGCCCAATTCCGTCCATTGGTGAAATAGCACCATGAAGCACATGATATAAGCCGTTGTATTCTTTCATTTTTTCCATTGCGATCACATCTTTTGGATCCTGCACGACACAGATCACAGATTGATCTCTTCTTGTATCTTCACAAATATAGCAAGGATCCTGGTCGGTGATATGTCCGCAAACAGAACAATAAGTTAAATTACGCTTTGCATTAACAAGTGCCTTCGCAAAATCCAGCACGACATCTTCTTGCATACTAAGAACAAAAAAAGCCAGACGGACCGCAGTTTTAGGTCCGATTCCTGGCAATTTCATAAAGCTATCAATCAGCTTTGATATTGGTTCAGGATATTGCATCTTCAGTTATTCCTCCTAGAATAAACCTGGCATGTTCATTCCTTTTGTGAATTGACCCATTGTTTCATTCGTTAGTTCATCAACTTTTTTCAATGCATCATTTGTTGCTGCAAGTACAAGGTCTTGAAGCATATCGATGTCTTCAGGATCAACAACTTCTTCATTAATCGCCACATCAACGACTTCTTTTTGTCCATTTACTTTTACAGTGACCATGCCGCCACCTGCCGTACCTTCAAGGACTTTTTCTGCAAGCTCTTCTTGAGCCTTAGCCATATCCTTCTGCATTTTTTGCATTTGTTTCATCATTTTTTGCATATTTCCCATTCCACCGCGCATATGAACACCACTCTCTTTCAAATTGTTAATCTTTAATTTCAATTAAATCGGTTCCTACTAACTTCTTTGCTTCTGCAATTAATGGATCTTCTTCAGCAGAAGCTGCCTGACCATCTGCTTGTTCTTCAGGCTGATGATCTCTTAAAAATTCTTCTCTTATTTTACCCCATTGAGCGTCAGGAACGCCAACTAATTCCACTCTTTTTCCTAGCATAGATTCTAGCAGTTGCTCAAGATTGGTTCGAACACCACTTTTATCTTCGGCCACCATCTTACAATGTATTTCAAATTTGAATTTTAAAACAAAGGCATGAGTTGCCGCCGCAACTGGTTCACTATCTGTTAATAGCGCAGCGTGAGATACCTTATTTTGCTGTTTTAATTGGGCAAGAAGTTCTCCCCATTTGCCTTTTATTTTTTCTAGTTCCGGTCGCTTCGCTTCTTTTAAAATCTCATGAATTCGACCGACAGGTGCACGATAGCCATTTTTATTACTCGTTTGAGGTCGAGGTGCTTCCGTTTTTGCTTGAGGACTCTGAGACTGAGTCATTGGAACACCCTCAGCTTTTAGCCTAGATAGCTCCTGTTCCAGCCTGTCTATTTTATTCGTTAATGCTGTTAGGTCGGAATCAGCCGGAGATGATACAGCACCAGCCGTTGACTGACAGAGCTTAACCACAGCTACTTCAAAGAAAATTCTAGGGTGATTTGTCCATTTCATTTCCTGATGGCTTTTATTCAGCACTTCAATCGTTTCATAAAGAAACTGAGGTGTCACACGTTCTGAAAGAGCTACAAACTTATCGTCGACTTTGACTTTTTCAAGGACACCTTCAAGATCCGGTGCTGTTTTGTAAAGAAGCATATCTCTAAAGTAGAAGATCATATCCTCTATTAATTTCGCGGCATCTTTCCCCTGTTGAAGCAATTCATTTAACGTATCCAGCGCTATCGCAATATTTTGCTCAAAAATGGCTTCAGCAAGCTGACTAATGAAATGCTGAGATACAGCACCTGTAATGAGCAGTGCATCATCAATTGTGAGCTGTTCACCACTAAATGAGATCGCTTGGTCAAGGAGACTGAGTGCGTCACGCATGCCTCCATCTGCCGCACTAGCAATAATCTCGAGTGAACCCTCTTGTATATTTAGGCTTTCTGCATCTACAATTTTCTCCATTCGTCCAACAATATCTTTTGTCGTGATCCGTTTAAAATCAAATCTCTGACATCTTGATATGATGGTAAGAGGAATCTTATGAGGCTCTGTGGTAGCCAAAATAAAGATACAATGAGCAGGTGGTTCCTCTAGCGTTTTAAGAAGTGCATTAAATGCCCCGATAGAGAGCATATGTACCTCATCTATAATATAAACCTTATATGTAACCGCTGAAGGAGCAAATTTCACTTTATCACGTATATCCCGAATTTCATCTACCCCGTTATTTGAGGCAGCATCTATTTCAATCACGTCTGAAATCGAACCGGTCGTAATCCCTCTACAGGCATCACACTCATTACACGGCTCACTAACAGGTGACTTTTCACAGTTCACTGCTTTCGCAAAAATCTTGGCAGCACTTGTTTTACCTGTTCCTCTAGGACCTGAAAATAAGTAAGCATGAGAAAACTTTTTCTGCAAAAGGGCATTTTGCAACGTTTTTGTGATGTGTTCTTGTCCAACAACATCCTCAAAAACTTGAGGTCTGAACACTCGGTATAAAGCTTGATAACTCACAAATACGCCCTCCTCCATTTATCATCATGTTCATTATACATGATGCAACGATCAATTCAAAAGTACACCTTTATTTTCTAATAAACGAAAAAGAGCATTTCCTTTAAAGACTTTTTACTTTTCTTGATTAAAAAACGTGTTTTCCTGCTTTCTGAAAATGTCTGCCAGATCAATAAGAACATTCGTTCCCTATATGAATTGCTTCAAAAAAACCTCACCCTAAAAATGGCTTTTTTGCTATTTGTATAAACAAAACAACTGATATATTCTTTCAATAGCAACAAAAAACTCACCTAGATAAACTAGATGAGTTACATTTAATATTGATTTACCGTGCACCTTCTGTCGATTCGCTACCCCAAGCGTTACTTAAACAGTTAGCTCGGCCCAGGCAACCCTGCGGCACATGAGAGGTTTCACTTAATGCTGCTTCCTTCCGGACCTGACATGGTTCATGAATTCCCATTGCGCAGGACCAAGACGTCAACACCACTTATTTAAGGCAGACCTTGAAGTAAACGAACCTTGAGAAGGGATTCGGCCTCGCTAGAGCGGATTGCGAGTACAGGGCACCGCTACCTCCCCGCTTAGCACGGCAAAATGAATATTAAATTGTTGGTGACGCAGACATAAGTATACCTTCTAAGTGATAAAATTGCAAACGACATCCATTCATTTACTTTTCGCTTGCTTCTTCTGCTGACGGAGGTCTCGAAAGAACTGACTTAACAGCTCACCACACTCATTTTCAAGCACACCACCAATGACTTCAGACTGATGATTGAACCGCTCATCGTCCAATAAATTCATTAAAGTACCAGCACAACCACCTTTAGGATCATAGGCACCAAAAACGACCTTTTTCACTCTTGAAAGTACAATAGCGCCTGCACACATTGGGCACGGTTCGAGTGTAACATAAAGTACAGCATCTTCTAAACGCCAACTACCAGTCATTTTACACGCTTCATCAATAGCAAGTAATTCCGCATGAGCAATTGATCGCTGTTCACTTTCCCTTAAATTGTGAGCACGGCTTACAATTTGATCATCAACAACGATGACGGCACCGATTGGAACTTCTCCTATTTGTTTTGCTTTCAAAGCTTCAGAAATAGCTTCTTGCATAAACTGTTCATCTTTCGTCATAGCACGGCTCTCTTTTCATGTTTTTTTAAAGGATATTGAGGTTAACATATTATCACAATCTTTTAAAGGGGGTCTTGATTTGCCAAAACAACAAAAGGCACTTCTTATTATTGACATGATCAATAATTTTGATTTCGAAATGGGACATGTGCTCGCTGAAAAAACAGAGCAAATGACCAATAAAATTTTAGCCCTTAAACGACACGCTATCAAGAAAAATTGGCCAATTATCTATATCAACGACCACTATGGACTCTGGAAGGCTGATATCAAAGCTGTTATGGAAACATGCAAAAACGAAAGAAGTGCCCCTATTTTAGAACAAATGGCACCATCTAAAGATGATTACTTCTTAATTAAACCTAAGCACTCTGCTTTTTACGGAACAGCACTAGAGACACTCCTAAATGAATTAGGTGTGCAAGAACTTATTTTAACTGGAATTGCCGGAAACATCTGTGTCCTGTTCACTGCAAATGACGCTTACATGCGAGAGTACAACCTCACTGTACCTAAAGATTGTATTGCTTCAAATGATGATAGAGACAACGAGTACGCTTTAACGATGATGGAGAACGTTCTTCTTGCCAAAATCACAACAACTAAAGAGATCACGGATGAAAATCAAACATGATTTATCCATCACCCTCATAAATTGTTAGCAATAACAAAGGGGGCGTTGACCATTCAAATTTATGTTGTCAAAAGAGGAGATACATTAAATGAAATTGCCATACGTTTTAAAACAACGGTAAATGAAATCATTCGGACCAACGACATCGAAACACCAAATCAACTAGTCGTTGGACAAACAATTGTCATCCCTATTAGAGGTCAATTTTATGAGGTCAAACAAAATGATACACTTTATCAAATTGGAAGAAGATTTCAAATTTCGGTAGAAGAATTGGCACGTGTGAATCGGATTCGGCCTGAAGCCATATTGCCTATTCGTTTTTTGCTTTATATTCCACAAAGACCGAAAAGAAATATTAATTCTAATGCTTATATAGAACCTCGCGGAAACCAAGTCAGCGAAAATTTAAAGCAAGCAGCCAGAGAGGCATCTCCATACTTAACCCATCTCGGTGCCTTTAGTTTTCAAGCGCAAAGAGACGGCACACTTCGCGAGCCACCGTTAGATCAATTACCTCAGATTGCCGCTCAAAGCAGAACGGTTTTAACCATGGTAGTCACAAATCTAGAGAATGATAAATTTAGTGATGAACTCGGGCGAATCCTTTTAACAAATCAAGCTGTCAAAACGACATTATTAAATGAAATCGTCCGCGTTGCTCAAAAGTATCAATTAAAAGAAATCCATTTTGACTTTGAATATTTACGCCCTGTTGATAAAGAAGCCTACCTTCAATTTTTAAGAGAAGCAACAACTCGTTTTCATCAACAGGGTTGGACTATTTCTGTGGCACTTGCTCCTAAAACAAGCAGTGAACAGAAAGGAAAGTGGTATGAGGCGCATGACTATGAAGCAATCGGTAAGATCGTTGATCATGTTGTGCTAATGACTTATGAGTGGGGCTACAGCGGCGGGCCTGCACAAGCCGTCTCTCCGATCGGCCCTGTCCGCCAAGTCATTGAATATGCACTGACTGTCATACCTGCCAATAAAATTGTGATGGGGCAGAATTTATATGGTTATGATTGGACGCTTCCTTATGTTCAAGGAGGCCCTATCGCCAAAGCCGTCAGCCCTCAACAAGCGATCGCCATTGCTAGAGAGAATAATGTATCCATTCTATATGACGAAACAGCACAAGCACCTTATTTCCGTTATATAGATGCTAACAACAAAGAACACGAGGTTTGGTTTGAAGATGCAAGATCCATTCAAGCCAAATTTAATCTCATTAAAGAGTTAAACCTAAATGGAATTGCTTACTGGAAATTAGGTCTATCCTTCCCACAAAACTGGTTGTTGTTATCAGATCAATTTAATATTGAAAAAAGAACGACATCGTAATTCATACGCTCTATCTCTCAGAAGGGGTATGGTACAATATACATTGGTTTGACAACTTTATAGATAGAGGAGAACGCCTATGTATCCTGCCCCTTTTATTGCAGTGGAAGGCCCAATTGGAGCCGGAAAAACAACCTTGGCTACAATGCTTTCAAAGGAATTTCAATTTCCTTTAGTAAAAGAAATTGTAGAAGAAAATCCATTCTTAGATAAATTTTATGAAGATATGGAACAATGGAGCTTTCAGCTTGAGATGTTCTTTCTATGTAATCGGTTTAAACAGTTAGAATCTATTGAAGAGAACTATGTCAAAAAACAGCAGCCGATTGTCACTGATTATCATGTCTATAAAAATATGATATTTGCAGAAAGAACCTTATCCAAAAAGCACATGGATAAATACAGAAAAATCTATCACTTGCTGACAGATGATCTTCCTAAACCAAATGCCATGATCTATATAAAAGCCAGCCTTCCCACCTTACTTGATAGAATAAAGATGAGAGGCCGATCTTTTGAAGAAGACATTGATCCAGCTTATTTAAAAACCTTGATTGAAGATTATGAGTTGGCCATCGAGCATTTAAAACAAACTGACCCAGGGGTTCCTATTATTACAATTGAAGGCGATCATACAGACTTCGTTTTCTCACAGCAAGATTACCAGCAAATTGTACAGAACATAAAGGAGCAAGTACTATGAAAAATATTGAAATACCAAAGGATGCTGTCATTACAATTGCAGGGACAGTTGGTGTCGGAAAATCGACCATGACGAAAACAATAGCGGACAAGCTAGGATTTCAAACTTCTCTCGAAAAAGTAGATGATAATCCATACTTAGAGCCTTTTTATTCAGATTTCCAAAGATGGAGCTTTCATTTACAGGTCTATTTCCTAGCTGAACGTTTTAAGGAGCAGAAACGAATCTTCGAGTCTGGTGGAGGTTATGTACAAGATCGGTCCATTTATGAGGACACTGGTATTTTTGCTAAAATGCACGCAGACAAAGGTACCATGTCAGAGGTAGACTATGAAACGTATACAAGTCTATTTGAGGCGATGGTGATGACACCTTACTTCCCTCACCCAGATGTCCTCATTTACTTGCATGGGGATTTAGATCATATATTACAACGTATTGAAGAGCGCGGGAGAAAGATGGAAACTCAAACCGATCGAGCATATTGGGAAGAAATGTACACTCGATATACAGAATGGATCGAACAATTTGATCTGTGCCCTGTGATTAAAATTAATATTGAAGATTACGACTTACTTCATGATGAAAGCTCACTTGAGCCAATTCTTCATGAAATTGCTTCTGTTATTCAAAAAAATCGCTCTAACACAAAATAAAAAAAACCGCTGCATTTCTCGAATGCAGCGGTTTGACAATTTCCAATTTTTATGCGTTTCAATTCAACTAAGGTAAAATCAAATGGCGGAGGAAGAGGGATTCGAACCCCCGCGGGCTTTGACACCCCTGTCGGTTTTCAAGACCGATCCCTTCAGCCGGACTTGGGTATTCCTCCGTATCGACAAGAATTAATATATCATATCATCTTATTTTAAGTCAACATCTTTTCGAAAAAAATTTCAACATTTGATTTTGGTATGATGTTTAGCCTATAAAAAGCTAAAATGAACTTTATTTTAGCCTTTTGTCTTCTTTTCAGCGTAATAGAAAACCTTTGAAGTCTAGGAAGGACGAGTACTGGCGCGGAGCGAATTTGTCATTCGTGAGCACCAGCGCGCAGGACTGACAAAGAATGCGAGGGTTTGTCTACACGCTGAAGCAGCCGATAATCGGCTGCTCTTCATTTATTTCGTATCCTGTCTAATGTCTTCAATAAAAAGATTCATCTCTTCTTTAAAATCGTTTAATGATTCGATAATCTTTGTAAAGTCTGTCACTTGTTTAGCTTGTTCGTTTGTTGAACTGCTGATTTGTGAGATATTTTCAGATAAAGTGCCAATGCTGTCTTGGATTTCTTTTAAAAATGCATTAATGGTTTCAGCTGCTTCCTTTGATCCATCTGATAACTTACGTACCTCGTCTGCAACAACAGCAAAGCCTTTTCCATTTTCACCTGCTCTTGCCGCTTCAATTGCAGCATTGAGTCCTAACAGGTTTGTTTGTCTCGCAATACCGCCAATGGTTTTGACGACTTCTTCAATGTTTGCGGATTTCTCTTCTGCTCTTCCGGCCTGCTCACTAATTTCCAAGCTTGTCGCAGCCAGTTCTTGAGAATGAGCAGCAATTTGCTCAATTCCACCTTGTAACTCTTTCGCTACTTTATTGATATGTTCCATATAGCCGCTTAATTTCTTCTCACGATGATGTGAAAAAGCCACTAAAAAAGAGCCAATCACTTTTCTATCTTCATCAAAAATCGGATAACCTTTTACAGCAATTTCATAACCATATAAAGACTCTGGCAAATGCCCATCATATTCTTGTCCTCTTAATGTCGTCGCCACGTTTTGGTCCTCTGGGTTTAAAGCGTCCCCTACTTTAATGCCAAAATCTACTGTGGTCGATGGATAATAGCAAAGTACCTTTTCTGTATCAGTGATGCCGAAAAGGACACTTTCATCTAGAACTTTTCTGAGTAATTGAGCCATTTCAACATAATAGTCAAGCCTATTCAAGGTTATTCCTTCTTTCCTAGATGCTTTTAGTTCTTTTATCGGCTTATTTTAGAAAAGCTGTAGAAGTTTAGGTAAAAAGAATAAGATGCCATGACGGCATCTTATTTTATCACTTCTTTATTTCCCATATAAGGACGTAACACCTCAGGAATGATCACTGTTCCATCCTCTTGTTGATAGTTTTCTAAAATGGCTGCAACAGTTCTTCCTACTGCTAAACCAGATCCATTTAATGTGTGGACGTGTTCTGGCTTGGCTTTAGGCTCAGGGCGGAAACGAATGTTTGCTCGTCTCGCTTGGAACGCTTCAAAGTTACTGCAAGAAGAAATTTCACGATACGTATTTTGGCTTGGAATCCATACTTCGATATCGTATTTCTTCGCAGCCGTAAAGCCTAAATCTCCTGTACACATACTCATGACACGGTATGGCAGGTTCAATAATTGAAGAACTTTTTCTGCTTGGTTTGTTAGTTTCTCTAATTCTTCATAAGAATCTTCTGGTCTGACAAATTTCACAAGCTCTACTTTGTTAAATTGGTGCTGACGGATGAGTCCGCGCGTATCTCTGCCGGCAGAACCAGCTTCTGATCTAAAGCAAGCACTAAACGCTGCATAATTGATTGGCAGCTGCTCTCCTTCAAGAATTTCGTCACGGTGCATATTCGTAATTGGCACTTCAGCCGTTGGAATGAGGAAATAATCTTCTTCTCGAATTTTAAAAGCATCCTCTTCAAACTTTGGAAGCTGTCCGGTTCCTGTCATGCTTGCTCTGTTGACCATATAAGGTGGTAGTACTTCAGTAAAACCAAATTCATCTACGTGTAAATCCAGCATAAAGTTATAAAGTGCACGCTCTAACCGTGCGCCTAGCCCTTTATAAAAAACGAAACGGCTTCCTGTCACTTTTCCTGCACGTTCAAAATCCAAAATTTTCAGTTCATCCGCTACATCCCAATGCGGCTTTGGTTCAAATGAGAAGGCTGGCTGTTCGCCCCATTTTCTCACTTCAATGTTGTCATCTTCTGTTTCACCGACTGGTACAGAATCATGAGGGATGTTTGGAATTGAGAACAGGATGGTTTGCAGGCTTTCCTCTACTGTTCTTAATTCATCATCCAACTTCTTAATCTCATCGCCTACCTCACGCATTTCTTGAATAATGTGATCGGCGTCTTTCTTTTCTCTTTTTAGAACAGCCACTTGCTGTGATACTTCATTTCTTCGGCTCTTTAATACTTCTGTTTTGCCGATTAATTCTCTTCTTTTTTGATCCAGTTCACCAAACTTATCAAAATCCGCTAAATCTTCGCCTCGATGGGCTAATTTTTCTTTGATTTGATCAAAATCCGTGCGCAGTTGTTTAATATCCAGCATGTGTAACACTCCTTTTTTATCGAAAAATAAAAAGAGCCCTCATCCCATGAAAGGGACGAGAGCTCTCGCGTTGCCACCCTGATTGAAAACACGCCAAAAGCATGCTTTCCTCTTTCCTCTGTAACGGCATCACCGTAAATGCTTACTTCATGTTTCAGCATTTCGCTCAAGGATGGATTCAGAATGCATCTTTCACCGATTCTCACCAACCATCGGCTCTCTGAGAAAGAGGGGCTTCTTACTATTTCCCGTCAACGCTTTTTCGATCTTTGATTGTGATTTTAATGTACTATAAGTTTTATCTCTTTTCAACCGTTTTATACAGCAAGCTTCGTTTTATAGGACTCCACCATCTCAACAAACAGCTGTGTTAACCGATGGTCGTCTGTCAGCTCTGGATGAAAAGAACAACCTAAGATATTGTTTTCTTTCGCCATCACAATCCTGCCGTCATACTCAGCCATGACCTCTACGCTCTCATCTGCGCTGATGATATGAGGCGCACGGATGAACACTCCTGTAAACGGCGCATCCAGTCCTTTCACTTCTACATCTGCTTCAAAGCTGTCTACCTGTCTGCCAAACGAATTACGTGCAACAGATACATTTAACAGTCCAAGATGAGCATCTTCTCGATCTTCTATATGCTTTGCCAGCATAATCAAACCGGCACAAGTCCCAAATATCGGTTTACCTTGAGCAGCGAACGCTTTAATCGGTTCAATGAATTGGTACGTATCCATGAGTCTTCTCATCGTCGTACTTTCACCACCAGGGATAATGAGACCGTCAACAATTTCTAACTCCTCTACCCGCTTGATGATCTTTCCCGCTGCGCCACAAGCTTCAATCGATTGAATATGCTCTCTCACCGCTCCTTGAAGCCCTAGTACACCAATTGTTAGCATGTTCGTTTGCGCTCCCTTAATTACCAGCCACGCTCTTGCATACGCTCTTCTGGCAATAGATTTGAAATTTCAATTCCTTTCATCGCTGTTCCAAGCTCTTTAGAAAGCTCGGCAATTAGACGGTAATCTGTGAAATGAGTCGTTGCTTCTACAATCGCTTTTGCAAATTTAGCTGGATTGTCTGATTTGAAGATACCAGAGCCGACAAATACACCATCTGCTCCAAGCTGCATCATTAATGCTGCATCTGCTGGTGTCGCAACACCTCCAGCAGCAAAGTTTACAACCGGTAATTTGCCTTCTTTTTTAATTTGAAGCAATAATTCATAAGGTGCGCCTAAATTTTTGGCTTCTGTCATCAATTCATCTTCACTCATTGCCGCCACTTTACGAATTTGAGCATTGACCTTTCTCATATGACGAACAGCTTCTACAATATTTCCTGTACCAGGCTCACCTTTTGTACGCAACATAGATGCACCTTCTGCAATACGACGAGTCGCTTCACCTAGATCACGGCAGCCACATACGAAAGGAACCGTGTATTCATTTTTATTTAAATGGAATTCCTCATCTGCGGGCGTCAGCACTTCACTCTCATCAATATAATCAACACCAAGTGCTTCAAGAACACGAGCTTCCACGATGTGGCCGATACGTGCTTTTGCCATGACTGGAATCGTTACTGCATTTTGTACTTCTTCTACGATTCTTGGATCTGCCATACGGGCAACACCGCCTGCTGCACGGATATCAGCTGGTACCCGTTCTAGTGCCATTACTGCCACTGCGCCTGCTTCTTCTGCGATTTTTGCCTGCTCAGCATTGACGACATCCATAATGACGCCACCTTTTTGCATTTCTGCCATTCCACGTTTTACTCGTTCAGTTCCCTTATTGCTCACAATTGTTTCCTCCCATTTGTCTATTCGATTGATTCAACACCTTTATCATACAAGCGATAGAGTATAACAATAAAGAGAATAGTATAACAATTCAATTAGCTCATAAAAAAGAAGAAACCCTTATATATCAAGGTTTCATAGTTAAAAAGGCATCATTCCCTCTTTTAAGTGTTATTAACATGTTATAATGCATCTATAACAATTCGAAACCATCTATAACAATTCCACACCCATTGGAGGATTTTCATGCATATTGATATCCATCGACATTCAGATACATCTCTTTCAAATCAGATTTATTTTTCCATCGTTGATCACATTCAATCAGGTCTGCTTCAGCAAGGCGATAAGCTGCCGACTGTACGTGATCTAGCGAAACAGCTAAATGTAAGTCTTGTCACAGCGGCAAAAGCCTATACACGGCTTAAGGACGACGGATTTTTAACGACTGTACAAGGGAAAGGTACGTTTGTGAATGAGCAGCATGAGCAAACTGACATCCCGGTTCAATCATCTACTTCTTTCGATTGGCAGTTATCGATCCCAGATTATTTACCAAGGTCTCAATTCGCTCAGTATCACTATGTCGAAGAAGCCATTAATCTTTCTTCCTCTATGATTGATCCTGGTCTTTTACCTAACCGGTATTTAGAAAAAGAAATGCAGCATGTCCTAGCCCGTCATCCTCAAATCATGTCAAAATACGGAGAAATACAAGGTGACCTTCAGCTTCGTCAGGTCATTCAATCATTTCTAGAAAAATTAGATGTTCCTTCTACTCCTGAAAATATCCTTGTCACTAGCGGTTCTCAGCAAGGACTTGATTTAGTGGCACGTACATTTATCGGGCCGGATGATGTAGTTGTCATGGAGGCGCCCACCTATCCAGGCGCAATTGATGTCTTTATGGGGAGAGGGGCACGAATTATTACGGTTCCTGTCGACCATGAAGGAATGAACATGAAACAGCTTCAAAGCATTTGTGATAAATATAAACCAAAGCTCATCTATACCATTCCTACTTTTCACAGTCCTACAGGCGCCAGTATGTCGATGAAACGAAGAAAACAGCTGCTTTTACTGGCACAAAGCATTGATTGTCTCATTGTAGAGGATGATCCTTATCGTGAGCTTTATTTTGAAAAGAAACCGCCGGCACCCATTAAAAGCCTAGATCACGATGGACACGTCATTTATTTACGAGGATTAAGCAAGACACTGGCTCCAGGATGCAGAATTGGAATTATTACAGCGTCAGGCTCTATATTTAACCGTTTATTAGCTGCAAAAGCCAATAATGATTTAGGGAGCCCGCTTCTCACCCAAAAGGCGATCTTACCGTTTCTCACATCCAAGAAGATGATCGATCATACGAAAAAATTAAGAACTGCCTTGAAGGTGAGACGCGATTTGATGATGGAAGTGTTGACAAAACATGCGCCAAAGGACGTCACGTGGCAAATCCCACAGGGCGGGCTCAATTTGTGGCTTAGCTTTCCTTCCTGGGTCGATACACGTGCCCTATTACATGAGGCACGGAAGCAGCAAATCACCTTCCTGCCTGGCTCTGTCTGCTATCCTGGAGAGCCGAAGCAGAATTATATACGTCTCAGTTTTTCTTATGTGAACGAAAAGGCACTGACAGAAGGGATGGAAAAGTTATGTGGTATTTTTCAGCAGGCCTTGTCTACACCTCAAAACCACAAACAATCTCTTTTCTTTTAACGATAAAAAAACTGCTCTCTATATGTGAGAGCAGTTTTTTATTAGAACCAACCTTTTACTGTGTCAACGATTCCGCCCCAAATGCCAGCGAAGAATCCACCTACACCACGCATTGCAAGGATGAACCAGTTTGCTTTTTCATCACCTGTTTTCGTCACAAGCTCAACACCTGATTGGTCTTTACTCAAATAGCCGTAGTCCTTCTCATCACCAGAATAAGAAGTCGTCAGCATGCCAACCTTTGTTCCTTTTTTAATAGGAGCTTCTAGGTTCTTTTTATCAATATTTACTTTCGCTTTATAGCTCTTCTCGTCACCATTTTTAACCGGTACAGAGAAAGCTTCTTTCGTCACGACGGGTACTTCTTTATCTTTCCCTTTATCGACTTCGATGTTTTCATGTCCCTTGATTTGTTGGCCTTTTTTGTACATTTCTTTCATCGTGAAGTTTTTAAAGGCATAATCGAACAATTTTTTCGCCACATCAAAACGAGCTGTATGAAGATTTCCTTTAGCATTCAGGACAACTGCGATCACACGCATGTCACCACGTTTTGCTGTACCTGTGAAGCTAGAACCAGCTGAATCAGTAGAGCCCGTTTTCAGACCGTCTACGCCTTCATATTCTTTCACAAGTCCTTTAAGCATAAAGTTCCAGTTTGGCATGTCCATTTCGTCATCTGTGCCTTCTCTGAACTTTGTTTTCGCGATGCTTGCTGTTTCAAGAATTTCTGGATGATCTTTGATGAGATGCTGTGCAAGCAAAGCCATATCCTTTGCGGAAACTTCGCTTTCTTCATCAGGTCCCGTACCTTTTGGCTGTTTGCCATGTAAGTCTTTATTTTCTAATCCAGTTGCATTCACGAATTTGTAATTGGTTAAGCCAAGTTCTTTTGCTTTTGCATTCATTTTTTCAACAAACTTTGATTCTGATCCAGCGATTACCTCTGCTAGACCAATTGCTGCTGCATTTGCTGAATAAATAGCCGTTGCTTGATAAAGTTCTTTGACAGTATACGAACCATCTTTTCTCAATGGAACATTGGATAAACTACGGTCCTGAGAAATTTCGTACACGTAATCATCTGGCGTATATGTTTGATCCCATTTCACTTTGCCTTCAGCAATCGCCTCTAGTAATAGATACTCTGTCATCATCTTTGCCATACTTGCAATAGGCAGTCTTTGTTCTGCGTTTTTACTATAAAGAATTTTACCTGTAGAAGCTTCAATAAGGATGGCTGCTTTCGCATTCACATTGAATGGATCTTCAGCCGCTTTTGCTTTGGACATTGGGGTAAATGCAGTAACAATCAATGCCAATGCAAGGATAGAGACCATAAGCTGTTTCAACATCTTGCTGTTCAATCGTCATACCTCCGTATTCATCTTTTTTCGACGTTTTTCATATATATTTAATCCACAAGGGCTTATTTCGACACAACAGTATAAATTTTATCACAATAAAGACAAAAAAAATAGACAGAGTCATAGACCCTGTCAAATGTAATTTGATTGTCACAATTTATCAAGAAATTGTGTAGTTTGGTGATTCTTTTGTAATTTGTACATCATGTGGATGGCTCTCACGAAGACCTGCACCTGTCATGCGAATGAATTGTGCTTCTTCTCTAAGAGTACGTAAGTCCTGTGTTCCACAGTAGCCCATACCAGAGCGAATACCGCCAACGAGTTGGTAAACAGTGTCAACAACTGGTCCTTTATACGGTGTACGTCCTTCGATACCTTCTGGAACGAATTTTTTATTATCTTCTTGGAAGTAACGATCTTTACTTCCTTTTTCCATTGCAGCAACAGAACCCATACCACGATATACTTTGAAACGTCTACCTTGGAAAATTTCTGTTTCTCCTGGGCTTTCAGATGTACCAGCAAGAAGGCTTCCCAGCATAACAGCATGTCCACCAGAAGCTAATGCTTTCACGATATCACCTGAATATTTAATTCCACCATCTGCAATAATAGATTTACCATGTTTTCTTGCTTCTGTTGCACAGTCATAAATCGCTGTGATTTGTGGTACACCGACCCCTGCAACAACACGTGTTGTACAAATCGATCCTGGTCCAATACCCACTTTTACAATATCTGCTCCAGCTTCAAACAATGCTTTTGTTGCTTCAGCTGTTGCAACGTTACCAGCAATGATGTTAAGAGAAGAATACGTTTCACGGATTTTCGATACAGTGTCTAGAACACCTTGAGAATGACCGTGTGCTGTATCAATGACGATCACATCAACATTGGCTTCTACTAATTTTTTCACACGAGTCATTGTATCGCCAGTGACACCTACAGCGGCACCAACAATTAAACGGCCATGTGCATCTTTAGAGGAGTTAGGGAATTCAATCACTTTTTCAATATCTTTGATGGTGATGAGACCTTTTAATGTTCCTTCGTCATCTAAAAGAGGTAATTTTTCAATTTTATATTGCTGAAGGATTTTTTCAGCTTCTTCTAATGTTGTTCCAACAGAAGCTGTCACAAGTTCCTCTTTTGTCATCACGTCGCTAATCTTCATTGAATAATCCGAAATAAAACGAAGGTCACGGTTCGTAATAATCCCAACAAGCTTTTGATCTTGTTCGTTATTAACAATCGGTACACCAGAAATACGATATTTACCCATTAAATGTTCTGCATCGAATACTTGATGATCCGGTGTTAAGAAAAATGGATTTGTAATAACACCACGCTCTGAACGTTTTACTTTGTCCACTTGTTCAGCTTGCTGCTCAATAGACATGTTCTTATGGATGATTCCAAGACCACCTTGACGTGCCATTGCAATCGCCATTTGTGATTCCGTCACAGTATCCATTCCTGCACTAATAATTGGAATGTTCAGCTTTAAAGTGCTTGTTAACTCAACTGATAAATTGACATCACGCGGAAGCACCTCAGACTTTGCTGGAACAAGCAACACATCGTCAAACGTCAAACCTTCTTTTGAAAATTTACTTTCCCACATTAGTAAATCCCCCTCTTTTCGGCAAAATATTATATGTAGATTATCAACTAGAAAACAGCATGTCAAGGAAGCAACAAACAGTTGCAATTTTTAGAAAATATAAAGAGAGTTGAGGAAGAAGATGAAAAGTTCAGGATGGAAGGATTTAAAACGTTTTTACTCACTTGAAACTTCCCAAAAATTTCTATTTCAACAGTACGAAAAACGGAACATTCAGGAGGCAAACCAGCAAGCCTATAAAAACTGTGAACGATTTATTTACTTTTTAAAGCACGGTCATACATTTTATGACCAAGCCGCATCAGCTCCGCTTGAACTAAAACCGATTTTATTGTTTTATGGAATGGCACAGCTGTTAAAGGCATGTTTGCTGACAGTGGATCCCGACTATCCTTCTCAAACCTCTGTCTTAGCTCATGGTGTCACCTCAAGAAAAAGAAAGAAGCAACATTATCGTTTTAGTGAGGATGAAGTCAAGATTCAGCGAAACGGATTATGTATGCATGTATTAAAGCACTTATTTCATTTAAATGGTCTTGAAGATGAACGATTTACGATGATCAATCTCCTTTCAAAAATACCTGAAATGGGTCATATTCTTGAGTTTCAAAAACAGCCCGCGACTTTAGTGAAAGTAGAGCAAGCAAATGGCATGTTGATTCAAGATCATATTCCCTTGCTCTATAATATGTCTGCCGAACGTTTTATTGAATATTTTGAGTTCCATACAACTTGGAAGCTTAAGCAACGAGAGGCTAAAAAACTAACATTTGATGTATTTTCAGAAGAAAACCCTGCTCTTGCTACTCATCTTCATTATGATTTAGAAATGAATCAATGGTTCATTCCATCAACGCGAGATGCCTTTTTAGGGATTCCTGAGATCATCAGCCATTACTTGTTAATGTATAACCTCAGTATGATTGCCCGCTACGAAACAGAATGGTGGTACGAGCTTTTATCTCAATACATTAGTGATGATTATGTCATGATTGAACGTTATATGGAGATTGCAGAGGACAAGTTTCCGGCTTATATCATGATGCTGCTAGAAGAAAACACAAAAAAGACCAGTTCCGACTGGAACTGATCCTTTGAAAAGCTTGGCGGCGTCCTACTCTCACAGGGGGAAACCCCCAACTACCATCGGCGC
>NZ_LMRK01000010.1:0-55500 GCF_001426125.1 Bacillus sp. Leaf49 | reverse complement strand
TCGTCAGCGTTTGACTGACTACCTATGATGTATCATAGGATTTTTTTATAAAAACTCGAATTAACAGGTACGTTTTGTCTTGTTTAGTTTTCAAAGATCATTTTCTTTATCGCTCGTAAGCGACTTTAATATCTTAACATTTCGCTTCGGTTGAAGTCAAGAACTTTTTTCATTTTCTTTTTTCAACCTCGTTGCTGTTTTGCGGCAACGAATAATAATATACCATCTGGATTCTTTCCTTGCAATAGTTTTTTTAAAAAAAGTTTCATTTTATGAAAAATAGAAAGCGCCATAAATAAAATGGCGCTTTGGTTGATGTATTAGCGGTTTCTCATTTGTGGGAAAAGCAGTACATCTCTGATTGATGGAGAATTTGTTAAAAGCATGATTAATCGGTCGATTCCGATTCCTAGACCACCTGTTGGAGGCATACCGTATTCTAACGCTTCAACAAAATCGTCATCCATTAGATGTGCTTCGTCGTTTCCTTCTTCACGTTCTTTTAATTGAGCTTCAAAGCGTTCTCTTTGATCGATCGGATCGTTTAGCTCTGTGAATGCATTTGCATGCTCGCGGCGTACGATAAACAGCTCAAAGCGATCAGTAAAGCGCGGGTCTTCAGGATTTTTCTTAGCTAATGGAGAAATCTCCACTGGGTGTCCGTAAATGAATGTAGGCTGAACCAATGTTTCTTCTACTTTTTGCTCGAAGAACTCATTGATAATATGACCTACTGTCATATTTTTCGTGATTTCAACACCATGATCAGCCGCATGCTGTTTTGCTTCTTCAACAGACATCTCCTGCCAGAAGTCTACACCTGTTGCTTCTTTGACCGCTTCAACCATATGAAGTCTCTTCCATTCAGGTTTGAGATCAATTTCATCTTCTCCATATTGAATGGTTGTTGTCCCTAGCACCTCTTGGGCAATATGAGCAATCAGGTTTTCTGTCAGATTCATGATGTCTTTGTAGTCTGCGTATGCTTCATACAGCTCGATCATAGTGAATTCTGGGTTGTGACGAGTCGATACACCTTCATTACGGAATACACGGCCAATCTCATATACTTTCTCTAGACCACCGACAATCAGACGTTTTAAATGCAGCTCGATCGCAATACGCATATAAAGCGGCATATCAAGTGCATTGTGATGAGTAATGAAAGGACGCGCTGATGCACCACCAGGGATGCTATGCATTGTTGGTGTTTCAACTTCTAGGTATCCTTTTGAATCTAAGTATCTTCTCATTGATTGAATGATTTTGCTTCGCATGATGAACGTCTGCTTACTTTCTGGATTGACAATCAAGTCAAGGTAACGCTGACGATAGCGTTGTTCTACATCTTTTAGTCCGTGATATTTATCAGGGAGCGGGCGAAGTGCTTTTGTAAGAACCTCAAAGCTAGTCGCTTTAATTGAAAGTTCTCCTACATTCGTTTTAAATACTGTTCCCGTCACACCGATAATATCGCCTAGGTCCGAGCTTTTAAATAATTCGTAAGCTTCTTCTCCTACACTATCTTTACGTACATAGATTTGAATTTGTCCTTCTAAGTCTTGGATGTGTGCAAAGCCAGCTTTCCCTTTTCCACGCTTTGTCATCATACGGCCAGCAATTGTTACTTGAGCTGCTTTTTCTTCTAAGTCTTCTTTTGAAAACTCGTCATATTCAGCAATAATTTGTGCAGATTGATGAGAACGGTCATATCGTTCACCGAATGGATCGATACCCTCTTCTCTCATTTTATTCATTTTGTCACGTCTTACTTGGAATTGATCATTTAATTCTTCGTTATTAAGCCCTTCATTACTCATTTATATCACTCCAATAATGTATTTTGCAGAGAAAAGCAGAAAAACTGCCAGTACGTGCACTAGCAGTGAGCTACAAAAAGAAAGATAGTCTTATCCTACTTTTATTCTTTGAAGCTCTTTTGCCTCGGCTTCGATCGTAAAGTCATCTAGAACTTTTACAAGCTCCGCTCTCGTTTCACTTTGATTGATTTGATTTCTTACATCTGCATTGCCTCGGACACCTTTTAAGTACCATGCTGCATGTTTTCTCATTTCTCTGACAGCCACATGCTCGCCTTTCAGGTCTATGAGTCTGTCTAAGTGAAGTTTGCACACAGACATTTTCTCACGCACATTAGGCTCTTCTTTTAGTTCACCCGTTTCTAAATAATGAACCGTCCGGTAAATCATCCACGGGTTTCCTAGTGCGGCTCTTCCGATCATGACAGCATCTGCACCCGTTTCATCAAGCATACGTTTTGCATCCTGAGGGGTTTTGACATCTCCATTGCCGATGACTGGAATGGAAACAGATTGTTTGACCTCTTTTATAATATCCCAATTCGCTGTTCCTTCGTACATCTGCACACGTGTCCGTCCGTGAAGCGCAACCGCTTGTCCACCTGCTCGTTCAACAGCACGGGCATTGTCGATAGCGAAGATATGGTCTTCGTCCCAGCCCATTCTCATTTTCACAGTAACAGGTTTATCTACAGCTTCTACGACTGCAGATACCATTTCGTAAATCTTGTTAGGATCCAGCAGCCATTTCGCTCCTGCGTCACATTTCGTGATCTTTGGTACAGGACATCCCATATTAATATCAATAATGTCCGCCGTTGTATTCTGGTCTACAAACTTGGCCGCTTCTACGAGCGTATCCTTTTCTCCCCCAAATATCTGAAGGCTCAACGGTTTTTCACGTTCATCAATGTACAGCATGCCCATCGTTCTGGCATTATTAATCAAGATCGCTTTGTCACTGACCATTTCAGCGCAGACTAAGCCCGCTCCAAACTCTTTCACCGTGAGTCTGAAAGCAGAGTTACACACACCAGCCATTGGTGCGAGCACTACTTTGTTTTTAATTTCGATATCTCCGATTTTAAACATCATGTCCCCTCCTTTCTTCTTCAAGAATTGGTGAAAGTTCTTCCACCGTTATATTTAAAGCATCTGCTATTTGACCAACCATTTGGTTTGTTGGTAATCGATTGCCTCGCTCAATTTCCCCTAAGACAGAGACAGAGATGCCCAGTCTTTTGGCGAACCCTTCCTGAGTATACCCTTTTAGCTTTCGGTATGCACGAATTCTTCTACCCCACATGTCTTTTTCCATATGCTTACACCTTCTTGGTCTGTTACGGCGTTTATCTGGGCTTCGCCGATTTCTGGGCAAATCTCACTCATCGGAACAAGAACGAATAAACGTTCGTACATTCTAGGATGCGGCACTACAAGTTGTTCTGTTTCAATATTTTCACGATTATAAAGTAAAATGTCAAGGTCAGCTGTCCGTGGACCCCACCTCACTTCTCTTGTTCTGCCTAACTCCTGCTCAATGTTCTGAGTCAGTGATAGAAGTTCTTCAGGACGAAGCGAGGTGGAAATCTTCACAGCCATGTTCAAGAAGTCATCCTGATTCTCGTAACCTACAGGTGTTGTCTCATATATAGATGAAATGGATTCAACTTGAACACCTGGATGTTCGTGAAGTTTTTTGACAGCTTCTTTTAAGTTGGTTTCCTTTTTTCCTATGTTTGAGCCTAAAGCGATATATGCTGTATTGTTCATGCGCGTGATCTCGTCATTTCAATAGCAACGGACTGATAGTGTCCTGGAATTGGCGGATCTGGTTTGATTACTTTTACTGTACATTCTTGAACTGTCGGAAAGTCCTTTAACACTTGGTTTGCAATTCTTTCTGTCAGCGTTTCAACGAGGTTCACCGGATCCCCTTCTACAATATTTTTGCAGATGTTGTAGAGCTCAGCATAGTTGATGGTCTCATTTAGGTCATCCGTTTGTCCTGCCTTACTTAAATCAAGTGAAGCTGTTAGGTCCACACGAAAGCGCTGGCCTAGTTTATTCTCTTCTGCAAATACACCGTGATAGCCGTAAAATTCCATTCCGTTTACATATACTTTATCGATGATAAGCGCCTCCTTTATTCAGCATGGCATCCATCATTTTTGCCATTCTTGCGATTTCTTTTACATCATGCACTCGGACCATCACGCTGCCCTTTTGAATCCCAAGACAGACCGTCGCACCCGTTCCTTCAGTACGTTCTTCAGGCGGCAGGTCTAAAACTGCACCGATGAATCGTTTACGGGATGTTGCTAGAAGCAGCGGATACCCTAGGTGGCAAAAATGTTCAAGTTCATTCATGACCATGAGGTTGTCAGTTTTATTTTTCGCAAATCCTACACCAGGGTCTAATATAATCATGTCATCACGGACACCTGCTTGTTTTACAATTTGAACACTTTCTTTCAGATCTGCAATCATATCTGAAATCAGATGGGTGTAATTCCGCTCTGGTCGATTGTGCATTAAGATGATTGGCACGTTGTGCTTCGCTGCCACATGCGCCATTTGAGGATCAGCTTTCGCCCCCCATACATCATTAATGATTGAGGCTCCTGCTTTCACTGCCTCATCTGCGACATGGGCTTTATACGTATCAATAGAAATAGGTATGTCCAATTCTTTTGTGATCTTCTCAATGACAGGAATGACCCTTGAAAGCTCCTCTTGCTCTGAGACAAGTGCCGCCCCCGGCCGAGTCGATTCACCGCCAATATCAATAATATGCGCCCCATCTTCTATGAGCTGCGTTGCATGAGCCAACGCTTTATCCATTTGATTGAATTTTCCTCCATCTGAAAAAGAGTCCGGTGTGACATTTAAAATGCCCATGACCAATGTCTTTTCTTCATAACTAAGGGTATGGTGCTTGGCTTGTATGATTTTAGGCTGTTTTATCAATTGTTGTGTCATTGTGTCCACCTACTCTTTATGTTCTAGACGTGCTTTTTTATATTCTGTTCTCAGCTTGGTCGAAATCGTTCGGTTGTGGTTTTGCAGGACGGTGTCTCCGATATTTTTAAAAGGCACAATTCCCTGAACCGAATTGGTCATCCACGCCTCATCAGCTGAGAGCAAGTGTGAGAGTGGATATCTTCCTTCTATTAGTGGGATCCCCGAAGCTTGCAGCGTTTCGATACAATATCGACGGGTAACCCCGTTTAAAATGCCGGTATCAAGTGAAGGTGTATAGATCACATCTTTTTTTCGCCAAAATAGATTTGATGTAATTCCTTCTGCCACATCGTCTCCTTTTGTTAAAAAGATCCCTTCTACAGACGGATCGTTCCCTACTTCTCTTTTCGCCAGCAGGTTGTTCATGTAATGATGCGACTTGAGCCGTCTTGGACCTTCCGGTGTGTTTCTTCTTGTATCAAGAATGATTCCCTGTTTTTCATCTACTATTGATTCAGGCCGGAATGGGGAGATCATCACAAAAACAACAGGCTCCTCATAAGGGTCTGCAGAAAATCCATTGCCTCTGCCCGCAGAAACATTGAAGCGGATCCTCGCATGACCGCCCGTTATTTGGTTTTGATTGAATAATGTATGAATGATGTCGAGTACAAATGGTTTCTCTATTGTGGATTCGATGCAAAGGTCACGCAATGATTGATTGAGCCTTTCAAGATGCCAGTCTAACAAGAAGACTTGTCCTGCTAGAGAGGTAAATGTTTCGAATACACCGATGCCATATAGAAAACCATGATCAAAAGGAGAAAGAGTCGCGTCTTTCTCCTCTATATACTGACCGTTCAGGTAAATGATCATGCGTTTACTTCATTCCCCTTTTTACGATAGGTTTCAATGAAATTTCTGAGCATTTCTTTACCGAAGGACGTCATAATCGATTCTGGATGGAATTGAACACTTTCAATCGGAAGTTCTTTATGGCGAATGGCCATGAGTTCGCCTTCCTTTGTGCTCGCTGTTCTGACAAAGCACTCCGGCAGCGTCTCGTCTTTAACAATTAATGAATGATATCTCGTGGCGACGAGCGGATTTTGTAGTCCCATGAAGACACCTTTGCCGTCATGTTCAATCTCTGATGTTTTCCCATGCATTAACCGCTCCGCACGAATGACATCTCCACCAAATACTTGTGCAATGGATTGATGACCTAAACAGACACCGAAGATCGGAATCTTCCCAGCAAAATGTTTGATCGCTTCCATACTAATTCCTGCTTCATCCGGACTGCAAGGTCCTGGAGAAATCATCAGAAAGTCTGGCTTGAGCTCTTCGATTTCTTGAATAGTGACTTGATCGTTTCGTTTTACAATCAGTTCTTCCCCAAGCTCACCTAAATACTGGACCAGGTTGTACGTAAATGAATCGTAATTATCAATCATTAATATCATACTCTGCTCACCTCTAACTCAAAATAGTCTCTTCTTTGCTCAACTGTAATGCTTTTTTCACTGCATAGGCTTTTTTAATCGATTCTTTGTATTCGTGCTTTGGTACAGAATCGATGACAATGCCTGCACCTGACTGCATGAAGGCTCTGCCCCCTGTACAATAAGCCGTACGAATGACGATATTAAAGTGCATATCTTGATTGAATCCAAACCAGCCTATAGATCCAGTATAAAGCCCACGCCTTGTCGGCTCAAGTTCTTCTATGATTTCCATTGTTCTCACTTTTGGCGCACCTGTAATCGTTCCACCTGGGAATACAGCTCTCATGACATCTACTGCATCACAATCATCACGCAGCTCCCCTTGGACATTTGATACAATGTGCATCACGTGTGAATATTTCTCAATGGCCATAAATTCGTTCACCTTGACTGAGCCATAAGTAGACACTCGTCCAAGATCATTCCGCTCAAGATCAACGAGCATCACATGTTCTGCGCGTTCTTTTTCATCTTCAATGAGTTCTTTTGCCAGCGCTTGATCTTCCGCATCATCCTTGCCTCTTGATCTTGTGCCAGCGATAGGTCTTGTTTCGAGCTGAATGCCTTTTTTCTTAATAAGCAGTTCAGGGGATCCACAGACAATTTGGAAATCTGGCGTGTGCAGATATGACATATATGGAGATGGATTCACGTGACGTAATGTTTTGTATAAATGATATGGGTGGGTATGAAGCTGTTCATCTTGTCTAATGGATAGGTTCACTTGGAACACATCACCGTTCGCGATATATTGTTTAATCGTTTCTACAGCTACCCCGAAAGCTTCTTCAGTAAAAGGTGCAGCAGGTACACATTCCGAAGAAGACACGTTGACAGGTGAATGTGCTGATTCTTCTGATGTGCTTGTCCAGCTTTGCTTTAATTCTTCGAGTCTTTGATGAACTTCACTGACAGGTTCGTCTCCTTCTGTATGAGTCATCAGCCAGAGGACGTCTTCTTTATGATCAAAGACAGCGACATCATTGAATACGAGGAAATACAAGTCGGGCGTCTTCAAATCATCGATGGACAGCATTTTAAAATGCTCGATATATCTTGCGTAATCATAGCTTAAAAATCCAATCGCTCCACCTTGGAAGTCAGGATATTCATCGTTCGTTTCGGTTTGCAGGGTTTGAAACCAATCAGCAAATGCCCTGAAAGGATCTCCCTCTTTGAACAACACCTCATTCTGATAATGGATGGTGGTCATCCCGTCCTTCCCTTTCGCTTTAGCGATCGGATGAATGCCGGCAATACTGTAATCTCCGCCACGTGCACTTTCAAGAAGGACGTGATGTGATTCATGAGCCGTTAATTGTTCGTAGCGTTTCAAGAATGCATCTTTCGTAAAAGGAATTTTGATGCCCATCGGCCTACGTTGTGTCATGTAATCATCCTTTTTTATTTTCATTAATCTTATTGTAATGCAATCCATTTTAATTAGAAAATAGTATTTGCTTTCCATCTTCAGAATTCATGAAAAAACCCCAGCAAATGCTGGGGTGTATTGTTTAATCAAATTGATAAAGCGGCGTACTAAGGTAACGCTCACCGTTACTTGGAATAATCGCTAGAACCTTTTTCCCTTTACCAAGCTTCTTCGCTGTTTGAAGCGCTGCATAAATGGCTGCTCCTGAAGATATACCACCAAGGATTCCTTCTTCTTTCGCTGCCTTTCTTGCAAGCTCAAATGCATCTTCGTTTTTCACTTGGATAATGCCGTCATATACTTCTGTGTTCAAGATAGATGGAACAAACCCTGCTCCGATGCCTTGAATTTTATGCGGACCTGGTTTCCCGCCTGATAGTACAGGAGAATCTGTTGGTTCTACCGCATAGAGCTGAATAGATGGAATGGCTTCTTTCAGGACTTCACCAGCACCTGTAATCGTACCGCCAGTACCAACTCCTGCAATAAATGCATCAAGGTCGCCGTCGAATTGTTCAAGAATCTCTTTCCCTGTCGTGCGGCGGTGAATCTCAGCATTGGCTTCATTGCTGAACTGCTGAGGCATGAAGTATCCGTGCTCTTCTGCTAATTCTTCTGCTTTTTTGATGGCACCTTTCATTCCTTCTGCACCCGGTGTTAATACAAGTTCTGCACCGTAAGCGCGTAAAAGGTTGCGGCGCTCCTGACTCATTGTATCCGGCATAACTAAAATCGCATTGATTCCTTTTGCAGCCGCGACCATCGCAAGACCGATTCCTGTGTTTCCACTTGTTGGCTCAATGAGTGTGTCACCAGCTTTTAATGTACCTTTTGCTTCAGCATCTTCGATCATCGCTAACGCAATACGATCTTTTACACTGCTGCCTGGGTTCATATATTCAAGTTTCAAGTAGACATCCGCACTGTCTTCATCTACTAAACGGTTTAATTTAACGACTGGTGTATTTCCTATTAGTTCAAAAACTGAATTTGCAATACGAGCCATCACTAACACCTCTATCTCCGAGTAATTTTATTGTATTAATATTAAATTATCAATTTCGAAAAATTTTGTCAATGCTTTTAGTCCTGCTCTCCATCGTAAAACCATGTGACTTTTGCTTCTTTCCACAGGGTTTTGACATTCGCCTTTTCACCCAGATCTTCCATGGCGATCTGTCTTTTGATCTGATCTTTGACTTCTTCATAAGAGAAGGAGCGGCCATTTAATTTTTCTTTTAATTGTATGATGGCATAACCGTTTTTGATCTCGATCGGCTCTTTCGTCCATTCATCTGGCTGAAGCTTTTGGGCTTCTTGTATGTATAGGGCTGGAATGCTTTCTTGCTCTTCTGTGACAAATCCAAGATCTCCGCCGTAAGGAGAGGTATATCGATCGGTGGATCGTTCAGCTGCTACAGCTTCGAAACTAGATCCGCCCTTTAAATCTTTTAATACACTTTGTGCCTCGTCTTTTGTTTTCACAACAATGTGTCGAATTCGGTATGAGTCATCATATTGATACAAGTCTTTGTTTTTTTCATAAAAGGATTTGGCTTCTTTTTCAGAAACGACCGCATCTCTCGTTAGAAGCTGTTCTAATAAAATTTGATAACGAATCTGCTCTTTCCATTCCTTTTCACTTGTATGACCGTCTTCGTAGAAATTATTAGATACCGCTTTCAGCATCAGCAGCTCACGATTGATCTCTTTTGAAGATACCTCCAGCTTGTTTTCTTTCGCAAGCTGATTGACTACCTTCTGATTGATCATTTGTTCAAGTGTTGCCTTTCCGTAGCGGTCTTCCATTTTCTTTAACCATTCTTGACGTGTGACTTTCTCTTTCCCAATAGAAGCAATTTCTTCACCGCTCTTCCCATTTGAAGAAGCCTGCGACATTTGTGATTTTGTTAATACATATGCAATGACAACGGCATTAATCATGAGCAGAACGAGGATAAATGTCCATACCACTCTTGCTTTCAGTCTCATCTTTCGTCTCCTTTCCATTCTAAAAAGAAAACCCGCTGCTTAGAGCTTAGCGGGTTATTTCTTCACGTAGCTCTTCTAGCTCTTCTTTTGTAAATACATACGTTTCGTTACAAAAATGGCATTGAGCTTCTGCTTGTCCGTCTTGTTCAATCATATCCTCAATTTCGGCTTTCCCTAGGCTGATAATACCGTTGGCAAACCGTTCTTTTGAGCAGTTACAAGAAAATTCGACAGGTACAGTTTCTAAAATTTGAGGTTTTTCACCGAGCACTTCTTCTAAAATTTCTTCAGGAGTCATCCCTTTTTCAATCAGTTTAGAGATTGGTTCAATGGTTGATAATCTCTTTTCGAGTCTTTCGATGACTGCATCTTCTGTTCCAGGCAGCAATTGAATGATGAAACCGCCTGCTGCAAGGATCGAGTTATCTGGATTGACAAGAACACCCACACCTACAGAGGATGGCACTTGTTCAGAGGAGACGAGGTAATAAGTAAAGTCATCTCCAATTTCACCTGAGACAATTTCTGTTTGCCCTGTAAAGTGGTCTTTCAGTCCGATATCTTTGACAACACTTAACGTTCCAGATGTTCCAACAGCACGTCTAACGTCCAGCTTCCCATGTTCATTTAAATCAAAGTGAACTTGTGGGTTTGAGACATATCCGCGCACCTGACCTTTTGCGTTTCCATCCGCAATGATGGCTCCGATCGGCCCACCGCCTTCAATTTTGACAGTTAATTTATTCTCGCCTTTCAGCATGGCTCCCATCATGACAGTCGCTGTCATGGTTCTGCCGATTGCAGCTGAAGCAGTTGGCCACGTATGGTGTCTTCTCTGCGCTTCGTTGATTGTATCTGTTGTGTTCGCAGCATACGCACGGACTTTCCCGTCATATGCTAACGCTTTAACTAAATAATCCATTTTGATTAAACCCTCCTATAATACACCGACACGATTGCGTTCATAAATTAATTGAAGTCCTTTTAATGTGAGGAACGGATCGACAATATCAATACAGTCTGATTCATTTCCAATCAATGTAGACAAACCGCCTGTTGCAATGACTTTCGGTGTTTGTTTGGCTTGCTGCTTCATCCGTTTCACTATGCCCTCGACTTGACCAACATATCCATAAAGGATGCCGGATTGCATCGCACTGATGGTATTTTTTCCAACAATGTGATCTGGACGGACAATTTCAATTCTTGGCAGTTTTGCCGCTCTTGTATATAAAGCCTCTGTTGAGATGGTAATACCAGGTGCAATCGCCCCACCCATGTATTGTTTCTGTTCATTGATATAGCAGTAGGTTGTGGCTGTTCCAAAGTCTACCACAATGAGAGGTGCCCCATACAGGTGAATGGCCGCCACTGCGTTCACAATTCGATCAGCGCCGACTTCCTTTGGATTGTCACACATAATGTTTAATCCAGTCTTCATGCCAGGCCCAACGATTTGAGGAGTAATGTGAAAATACTTTTCGCACATTCTTTCCAGAGCAAACATCATTGGCGGGACAACAGAAGAAATGATAATCCCTTCTATCTGGTCAAACATCAGCCCTACATAGTCAAATAAGGATCGGATTGCCATACCAAATTCATCTTCTGTTTTATGACGGCTTGTTTCAATCCGCCAATGGTAGTTCAAATCGCCATTATGATAAACACCTAAAACGGTATTTGTGTTTCCTACATCTATCACGAGTAACAACTTCATCACCACTTTGAATAGTGTCTCAAAAAGAGCATTTTTCGACTTTCTATCATACCATACACGAATTGAGTTCCATTTGTAAACAATTCGAAACCGATCCATTCATGAATCGAAATAAAAAAAGCTGCCGGTGAGCCCGACAGCTTTTTATAGAAGGAGATTAAATCTCCTCGTCTTCTTCTTTTTTCTTGATGTTCACTTTCACATCATCGTTTTTCTCTTCGTCATCTGCGTATACACGCTCTGGAAGCTTTCCAGTATCGTAAAGAGATTTAATTTGTTCAGCATCTAATGTTTCCACTTCTAGAAGAGCTTGTGCGATGATTTCTAGCTTATCTTTATTCTCAGTGAGAATTTGTTTCGCACGTTCGTAGCTTTCTTTGATGAAGCGCTGAACTTCTTGGTCAATTTCATAAGCGATCGCTTCACTATAATTCGGCTCGTTGTTGAAATCACGGCCAAGGAATACTTGACCTCCTTGTGCTTGACCGAATTGTAGAGGACCAAGTTTATCAGACATACCGAACTCTGTGACCATTCTTCTTGCAATGCCTGTTGCACGCTGGAAGTCGTTGTGAGCGCCTGTACTTACTTCACCAAACGTAATTTCCTCTGCAACACGACCGCCGAGCAAGCCGACGATTTTATCAAGAAGCTCTGGCTTCGTTTGGAAATAACGGTCTTCTCTTGGAAGCATGACCGCATATCCGCCTGCCTGACCACGAGGAACGATCGTTACTTTATGCACCATGTCAGCTTCGTCAAGGACAAGTCCAATGACGGTATGACCTGCTTCGTGGTACGCCACGATATTGCGTTCTTTCTTAGAAATGACACGGCTTTTCTTAGCCGGTCCAGCAATGACACGGTCAGTTGCTTCGTCGATATCACGCATATCAATTTTCTTTTTGTTTTGACGGGCAGCAACAAGTGCTGCTTCGTTTAGTAAGTTCTCAAGATCTGCCCCTGAGAAACCTGGTGTTCTGCTTGCAATGGCTTTCAGGTTGACTGTATCATCAAGCGGTTTGTTTTTCGCATGAACCTTCAGTACTTCTTCACGGCCAATGACATCTGGGCGGTCAACCGTAATTTGACGGTCAAAACGTCCCGGACGCAGCAATGCAGGATCTAGGATATCTGCACGGTTCGTTGCAGCAATGATAATAATCCCTTCGTTGGCACTAAAACCATCCATTTCAACAAGAAGCTGGTTAAGCGTTTGTTCACGCTCATCATGACCACCGCCAAGACCTGCTCCACGCTGACGACCCACTGCATCAATCTCATCAATAAAGATTAAGCAAGGTGCATTCTTTTTCGCATTTTCAAACAAATCACGTACACGTGATGCACCGACACCGACGAACATCTCGACGAAGTCAGAACCACTGATGCTGAAGAAAGGAACGCCTGCTTCTCCTGCAGATGCTCTCGCAAGCAATGTTTTACCTGTACCTGGAGGTCCTACTAGTAAAACCCCTTTAGGGATTCTTGCGCCAAGCTCCGCAAATTTACGTGGATCTTTTAAGAATTCAACCACTTCTACGAGCTCTTGTTTTTCTTCATCCGCACCGGCAACATCTTTAAATTTCACACGTTTCTTCTCTTCTGTGTAAAGCTTCGCCTTACTCTTACCAAAGTTCATGACACGGCTTCCACCGCCTTGAGCTTGGTTCAATAAGAAGAAGAACAGGATAAAGATGATGATGAATGGAATGATGGTTGTCAGAACTTGCAGCCATCCATTTGTTTCAGGTGCTGGTTCTACTTTTACATCTGTATTCTTCAGTGCACTGTAAATTTGGTCAACTCCTTGACCGTCTGGAACGTGGGTAATGAAGTATTCATCTTTCTTCGCGCCATCTAATTGACCACGAATTTCATAAACCCCTCTTACAGGCTGGATGGAGATACTCTCCACTTTTCCCGCACTTAAATTTTGCGAAAATTTGCTGTAAGACATGTTCTCAGGCTTTTGATTAGGGGATCCTAACCAACTGACAACCCCTATCACAAGTAATAAAATAAGTATATAAAAAATCGTATTACGAAAAACCCGATTCATTCCTTACCTCCTCCCACAGTAAGCACAACTATGTTCAATAGTATCATAGAAAATCATTCCAACACAACCAATAACCTCATGTAAACGTGTGCTCATTAGCCTTCGTAAACAGATGGTTTTAACACTCCAATATACGGGAGGTTTCGGTAACGTTCGGCAAAATCCAATCCATAGCCAACAACAAATGCATCTGGTACTTCAAACCCAACATAATCTGCTTTGATGTCTGCTTTGCGGCCGCTTGGTTTATCAAGCAATGTCACAATTTTAATGGAGTTTGCTTTACGGTATCGGAAAAGCTCTACCAGATAACTCAAAGTTAACCCACTGTCGATGATATCTTCCATAATTAGAATATCTCTTCCTTCAACAGAAGTATCTAGATCTTTGATGATCTTCACTTCTCCAGAAGATACGGTAGACTTTCCGTAGCTAGATACATCCATAAAATCAAGCTCTAAATATGTATCAATGTGTTTGATCAGGTCTGCCATGAATGGAAGAGCCCCTTTCAAAACACCAATAGCCAGGGGAAATTTACCATCATAATCGCTGGTTAATGTTGCACCCAGTTCCTTCACTTTTAGCTGGATCTCTTCTTCTGAGATCAAAATCTTTTCAATATCTTGTTTCATGCTTTTGCTTGCCCCCTACAAATTTTCGTGCTGTCTATATTGTAATACAATGAGATCGCTGTTTGTCATATCAATTTCTTCAAAAATGGATTTTTTCAGACCTGGGATCCAGATGATTTGATGATCCGAGTCAGTGACGATCGGCCAGCTGTCTCTTTCTGCAAGAGGCACTTTTTTATCAATAAATATATCTTTCACCTTTTTTGATCCATTCATCCCTTTAAGTTTGATTCGATCACCGTTTTTTCGTGAGCGAATGATCAAAGGAAGACGAACATGATCTTTTTGAAGCAAGAAAAAATGGTTTCCGTTCCGTGCATCCTTCGGAACATGATTTGATACCAAGATAGACTGTCCATTCGGGAGAAAAAGTTCCTCGCCAAGCTCACCTTTTAAATGATGAGTATATGACTGATCTATGACAAGCGATCGTTCAAAGGTAAACATACAGTGATCATAAGATTTGACAGCTTGTAAACCTTTTGGCAAATCTAATGATCCAGACGGTTGATCAGTATGAGATAACCAGTCCAAAGTCCCTAGAATATGCTGGTTTGAAAACGCTGATTGAGTGTTTTCATAAAGATAGTTTAATATTAGTTGAATGCCTCTTCTTTGTAAAGGCAAAGGCAGGTCAAGCAAAGGCTTCGTTTTGATCTCAATTTGCTTAGGCGTTTGATTCGTAATGACTTGATGCATTTGATCCTTTGTTAATGCCTGCAAGTACTGCTCATCCTCAGTCAGCATGTCACTTACAAACTGAAAGCTTTCATGCACATGAGGTGCCTCTTCTTTTAACACGGGAAGAACGTGTCTTCTGATCCGGTTTCTCAAGTAGTCATCGGTGTGATTGCTTTGATCAATGACATAAGGAACTTGTTCTTTTTCGCAAGCAGTGAGTACATCATCCTTAGAATATCCAATCAGCGGACGAATCAGCCACCCTTCTTGAAAAGGGCGCTTTGCTTGCATACCTGCGAGTCCTATTCCAACAGTCCCTCTTGTCAGCCTCATCACCATTGTTTCTACTTGATCGTCTCCATGATGTGCAAGCGCTATAAATTGAGCGTTGTATTGTTCCATCAATTGACGAAAGAAAGCATATCTGCACTCTCTTGCAGCTGCCTGTTTGTTTAAGCGGTTTTCTTTTGCATATTGGGTGACCTGTATACGAGCCGATTCAAAAAGGATCTCATGCTCTTTACAGTACGCTTCAACAAATGCCAAATCAGCAAAGGATTCTTCTCCTCTGAACATGTGATCTACATGGGCTGCAATCAGCTGAAAGGAACCTTTTCGACGTTTGTTTAGTTCATGCAGCAAGAGCATAGAATCTGGTCCGCCAGAAACCCCGACAATGACTGTCGTATTTTCAAGGAAAACATCATGTTTTTTCAAAAAAGATTCAATTCTATTCACAACTTCCTCCTCACAAAGAGCAGGTAATTTAAAGATATACATATCCTATCACTTTCATTAGCTCCAAGCAAAGAAGAAGCCTGCTTTTTTACAGCTCTATAATAGGAATAAAACCACATAAGCACAGTAAAGAGCGAGCACACTGCATAAGATGAGAATGGTTTCAAAAAGCCCGCCTGATTTTTTGCGTACTGATGTTCTTTTCGCAGCAGCAACTCTTGATCGTGAAGGTACGGTCTGTTGATGTTGAGGAACAGCTGACTTTTGCCTATTTTGCTGTGATGGCTTCTTTTGTCGTGATTTTCTTGAAGCAAGCAATTGTCCTTCTTTCAGCATCGCGCTTTTCATGTCTGCCGCTGATTGATATTTGCCTTGGAGAGCCGCTTTTAACACCCTCTCATATCGCTTTAATAAAGGATGTCCTTCAATCGCCCGATAAAGCTGCTTTTCTGGTTCTGCCCCTTTTTTAAATTCTTTTTTATAGGCACAGTTCACCATGACCATACTTAAGGCAAATAGATCATAAGAAGGTTCTGCTTTTCTTGTACCGAAGCCCCAGTAGCCGCGGTCAAAAAACTCGGTGTATTCCTTAATCGCCCTTCCTGCCTTCGTTGTTCCTCCAACATCAATACATCGAATCGTAGCTGGGGGGCCTGAAACGATGAGATTATCAGGCTTCAAGTCACCGAAGATCCAGCCTTCCTTATGTAAGTGAGCAAGGTTAGACAACAGTTGAATCATGAGAACGACGATCCATTCATCGCCTTTTTGTTTCACAAATTCAAGCAGCAATGGTCCTCTGACATACTCCATGACATAAAACGACCGTTTCTCTGACATTCCAGGATAAAGAGCATCATCCATATCATAAAAAGAAGGCCCCATGGTTTTCACAGGAGCCTTTGAAAAGGATTTTAATACATTGACTTCAGATGCAATGAGCATACTGTCATCACTCACTTTAAGGGCCACTTGTCCCTTTGGCGATTCGGCCAGATAAACCACACCGTTCGCCCCTTTTCCCAGCTCTTTTACAATGCGGTAATGTTGGTGATGCCACTTTCCCTTTATCATTGTACCTAATGGGATGTTAGAAGCCGAATTCATCATGTTCTTCCTTCGCTTCAAGCAGCCCTTTTCGTGAACGAACTGATTTGAAATGCTGGAGTGCTTCTCGAATTGCTGGTCCTGTCGGTGTAATTCCTCCTGTTGTCAGCTTCGGGAAAATCGATGATAACGAATCGAACCGTGGCGTCCAGTTCAACACAATTTCTGCATCTGAGTTTTTCCCGGGAAATACACACATCCCAAACTGATTTTCACCAATTCTCGAATTTAGACTAATAGAGAGATCGATGAGCGCTTCTTTGACCGTTGGCAACTTCGGTTTCATACTTGCACTTGTATCCACAAGCACAAGCACTTGAAGATGAACCGTCTCACCGAGCTCGTCCACAACTTCCATCACTTCTCCACGCTTATCTGGGGGAAGTTCTTCAATTTCAGTATCTTTGCCAAGAATTTGCTGCAATTCTTTATTCACAACACCTTGTAACGTTTGCGTCATCGCCTTTTTTGTCACCATTTGTACGGTTTGAGACAATTGCTGAACGTAGACAACCTGATGAATGCCTCCGCCTGCTAGAGCAATCCCCTCTACTTCTTTCATCGCTTCATGATCGTGTCTGTTCTCTTCCATAATGCCAATGACATTGACTGTGATCCCTTGCTCCTTTGCCAATGCGGCAATCGCAAGTGGGTCTTCCCCATGATTTGAGCAGCCATCTGTAATCAGTAAGATTTGGTTTACGTGACCTTTTCGCATCTTCATTCCTCCTGGGATTGTAACTGAATGCTTATATCCCCATCATCGCCAGAAGAAATTCATATTATACGATATTTCAAGAAATCTCTTGTTTCTGGAGATAGAATGTACCGGTCGGAATGGATGCCCATTTTGGTGTATTGTGGTCGAGCCTAATGACGACAACCGTCATATCGTCATCGATTTGACCTGCTCTTGTGCGAATGACCTCCTCCATTAATAAATCAGCAATCTCTTGCGGATCTTCTGTTTTAAAGCTCTTCATTTTTCGTTTGACCCACAAATCATGATTTTCGATATGCTTTGGTCCTTCAAAGATACCGTCGCTCATCATGATAAGGAGATCTCCTGCCTTCATCTGTTCACTCACCACTTCTACTTCAAATTCATCAATAATGCCAATAGGCAAGTTGCTGGCCTGTACCTTCATCACTTGATCACCACGTTTAATAAAACTTGGGGTGGAGCCAATCTTGAGGAACTTACAGCTCGCATCCTGTAAATCAATGATGGATAAGTCTAATGTGGAATAGATTTCATCTGTTGTCCGTAAAGATAAAATGCTATTAATTGTTTTAATCGCTACTTTTTCATCAATACCAGACGCCAAAATTTTTTCTAACAGCTTGATCGTTTCATTGCTTTCAAAATGGGCTCTTGCTCCATTTCCCATCCCATCACTAATAGCTGCGGCATATTTACCTGCACCCAGCTCCATCATGCTGTAGCTGTCTCCAGATACTAATCCTCCGCCTTTCGCTGCATGTGCTACACCTGTAGACACTCGATACGATTTTGCAGAACCGAATACAACATGACAATAACCTGTTGGATGCTCCGCACACTGCTCTGCTTTGACTAAAACTTGTTCTTCTAAAATATCCGAGAGCATTGGAGCGATGATTTTTTCGCATTCCCCATGACCTTGGCAATAGGGAATTCTCATCTCTATATCAACATTTCCCTGTTCTAAGCTATAAATTTCAACTTGCTGAATTTCAATTCCAAAGTTCTGAAGTGCTTCTATCATCTGCTCTTCCTGAATAAAATGCTGCTCTCTTTCTCGTTTTATTTCCCGGGAAAAATCCTCCATGACTTGTGAGACACCCATCAGTTGTTCGGCCACAAGGCGCCTGCTGTCTTGGACCTTTTTCTTTAAGGTCTGATTTGCTTTATAGTAAGCTATCTCCTCTTCAATCAATTCTTCTACATGCTTTGATTTTGAGCAGTGCTGACTGAATTTCTTTTTCAACTTCCGGTTATGCTCGTACGTTTTTTCATCAGATTCATGCATAACTTGTTTCATGAGTTCATAGGTTGTATCAAAGTTCTGCACCCAGCATTTATTTTTCTTATAGCACGTTTGACAGGAACGTTCTGTGATCGTACTTAAAAAAAGATCTACATCCTCTTCCTGCTTCTTCTCCTCAGGAATGGAATCGTAAAATGTCGCAAAACTCTCAGACAGCGCATGAAATACATTAGAGAATTGATCTACCTTTTTTGCTGTCACGTCTCGTACTTTTCTGGCATATTGCTGCTGTTCCTGTACATGCTCTACCGTACCAGGAATATATTTTGCCACCTTGGACGTTACTGACTGTGGCGTGAGCAAAAACAGTGCAACTGCGATGAGTGATTCATATAGCGTTGTCATTAGCCCTGCTGACCCTTCACCGTAGAGGGAGATTAGTAAAGAACCCACAATCAAGCCGATGGCGGCTCCTGCTTTTTTCCCCTCTTTTAGTAATCCTCCTAATAAGCCCGAAAAGGCAAGCAGACTCATCTGATAAAGGTTGCCGATGTTGGCGAGACCAAGAATTAATCCAGTTACAACACCCACTGTACAACCAATACTCGCTCCTCCAATAAAGGCAAAGCTCAGCACTACATATCGTGACAAAATATGCTCTGCCTGCATTCCTTGAAATGTGATCCCAGCCAGACCAGTTAAAACTGAAGCGATTAATATCATAAAGCAAATAATTTCTTCAACCTTTAAAGAGTGTTTGATTTTCCTGACTGTAAAAATCGGCAAACTTTGAAGAAATATCAGTGTCAGAATGAAGGCAAGTCCAGCTTCAACCCCCGCCATCACATAGTCATAACTTTGAACCGCACCCTGCTCGAGGTATACAAAAGCTCCCCTGGTCATCAGCATTGAGAGCACAATCACAACCGGTAATGTTTTCACCGGGTCTTTGATGATAAAAGAAACGACCTTTGACATGAGGAGGAACACGATCAATGACGCAAACACGAATAATGCATTTTGAGGTGATATCGTCATCGCTCCAGCGAGTAAAGCAAGACAAGCAAGCATCGCTTTATCCCTTTTAATGAGCAGCATGGACCCAAAGAAAGGCAATGCAAACGGCATAATTTCAGATAAGATAAAGGCTCGTCCCAATAAAAAGCCTAGAACAACATAAATAAACCCTTTATAGAAAAAAAGAGAATGCGTATGATGAAGAAACAGGTTTTTCATCTTTTTTAACCCTGCACTGATTCTTTCAAACCCGGCTCCCGTTAAATCAGTTCTTCTTTCTAGTTTTTCCATCTTTTCATCCCCCACCTGATATTCGTTGCTTGTCATTATAGCGAAGGTGAAAAAGAAATTTTGTCAAAAGAAGTTGTCGTTTCCATAAAACGTTCGACGCTTTATTTGCCAAAGAGGCATACTTTCTTGAAAGTCGATGTCTTTCATCAGAATTTTACGAAAGCACAAAAAAACAGCTTTCCTATAGAAAGCTGTTTTGAAGATGACCCGTACGGGATTCGAACCCGTGTTACCGCCGTGAAAGGGCGGTGTCTTAACCGCTTGACCAACGGGCCTTGCTTATTGTTCTTTTTAAAAGGATAGCGGCGGAGGGGATCGAACCCCCGACCTCACGGGTATGAACCGTACGCTCTAGCCAGCTGAGCTACACCGCCATAATGTAAAATGCGCTAAGAAGCACAAGAACTATAATACAAAGGATTCGCTTGTCCGTCAATAGAAAGTTTTAAATTAAATGGCAAATGCACAAAAAACGTTGAATTTGTATTAAAAAAAAAGCACCCGCTAAACAGCAGATGCTTTGTTGTGAAAAATATATAGAAAGCAGCAACAAGTTAACCTCTTCTTGCTCCGCGCCCCCCACGTTTTGATTCCGTGTTACGTTTTAAAGATGTTAAGCGATCTTCGCTATCTTTTAAGAATTTGTTCATTTTTTGCTCAAACGATTCCTTCGGACGGAAATCATTTCTGCTCGGTCTTGATTGTTGTTGTTGAGGACGATCTTTTGCTTTTTTAATGGACAAGCCGATTTTACCGTCTTTTTCAACGTTAATCACTTTCACTTCAACTTGTTCACCGACTTTTAAATGCTCATTAATATCTTTTACATAGTTATCGGCTACCTCACTGATATGAACGAGACCAGTTGAACCGCCTGGCAACTCCACAAAAGCTCCAAAATTTGTAATGCCCGTAACTTTCCCTTGTAACTTGCTGCCAACTTCAATCGACATAAAAAAAGTGCTCCTCCTTAGACTTATAAAAAAATCTCATTTGTTCAATTATACATAAACTGAATTTTAAGTGTCAACAAGGCTAATCGCTCTTATTGCCCACATCAAAGATTTTTTCGCCTTTTTTAGACATATAATAGTCCCGTCGTGCCAGTTCGAGTACGTATTCTTTGCTTTTCAGCTTTTTGATTTCATCAGAAATATCTTCCTGCTTTGTTTGTAATTGCTTCAATTCTTTTTCAAGCGCAACCTTCTTCTCTTCTTTTTCTTTCAATGCAGACGATTGCGACCAGAGGGCACTTGTTACCAAAACAGCAAACATGAGCACAATGACTCCAAACACGGTAAGCCTTCTAAGGAGTCCCCGGCGTTTGCGTTTTAGGCGCTGTGCTTGCTGTTCCATTTGTTTTTGATAATCATTTTGAATTTGTGCGATATTTCTTTTTCTCTCGTTCAAGGATGAAGGCCTCCTCTCTTACTTTGTCCAGAATTGTTTCCATTTCGTTTTCATGGTACGAGATAATTTCTTGATCCCTTGTAAAATTCCTGCTCCTTTTGAGAAAAACAACCTCATTGATGTTCGCCATTTTTCGGGAATTCGATGAATAATGGTTACATTGAGTAACCAAATAAGCGGATAACAAACAATATACAGCACCTTCCACACGAGTCGAAACGCAAAACGAACAAGGCGTAAGAGCGAGTGGAACAAGAACAGAAGAGCACTTATGATCAAACCAACGATCCAGCGAATGGGCTGGAAAACCATCGACATGATCAGCCTTTTCAGGACGAGAACAGTCTGATAAATACACCTCATCACAAACTTGAGGATGTTCATATACAGCTGTTTCATCAATGCCTGGTACATCGAGAAACCTAAAGCAACAGCTAGAAAAATATAAAGCCTGAATTCTCCCTCATTGGTCAGCAGCAGGACATAAAAGAATAAGAGACCCTGCACCACCCAAAAAAGGAGGTCGTGAATGGCCAGCAGCCATTTTGCTGTTTTTTCCCGGTTCACAAACAGCTTGTACGTATCCAGCGATGCGCCCAGCCAGATGCCCATCGCCGCCATCGAAAGCATCGTATAAAACTGGACCGTCAGTGTCATTTAAACAGCTTGCTAAAAAATCCTTTAGCTTTCTCCCCGTGCTGCTCATCTACATAGATTAAGTCAAAGACACGCCCTTTAATGGACACAACGCCCTTTTCTACATCTAAGTTTTTCATTTGCAGATTTTCTCCGCGAATGGCTAGGACTCCCATGACAGTCTCAAGCAGAAATTCTTCATTATCAAAGCTCTCAACTTGTTTGACCCCGGTAATATCTAAATGCTTTCTGTTGCGCATTGTGACATGATGCTCGGCTTCTGATGACAACTTCGTGCCTTGAGGTTGATTATAATATTGATTCATTTATACATCCCCCATATCTCATACTTGCATTGTTACTGCATTGTATGTGACAGGCGGGACATTTAGAACAAGCCCTATTCTGCTGTTTTCTCTTCTTTTAGCACGGTATACATGCCAGCAGCTTCTTCTTTTTTCGTTGTGTCTTTTAACTCGTTGACTTGAACAGTCACAAGCTTTTGGCCGAAGCGGATTTGAAGCTCGTCTCCTTCTTTCACGTCAGAGCTGGCTTTCGCCTGAGTGCCATTAATGGAAATTCTCCCTTGATCGGCTACTTCTTTTGCCAATGTTCTTCTTTTGATTAAACGAGACACTTTTAAGAATTTATCTAGTCTCATGTATGTTCACCTCTTTCTATGCGTTTAGCATCGTTCCACAGATCGTCCATTTCTTCTAGGGTCAAGTCCTCTAGTGAACGCCCTATGTCCTTTGCTTTTTGTTCAATATGCTGAAAGCGCCGCATAAATTTTGTGTTTGCAGAAGAGAGGGCGGTTTCAGGCTCTAGGTGATAAAATCTGCCGATGTTGACGAGAACAAACAAAAGATCCCCAAATTCATCCTTCATCTGCTTTGTTGCACCTTCATCCGTCTTATCTGCCACTTCCACAAGGAATTCCTGCTTTTCTTCTTCGTATTTGTTCCAAATATCATCTACTTCTGTCCAGTCGAAGCCCACTTTCGCTGCTTTCTTTTGGAGCTTATAGGCTTTTGTTAAAGCTGGAAGAGTCGTTGGAATGGATTGCAAAATAGATGCTGCACGCTCCGGTTTTTCCTGCTGCTTGATTTTTTCCCAGTTGGCGACTACATCTGATGCTTCAGACACATCGGTATCACCAAACACATGCGGATGTCGTCGAATCATTTTTTCTGTGACATGCTGGATGACGTCATCCATTGAGAAATAACCATCATCTTCACCAATTTGGGCATGGAGTAAAACTTGAAGCAGTACATCTCCGAGTTCTTCAACCATATGATCTGGATCGTCTTCATCTATGGCTTCCAGCAGCTCATAACATTCTTCAATTAAATATGGTTTGAGCGACTCATTCGTTTGTTTTTGATCCCAAGGACAGCCGCCAGGACCTCTTAATGTACGAATGACTTCACGGAAAGTGTCAAATTGTTGATAGAGTAGCTTTTCATCTTGAATTGGAGGCACATAAACACTCGTTAAGTTATTTATCGACACATCTCGATCAAGTTCAAATAAAGGAACACCTGTAATCTGTTCCTGACTGCTTCCAGCTGCCGTTACGATAAAGACTTCATAATCGTCAGGTAGCTTTTCCATGAGGGTCAGCTTCACATTCGAGGCTGTCATCTGATCATATACTTGACAGATCAGCACATGCTGGGTCAACTTTAGATCATCCGCTCTCATATCCCCTGCGTCAACGAATTGCAGCCCTTCAATTGGGTCAATCTGTAAGGAATTAAACGTCGCATCCAAAAAGCTTTGTCCACCAGCCACGTACACCTCAACCCCGCGCTCCTTCTGTTGTGAAACAAGAAGCTGCACTGTCTTTTCCGCTACAAACGGGTGACCTGGTACTGCATACATAATATCTTTCTCCTCAGCCTCTCGGAAGAGAATGTCTGTGATTTCCTCATACACTGCATCAAACTGATCATGCTTTTCATATATCTCATCAAAAAAGGTCAGAGACGGGACCTCCTGCATCAATTCTGCGGTGAGTGGATGATCCTGCGTTCTCATGTATACTTCTTTCGCCTGCTTCAGCTGCTTATATACACCGAGCGTTAGCTGATCCATGTCGCCTGCCCCAAGACCAACGACTGTAATCTTACCTGCCATTTCGATTCCCTCTCATCTGTTTAAAATATAAAATCTTTTCTCCTAATGGAATGAGTCTCCATTCCTCTTCCGTAAATACGTCTAGCTTAAGAATACTATATAAAAAGGCGAAACCACCAATAAAAACTGAAGTCAGGCTCTCTAAAACAGAAAACGGACGTTTCTCAAAGGGAATGACCCAAGAAAACAATGCCTGATATCCAATTAAAACGACGGCCATGAATGCTGCTGATAAAAGAATTTTCACTGGAAATAGCTCTCTTATTGAAATCCACCCTTTATGCTTCAAATACACCGCATTGAGCGCAGCGGCGGCGAGAAACCCACAAACAGTCGACCAAGCAGCTCCATAAATGCCGAATAACGGGACAAGAGCCAGCGTCAGCCCCCATTTCATTAACACACTGATCAGGACCACAACAGCCGGGTACACGGTATGTCCCAGACCCTGAAGTAAAGCGGTTTGCGTAATCGCCATTGATGTAAAGGCAATGGATATGCAAAATATTTGCAGCGCATCTGTCCCTAAGTCATTACGAAAAAGCATAATGTTTACAGACGATAAAATACATATAAGCCCGACAGCTGAACCAATCCCCAGCACCGATGTTGCCTTAAACGATGTACGTACTTTTTCACGAATTGCTTCATGCTGCCCTTTTCTTAAGGCCGACGACAAAAATGGAACAAGAGACGTCCCGATACTAATTGCAAACACCGTCCCGAGCTGCAAGAACGGCTGACCTCGGTCATATACGCCTTTTGCCGCCTTTGCAGCTGCTTCACTCAGTCCCTCACTGCGCAGTAGCGCATACAAGTGAAAAGCATCGATCATTTGCATCCATAGGATCAGCAATCCACTCACACAAATCGTCAATGTATACAGCACCAAACTCTTCAGCACATCTTTTTTCCGCAGTGTAGCCTGTTTTAATGTCTTGCTCGCTGACAACCGCTTCCGATAGGTCAGCCAAAGGAAAAGAAGCAAAAGGAGTGAAGCAGCACTTCCAGCTATAGAAGAGAACACCGCACCCGCTCCTGTTTCATAAAGCGAATAGCCATGTCTCACAAAATAGAAAGATAAAACAAGCAGGACGCCTACTCTGATGAGCTGCTCAGCCAATTGAGAGACCGCAGTGGGGAGCATCAGCCCATCACTCTGAAAAACACCCCTCAGCATCACGGTAAGTGGCAGAAATAGAAACACAAACGAACTCATCTGGATGAGAAGCATTAATTGACTGTCCGCCATGAGATTCGCAATTGTGCCTGCTCCTATATATAAACAAAGAAATAAGACCAAGCTCAGCAAAGTGATATACACCAAGGATACCTTTGTAATGATTCGGCGATTCTCCTCACCATGCTCGCTCAGGAGCTTGGACACCATCACAGGAAAACCAGTGGTGCCGAGCATGATCGCAATGCCAAGAAAGGGATAGACCTGCTGATAAATATAAAAACCTGTGTCTCCTACGATATTTTGAAAAGGGACACGATATACGGCACTCAGTACCTTTGATAACAAGCCTGCGATGGTTAAAATCACCGCACCTTGGAAAAGCCAATGCGGCTGATTCACAGCATTTTTCATGGATGACTCCTTTATGTTCAATCAAAAAATATACCTGCATTTAAACGCACTCATTATATCATATGTGACTGGCAAGCCGTTTCTTTCTAAGGAGTAGACGATACATTCATTATTTTGTTTCATCCCATATAAAAAACGCCGACAAAATCAGATGATTTCATCGGCATTCTTTCTTTTTATCAAGATGATATAGAATTATTAGACCTAATGTTCCATTTGACGGGCTAAGAAGCCAGCTGCCGTTTCTGCCGCTTTATGCTCCACTTCTCCCATTGAACGCTCTTTAGAAAATAAAACGACGGCGCCAATTGGATCTCCGTTTGCAACAATAGGTGCAATGGTATAAGCTGATACATCATCATCAATACCATCCACAAGCTGAATTTCTTTCTTGCTGTCCTCTAATACAGAATTACGCTGATCCATTGTTCGTTCAAGTAAATCACTAATGGATTTGTTTAAGTACTCTTTTTTTGAACTACCGGATACAGCAATATACGTATCACGATCACAGATGAGGATAGAATGACCCAAACTGTCGAATAAAGCATCAGCATATTCCTTCGCAAAGTCTCCTAGCTCACTAATCGGTGAATACTTCTTCAAAATGACTTCTCCATCGCGGTCGACAAAAATCTCAAGTGGATCTCCTTCCCGGATGCGCAACGTTCTGCGAATCTCCTTCGGTATAACCACTCTACCTAGATCATCGATGCGGCGTACAATTCCAGTTGCTTTCATTCACTGCTGCCTCTCTTTCGTTTGATGATGTGTTGGGTGAATGGAACAAAAGCGTCCACTTTATGCAACATTCACCACTTGACCCTGAGATTAGTATCCGTCACATCAAACGTAATATACACGAGAGACCAACAAAATTTTATGAAGATGGAATGGTTTCTTTTTTCACATCTTGAAGACCTCGAAGCATACGAAGAACGACTTCAAGCCACTCCTCCGTTTTCTTGCCTTTTGTTTGGACAGAAATAATCAGCTTGCTGCCTTCCATGCCAAGACCGATATCACGTCCATATTGACTGCCAAGCTCAAATAATTTTTGACCATCGATGTCGCTGCTTGCTTTTTCATCGAGAGTGAGTCTGACAATGCCTTTCTCCATCTTGATCAACTCGACACGTTCCTGCACAGCGTACACCTTCATCGTCGCAATCGTGAACAAATCAGCCACTTCTTGCGGATATTCTCCAAATCGGTCAATCATTTCATCTTGAAGCTCTTTCCGCTCTTCTATTGATCCAATCGCTCTAAACTGTTTATACATCTCGATCTTTTGTTTGCCATCAGAAATATAGCTATCTGGAATGTAGGCATCAATTTGGAGATCAATTTCCGGCTCAAATTTTTCTTGAGCAGTCGTATCGCCTCTTCTTTCTTCAATGGCTTCTTTCAGCATTTGAGAGTAAAGGTCGAATCCAACAGAATCAATAAATCCATGTTGCTGTGCACCAAGTAAATTTCCTGCTCCTCGAATCGTTAAGTCACGCATCGCAATCTTAAAGCCTGATCCGAGCTCAGTGAATTCTTTAATAGCTTGAAGTCTTTTCTCTGCTACTTCAGAAAGCACTTTATCTTTTCGATAAGTGAAATAAGCATAGGCCACACGATTCGAGCGCCCAACTCGTCCTCTTAACTGGTACAGTTGCGAAAGCCCCATTTTATCAGCATCGTGAACAATGAGCGTGTTCACATTTGGTATGTCTACGCCCGTTTCGATAATGGTTGTACTGACGAGTACATCCGATTCACCTTCTAGGAAATTAATCATTACGGATTCCAGCTCGTTCTCACTCATTTTCCCATGTGCGTAGCTTACTTTTGCGTCTGGAACAAGCATCGAGATTTCATCTGCTTTTCGTTCAATATCCTCCACTCGGTTATAAAGGAAGTACACTTGACCGCCTCTTGCCAGTTCTCGCTCAATGGCTTCTCTAACTAACGCACCATTGTACTCGACAACATAGGTTTGAACTGGGAAACGGTTCTCAGGTGGCGTTTCAATAACAGATAAGTCACGTACGCCAAGCATCGACATATGAAGAGTACGAGGAATTGGCGTTGCCGTTAACGTCAGCACATCAATATTGGCTTTCATTTGTTTAATTTTCTCTTTATGCGTCACACCGAAGCGCTGCTCTTCATCGATAATTAACAGTCCTAAATCCTTGTACACAATGTCTTTTGAAAGAAGACGATGCGTCCCAATGACCATATCAATCGTTCCGTTTTTCAGCCCTTTTAATGTTTCTGTTGTTTCTTTTCGTGTACGGAAGCGGCTAAGCTGAGCGATTTTAACAGGATAGTCTTGGAATCTGTCCATAATCGTGTCAAAATGCTGCTGCGCTAAGATCGTTGTTGGTACAAGCAGTGCCACCTGCTTCCCGTCAGCAATGGCTTTGAAGGCCGCTCGAATCGCCACCTCTGTTTTTCCATAGCCCACATCTCCACAAAGCAGACGATCCATCGGGCGCTCCCGCTCCATGTCTTGCTTGATTTCATGAATCGAGCGAATTTGATCGTCTGTTTCTTGGTAAGGGAATGCAGATTCAAACTGGCGCTGCATCTCATGGTCAGGCGAGAAGGCATACCCTTTGCTTGCTTCACGTTCTGCGTACAGCTTAATTAGATCATCTGCAATGTCCTGCACAGATGATTCTACTTTTTTCTTCACGCGCTTCCAGTCGCTACCGCCTAGTTTGTATAGCTTTGGTTCTTTTCCTTCTGACCCAACATACTTCTGCACCTGATCAATTTGTTCAACAGGGACATAAAGCTTGTCGCTTCCTTGATAATGAATATTTAAATAATCTTTATGAATGCCGCCAATTTCAAGCGTTTCAATTCCTAAATACTTACCGATCCCGTGGTTAATGTGCACCACGTAATCGCCCACTTGCAGCTCTGAATAGCTTTTGATTCGCTCTGCGTTCGTCAGCTTTTGCTTACGTGCCTGCTTCTTCACACGTTTCTTGAAAAGTTCACCCTCTGTAATGACAGCAATTTTGGATAAAGGCAGTTCAAAACCTGTTTGCAGCTCACCTTGTAAAATATATACTTGCCCGCTGACAAGCTCAGCATCAGGTTTAGCAAGAGCTGCTTCAATGTCATAATCATGCAAGACAGATGACAGCTTCTCTGTCCGCTCTTCATCCGCACCTAAAAAGACAACCGTATAATTCTGCTTTTTGTAGCGTTCAATTTCACTTGCAAGCACATTCATCTGCCCATGGAAATTCTGCATTTGCTTACTAGATACATTGACGATATTTTGCGGATTGGTCTGCTGAACATGTCTCAAAAATAAGGAATAGTACAGAATCGATCTCGATTGCTGATTGAACAGCTCTTGAAATGGGAAGGAAAGGGCTAGATCATGCAGGATATTCCCTTCTTCCAGCAGACTAATTGTCCAATCTGCTTCTTCCTGTTCAAGCTGTTCTTCCATCTCCTGAATTCTGCTGATTTCATCTAGAATGATAATCGTATCCTGCGATGTATAATCTAGCAAACTAGCAGGCTTTTCATAGAAATAGGACAGATACTTCGTCATTTCTTGTGTCACAATACCTTCTAGCAGCTTCTCACGATCAGCAGAAATATTCTGATGGAGCAGTTCTTTTTGTTTATCCGAGTTGAATTTCTTTAAACTGTTGGCAAGACCTTCGTCAAGCTGTTCAATCGCTCTCACTCGTTCAGGCCCTCTTACAATCAGCTCTTTCGCCGGGCCAATCTTGATTTCTTGAAGTGTTTCCAATGAACGCTGCGTGTCAGAGTGGAAGGACCGAATAGAATCCACTTCTGTATCAAACAGCTCAATACGGATCGGGTGGTCTTCCGTTAACGCATAAATGTCAATGATTCCTCCGCGCACACTAAAGTCTCCGGGCGCAGCGACCATGGACGTCCGGTCATAACCGATTTGCACGAGTTGTTTTGAAAACGCCTCCAAATCAATTTCTTCACCAACCTTTAAATGGATCTGACTCTCCTTCCAGAGCTCAACAGGAGGAAGCATTCTACGCACTGCAGCTGCTGGGGTCACGACAATCGGATTTTCTCCATTCGCGAGACGATTCAATACATCAAGACGCTGCGCTCTAAGCTCCGGGCTTGCCACAGCAATTTCAGATGCAATGAGTTCATTGACAGGATAAAGAAGGACCGAGCGATCTGGCATCACACTTGCTAGATCATCTGTGACCTTCTGCGCTTGATATAAGTTGTGTGTCACAATAAACATCGGCCGCTTTAATTCGTCTGATATGGCGGCTGTAAATAAAGATCTGACGGAGCCTGATAGTCCGGCGAGCAGTTGTTCTTTTAAACCTTCCTTTAGCCCATTAAAAATGGACTGAAAATCATCACTTTGTTTGATAAATGATTGTATATTTTTCATTTGGCTCCTCCTCCCTGCTTGTTTAAAACAGAAAAACGCTTTGGTCTATTATCTACACCAAAGCTTTTTATTGAATAAAGGTATGATACTGATGGTAATCAGGATTTCTTTCGAGCGCCTCTTGGCAATCCTCACAAATGGTTTGTACATGTAAATCACCATTTTCCCTATAAGAAATCATATCGTTTCTTTCCTCATTTGTTAAGTGATGAAATCCAAGTGCTTCACTTTGGACAGCGGATTCATCTAGACTGCCAACCTTTACACCACAGTGCCGGCAGTAATAGTGCAAAGCCATACGTGATCCTCCCATGCTGAGATTTTATGATCAGTATGTGCTTTGCTTATCATTCTTATACCTTCTTGTTAAAATCATTCATCACTTCTAAAAATGGCTTTGTTAAAGCCGCTTCACAAGCTTCAACAGATGCTTGAATAGCAGATGAGATATCAGGCTGTTCTTCCTCTGAGAAGCGTCCTAGTACGTAATCGACGACCTTCATGCCGTTTTGTGGACGGCCGATGCCGATACGGAATCGGTCAAACTCTGGTGAACCTAAATGCTGAATCAACGATTTGATTCCGTTATGTCCGCCTGCACTTCCTTTAGTACGCAAACGAATCCGGCCCGTTGGCAAATCAAGATCATCATAGATGACCTTCAAATGTTCAAGGGGAATATCATAGTAATCCATCAGCGGACGCACACATTCCCCTGATAAGTTCATATATGTAAGAGGCTTCACAAGTAGAACCTTTTGCCCCGAAACAAACCCAGTTCCATATTGTCCATGGAATTTTGATTGATTTAATGGGATGTCCCATTTTTTTGATAGTTCATCTATTGTCATAAACCCGACGTTATGTCTTGTTTTTTCATATTCTTTTCCTGGATTACCCAATCCAACGAACGCAATCATGAAACCAATAACCTCCTTTGTCGCACATGCACACGCCTAAAAAATGAGCCAATGTGATTGCCTCATGCAAAACGTATGAATTCTTTTCATTCTAGCACAAAAGACGTAACCGCGGGAGGGTTACGTCTCTAATTGACCAGTTATTCTTCGCTGTCATCTTTTTCTTTAATGGCCTCAGGCTCTTGCGTTTCCTCTTCACTATCTGGCTCTGGAACCTCTGATTGCTGAGGCGGTAAAATCGAAGCAACAACTTCTTCTGGATCATTATTAATTTGATACGTAGATTGAACAGTCAGATCACCAACTGTTAGTACGTCATTTACTTCTAAGTTTGTAATATCAGCTTCAATATTTTGCGGGATATCCTTTGGTTTTGCTGTAATGGATAGCTCAAATAGTGGCTGCTGAAGCACACCGCCATCCTTTACACCTTTGGATTCGCCAATGAGTTGTACAGGTACATCTGCGTCAATTTCTCGCTGTAAGTCGACCACTTGGAAATCAGCGTGGACAAGCTCATTTTTCAACGGATCTGTTTGCAGTTCTGTTACCATCACAGATTTTGTTTCACCGCCAACGTCTAATGTGATGATTGTGTTTTTTCCTTCATCACGTAATGTCTTTAATAAATCAATACTGTCTAATGAAACAGCAAGGTTGTCTGTATTTTTTCCGTATATGACACCAGGAACGTGTCCTGAATGACGGATTTTTTGCAGTGTGGAACGTTTGAAATCAGTTCTTTTATTTGCTTTTAAAGTTGCCATATTCAGCACCATCCTATTTCTTTTTTGTCACTACTTTCATAAATACCCATAACTGAATCATTTTAAACATGTTTGGCTTTCATTTATCACAGCAAAAAGACCCCAAGCTGATGCCTAGGGCCTTTTCCAATCAGAAAATTAGCTGAAAAGGTAGCTCACAGATTCTTCTTCATGTACACGGATGATGGCTTCTGCAAGCAAAGGCCCAACTGAAAGCGGAATGAATTTTCCAACTTTCTTGTCATCTGTTAAGTGAATACTGTTTGTCACAACTAATTCTTTAATTTTAGAGTTTGTAATACGTTCTACTGCTGGTCCAGACAATACTGGGTGAGTACAACAAGCATAGACTTCAGCCGCTCCATTTTCCACAAGTGCATTTGCTGCAAGTGTAATCGTACCAGCTGTATCAATGATATCATCGATGAGAATCGCCGTTTTGCCTTCAATGTTCCCAATGATGTTCATCACTTCAGCCACGTTCGGCTTCGGACGACGTTTGTCGATAATTGCGATTGGTGCTTTTAGGCGGTCCGCCATTTTGCGCGCACGCGTAACACCACCGTGGTCAGGAGACACAACAACGATATCATTCAAGTTTTTCTGTTCAAAATAGTTTGTTAAGATTGGCACAGCCATTAAGTTATCGATTGGAATATCAAAGAAACCTTGGATTTGCGGCGCATGAAGGTCAAGTGCAATGACACGAGTAGCACCTGCTGTTTCAAGTAAGTTCGCAAAAAGCTTCGCCGTGATTGGCTCACGAGGTTTCGCCTTACGATCTTGACGTGCATATCCGTAATAAGGGATGACAATATTGACCGTTTTCGCAGAAGCGCGTTTTAGTGCATCTACCATAATGAGTAGCTCCATAATGTGCTCATTGACTGGCGCACTAGTAGATTGAATAACATAACAATCACAGCCACGGATACTTTCTTCAATATTGATTTGGACTTCACCGTCACTAAAACGTTTAACAGAGCTCTTTCCTACATCAACTCCGATACGATCGGCAATTTCTTTGGCAAGTTCAGGGTTTGAATTCAAAGAGAATATCTTTAAATTCGCATCAGCATAACGATTAGACATGGTAAACCTCCGGGTATTTGGATTATTTTTTATGAATATTTTTCACATAATCTTCTTTATTGACTTGTCTTGCTCTAGCAATAGACAATGCATCCTGCGGTACATCTTCTGTAACCGTTGAACCGGCTGCAACATATGCCCCTTTTCCGACAGTGACTGGTGCAACGAGATTTGAATTACAGCCAATAAATGCGCCATCTTCAATCTTCGTTAAGAATTTCTTCTTCCCATCATAATTAACTGTAATAGATCCACAACCAAGGTTTACATCCGTTCCGACCTCTGCATCTCCAATATAGCTGAGATGAGACGCTTTGCTTCGGTCACCGAAAACTGTTTTCTTGATTTCGACAAAATTTCCGATCTTCACTTCATCGCCAATTTTCGACAATGGGCGAATATGAGCAAACGGTCCAATTGTCACATCTACCCCAACTTCACTATCGCAGACAACAGACTGCTTAATGACTGTCCGATCTCCAATTACGCTATCAACAATTTCAGTGTTCGGACCGATTGTGGCATCTGCACCAATCTTTACATTCCCTTTGATGACCGTCCCAGGATAAATCATTGTATCTTCACCGATGACTGCATCTGGCGAGATATACGTGTTCTCAGGATCAATCAAGGTTACACCATTCTTCATATGCTGATGATTAATACGTCGCTTCATGAATTGCTCTGCTTGTGATAGAGCGATACGATCATTGACTCCAAGTGTTTCTTCAAAATGAGGTGTTTGATACGCTGCAACCGTCTGTCCTTCATTCTTTAGAATTTCAATGACATCCGGCAAATAGTATTCACCTTGTGCATTTTCATTTGACACTTGCTCAATCACACGGAAGAGATCTTCATTTGAAAAGCAATAGGTTCCAGTATTAATTTCATTCACTTGACGTTCAGCATCATTTGCATCTTTATGCTCGACGATCTTTACTACAGCACCTGTTTCATCACGAAGAATACGTCCATAACCTGTTGGATCATCCGCGTGTGCTGTCAAAATCGTGACTTTCGCTTGTTGTTTTTGATGCTCGCTTAACATGGCTTCCATTGTTTCCGCTGTCAATAATGGTGTATCTCCACAAATGACAATGGTTGTTCCCTTTTCCTGCGCGAGGAACGATTTGGCTTGTTTGACGGCATGTGCTGTTCCCAGCTGTTCTTCTTGAAGTGCATATTCACTTCTGTCCCCAAGCTGCTTCTTGACGTCCTCTGCTCCATGACCGACAATCGTCACAAGCTTGGCTAAAGATAGCTTTAACGCTTGATCTGCCACATGCTCGACCATTGGCTTTCCGCAAACTGGATGAAGTACTTTGTATAACTTTGACTTCATTCTTGTTCCTTTTCCCGCTGCTAAAATCACTGCGAACCGCTTATCCATTGATTGGCCTCCAATATCCCTATTATCCATAGAAAAATATATCCTAAATAAGGACTGATTTCAAGGATACAAGAGGAAGTGCATTAATTTTCTAATGAACGGGAGACATAAGGAACAAGAGAAAAAACGCAAAAAAGACAGCATTTAAAAGAAAACATTCATTTTCTCTTAAAGCTGTCTTTTTAGGTTCACATATCTTTAAGAAGCTCCAGCTTCTTCATATTCAATTGTCTCTTCCTCTTCGCCTAAGCGATGATACTCATTTAAAACAGCATCTTGGATTTTACCCCGAGTGCTTGAATTAATTGGATGTGCAATGTCGCGAAACTCTCCATCAGGCGTACGTTTGCTAGGCATTGCAACAAACAAGCCATTGTTTCCATCAATCACACGAATATCATGAACAACAAATTCGTGGTCCAGCGTGATGGATGCAATCGCCCTCATGCGACCATCGGTATTCACGCGGCGTAATCTTACGTCAGTAACTTCCACAGTAGTTCACCACCTTTTCCCAATATAAAAGCATTAATTAGGTATTCAACGATTGTGGTGATTCTCCTGCTCTTTTTTTAAACTTTTTTTGAAATATCGGGATATTTATACATTTTTTGTCATTTTAATGACGACGCTTACATCGGTTGCGTGAAAAAAGACATCATGACGATGCCTTTTCATACATATAATGAAACCAAACGGTCTCCAAAGAGATGGCCTGTTTATTTCACTAATGCCACAACTTCAATTTCTACAAGTGCATCTTTTGGAAGTCTGGCTACTTCTACACATGAACGAGCTGGCTTATGTGTATGGAAGTATTCACCGTACACTTCATTCACTTCAGCAAATTGTTCCATATCTTTAATGAAAACCGTTGCTTTCACGACTGTTTCGAAGGAAGCACCCGCTGCTTCAAGGACGGCTTTAAGATTATGAAACACTTGATGTGTTTGTTCTTTAATATCTCCATTCACAAAATCTCCAGCTGGCGTTAACGGAATCTGCCCTGAGCTGTAAAACATGTTATTGACGATAATCCCTTGAGAGTAAGGTCCAATGGCTGCTGGCGCGTTTTTGGTTTGAACAACTTTTGTCATATCAATCTCTCCCATTCAAATACATGTTTGATCAAAGCTTAAGCTTTCGAATGAAAAAACTCGTGGAAATTACCTTCATTAATCTCAATGATTTTCTGCTTCATATCAATGGTTGAAAGCTTTAAAAGTGATACATATTCATCGACAAGACGTTCATCTACGCCTTCATCTTCTAATAAAACACCGATCCCTGCAACATTTGCATTAAATTCCTCTAGAAGATTCATCATGCCATTAATGGTTCCGCCTGCTTTCATAAAGTCATCAATAATCAACACATTGGATCCTTTATCTAAGCTCCGCTTTGCAAGTGACATGGTTTGAATTCGGTTAGAAGAACCTGATGCATAATTAATACTCACAGTTGATCCTTCAGTTACCTTATTATCTTTTCTAACGATCACAACAGGCACATTTAAATAACCTGCAACAGAATAGGCAATCGGAATACCTTTCGTCGCAACAGTCATGACAACATCAATCGGTCGATCCGAAAAAATGGTCGCAAAAAGCTTACCGATTTTCGCAAGAATCGATGGATTGCCTAAAACATCAGTTAAATATAAATAACCGCCAGGAAGCACACGTTCAGGAGTTGATAATGCTTCTCCGATATCGTTGACGACTTCGTCTGCTTCTTTTAGATGAATCTTTGGAATATATTTCACTCCGCCAGCAGCGCCAGGTACAGTAAGTAAAGTCCCTATTCCCTGCTGTTCGAAGGTCTGTTTGATAATCGTTAAGTCTTCACTAATAGAGGACTTCGCAGATTGATATCGCTCTGCAAAAAAAGTTAAAGGTACTAGTACGTGCGGGTGGGTTAACAAATAATTTGTTAAGTCCACCAATCTGCCGCTTCGACGAAACTTCATGAACTTACCCCCAGAACCCGAATAATTTATGAATAATATAACTTAATATACGGATTTAATCAAGGGTATTTTGTTCGCCGATCATGCGGACAGCGTAAACCTGATCACAAAATCCTCTCAGTCCGTTATATATTCTTTGTACCTTCGATTCATATTGAATCAAGCCAAATACAGTTGGCCCGCTGCCGCTCATTAATACAGCATCTGCTCCGAAACGCTTCATCTGTCTCTTAATCATATCGACTTCCGGATACATCTTTAATGTCACAGATTCCAACACGTTACCGAGTGAGCCGCACATCTCTTTATAATCTTTCGCTTCAATTGCTTCAATCATACGCTGTACATTTGGGTGTTCTACTTTGCTTGCGTCATATTGTCTGTAGACCTCAGCTGTAGATACCCCAATCACCGGCTTCGCTAAAATCACCCAGCAATGCGGCGGTGTCGCAATATGCTTTAGTTTCTCTCCACGTCCTGTCGCTAGCGCTGTCCCTCCGTGTACACAAAAAGAGACATCTGAGCCGATCTCCGCTCCAAGCTCAGCTAGTTCATCTAACGTGAGATTTAACTTCCACAAACGGTTTAAGCCGCGAAGCGCTGCTGCGGCATCACTGCTGCCTCCAGCTAAACCTGCTGCGACGGGAATTGCTTTTGTGATGACAATCGATACGCCTTTTTGAATACCGAATCTTGTTTTTAATAATTTAGCTGCCTGATAAGCCAAATTCCGTTGATCATCTGGCACAAAACGATTATGAGATGATACACGGATTTCGTCTTTGTCCAGCTCCGTCAGCTCTAGTCGATCTGCAAGATCTATTGTTGTCATCACCATCTCCACTTCGTGATATCCATCCGGTCTTTTTCCATGAACATCAAGTGAGAGATTAATTTTTGCCGGTGCTTTTTCTAAAATACGCAAACATTTCACCTACTTCTCCATCTAAACATAAGTATCAATATTGTATCACATTTGATGGATCTGATGAATATTGGCTTTTGCCCCCAGCACACTCACTTTTTCAAGCAAAAAAGACCAGAGACACGCGAGGTATCCCTGATCATTTCTTTATCGTTGATTCTCTTCTTGAGCCATGTGCTGTTGAGCTAATTCAATGGCACGTTTGACCATATTTCCTGCGTCACGCGCACGAATCTCTCCCCAGCCTCCATTTTTGACGGTATCATAAAATCCAAGATCCTTCGCCAGCTCGTATTTGAACTCATCTGACATAATGCCTCGGCGTCTACCCAAACGAAACAGCCCCTTTGGTCGAGAATTCGAATCATCGCCACTCATTTGTGGCTTTCTTATTTTGCATCGATTCCTGCCTTTTACCCCTTTCAAATAATGGACAGCCTCCCATACAGAAAAAAAGGCAAAACAAAAAGCAGTAAACAAAAAGTTCACTGCCCATTAATAGGCGACTGAGCTAGCGGTATCATCGAACGTTAATTCGACCGTCTCAGTCAGTATATCTGCATAACTGTAAGAAACTCTTTCAAACGAATTCTCATCTTGATCTAATTGAATCACAAAAACAGAAGGGTACGTTTCAGCTAAAATGCCCGAACGCTCAATTGTTTTTCGGCGGCCTCCGTTAGCCTTTAACGTCAAACGTTTACCTAAGTTACCATCAAGCGATCTTTTGATGTCGGACAAAGTCTTCGCCATTGCATCCACCTCACTGAGATAATTATACAACAACGGCCCATTTTTGTCAAATAAAAATTAAATTATATCAACCAACACGAGCCATTGTCAACAAAATAATTTTGACAAACTTCTACCTTTTCTCCTCCCTATTTTTCTCAAATTCCGGTGAATTATGTATTCATATGAAATTTCTTTTTGAGCATAAAAAAAACCAGACTGAAATCAGTCGGGTTATGTCGATTCATGGTCTCTTTTATATGGCATACCTACCCTTAAAACACCCCTTGTTTCAATCCCTCCGAGACCTTTTTCTCTCGTCAGCGTATTTCGGAGCACATCCCACACGTTGATTCGATCTACAAATGGAGTGAAGCTGATCTTGGCAACAATATAGACGGGGTCAAGTGCATGAATGTTGACACGTGAGGGTGAGCTTGCAAAATTAGCACCTGCTTGAATTAATGATTCAAAATGAGATTGGCAGGCACCTGCAAAGATCACGAGCTGATCTAAATGCGGAACCTTCCTTCTTGCCTTTTGAACCGTTTCAACGAAATGACGAGAATGACGATATGCACCGATATCGTGTACACCACCCTTTTGTTTAGAATACGCATCATGTCCTGTGATGACCAAAATATCAGGCCGGTATTGATCAATTAATGAATCAATCATGCTTGGCATTTTCTTCTCGTGGCAATGCACACCATACACAGGTACACCGATTCTTTCATATACATCTAAGCATTTCTTTAAGTATGAAGCATCTCCATCTAAATGCAGAACCTTTCCGGGCATATGAAAATACTGCTCCTGATGCTGATATTGTCCAGACGTATAATACTCTTGTTTTTCACGAAGCAGCTGATAATCTTGCCTGAGTAAGTCGAGCGATTCGTTAATTTTCCGTTCATCGTCCTTCTCTCTTGTCAGCTGCTCCTCTTTTTGAATCAAGACCAAATCTGACATCTTCGCATCGGCGATCAGCCTCACTTCATTCCCATGCAAAATGGCGGTGGCTTCGTGCTGGTCTGTCTCATCAATTCGAATGATACGAAACATAATATCCATCTGATAGGATGCCCTCGTCACCATATCTCCTATTTGAAATTGCATGCTTTTCACTCCACAATCAGGCTCTTATCCTGTTGGTATCGTCTTACGCTACACTTGTTTTTCTTTCAGGTGTGTTGTTCTTTCTAGCCTATGCCTGAACAGGTGAAGTGGTGAAAACCAAAAGAAAAAAGCCCTTATGAAAGGGCTTTGTCTTCTTTTCAGCGTGATAGAAAACCTTTGTAGTCTAGGAAGGACGAGTACTGGCACGGAGCGAATTTGACATTCGTGAGCACCAGCGCGCAGGACTGACACCGAATGCGAGGGTTTGTCTACACGCGCTGAAAAGCCCTTATGAGAGGGCTTTGTGTAAAACATTGGACAAACGGGCAAATTCATCGATTGACAATGATTCACCGCGGCGTTTCCCATCAACCTCAGCTGTTACAAGGGCTTCTTCAATGATAGCTTTATGTTTCTTGCCATCTGGCAGATTGTTCATCAAGTTATTCATCAATGTCTTCCGGCGCTGGCCAAAACTCGCACGAATCAGTTGAAAGAAAAACGTATCATTGTCTACTGAGACTGCAGGTGTTTCACGAACAGTTAGTTTGATCACCGCTGAATCCACATTTGGTTGTGGGACGAAAACCGTTTTCGGCACAACCATGACCGTCTTCGCTTCTGTATAAAATTGCACTGCAATCGACAAAGAGTTGTATTCTTTTGATGAAGGAACAGCAGCCATGCGATCTGCTACTTCTTTTTGCAGCATGACCACGATGCCTTTCAATGGAAGGTTTTCTTCAAGCAATTTCATAATAATTGGTGTCGTCACATAATAAGGAAGGTTTGCTACGACCATTACTTCTTTACAGTCAGCAAACTGTTCTTCAATCACCTTTCTTACATCTGCCTTCAATACGTCTTGATGAATAATGGTGACATTATCATATGGAGAAAGGGTATCGTTTAAAATCGGCAATAGGCGCTGGTCGATTTCAAAAGCCGTGACTTTCTTTGCCCGTTTGGCGAGCTGTTCAGTCAACGCACCGATACCAGGGCCAATTTCAATCACACCGGTCTCATCCGTTATCTCTGCATGATCGACAATGCGATCTAAAATATTCGTATCAATTAAAAAGTTTTGCCCTAAGCTCTTTTTAAAAGAGAAACCGTACTTCTTCAGTATTTCCTTCGTTCTGATGGGCGTCGCAATATCTTTATTCATCGGCTTCCTCCTGCATGACGGTCTTTAAGGCCGCAATAAAATCCTCTTTCGTTATTTGGAACATGTGAAGACGCTTTTGCAGCTGCTTCGCATTTGTATATCCTATATTTAAAAGCACACCTAATCGTTCGCGGCGGCGTTTTGATGCTTCGCCTCCGATAAGGCCTGCGTCAAATAAATCGTCTAACGTAATCTCGCTTTCTGATTCTTCCATTTCCTCATGGACATGTGCAAGGCATTCTCGAATACTATCCAAGGAAGCATGCTCGACACCAATTCCTTTGTCCCGCTTCGCTTTCGCAAGGTGTTTTGGTAAAAAGGCGTGCTTACAGCCAGGGACAGCCTCTGCGATGGTTTTACGGATCTTTTCCCCAGGGAAATCAGGATCAGTTAAAATGATAACCCCCCTCGTCTCCTGAGCAAGACGCACTTGTTGAATGACTGTATCGCCAATGGCAGATCCATTCGTTTCAATCGTATCTGCATCAACTGCCATCTTTACTCTAGCAGTGTCGTCACGACCCTCCACCACAATAATTTCTTTAATTTTCATGTATTCCTCCGCTTGCAAAAACAATCTACATTTTTTTGTCAAAAAATGAAACCTTCCATGCTGTTTTTGCGTCTAATTAATTAGAAAACAGTGCTTCTATTATAACCAAAAAAACAGAGGGTGCGCAAAGCCCTCTGTTCATATAAATGATTTGATGTGTTTATTTGAGCACTCTAATTTTCACTCGTTTATTTCCCCATTGATAAGCTGCCGACTTACTTGGGACGAACACATCAATTTTATTCCCTTTTATAGCAGATCCAGTGTCTGATGCAACGGCATACCCATAGCCTTCCACATACACTTTAGAGCCCAGCGGAATGACACTCGGATCAACTGCTATGACCTTTGCACCCGGATTTGCTTTTAAATTAAAGCCTGTAGACGTTCTACCCGTACATCCAGCACAGCCCGCTGTATAGGCTGTGGACGTCACATAGAACTCTTTTCCTGACGATTCATTACTTCTTGAAACCGCAGGGGATGCTTTAGGTTCTTTCTTGGACACTTGTGTACCAACGGCCACTAAACGATCCTTACTGTCTTTTGCAGTAACCTCTTTAATTAATTCTTTAGACACCACTTTGCCGTTTTCTTTCACAATGGCATAGTGCTTCTTCAATTTACCTTCTTCACCTTTTTCAAGCACCTTCTCTTTTCCTTTTTCAAGAGATCGATCCTTTTTATGTTTGGTATCAAAAGCAATTTTCTCTTCCACTACATCGGTGACTTTTTCCACCCGAGTGATCTTCACATCTGCGCTTTTTTTAGAAAGGTGACTATGTAACGCAGGTTTGATCTTATCGTGCTTCTTGAGCTTCAGCTCTTGTTGCTTTAAAAAGTCAGCGACCGTAGTCGAAGTGGTCCACACTTTCTTATCCTTTCCTCCATCGTTTAAGCTGACCTGAAAGGCCTGCTGAACCACAAGATCCATATTCTTTTTAATCTTGTCATTCTTTCCTGGAGTTACTTGATCGTGCTTCCCAATATCTATCTTCTCATTCTTCAATAATGCTCCAACCGTCTGATCTGTTGTCCATATCGTTTTCTCTTCCCCATCTAGGGTGAGATGAACCGGTATAGCCGCATCATACACAATGTTCATGTTGTCTTGAATCTTTGTATTTAGACTTGGAGAGATATGATCCTCCGCCCTGGTCCTTATTCCAAGGTCTGAAAGCAGCTGTGCTACTGTCTCTTCATGTGTACGAATTGTCTTCTCTTTGCCATTGATTGAAATGGTAATAGACTGCTTAGTGAGCTCATGCGCACCGTAAGCCGTCCCAGTTCCAGCTAAAAGCAAGCAAGCGACTAGAAATAAAACCTTGCCTTTTCCTAGCTTGACAGAAAACAGATTTTTCATTTTTTGTACGATGAAAAACGCCTCCTTCTCCTCGGAGAGATTATATAGAGTATCTCAAAACCTGTCAACCCTTCCACCCACTGTACAAAAATGCTCGATTGTAAACCTATTATGGGAGATTTTTGGAAGGAAGGGAAGAAAGACTTATCGACAACTTATCCTATGAAGAGGCGCAAACGTGTAGAACTTTTTCGTTATGTTTCACAATTGGACAAGCTTAAACAAGGATTGACATCATATACTGTCAGTTTATACGGAAAACTTTTTTCGCATTTTCTGTTGTCAATGCAGCAAGCTCTTCAAAGCTTATTTCTCGCAATTCAGCAATTTGTTCTGCGATATATTTCACATAGCTCGGCTCATTTCGTTTCCCTCTAAATGGCGCTGGAGTTAAATACGGGCAGTCTGTCTCAATCAGAAGACGATCACTTGGAATATCCTTGACAACTTCTTTCGGTTTTTTCGCATTTTTAAATGTCACAGGTCCACCGAATGAGATATAAAAGTTCATTTCCATACACGCTTTTGCAATTTCGAGGCTGCCAGTAAAGCAGTGCATAATTCCTCCGACTTCTGCCGCTCCTTCTTCTTTTAAGATCGTCACTACATCTTCCGTAGCGTCACGGTTATGAATGATAATTGGCAGATTCACTTCTTTTGCAAGAGCAATTTGACGTCTAAAGACTTCTTTTTGCACATCTTTTGGCGACTTGTCCCAATAGTAATCTAGACCCATTTCTCCAATGGCAACAACCTTTTCATGTTGAGATAATTCTTTGATCCAAGCCAAATCTTCATCTGTCATATCAATGGCATCAACAGGATGCCAGCCGATGGCTGCATACATAAAATCATATGCTTCAATTAGCTCCATCGCTCTCGTAATGGTTGGACGATCAAACCCGACCACCACAATCTTCTCTACCTTTTCACTTTTGGCTCTTTCAATCACCTGCTCTAAGTCTTCATTATATTGTTCAGCATTTAAGTGGGCATGTGTATCAAATAACATGGTTGATTGCTCCTTTCGACAATTCTTCTGAAAAACAAAAGGTGTTCGACGAAATGTTACACGTGGAACACCTTTGTTAAATTATAAAATTTTCGTTCCATTTGCTAGAGATTGATCTACTTCAAGAACCTGCAATTTACCACCAGTTTCTCCAGTTAAAATCATTCCCTGGGAAATTTCCCCTCTTAGTTTAACTGGTGTGAGATTCGCTACGCAGACGAGCTTCTTCCCTACCAATTCTTCTGGTTGATAATGCTTGGCAATCCCTGAGACAATTTGTCTCTTTTCAAATCCAAAATCAAGCTGAAGCTTTAAGAGACGGTCAGCTTTTTTCACTGGTGCTGCTTCCAATACTTGTGCTACACGAAGGTCAACTTTCGAAAAATCATCGAAGGCAATTTCGGCACCCAGTTCAGGTAATTCAGTTTCTTCTATTTCAACTGACTCTTCTTCTACCTTAGGCGCACTTCCTTGCATCTTCTCTTTAATGTATGCCACTTCTTCTTCAACCTCTAAACGAGGGAACAACGGCTCACCTTTTTGTACCGTCGCTTTTTGAATCGCACCGAAAGAAAGAATGCTTTCCCAGCTTTTGAGTTTCTCTTCTTCAATTCCAAGCTGGAAGAAGATTTTCTCAGGTGTTTTTGTTAAGAATGGTGTTAACAATACAGCTGTGATTCGAAGTGATTCTGCTAAATGGTACATCACAGAATGCAGTTCTTTTCGTTTTGTTTCATCCTTCGCTAATACCCAAGGAGCTGTTTGATCAATATATTTATTCGTTCTGCTGATTAATGTCCAAACATTTGAAAGAGCCACTGAGAATTCGAGGTTTTCCATCGCTTCTTCATAGGCTTTCACCGTTTGTTCAGCTACAGCTTTTAGTTCCTCATCAAACTCATTGACTGGTCCCTTATAGCTGCTTAATGTACCGTCGAAGTATTTTTGCACCATCGCCACTGTACGGTTAAGTAAGTTCCCTAAATCATTGGCAAGGTCATAGTTTACACGTTCCACGAATCCTTCTGGTGTAAACACACCGTCTGCACCAAATGGTACTTCGCGTAGCAGGTAATAACGAAGAGCATCAAGACCATAGCGATCAATTAACGTAACAGGATCTACTACGTTCCCTTTTGATTTAGACATTTTGCCATCTTTCATGAGCAGCCAGCCATGTGCAAAAATTTGTTTTGGCAGCGGCAGATCAAGTGCCATCAGCATAATTGGCCAGTAAATTGTATGGAATCGTACAATTTCTTTCCCGACTAGGTGTACGTTGGCAGGCCAATATTTTTTATATTTTTCATCTTGATCGGTTCCGTAGCCAATCGCTGTTAAGTAGTTGAATAACGCATCAATCCATACATAGATGACGTGCTTCGGATTATTAGGTACTTTAATGCCCCAATCAAAGGTTGTTCTTGATACAGCTAAATCCTCTAACCCCGGTTTAATGAAGTTATTAATCATTTCATTCTTTCTTGATTCAGGCTGAATGAACGACGGGTTCTTTTCGTAATAGTCTAGTAAGCGATCTGCATACTTACTCATACGGAAGAAATATGATTCCTCTTTAATCAATTCAACAGGGTGTCCACTGTCTGGGCTTTTCCCTCCAATGACTTCCCCTTTCTCATTTCGCTCAACATCAACAAGCTGTGTTTCCGTATAGAATGTTTCATCAGGAATACTGTACCAGCCCTCATATTGATCTAAATAAATATCTCCTTGATCAAGCAACTTTTGGAAGACTTGCTCAATGATTTTCGTATGTCTTTTTTCCGTTGTACGAATGAAATCATCGTTTGAAATGTCGAGTTTCTTCCATAATGATTTAATGTCAGCAACGACCGGATCTAAATACTCAATCGGTGTGATATTTTGTTCTTCAGCTTTTTGCTGAATTTTTTGTCCGTGCTCATCTGTACCCGTTAAATACATCACATCATAGCCTTGCAGACGTTTATATCGAGCCATGGCATCCCCTGCCACTGTCGTATAAGCATGTCCAATATGTAATTTTCCGCTCGGATAGTAAATTGGTGTAGTCAGATAAAACGTTTTTTTCTTTTCCGGCATGTCGGAACCTCCTGCTTGTGTGTAAATGTCAAAAAACTCCCGCCCAATGGACGAGAGCGGTTATGAAATCATTAAAATGTGCATTATTCAATTATTTGTTGCGCTTGTGCTTCCTCTATGATACCATCTTAGCCTTTAAGATCAAGCATATATACATAGAACAAGATGAAAAGATCGAAAAAGATGAGTTTTTCGAAAAAAACGACAAACCGCTCGACATTTTGTCGAATATTGTCGTATGAAATCTATTTCCAGATTTACAATTGGCTAAATTAGGGCAAAAGTCTTGTTAATCTGTTATCGTCATTTTTCATATTTTTATAGATAAATTCTGAAAAATCCTTATACACCGGTAGTTTCAAGGTCCTTTGACTTTAAGAGTCATATTTTACAAACAATAGTAAACAAAATGATTGACGATTTATGGAAACCTTGTTATGCTAGGAATGTAAGGAATTTGTCGAATAATGACGAAGATAATATTATATTAAGAATAAGAACTTTTTGGGAGGAGAATGAAGATGAAATCTACAGGTATTGTACGTAAAGTTGACGAATTAGGACGCGTGGTGATTCCAATCGAGCTTCGCCGTACGTTAGGAATCGCAGAAAAAGACGCTTTGGAAATTTATGTTGATGATGAAAAAATTATCCTAAAAAAATATAAACCAAACATGACTTGCCAAGTAACAGGTGAAGTATCAGACGATAACCTTAAACTTGCTAATGGTAAATTAGTTCTTAGCCGTGAAGGTGCAGAGCAAATCATTAACGAAATCCAAAACCAACTTCAATCACAAAAATAAGTTTTATATAAAAAGGTTCTTGCACCGTTTGCAAGAACCTTTCTTTATTGTTCAATATGATACGCATCATAGATCGTTCGCTTTGGCACACCACGTTCGACCGCAGTACGTTTAATAGCCTCTTTTGACGTTAACCCTTCCTCTATGTAATGGATCACATGCTCTTTTTCAGATAAAGAATTCCACCAAGCTTCTTCATTCAGTTCTTCTTCATCCTGATCATTTCCTTGTACAACGAGACAGAACTCACCACGGATTTGTTGTTCTGTCACCCAGGTCAGCGCGTATTCTAAATCTCCACGAATAAACTCTTCAAATTTCTTTGTCAGTTCTCTCGTAATGGCAATATTCCGGTTCCCCCACACTTCTTTCATCACAGTCAGCGTTTCTTTTAACCGATGGGGCGCTTCATAGAAAACAATTGTTTCTTGGCGTTTCTTCAATGCTTCCAGCTGTTTTTTCTTTTCCTTTTTTTGACGATCAAGAAAACCGTAAAAGAAAAATGGCTGAGGTGCGATTCCTGACGCAATGAGCGCCGTAAGTGCTGCATTTGCACCAGGTAACGGAATGACATAGCCTCCGATGTTCGTAAAGTCGCGAACCACTTCGGCTCCTGGATCAGAGATCGTCGGTAAACCGGCATCGCTCACGAGTGCAATGTTCTTTCCTTCTTTTAACCATTCGATTAACTTATGACCACTGCTATCTTTGTTATGTTCATGATAACTCGTTAGTGGGGTATCAATTTCATAGACATGACAAAGCTTTTTCGTTTGTCTCGTATCTTCTGCGGCAATATAGTCTACATCTTTTAACGTTTGTATCGCTCGAAACGTCATATCTTCTAAGTTTCCAATCGGGGTTGGTACGAGATAAAGAATACCCATTTCTGATTGACCATCAAAGCTTTTCTGTGTCTTTTTCATGTGCCGCCTCCTTTTTGATTCGCTTTTCTTCTATATACATGTCCTTTTTTCGACGTGTCCACGTTTTGAAACGATATTCCTGTTGCATGGCTTCTCTTTTGGTTAAAAAGCATTCGTGGTAATAGAGTTCCACCGGCCGTCTAGCTCTCGTATACTTTGCACCCTTCCCACTATTATGGGCAGTCAGCCTTTTTTGTAAGTTATTTGTATACCCAGCGTACAAACTGCCATCTGCACATTTCAATACATAGAAATAATGACTATGCTTCTCCATACAGTATCGTCCTGATTTCTTTTGTATACTCTTGGTCTTCTCCATAAACAAAAAGCGGCGGGAGGATTTTCAAATCCGGTTTTCCATCTTTCATCCCTTCCACTAAAATGGTATTCGCTTCTTTTCCCTGTTTCGGATATACAAATTGAATTCGTTTTGGCTCAATTCGATATTTCTTCATCATTTCAACAATCTCAAGCAGCCGTCCAGGGCGATGAACCATTGCCAGTTTGCCTCCTTGCTTTAGCAAAGTGGAAGAAACACGAATGACATCTTCTAATGTACAATGAATCTCATGACGTGCAATCGCCAAATACTCATTTTCATTGATTTCATCCTTAGAAGGAGTCTTAAAATATGGCGGATTACAAGTAATCACGTCTACTTTGTGGTTTCCGTACCGTTTAGGCATATCATTTAAATCACCATGGATCAACTCAATCTGCTGCTCCAGTTGATTATGCGCCACACTTCTCTTTGCCATATCAAACAGACGTTCTTGAATTTCAACGCCTGTAATAGAGGCTTTAGATCTCGTCGAAAGCAGCAATGGAACGATGCCATTTCCCGTACAAAGATCAATAATCTCCCCTTTTTGAATCGGCACATACGCAAATTTTGCTAATAACACTGCATCCAATGAAAAGGCGAACACCGTTTTACTTTGAATAATTTTCATATCTTCTGCAAGCAAGTAGTCTAAACGTTCATCTTCTCTTAACGAAACCATGATGTATCCTTTCTTTTCCTGTGAAAAAGGCTCCCGATTCAGCGGAAGCCTTTTCTCATTTTTTATTTAAAAATGACAGACAGAACAAACAGTCTCCCTCTTTCCGAATGCTCCCATAATGTACATTACAAATATGGAAGCCCTCCTGATATAAACGAGCTAGGTTATCATGACCTTCTCCTATATCAGAATGACTTGGCTTCTGGGCAGAATCATGCTCTGCCTCAGACGATTTATCTCGATCGGATTGATCCAGACGTTCACGCAAGTGCTGATTCTCCATCTGCAGCTGATGATTTTCTTCAATCACTTCACCGATATGATTTTTCAAATCACCTAGCTGGCGATAAAGAGAACCGATTTGTTCTTCTAAATTAATCACCGTATCAAATAGTTCCTTTTTATCCAAGGTGGCACACCTCGTTACTCAGTTGTTTGTGCAGATACAACGCCTTCTTGTATTAATTCTTCCCAAGTATATTCTATCACTTTTTCTTGCCCGGTTAATTCAACTTGCAAAATTCGTTCTAAAATATTAAGCCCTACTACCTTTGCAGAGCCATTAGACGTCTGAATCGTTTCACCGATGTCCGGTAATTGTTCTTTTGCTGTTTCGTACTCATCATTCTCATATTTCAAGCAGCACATCAAACGACCGCAAAGCCCTGAAATTTTGGTAGGGTTTAACGAGAGGTTTTGATCTTTTGCCATTTTAATGGACACAGGTTCAAAATCTCCTAAGAAAGTTGAACAGCAAAGCATACGGCCACACGGACCAATGCCGCCTAGCATTTTTGCCTCGTCTCTTACACCGATTTGACGAAGTTCAATTCTCGTCTTGAAGATAGATGCAAGATCCTTGACCAGCTCACGGAAATCTACTCTGCCGTCCGCTGTAAAATAGAAGATGACCTTGTTGCGGTCGAATGTAAATTCGACATCGACCAGCTTCATTTCCAGGCCGTGTTCACTTACTTTCTGAAGACATGTGTCAAAGGCTGCCATCGCTGCTTCTTTGTTCTCCTCAACGATGAGCCGGTCTCGTTCGTCTGCGACGCGAATCACCTTACGCAAAGGGAGAACCACATCGTGTTCATCTACTTTTTTATTAGCGATGACCACTTGCCCGTACTCAACACCTCTAACCGTTTCTACAATGACACAACTATCATTTTCTATATGAAATCCATTAGGATCGAAATAATAGATTTTGCCCGCTTTTTTAAAGCGAACACCAATTACGTTGTACAAGCTTATCCCTCCTGCAACATCAACACCAATTGCTCCATTAGCCCTTGGGCATTCACGTTGGATTGAAGTCTCTTTTTCGCTTCTAATACAGCAAGGATCTGATTCGTCACCATTTGCTGTGTGGAATGCAGCGCGTGCTGCTTCATTGTCTGGAATAAGTCTTGATAAATGACTTTATCTTCATTTCCTATTTGAATCGACAATACATCACGATATATAAATAAAAGCATATCAAGACCAGTTTCTTGAAGGTCTTTCTCTTTGAAAAAAGGCATCCATTGATCTTGTATATAAAAAAATGCATGTTCTTTTCGCTGGTGTAAGACTTCATACAATTTTATCACTTTCGCTCTAGACTCTGCAAACTGATCATTTCGACTTAATTCGAGTGCTTCTGCTAAATTATTGGTTAAATTCGACAAAAGCCTTGCAAGATCCTGAGACACGCCTTCTTGTAAAAGCTGCTGCTCCAAAGATTGCGGCTGCAGCGGCTTAAAGCTAAGCATCTGACATCTTGAAATAATCGTATCCAGCATTTTATGCGATTGTTCAGTGATTAAAACTGCCATCGTTTCCCGGTTGGGCTCCTCTAGGAACTTTAATAAACTGTTCGCAGCATTGACCGTCATTTTGTCCGCATGGAGAATGATATACATTTTCCGATGCGATTCTACGCCTGCTTTTGTAAATTCCTCCTGCAAAGCCTGCACTTGCGCCTTCTTAATTGATTGACCGTCAGGCTGCACTAGATGTAAATCTGGATGGTTGCCAGACTGAATTCTTTTGCAGTTTTGACAGGACTCACATGGTTTCACTCCTGCTTCCAAACAAAAAAAGCTCTTCGCTAAAAGCATCGCAGCATCTAGCTTTCCGGTCCCTTTTTTTCCTTCAAATAAGTAAGCATGAGCCAGTCGGTCTTTATCAATACTATTAAAAATCAGCCGCATGACGCGCGGCTGTAAATCATTCATGTCATCCCAGCTAATTGCCATGTTATCACTCTCTATGTGTAAAGGTTAATCAATAAACCTTTTATTTCTCCAATACGTTCAAGTAAATCAATCGAGGGTTTCTCCTGATTCATCATATCCTCTGTTAACTCAATCAGCTTTTCATCTAATGCTTTGACTAAAGCGAGTGTTCGCGTGTTGCCATAAATGTCAAAGCTCCTTGATGTCTCTATATTTAATCCATTATCGACTGTTTCTTTTACAAAGCGTTTCACAAGTCCTTTAAACCTAGCCAAATCTTTAAGGTTTCGTGACTTTGTCAGTTTCTTGCCGAAGACTTCGATATCGCTCAGCATGACTGTCAGCTGCTCTAAACGCAGTTTACCGCTTTGTGTCTCCATCGATGATTTAAACGATGCTGAAGTTTGGCTTCCTTTCATCGCTTGAAGTTCACGCTTTTCTAAAAGCAGCCGCATATCTTGATTAATTTTCACAGCAACCCATCCTTAAAATTGATGAAATTGTTCAACTGGCAGAATAAAGACGGTAGCTCCACCAACTTCAACCTCAACAGGGTATGGTACATATGAATCTGCATTTCCACCCATTGGTGATACAGGCGCGATCATTTGATCACGTTTACGGCAATTTTCCTTGATTAGCTGTAACGCTTTATCCACTCGGACATCATCGCAACCAATGATAAAAGTCGTATTCCCAGACTTTAGAAATCCACCAGTCGAAGCTAATTTTGTCACGCCGAATTGATGTTCGGTCAATATTTTCAATAACTTGCTGCTATCTTGATCCTGTACAACGGCAACAATTAATTTCATTTGAATGGCCTCCTTCATTTTAGGCACAGGTGACATGCCGATGTCTTCCTCTATATTATAACAACGATTGGGAATGAGGTCATATTTGATTTTTCTTTAATGTGTCCTGAATCAGTTGAAACACTTCATTAAAGACATCCTGAACAGGCTGAGACGCATCTACTACACGGAATCGTTCTGGTGATTGCGCAATCAGAAGCTCATATCCTTCTCTGACCATTTGATGAAAATTCAGTGTTTCCATGTCTAATCGATTTTTTTCTCTTCCTTGATTGGCATCAATTCGCTTTAGACCTTCCTCTGGTGTAATGGAAAAGTAAATGGTCATTTGTGGCATCGTGCCATCAATGGCGAAATCATTAATGGATTTGACTTCTTCAATCCCAAGCCCTCTCGCATAGCCCTGATAAGCAAGGGAGCTGTCGACAAAACGATCACATAAAACAGTTTCCCCCCGCTTCAATGCCGGTTCTACTTTTTCAGCCAAATGCTGCCTTCTAGCTGCTGCATAAAGCAGTGCCTCTGTTTTTGCGTCCATTTTTGTATTTTTTTCATTTAAAATCACTTCACGAATTTGCTCTGCAATGTCAATGCCTCCGGGCTCACGTGTCGCCATCACTGCATAGCCTTGACGTTCCATTTCTTCGTACACTTTTCGAATCACTGTCGTTTTTCCAGCACCCTCAGGCCCTTCAAACGTAATAAACATACCGCTCATAGTGTCTCCTCTTCTATATAAACATATAATTTTCTCTGGTGAATCACCTGACTTGCTTGCACATGAACTTGATGCCCAAGCAAACGGCTTAACGTCGCAATTTGATCTGATTCAATCGGTTGTCCTTTAATCATCAAAGGAATGCCAGGCGGATAGGGAATGACCGATTCTGCACTAATCCGGCCAGCTGCTTTTTCGAATGGAACAGCTTCTACATCTCGCTTCTGCTGATCGTGCTCTAAGAAGAGCGTTCCCGTTTGAGGCTCTTTTTTTACAAGCAATGAATCACTTTGCTGAAGAGCCTGCTCTATAGCTGTAAAAGGAATGTCCTTTGTATGTCTTAGACCAAAAACGAGTAACACTTGATGTTCATCCGCAAGTTCTGGGTGAACATCCACCGACTCAAGCACCTTTTTGAGTTCATAGCCTGTCAGCCCTTTTGTTGAACGAATGACACATTTTAATGGATCCATAGGTAAAGAGTCAGACTCAACCACTTCGAGATTGGAGATCATATTGAACTGTGCTTTCAGCTTTGCCAAGTCTCTCATTATTTCATCCATTAACCCTTTTCCCTTCAACTCCTCCACATAAGCTCTCGCCAAATCTAACGAAGCCATAATTGGATAAGAAGGTGAACTGCTTTGAAGCATCGTTAATAACGTCTTTATCCGCTTCATATCCATTCGGTCTCCTTGAAGATGGAGATAAGACCCCATCGTCATTGCCGGAAGGGTTTTATGTGCTGATTGTACCACCACGTCTGCTCCATAGGAAAGGGCAGATGGAGGAAAGGCACCGCCTAATACAAAATGAGCACCATGTGCCTCATCAACTAATACAATGATGCCAGCTTCATGACACATTTGAATGAGCCCTGATAAATCAGCTGCATGTCCGTAGTAGTTCGGATATGTCAAAACGATTGCCCGGCAGTTGGGATGTGTCGCCATAGCTTGTTTGACTGTTTCCTCCGTCACATGAGTTGGGACGTGCAAGTGCGGATCACTCTCAGTTTCTAACATAATAGGCGTCGCTCCCGCAAGCTCAATCGCATGGAACACAGACTTATGACAATTTCGCTGAACGAAAATGCCCTCCCCAGCCTGACACGCAGACATCACCATCGCCAGATTGCCAACGGTTGTGCCATTCACAAGGAAAAAACTTTGTTTAGCTCCATATAGCTTTGCCAATAAATCCTCTGCCTCTTGAATCACCCCAGTCGGATGGTGAAGATCATCTAGACCTTCAAGTTCTGTCACATCCAGCTGAAGAATGGATGCATAATAGGACCGTGCCTCATCAAAAAAGACATCTCCATTGTGATGTCCTGGAACGTGAAAAGAGTAGGGCTTCTTTTCCGCATGTTGTGATAATGCTGTATATAAAGGTGTTTTCAAACAAATCGACCCTTTTCACTTAAACGATATCTTATATCTATTATAACGTTCAAACAAGTGAACTGAAAGATGGATTCTCATTCCTTTATTGGTTTATGATTCACCAGCTTCTGCTCTGCCTCATGCATGCTACTTTTTAATTGAGCTCGTTCTTGGCTCCCATGTTCTTTTACCTCCAACGTTTCCTGCAATGTTTCGGCCAATTGGCGCTGAACCTTTTTCAACGTATCTATAGGCGTTAAGGATGCATCTTCAAGCAGCTGTCCTTGCTGCTTCGATACCTGTTCATATGTTTGCTGGATACGCTGCTCAAGCGCTGAATTGGCTCGCTGCTGAATATGATTGAACGCAATCGACATTTGGTTGATCCATAAAGGAATTGATGCGGAAACAGTTGATTGAATATGATTGGCTAATGTATGGTTTGTATGCTGAATCATTCGAATTTGGGCATTACATTGCAGTGCGATTTGACGGCTCAACAACAAATCATACTTCCGTTCTTTTAATCTCTCCATATATTCTTCTTCATCGACTTCCCGACTCATCAATTGTTCCTCTAATGTCCGATCATGTGACTGTGATTCTGTTAGGGCATGTTGCTCTAACAGCGACAATTTTGCTTCAACTGCTGCAACCTGTAACGTCATCTCTTGAAAGTATGATTGATTTTCTTCAAATAAACGCTCCAATAACTTATGGTCCGAAATTAACACGCCTCTTGCGTAACGAAGCCTTGCTGACAATCTCTCTATCTGTGCTTCCGCTTGTTTAAAACGAGATATGATCTCCTGAGTCGAACGCTTTTCTCGCTGAAACAACCTTGAAAAAAAGCCTCGCTTCTTTGGCAATAAATCCTCTGGCTCCACTAAATGCAGTTGCTGTAAAAAGGACTCGAGAACATCTCCGATTTGCTCAATATCTTTTTTTTCCACATATTGCATCATTTGTTTTGATTGTTCTAACAATCGTTCCTGCACACGTGTGCCATAGAAAAGCAGTTTTTGTGGATGGTCAGGGATCTTCTCAGCTCGCTGTAGCGCCTCCTGCTTTTCCTCATCAGATAAGGTATCAAACACCCGAAACGGAAGATCTGTAGTAGATGGGGCTGGTGGTATGACTGGATCTTCTGGTTTCATCGAGTTTGACTCCTTTCATATCTATTTTTTAATCATTTTATCGGCCACTTCAAGTTCAATATGAAGTGCTTCTATATCTCTTCCTAAAACTTGCTGTAAATCATTCGTTAATTGCTTTTGCAGTTCAGTCAGCGTGACTCGAGTTTGGCTTAATGTCATTTCAAGCTCATGGCTACGATTCGGCTGATTATACAGCAGTGCATATTTCTCAGTTAATTCAACAACAGAATCCAAACTCTCAAAATAAAACCGCTGTGCATCATAAAACCGGTTCGGTTCCTTTTTTGTTATCGTATAGATGCGTCGTGCAAGCCGAAGAATTTCATAATTATGCTTGATCGTCTGTACGTTCTTCACAGCAAATAAAGCTTTCTTCAAACGAACCAGCTTTTGCCCAGCTTCTTTTAAGTGCTGTTTAATATATACATAATCACTACGAGACAGTCCGTGTTTCTTCAAAAACAACTGGAAGGCAGCCCATCGGCTTCCTGCAAACATCACACCCCACCCAATCATCGCATACAGTATCGACAATCCAACATGATGATGGAAAACACCAATACTGACAGTTAAAATCACCAGCGAAAAAAGAGTAGAGAGAACGGCCCATACAAATGTGTAAAAAATTGATTTCATGTTCATCGACTCCTATGAATAATCAGGCTCTCTGTTTATCTTATTATTTATTACGGTTGATGTCCAAACTAAGTTCCAAAAAACAGGCCCAATCCCCGATTGCCCATAAAAAAAGACCATCTAATGGTCTATGAATACAAAGGCGGCGTATGAAGATTTTTAAGCTTTCTTACATAATCAGCATAACTAGGATCCGAGGTTGATGTAGAAATTAACTTCCGTTCACAATCTCGGCATAAAAACTGATGATATAAATAAATTCCCTTTGTTTTTTTCTCTTCACAAATCAAACAAATTGCTTCTCGCTCTTTTTTGCTCATTGTGACACCTCCACTTATAGCTTCAGTATGCCCTAGCGCTTTCAATTGTATACAAAATTAAGAATGTTTTAGATGATAGTTTAGTATATGTATCCATGCCAGATCGAGTGTTTGTTCCTTTTTTAAAATACAAAAAAGACCAGTTCCGATTGGAACTGATCCTTTGAAAAGCTTGGCGGCGTCCTACTCTCACAGGGGGAAACCCCCAACTACCATCGGCGCTGAAGAGCTTAACTTCCGTGTTCGGTATGGGAACGGGTGTGACCTCTTCGCTATCGCCACC
>NZ_LMRK01000009.1:0-64196 GCF_001426125.1 Bacillus sp. Leaf49 | reverse complement strand
TGCCCTTGTATCCATGGCACTGGTTAGTGCTTTTGCATCAAGTATCTTGCCCAGATTAAGCCACTCCCTCCATTATTGATCATAAAGTCTATTTTACCTTTCTCACCGAATTGGAAAAATAGGCTTTAAGTTGCAAAAAATCCAGTCTGTATATTTTTATATAGAAGAAAACAAGTGACAATTGAAATGATTTTACCTATTCAACAAAAAAAGTCAGTCTTCTAATTAGAAGACCGACTACCTGCTGTTTAGAAAAAGCGTTTAAGGCTTTTCTTGAGTGGAGGGAGATCCAGCTCACCTTTTTCAAAGAATTTTTTCAATAAATATTTACTAAAGCCCGCTGCTTGTGTGTACGTGATTTTACCAGGTAACGGTGGTTCATTGGTCACCGCAACATCAATGATCACAGGTTTCTCAGCTTGAAGTGCTTGATCAAAGGCTGGTGCTAGTTCTTCATGTGATGACACCGAGATTCCTTTACCACCGCACGCTTCTGCAAATTTTGCAAAATCAATATCTTCCAGCTCTATACCATAGTTGATGTTGCCTTTTACCTGTTGTTCATATTCAATCATACCAAGGTTGTTGTTGTTTAAGATCACAACGACAATTGGCAGTTTATATTTTACCGCCGTCACAAAATCTTGCATCACCATTGTGAAGCCTCCGTCACCACAGACAGCAATAGCTTGGCGGTTTGGTTCGTTTAATTTAGCTGATATTGCGCCAGGTAACCCACAGCCCATTGTGGCAAGCCAGCTGGAAATAATGAAATCCTGCTGCTTCATTTCGAAATGACGAGCCATCCATACCGTCACATTACCGACATCAACTGAAAGAATGGCATCATCATCTACCGCTTCTTCTAATCTAGCGATGACTTGCTGCGGTTTAAGCGGTGATGTGGCAATAGATTTTTCCTTATTCATTTCTTCTCGCCACTTCATCATGTGCTCTGTACAAGCTTCAAGGAAACCGCGCTGCTCTTTATATTCAATATAAGAGGTTAGTTCATGAAGACCAGTCTTACTGTCACTTACAATCCCCACTTCTACTGGATATCTTTTACCGATCTGATCCGGTTTGATATCCAATTGAATGGCAGGTGTGTCTTCCGGTAAGTAATCCCTATATGGGAAGGAGGTTCCAAGCATGATTAATAAATCGCACTCTTCCATCGCTTCATATGCAGGCTTCGTCCCGATCTGACCTAGGTTCCCTAAAAAGTATGGATGCCTGTCTGGAACAACACCTTTTGCTGGAAGTGTAATGACGATCGGTGCAGCTGCCTTTTCTGCAAACGAAAGAAGTTCTTCTTTAGCATTTCTTAATCCTTTTCCTGCTAAGATGACTGGCTTCTTCGCATTGTTAATGAGTTGAGCAGCCTTTAGCAGTTGATCTTTTTTCGGCCGCACATCTCCCTCTACATAAAGAGGTGATGTATAAACGGGACTCCGCTTAATTTTCTGAGAAAATAAATCATCTGAGACAGTGAGAACCGCCACCCCTTTATGGGTATAGGCAGCTTTGATGGCTTGATTCAATAAGTCAGGCAGAGCTTCTGCTGTTTGTACTTGCTGATTAAAGACAGCAACATCGTCAAACATCCGCTCTAATTTGATTTCTTGAAATGCATCTCTGCCTACTTCAGTTGAGGCAACCTGCCCTGCTATCGCTAATACAGGTGCACCGTCCGCTTTTGCATCGTATAGTCCATTTAATAAGTGGACAGCACCTGGCCCAGCAATTGATAAACAAACACCAAGTTTGCCTGTTAGTTTCGCATCAGCTGCTGCTGAAAGTGCTGCCACTTCTTCATGTCTTGTTTGTATAAATTGAATTTTGCTTGATTCATGCCTTAGTTCTTCGATTAATTCGTTAATACTGTCGCCGGGCATTCCATAAATATGTTTCACGCCCCACTCTTCTAGTAGCGCTGTTACTTCTTTTCCTGCGGTTCTTTGCGGCATGTGAGAAAACTCCTTTTTTCTTACTCCATACCACCGCACCCTTTTGATCAAACGTTTCAACTTGCTCTTGTTACTTTTTAAAGTGATATGGAAGAGTGGCGACAACAATATCCCGTTTCCATAATAAACGGAATCTTAATAAGAAAGCAGATTGATTATGCAAAATGGTGTGCCATCTTTTTTTCGGAATAAATTGAGGGACGAGCACCATCACTCTATATTGATGTGCATTTGCTTTCGCTTCAATCGTTTCAAGAAATTTATCAAGCGGGTGAATGAGACTTCGATAAGACGAATGTAAAATCACAAGACGCACATCACTATTCAGCTTTTCCCAATCAGCTTCAATTTTCTTGTCTTTCTCTTTATCAAACGATACATGAACCGCTATGACCTGGTCTGATAAGGATTTTGCATATTGCACAGATTGTTCGACGACACGTGTGACACCTGCTATTGGGACGATGACCACATTTCCTTTGATTTCGACAGGCTCGGTTTCATTCAATAAACGTAATTGTTCTCCAACAGACAGATAATGTTTCTTAATAGAATGAAAAATAAATAGAACAATTGGCATGAAAACAAATACTGGCCATACAAGATGGAACTTGGTCAAAATGAGAATCATGAAAACCGTAAATGAAATAAGTGCTCCCACGATATTGATAGGCATTTTCACTTTCCATCCCTGTGGTTTTTCACGAATCCACTTTACACACATACCTGTCTGAGACAAGGTAAATGGAATAAACACACCGACAGCATAAAGTGGAATGAGGTGTTCCGTTTTCCCATCAAATAACCAAATAAGCAGCATAGAAGCTACACCTAAGAAGATAATACCATTGGAATAACCGAGCCGATCTCCTCTCACTGTAAACATGCGCGGCATATATTTATCTTTTGCTAAGTTGACAGCCAATAATGGAAAAGCTGAAAAACCTGTGTTTGCTGCTAATATTAAAATTAAAGCTGTGACAGCTTGAATGACATAGTAGAAAAATGTCCGTCCAAATGTGTCTGATGCAATCTGTGACACAACCGTTTCTTCTGGCTTTGGCGAGATGCCAAAACCAAACGCAAGCAATGTCACTCCTACAAATAGAACGGCCAGTAATCCCCCCATCATCAATAAAGTTCTCGCTGCATTTTGTGCAGCTGGTTTTTTAAAGGATGGAATTGTATTAGAAATCGCTTCAACACCAGTTAAAGCAGAACAGCCAGACGAAAATGCCTTTAATAAAAGAAATAACGTGATGCCTGATACATGTGTACCAAACGCTGTATGTTCAGGTGCTGGCGGCACTTGCCCAGTTAATAGTTTAAACCCGCCCACCCCAATTAAAATGAGCAATGAAAAGACAAATAAGTACACAGGATAAGCCAAAATAGATGCCGACTCTGTCAGTCCACGAAGGTTTAACACCATAATCACTAGGACTAATACGATTGAGATCATGACATGATATGGATATAGAGCTGGAAAAGCCGATGTGATCGCATCGGTCCCAGCAGAAATGCTCACTGCTACGGTTAAAATGTAATCGACGAGTAATGATCCACCAGCAACCAGCCCTGGTTTTTCACCTAAGTTTCTGCTGGAGACGACATACGCCCCGCCGCCTTCTGGATAAGCATAAATAATCTGGCGGTAAGATAGAATTAACGCCATTAAAAGGATTAATACACAACCTGCAATCGGGAGTGAGTACCAAAACGCTGCCGCACTAACAACTGATAGAACAATCAAGATTTGTTCTGTACCGTATGCGACTGACGACAATGCGTCTGATGACAATAATGCCAAAGCTTTGATTTTTGATAGTTTTTGTTCTCCTGCTGCCTGTGATTTTAATGGTTTACCAATTAAAATACGCTTCATCAAACTGTACATGTGATGCCCGCTCCTTTAGTGTCAAACGATTTGAGTTACAAAATTTGGATCGCCAAAAAGACACAGAGGCAATAGAATGCCCCTGTGCCTATTGTTTAGATCACAGGTTGGTCTTTGCTCTCTTTAACGCTTACGAGGTTAGCTGACGGATTCGGGCGCATGAGATTTTGCCCTACCTTAAAAGGATTCACCCCACGTGGTGTTTTATACCACCACAATTGGTTCCCCCGCTCATCGAAATGATTCAGCGATTGGTCTTTTATAAAAGAGATCATACTCCCGTTTGACACCAAAGTAAAGAGATTTTTTCAAGGTCTTTTGATCGTTTAGAACTCAGTCTTTTTACGGTTTTTTCGTACGAAATAGACAATCATTAAAAGCACAAAAAGGATGAGTGCAGCGATACACACAAAGTAAATCCAAGACTCGCTACTGCTTTGTTTTTCACTTGTTTTCAGACTGCTCGATGTGCTACTGACGGATTGATGATTAGTAAACACGCCTTTGTTTTTACTCTCTATTGCAACTGTTGCTTTTTCTGTATTTGTTTGAAGAAATTGCATTACTTCATTTGACACGTTAGCTTCAGCTGCAGTCATTCCTGAAAAGACTGTCATTGTCTGTTCTTTATTCCAAACAGATGGCTGCGTCCATACAATTCGAGCCGTTGTTTCGTTGATCATGCCGAAAGAAGATACATCATACTGATCCTTTTTCACCGGAACAACGAGATCGGCTGCTTTTTCTTTCAGAAGAGAGAATGTTTGAATGCCTCCGATGAAAATGAGAGGGTGATTTTTCAATTGTTCATTTGTCACTTGAGAAGCTTTCATTAAATGATATTGAGCTACTTCTGGCTGACTAAAAGATTCCGTCAACATGGCCATTTGATTGATTGTTTCACGTTTGATTTGATCTGGTATGATGATCAATGTATTTTTCGAAGTGAACGGGAGCGGCCATGCGGCTAAATCTGGCTTTTCACTCGTTGTTCCTTCTGGTATTTGAAGAGAGCTGTCTTTGTCAATGAATATCCAGCCTTCTTCATCCGTATGTCTGCAAGATTCCATGTTTTTAAAACCACTTGTGACAAATTGCAAATCAATATATTCATTTTTTTGAAGTATCTTTGAATCGACTGGAATCGAGACATGATAGAATCCATTCGCATCTTTGCTGCCTAGTTTTGTTAATGGTACGTCGTGCGGTTCGTCATTGATCATAACAGTTAACCGTTCTGTTTTGCTTGCCGCTGTATCAGATTTTTTGAATGAAAGATTGAGCTTTGCACCTGATTTTTGGTTAGCCAGTAGCGCTTTCGGATAATAGTAGTGGTCGGATACCGTCTTGTTGGTCCCAACCGTGACATCATCTCCGCCAAAATCTTTCAAAGGAATCTTGTAAGATGGTTTAGACGTTTGAGCTGCAGCCTTTTGAAGCACTAGGTCTGTTCCAGTCAGTTGATCCGTTAATTCTGACTGAGTCAGAACATTGATTTTTCCAGCGATTGTCACAGGCTTTTCCGCTGTCACAAATAAAATGGGCTGTTCTGTTTTCTTTGCTGTCAAAGTTCTCATCGCTACCGTAAGATGACTGCTTTTTGTTTTAATTCCTGCAGCTTGTTCAATCGATTTCATCCGTCCATCCCAGCTTCCTTTAGCTCCCACAGCAATCGTTGGGTGCGCCACTTGCTTGATGTCCTTTTCTTGGATAAGTTTGATCTCTTTTTGGCGATCTTTGTTTTTCAACGTACGGTATACTTTGATGGCCGCTTCTAATTCAGCTGCATCCGGTGAATTAGGAATTACAATATCTGTCTGTTCTTTCTGATCACCTGTTTGAATAAAAGGTGATGGAAAGCTATCTAATGTGAAATCTTTTGTCTGGATTCCTTTGAATGTAAGTTCACTTTCAGGATACACTTTTAGCCAATTAGCAGGTGTGTCTTGGTTGATACACACGCCTTCTTTTAAAACACCATAAAAGGTGACCTGAATGCGGTGAGTACCTTCTTTCAATTGTGCTTTGTTCAACTTGATTTGAATCGACTTCTTCTGGTTTTTCCCTGATACAGGGATGGTCTTTTCGATCTCTCCATCAATCATAACAGTGAATGAGGAAGGTGAAATCAATAATGGTGAAGCCTCTATATTGAACGTCAATGTGCTTGACTCTGTTTTTTCCTGATCCACTTGATAGGTAAATTCAGTGCGGTCTTCTTGTCCATATAAGGTCACTACGTCTTCTGATAGATGCTGCGTTTTTGTTTTGTTTTCTTTTGAAGATTGAACCCAATCATCTTTGACTTGAACTCGGTTGGATTGCGCCATTGCTTGACCTGCCATGAAAAAAGGCTGGATCGCTAAGGATAATCCTAATATATAAATCAACCATTTTAACGATTTCAATATGTCACCCGCTTTTCTTTTGTTGTTGATTGTAACGCTCGGTTTTGTACCATTTCACTTCTTGTTTCAATAATCGGCTTTTCACCTCTACACATAAGGAGTACACAACAAGCGCAATCCATACTTGGGAATAGGTAAAGTACATGAGAACGACAATGAGAATGTTTTGTTTGGTCAGCTCTGTTTTCTCTATGCTTAACGTAATCATCACTTCTGTTAAAAAGAGGAAGAAGGCTAACCCCCATAGGATGAGTGCGACAGCTCCCACAGATAAGTGAAGATCAACGAATAAGTTTACGATAAAAATGCCGTTGGAGAGCAGTACACCAAAGAAAAATAAGAAATACGTAAAGAAAAAATAAAATAAATCGAAAATCATTCGTTTTCTTTTTAATTTCATAAACTGCCTTAAAAATTTGAGCACAACATATTGGTTGCCTCTAGCCCAGCGTGTTCGTTGCCGCCACCAGACTTTCCATGTTTCAGGCTCTTGTTCCCATGTAATCGCAGCAGGAAAGAACCGAATCACATAGCCCAGATTATACACACGAATTGTTAATTCAGTGTCTTCAGCTAGTGCATGGACATCCCAGCCGCCAAGCTCTTCTAAAATGTGCCGACGGATCGCAAAGTTGGTGCCTGGTATTGTCGCAATGCCAAACCATTTCCATCTCCCGCCTTGCGCCATCCACTGGAAGCAGATCGTTTCTATGTTAATGAATTTTGTCAGGAGGTTTTTGGCTGCATTGATGACCCTGAATTTCCCGACAACAGCACCTGCTTTAGGATCATTCAATAATCCAAGAACCAAATGGTAGACGGCTTTCTTTTCAGGCATATTATCTGCATCGTATACACAAATAACGTCTCCTGTCGAAGCCTTCAAGCCTTCATTCAGTGCAGTAGATTTCCCCTTCCCTGCAAATGGCGGCTTTGTTTCAATCATATGGACATGATCGTATTGCTCACTAAATGATTGCACAATCTCCCCTGTACGATCAGAGGAATTGTCATTAATCACAATGATTTCAAGAAGGTGTTTGGGATAGGATAACTGGACCATGGCTTTTAGCGTCTGCCGAATGACCACTTCTTCATTATGTGCTGGAATGAGAATGCTGACGGTCGGCAGATCTTTCCCTTGTTTCGTCCATTTAGGCAGCACTTTTTCGTAAGTTAAATAGTGCTGAAAGCCTCCCTGCATCAGAAACATATGATATAGGAGCATGATCCAAATCAGTATTAATGATAGGTAAAATAAGATATCAGCCACCTGATTTTCTCTCCTTAAAGATCCGTTTTTTCATCGTCAGCCTTAAATACAATGTGTAAAAAGCAAATGCCACAATAAAGAGCAGCACCACCATTGTGAGTATTCGAAGCATATTTTCCATCCCGCTTCGTTTGTTTGTTTTTGGTTCAGCTATATTGGATTGCTCTATTTGAATATGTCCATTTCCTGCTGTTTTGATCTGGACATTCTGAGTTTGAACAGTCTGTTTTGTTTTCTTTAAATCTAGCCATTCACTAGAAGGGATCGCATCCATTTGTGTGATTACATCTTGCAGCCCATCTATCTCCGCTTCCACATCATAGGACAGCCCAATGGCGGCGGATTGGATATGCTGCATGGATTGAATTGTTTGCTCAGTCAGTATGTTTGCACCTTCTTGGTCAGACGCTGTATCTATAGACTGTTCAGGATATAAAGTCATGCCATGAAGCATGGCGGGTGTCGACAAAAATGGTGATTCACTACTTGATTTCCATGTACGGTCTGAGAGCTGCACCTGCCCAAATAGACTGGACATATGGCGGGAAATCACTTCATAGCCTTGCAGGGAAATGGCATCATTCGGCACTTCAAATGCAAGCGGATATAACCCCTGCTGCGCGAGCAGTTCAATGCCTTTTGTCAGCTTTTCTTCTGTATAGATGGCTTCTTGATGTTGATTGGATGTGATATACGCATTAAAATCTTTTTCATTCGGAAAAAAGCTTTTGTTCAGCTGCTGATCAGCTTTCTCTGGTTCATTTGACGTAACGGGCTGATCGTACTTTACATCCCAGAATTCAAAGCCTTTACCCGACTCCTCCGTTCGATACGTACGGCTAAACCCATGAAGAACGACACTAGCTCCATTGCTTTGCAATTGTGTTAACACGTGGACAAGTTTAGGCCGGTCACTGAGCGTCACTTCATCCCCTGTTGCTGGATCAATCCATATAGGGGTCACCGCCAGCAGAAAAGGGATATGGCGAGCTGTTACGTATCGTCCAAGTTCAAGTAACTTCTTCTCATCCGTGACGGGGTTAATCTTCCCAATCTGTAAGTACTTTGTCGTCGTTTGATTAGAAGACGGCAGGAGACTTTCCAGCACCTCTGCAAGCAGCTTGTCGTGCTGAAGGATATTTAGCATTCCGACATATGCCGCACCTTCTTTTGTTTGAATCACAAATGGCTGTTCAGCTTGATTTTTCTTCAATAAGAATTTACGTTGCAGATCTGTCCCTTGAACCGTCTGAGCTGTGATTCCTCTCTCTAGCTGACGGTATTCTTGATCATCAGTATCTTTGATTTGACTGATGTGATCTTGTTTGTGAAAAGTAAGCTTGGAGAATGGACGAAGCTGTTCCGCATTGTATCCTATTGCGATTAAGCGTTTTGATTCGTTTATGAGACGAATGGTTTGTGATTTCAACGTTCTCTTTTCTTCACCTATATAGATAACTAGCTGAGAGTCATTGAGGTTCTTTTCAGTGATTTGTTCATCAGATAAAATGGTCGTTCGTGTGGAAAAATGCCCCACAAGTACATCAAGCATATGAACAGTTGGCGTTGTCTCACCTGATTGTGTGGAATAGACGATGAGGGTCCTGGACTCTTTCTCAAGTGCACTGGCTGATGTACTGTCATTGATCGAAAGCATAGAGAAAAGAACGATTAACAAACAACATTTCGTCAAAACATTAAAGTTCATTCATCATCATCTCGTTTTCTAGTTCTTCTAAAAATTGCTCTGGTGTCCGATAATCCGAGCTGCTTGTTAAATGACAGACATGAAAGGTTAAGGTCACTTCACGGCCATTTAGCAGGACATGCGTTTGCAGTTTGTCCTTTAGCTTATCAAGAACGATCGAGACATTTTCTTCAGGTGTGTGAGTGAGCAAGAGACCCATTCGTTCTTCGGATAATCGAAATTTCTTATCGGTTTCTCTCACACTTTCGCGAATCTTCATACTAAGTTGCTGGAAAAGATGTTGCATTTCTTTTTCTCCATATAATGTTTTGAATTCCGCTGAGTAGTGCATATGAAGAAGGATAAAGACGAATGGCTGTTTGTATCGTTCTGCTCGTTTCATTTCCTCAGACAACTCGAGTCTCATCCGCTCTGCATTGTCAAATCCTGTGGTTGAGTCAATCGCTACAAATTGTTTGATGGCCCTCTTTTGTTGGTCAATGGTGTAACGCATCGTTTTTATTCGCTCATGCACGTTTCCAGCAGAAATAGCAAAAAAGAGAAGCGCCACGCCCCATATCACGACATCTTGCAACGTTTGATGAGAAAAGAGTGAATTTGTGTGACCAAGCTCTGTAAAGAACATCCCGCTTCCTATAAAGAACAAAATCAACAAAGTAAAAACCAATGCTGGCAAAATACCAAATAAAATGCCGCATCCTATCACGACAAATGTGAGTGTGATGATCATGACACTCTCCGCATCACGTCCATTCAAGTAGCCCATAAATAAAATGAGTCCCGCAAACGTGAGGAGCACCGTATAATACGTGCGATAGGTGTTACTGAATAACCTTTTCATTTAGAAGCTCCCTTTCTGCAATTAGAGGCAATAAATTATCAAATGAGTGTGTATCTTTTTCGTTCATATAGCCTCCGTAATAAGGCTTGAGAGGATCTTGGATTTGCAGCTCTTTCATTCGGTGATAGACGTCTGTTGCAAAATCATCTTCTCCTTGTTTGAGTGCATATAAAATCACCAATGCATAGACTGAAGGCGATTCATACGTCACTGCTGGCTGTAATGTGCTCAGTTTATATCGTCCATACAGTTTTCCTTCCTTTTGGAAGTTGGTTTTCAGCCATTTCATGATGACTGTTGTATCAACCTGTGCACGTTCAGCATAAAGAGCCGTATAAAGTTGGTCGATCAAGTTGATTTCCTGATCAAATGAGTAGACCTTTTTCGCTATGTCATAGGATTTTGGAAAAAATCCTTTTTGTCTCGGTGCATTTTTTAGAATGGCCAATTGGTTGTTCATCATTTGTTCTGTGAATAGGTGGAGGGATACTAGTTCTTTGATTGCTTTTGGGTCAAGATATGAAAGTGTGATTGTATGTGAAGTTTGCTTTGTCGATGCATCATAATAGTCGGTCAACATACCCTTGAACATGTTTTTGTCTTTTAACGCTTTGGCGATTTTTTTGGCTGTGGTTTGATACACTGACTTCTGCCACAATTGATCTGCTTTTTGAAGCGCTGTTACTACACGTAAGTCATCAACTAAAGCATTGACTTTGCTTTTTTGATGAGATTCGATTTGCCAGCTAAGAAGATCATGTTCCAGTAAGAATTGAGTGCGCAGGAGGTCTACCTGTTGATCAAAAGATGTTTGATCTTTTTTTCTAACAAGATAATCCATCCAAAGTCCGAGCGATTCCGATAAGTAGGTAGGCTGCTCCGCAAGCGAGGTCCGGATCATGCCTTGATCTGTCATTAAGTGGTGAGTCATAAAGTACTCTCCTGACAATACTGGCTTTGCAGGTTCTGGTTGAGCTGAATGTTGCTGCTGTTTCCAGGTACATCCGCCTAGTAAAATGACAATAAGTATAGCGATAGCTGTACGATGTATGGGTGTATCCATTCGTGTCCCCTTTCAATCCTTGTTCTCTCTAAGCATCTAACGATTTATTATAGAGCGTTTCTGTTTAAATGAAAATAAATATTTTATACCAAATTACGAGTCTTTTCGCTTACATATTCCCATTTACAGAAAAACAACATGTCAAAATACTCTAACAAACAAAAAACCCATGCGAATTCACATGGGTTTTTACACAACTATTGATCTAATTTTAATTTCTTCAATTGTTCTGCAAGTGCGTTATTGATTGGTTCTTCCACTTTCTTTTGTTTCTTCATATATTTAGACACATCGTGCTTACTGGCTCGTTTTTGATTGGATTGTGATTTGCGTTTTTCGAAAACAGACAGTTTCTCTCTATGACCACAAACACAGGCAAATATTTTGCCATCGCCTTCCCCGCGCAGCTCAAGCTTTTTATGACAGTTCGGGCAGCGTGCATTTGTTTTCTTTGCCACATTTTTTCGATGTCCGCATTCTCTATCCTGACAAACAAGCATGGTGCCGTTTTTCCCGTTCACTTTTAACATGAGTTTTCCGCAGTCAGGGCAATGTGTGCCTGTCATGTTGTCATGCTTAAAGGTTTGGTTCGTTTGTTTGATTTCAGATACGGCTTGTTTTGCATATGACTTCATTTCACTCATGAATTGAGAAGCTTTCAATTGACCTTTCGCAATTTTAGAAAGCTTTTGTTCCCATTCCGCTGTTAACGCAGGTGACTTTAAATCTTCAGGTACTAAAGAAAGAAGCTGCTTCCCTTTCGATGTGATGAAGATGTCTTTGCCTTTTTTCTCAATTAAGAAGCTGTTAAACAGTTTCTCAATGATATCAGCTCTAGTTGCCACTGTCCCCAATCCACCCGTTTCACCAAGGGTTTTCACTAAGTCTTTTTCCTTGTTCTCCATAAATGCAGACGGGTTCTCCATGGCAGATAAAAGGGTCGCTTCGTTAAAACGAGCAGGAGGTTTCGTTTCGCCTTTTGTCTCTTTTAATTGGCGTACGTCAAGTGACTGCCCCTCTGTTAATGCCGGCAAGTGCTGATCTGCTTCGGCTGATTCCTCGTCTTCATAGGAATCATCGTACACGGCTTTCCAGCCGGCTGATTGCACAATTTTTCCTTTCGCTGTGAATGTCTCACTGCCGATCTTGGCGATCACTGTTGTTTCCTCATATTCAAAAGGGGTCATCAGTACAGCGAGGAATCGCTTGGCAATCAGGTCATATAATTTACGCTCTTTATCGCTTAATGCACCTGGATACAGCTCTTCCTCGGTTGGAATGATCGCATGGTGATCTGACACTTTGGCATCGTTGACAAAACCTTTATGTGCTTTAATGCCTGATTGTAGAATGCGATTCACATGCTGCGCGTAAGGTCTAACGTTCATTCCTTTGAGTCGATCTTTTAATGTAGGCACGATATCTGCCGAAATGAAACGTGAATCCGTACGCGGGTATGTGACGAGCTTATGCTGTTCATACAGACGCTGAAGTGTAGACAGTGTTTCTTTTGCTGAAAAACCGTAGCGTTTATGGGCATCACGCTGCAATTCTGTCAGGTCATACAACCCTGGAGCAAAGGATTTTTTCGCTGTTTTTTTCAGTGCATCAATCACTGCAGGTTTTCCTTTACAGGCTGCCAAACGCTCCTTCACTACATCCTCTTGGAATGTACGGTTTTGTTTTGTCTTTGCATCCTGCCAAGTCAGCGTCAGTCCGTCTACTTGTGCAGTCAGCCCAAAGAACAGCTTCGGCTGGAATTGCTGAATGTCTTCCTCTCGCTTGGCGATCATAGCAATCGTTGGCGTTTGCACACGTCCACAGGATAACTGCGCATTGAACTTCGTTGTCAGCGCTCTTGTTGCGTTGATCCCTACAATCCAGTCTGCCTCTGCACGCGCTACCGCAGAGCGGTACAAGTTGTCATACTCTCTGCCATCTTTTAATCGTTTGAACCCTTCTTGAATGGCTTTGTCTGTAACAGACGAAATCCATAAACGTTTTAGAGGCTTTTTCACATGTGCTTTTTCAAGAATCCACCTTGCCACAAGCTCCCCTTCACGTCCAGCATCTGTTGCGATGACAATGTCTTTTACATCTTTTCTCGCCAGCTGCGCTTTGACCGCTTGGAACTGCTTCCCTGTCTTTTTCATCACGACAAGCTTGAGTGGTTCTGGAATAATGGGTAAATCCTCTAGGCGCCAGGATTGAAATTCTTTCCCGTAGCCTTCTGGATCAGCCAGTGTCACCAAGTGGCCAAGCGCCCACGTGACAATGTATTGATCTCCTTCTAAGAAACCATTTCCTTTTTTATGACACTTCAGTACGCGTGCAAGGTCACGTCCTACTGAAGGTTTCTCTGCTAATACAACTGTTTTTGACACGAAATTTCACATCTCTTTCTTCTATCCATCCTTTTATTATAGCAGACGTGGAGATGCGGTTCTAATGACGGATTATTTCTTCAATCGTTTAATGATTTCGTTTGTGACCTCTTGTGTTTGATAGGCTCCGCCGATATCTGCCGTTAAAAAGCCGTCTGCTGTGACAGATTCAATCGTATCGAGAAGGTGTGTGCCTAATTCTTCCTCTCCGAAATGATCAAGCATGAGTTTAGCGGTCCAGATTTGTCCAATAGGGTTCGCGATGCCTTTTCCAGCGATATCTGGTGCTGATCCATGTACTGGCTCAAACATAGATGGATATTTACCATTTACATTGATATTGGCTGCTGGTGCGACGCCAATACTACCCATTATGGCGGCACCAAGATCCGTCAAAATGTCACCAAATAAATTGCTGGCGACGATGACATCGAATTTCTCTGGTCTTGTGACAAAGAAGGCTGAGAGCGCATCAATGTGCTGAGAATCTGCCTCCACCTTAGGGTAGTCCTTTGAGACATCTTGAAACACTTCATCCCAAAATGGCATGGTATGCACGATGCCGTTTGACTTTGTTGCACTTGTTACATGCTTTCGTCTCTTTTCTGCTAATTGAAAAGCAAAATGCATCGCACGTTCTGTCCCTTTTCTAGAGAAGACGGCATTTTGAATCGCAAGCTGATCCTCCCCTTGATAAATCCGGCCCCCAATTTCACTATATTCGCCTTCTCCATTTTCTCTTACAACTAGTAGATCGAAATCTTTTGGCTGAGCAAGCGGAGAACGGATGCCCTTTAGCTGTTTTGCCGGTCTAACGTTGATCACCTGCTCAAATTCACGTCTAATTTTAATGAGCAATCCCCAAAGTGATACATGATCCGGCACTAAATTGGCATCTCCGACTGCTCCTAAGAAAATGCTGTCAAAGGCTTTTAGTTGTTCCAATCCATCCTTTGGCATCATTTCGCCATGCTCTAAATAATACTCACAGCTCCACGGAAAGTCCTGAAAGGTGAAAGACAGACCGCCATGCACATCTGATACCGCTTTCAAAACTCGAATAGCTTCAGGCACAACTTCCTTTCCAACCCCGTCACCTGGTATCGCTGCAATTGAAACATGCTTCATTGATTTTTCCCCCTTTGTTATCGGTCGACCGTCGACCGTTTCATTTGAGTTTACTAAAGAGTGCGTGTTCTTACAATGGACAAAAGACGCTTTTTTTGATCAAAGCGCCTTTTTATCTTGCATCAGCACATGGGGCTTCTGTTTCTTTCTTCCCGCACTTTTTTTATCTGAAAGCAGCAAACCTCCTAAGGTCAGTGCTGTTCCAAGCCCAGACATGAAGGTCAAGCTCTCGTGAAGAACGATCATTGAAATGATCATCGTGATAATAGGCACTCCATAAATATACACACTTGATTTCACCACACCGATCGTCTTCACGGAAAAGCTCCATGTCAGAAAACAAATAGCAGATGCAAAGACGCCTAAAAACAGCAAGTGGAAGGCAAACGATGGATTGGTCAACCGCTCCCAGTCTAAACGAACCTTAAAATGCCAGATCAGTGGAATCATCCATAGCAGTCCGTAAAAGAAGACACGCCTTGTTACCTGAATGATATGGTAGCCATATTGGTTGATCATCTTCGATAAAATGGAATAGAATGCCCAGACGATGGTTGCTGTTAATGCTAAGGCATCACCGAGTGGATTCAATTGAAACGTCGTCATTCCATTCATGCTAATCAGCACGATTCCCGTCATCGCGATGAAAAAGCCTATGAAAAACCGGCTGTGCAGCGGCTCATCTTTTAATAAAAAATAAGTCAATAAAAAAGAGAAGCATGGGACAACGGAGCTGATGACACCTGCATTCGAAGCGAACGTATAAGTAAGTGCGACATTTTCTAAAAAGTAATATAAGACCACACCGCATAAACCTGCCAGCGCAAACATCCCTTCATGCTTTTTACTTTGCACCTTCATCGTAAACGGATAGATGATCATCAGAGCCAAGTACCCTATAAAAAAACGGAAAAATAAAATCTCTGTTGGAGAAAAAGCCGTTAATAATATTTTGGTAGAGATAAAGGTAGATCCCCATAAAAAAATGGTGAACATGGCCGCTAAATGACCGAGCAGCTGTTTATTTTTCATCAGCTGTTACCTGCTTTACAAAAATTTGCTGATACTGCCCTGGCGTGAGCCCAATAAATTCTGAAAAGAAATGACTCAAATGACTTTGATCAGAAAATCCAGCGGAGGCAGCCGCATCTACAGGCTTCACTCCTTGGGCGAGAAGCTCCTTCGCAAAGTTCACTCTGACTGTCTGTAAATAACGATACGGCGTGATGCCTCTAAACTTTGTAAAAGCACGCAGCAATGAATATTTGTTCATGGACACAAGCTCGCCTAAGTCTTCTAACGATATATTTTCCGTGAGGTGTGTTTCGATATATTGCTGTACGTCTCGGACTTTTTGTTCGTTGGCACGTGTGGCTGATGCTTTTTCCTCTGAGGTATCAGCATAGGCTTCAATCAATTGTTTCATAAAGAAATAGAAGGTTTCCTGTTTATTCAAAGCAGGAGCTTCTTCTGTGATCATTTGATGTAGATCATATAATGGCTTTGTTAGTTCACTTTGTGAAAACACAGGGGCTTTAAAATGCGGTTTGTGCTGAAAGACCTTCTCTAGCAAACCTGCTTCAATATTTAAGCAGCGATAATCGAGTGTCCTGTGATCAATTTGTTCACATGCGTGATTATCATACGGATTAAAAAGAAGGATATCACCTTTTTCAATGATGTATTCTTGATTTTGGCAGACCAAACGTCTTTGACCGTCTTCAATAAATCCAATCACATAATATGTATGAAAATGATTCGGGAACTTTTGCATGATGCCATGAAAGCGATATGCCTCTATTTGTAAGTCTTGATCAAAATGTACAGTTCGTTCCTCTTGTGTGTTCATGTCGATCCCTCTTTTCGCTGAACTGATCATAAGTGTAGCACACCCCTTTTCTCTTGGATTGTACGATATTGACTTTTTGATGCAGGCTTGCCTAGAGGGAAAAACTTGGATAACATGAGACAAAAGATGATGTATAAAAGAGGGAATGATGGCATGAATTCATTCGAGATGGAAAGACCAACACCGTATCACATGCAATTTTATGAACAGCTGAAGCAAATGATTTTTGATGGCCAGTTTCAGCCAGGAGAGCGCATCAATGAAACACAGCTTGCCAAACAATTTGGCGTAAGCCGATCACCGGTAAGAGAGGCGATGAGGCTGTTAGAAAAAGACGAGCTCTTAATCGCGGATCATCGATCAGGCTATTCCGTCTATACGTTAACAGAAAAAGATGTCGAGGAGCTTTATCAAATTCGGGTAGCTTTAGAAACACTTGCTGTTGAGCTTGCCTGTAAGGAAGCCGTGCAAAGAGAAATGGATGAAATTGAGCAGGTTCTCACGCAGGCGGACGAAGCGATCAAGCAGCAGCTGCCCTCTAAAGAGATCGTCCAGTTACATGAAGCCTTTCACCAAAAAATCATTTTGGCGAGTCACAATGACCGCTTATCCAAACAATTGAATCACGTAAATGCACTCATTCACTATTGCCGCATCTTTCATTTTAGCGGCGGGGCTCGTGCTGAAACCATTCAAAGAGAGCATGCAGCCATCTATTCTAAAATAAAAAAGCGCCGCTCCACAGAAGCCGTTCAAGCAATGACGGAGCATTTATTGCATGATGTGATGCACTTAAAGCAAGTACTCTCTGAAACAAACAAGGAGTAAAGGACTTTTCCCATTTTTTAAGCATTCCATGAACATATTTTGAATTTTTCGTAGATTTCCGCATGTCCAGACGATCTTTCGTTTATATTAGAAGATGAGAAACTAGCTTTTATACAGGAGGATTTGTATATGCATACAAGTATTAGCCGTCTGAGACAGGCGGGTTTTATTGAGGGTATGTCTCTTTTAACCCTTCTTTTAATTGCCATGCCTCTAAAATATTTTGCGGATATTCCGATGGCGGTCACCATTGTGGGCTCTCTTCATGGCGCATTGTTTGTGATCTATATGCTCATTTTGGCATATGTGACATTTAAAGTTCGCTGGCATTTGAAATGGTCCATCGCCGGATTCTTTGCGGCATTCATTCCTTTCGGCAACTTCGCCTATGATAAGGTGCTTCGCCAGTATGATACAAAAGCTTAATCAAAAGGGCTAAAACGAAATTCGTTTTAGCCCTTTTTCTACACGCTGAAGTATTTTTTAAATCGATGCATATTTCACAATGGCTGCTTGACGTGTCATTTCGTGATATGCCACCCATAATTCATCACCTGGCAGTACGCTAGTGATCGGATCGATTGGCTGTTTCACTTCATACATCACGCCATCTCTCTCAATCTGAATGATCGCTAACGGCTGGTTGCCGATGACACCGGAAAATGTGACATGGGTCACTTTTGCACTTCCTTGTTTCTCTTGCATAAGACCCATTTCTCTATCCAGCTCTTCTTTCTTTGTCTGGATCGTGATTTGAGTGCCGGCTGCGACCTGCATATGATCAGGGATGAATTGGCTGACCGTTTTTGTGATAGACTCATCTCCGTTTGAAACCGACACATCAAGCTGAATTGGCTTTTGTTCATGGATGGCCATTGGATATTGCTTCACACGCTGGATCGTTCCTGTTAACGTCACATCTTTCCCCGCACGATTCCGCACTTCATGCCCATAGGCTGCCATTTTCAACTGACCGCTGATGTCAACGAGATCGGCTTTTTCTCCTGTTCTAAACTCAAAACCAGCAGCTTGAATCATCGGAATGGTATACCTTTTCTGATCTGCTTCAAATGTAAGCGATAAGACGGTGCCTCGTCCTACGGTTCCATATGATTCTATGTTTCTTAAAATAGCGCCTTTGATGAACTTTGGCTCACTCGGCTGCGAGAAGTCACCCTCTTTTAAGAGCATCGCTTTTTTCTTTTTCGGATTGTAGAGAATGGCGATACGCTGACCCGGTTGCGGTATCTGAGTATAGGATACAACCGTTTTAACCGCCTTCTCGATATTTTCCCCATCATATTGAAATTGAAGCTGCATGTTGACCAGCGGCTGTTCATTGATGTAGGTACCCGTTTCTTTGACAGATACAATATTGGCTTCTAATGTGACACTGTCTTTTATCTTGTTCTTTCTCACCAGTCTCAAAATCGGCGGCAGGAAGATCGCTAGCACAAATAACAGCAGTGGGATCAAGAGCCATATCGCCCAGTTGAGAATGAGTGGTCCGCCCTTCATGACATATTGCATAAAGGTGTCAACAGACGTTTGGTGGGCTGGACTGGCATTTTCGATTGAGATGACCTTTTGCAAAGGGAATTCCTTTAGCTGTTTGCTTTTCGCCTCAAATGCCCCCGTTAATTGGTTGCCAAGTGAATAATAGAGCCAATTGCTCTTCACATTTTTATGAAAAGAGAGATCTTCTTTTTGTAAAGATTCATATGACAACGACTGAGACAGCTTGCTGGCAGACGTCGCCTTATTCGTGCGATGATTATAAATATAACCAGTCAGCTTGCCTTTTGCTTCGTCCTTTGCTGTAGAGCCTGCAAGAAGAACTTCTTCTTCATTCAGCTGGTAGATAAAGGTTTGGTAAATCGGTTTTGGTGTTGGGACGACTTCCCCAAGCCTTCCCTCTGCATCCACTTTCCTTGGTCTTTTTGGATAGTTGGATTCGACAGCGACAGCAACGTTTTGTGATGATCCGATCGTTTTTTGCAGCTGCTGCACAACTTTATCTTCAATGAGGCTAAACGGTTCAGCACTTTTGGAGACATAGACCCCAAGCTGATGCTTCTCGTTTGAGATTCCGCTGACATATGCCTTCTGGTCATTTTTCAAAGTCAATTCAAACATAGGGAATGGGGTCTGCCCTCTAAAAGAATTCATGACGACATCGATGGAAACAGGTCTTGCTGGCAGTTTTAGCTCGTTGAGATTGTGCACATGAAACTGACCATTCTTTAGCTCACCAAGGACCGCAGAGGCACCTTCCCTCTCTCCTGTAAACAAGAGTCGTCCATTCCATTGATATGTACTCGTTTTTAAAAACGAGGGAATCTGTAGATTTTGCTTAACGAGCTCTTTCTTTTCCCCGCTCGGCGTTAGTTTCTCGATCAACAGCTGCCCCTCTTTATTTTTTAAAGCAAGTAAGAGGTTGTTCCCTTGAATAGATGGCAGCATTTCATTAAACGTATCGCTTTCCGTGGTCCATTCACTGATTCTTTTTCCTGATTGAGGATCATACATTGCAAAATGGAGCTGCTGGTTTTTTGATACAGCACTCACCACTCGTTTTCCTTCATCGAATGTAAATATTTGTTTGACGTCATATTGCGTCGCTTTCCCTGCTGACAAATCATCTTGGTAATGGTTCCACACCAAGACACTAAGAATGATTGCTGGAATAAAGAAGACAATATACCTGAGGAAAATCACTGGTATTCTTTTCACTTGATCGCTTCCTTTCATGGAGTTCCTTTTTCTTATACGTCAGTGCAGCGAGAATGTTTCATGCTAGCAGAATACCATTCCAACTTTCTAAATCCATATTTTACATATTTGATTGTTTACGATAAAATCCAATCAGATTCAAAAAAAGGATGTTATCTCAATGGATAAGCTATCATCAATCATTCTAGCGGCTTGGCTGCGTGTTCCTCGTTGGTTCAAGCAAGGGGTGCTCGTATCTATTACCATTTTCTTTTTTTATATGTGCTTTGTAAAGGGGCTGACTAGCTGGTACACCTTGCCGCCTGTCACTTTGCTCGCATGCGCCATTTGTTCCTTTTTCATCTGGATGGTATGGCTAAACAGTCAAAAAAACAAGTAAAAAGGAGAATTTCATGAAAGAATCCATCTTTTATTTTGCTATCTCTTTTGTTCTTCAATGGGTTTGGTTTGGGGTTGTGCATCCAGATAGAGGCGTGACACTGCTGGACATGTTGATCTTCTCTATTTTGTTTACGGTGATGTTCTTTTTTATTGGCCGGATTTGGAGGTATCAGAAGAAAGGGCGAAGTGAGTAATGATGAAGCATTTCCTCTTTCTGTCGATGAGTGTTCGTTGTTCTATTGTTGGCGGCGGATCTTTTTGAAGGAGATATCATGCGGACGGTGTCCGCTTTTATCTTCCTTTTTCCTATTTTATTGTTTAAAACGTAAAAAGGCTGCCAAATAGATGGCAGCCCGTTTCTTACTCTTTTCATGCAAATAAATAATCAATGTTTAATCTCCGTCACGGAGTGTATGAATTAAGATTCGATCATATCAGTGTGTCATATGTGTTCCGAGTGAACCTACGTTTGAAAGTAAACGCCATGGAAGTTCTGGATAACAAGACAACGAAAGCCCTACCTCTCATTCGTCCTTACGGCTCCGAAGCCGTGCCAGTGTGAATTGTAAATCAAAACGTCTTTTTTCCATTCTTCCGCTTTTATAGGGGGGCGGTTGCAGAAGGAAAAGAATAAGTTTGTTCGCTTTGACAGCGTCTCGTTCTTATCAAGTAGAAGCTCTATTGCTTCTCATTATGTCATAGAAAAAAGAAAGTTTACTTTCTTTATTTATTTGCTATTTCAACACTTAATATAAAACTATAACACGTTCCCCCAACTTACGCAAGTGTTAAAGTGATAATTCTGCTGGTGTCCGGTTTCCTTCGTTCATATAACGAATAGAGGTTGGGTCAATCTTAAGGATCACTAGGTTTGGATCATCTTTTCCTTTAAACCATTTCTCCATCTCATCTGACCAAAGGCGGTCGATCAGTTCTGGATCATCAGTTAATGTGGCTTTACCTGCGATTTCTGCATATGTGTCCCCAAATCCTTCACCTGAATAACCAATGAGAATATGAACATTCGGATTTTTTTCAATCTCATCCGCTTTATGTGTTTCTTTGCTTGTTGGTGTATATAATGTCAGCCCTTCATGAAAAAAAGTCATATAGCGGGTATGCGGCTTATCTTGTTCAACAGTCGCCAATGTTCCCACTTTTTGTTCGTCTAATAAGTTCATTACCTTTTGCTTTAACTCTTCTTGTGACATGTATCTTCACTCCTTCAAAATGTCATCCGTACTCTTAGGTTTCCACGACAATCCATTCATTAAACAAAGAAATGTGTTTTTCATAAAAAGACATCTTCTAGCTGATGCTATAAAAAACGGATACATTGAAAGGGGAAGTTGAATATGCATCATGAAACGATGTTCCATTTGAGTTCACTTGTTATTGCAGCGGTTGTTGTGGGCATTATCATATGGTCTGTCTCATCTGTACAGAAGAATCGGAAGAAATACTAAATACACCGCCCAATCAAATCTGGGCGGCGTGCTATTGATCATGTATTCATAAAGGAACCGCCGTTGACATGAAGTGTCTGTCCCGTCATATAAGACGATTCGTCCGAAGCAAGCAGTACATAGCAGCCTACATGCTCCACAGGCTGTCCTGGTCTTCCCATTGGCGTCTCGGCCCCGAAGCTTTCGACACTGTCTTCATCAAATGTAGATGGGATGAGTGGCGTCCAAATTGGACCGGGTGCTACACCGTTTACTCGAATTCCATCTTTCACAAGCGACTGTGCCATAGAACGAGTAAAGCCGTTGATGGCCCCTTTTGTCGCCGTATAATCAATCAGTACCTTGTTGCCTCGATACGGGTTAATAGATGTTGTATTAATAATGGAACTTCCCGGTTTTAAGTAATCGAGTGCCTTCTTCGTAAAATAAAAATAAGAATAGAAATTGGTTCTAAAGGTTTGGTGAAGCTGTTCACTAGAAATATCTTGAATACGTTCTTTCGGATGCTGTTCGGCCGCATTATTGACTAAGATGTCCAGCTGTCCAAAGGCTTCAACTGTCTTTTCTACCGCTTTCTCGCAAAAGGCTTCGTCCCCGACATCCCCTGCAATTGTTAAACATTTGACGCCTTCCTGTTCTACACGTTTTTGCGTATCCTCTGCATCCTCATGTTCATTTAAGTATACGATCGCGACATGAGCTCCTTCTTTGGCATACGCGACAGAAACGGCACGTCCAATTCCGCTGTCTCCACCTGTAATCAGCGCTACTTTTCCTTTTAGCTTACCAGACCCTTTATACGATTCATCCTCATAGATCGGCGCAGGATTCATTTCTCTTTCACTGCCTGGCTGCTGATCCTGCGTTTGGCGCGGAATGCCATTTGTTAAGTATTCACGTAAATCCATGTGTAAGCTCCTCCTTGATTTGTTGATGTATCCTTTCATTACCACTTCATTTTTCCACTCAAACATCCCTATGCGTCATCGATGCGTTTTGAAAACTGACAGGTTTCAGGATGGGGAAAATCGGTTACATAAACATAAAAAAGGAGCGTTCTCACATGCTGTCAACCATTTCTAAAACCTTCAGCAGACCAAAAGGCTGGCTCGGAAGCATCGCAGGTTTTATTATGGCAAATGAAAATAAGGCACTGAACCAATGGGCGATCCAGCATTTAGATTTATCAGAAGGTGAAAACATATTGGAAATAGGCTATGGCCCCGGCTATAGCATCAAACATATGCTCAAGCATTATGACGATCTTCACATTGATGGACTAGATGCTTCTTTAACTATGAAGGAACAGGCGCATTCGCGTATAAAGAAACGATCCAAAGAGAAGCAGGTCAGGCTGTATGTCGGGAAAATTGAAAGAACGCGCCTGCCGGCGGATCAGTATGACAAAGTACTTTCTGTTAACAATTATACGATTTGGGATGACCCAAAGGCTGGCGCACTCAACCTTTATCACACCTTGAAGCCGGGCGGAACACTCGTCATTGTGATGCAACCAAGAGAAAAAGGAGCGGACGCCAATCGGACAAAAGAAATGGGCGAAAGCATCCTCAATGATTTAGAATTTGCTGGATTTGATCAGTTTTCTGTTGAATATGAAGAGATTCGTCCCACCCTCGCTGTCTGTGTCACAGCAAAAAAGCCGAGAAGCGAATAAGCTCTCGGCTTTTTTCTTACCATTTTGCCTCTTTGACAAATTGATAAAAAAGTTGATGTAATTTCTGTTCAATCTCTTCCTTTGTTCCTTGTCCATAAAGCGCCATGCTTTCTTCGCTTTCAATGATAGATGAACTGATCAGGCTAAACATTTCAGACCCTTCTTTGCCAAGCTCTAGCGGCGCTAGCATGAGGAGCATTCTGGACATAAGCTGCTGCCCGCCATCCATGCTTTTGATCTCGTATGCCTCATCAAGATCATAGATATGAAAGACCGGTTTTTTAATGAGATCATGCTTTAAGTGAAAAAGAGCAAACTCGGTTCCTGGAATGCCTAAACCACCTTGCTGCTCACGCTCAAGCAAACCGGCTGTCACTTCGTCTGCACGTTCTAAATAGCCTTGACTTTCAACCTGACGCATCAGCTCTCTCATTGTTGACTCATGCTGCTCCGTCGTCTTCTTTTTTTCGATTGTAAAATGGGACAAGATGCTGCGAATCACTGACATATAATTCGTGATTTGCTCTGCCATCCCTATCATATCAACCGTTTCCTCCACCGATTCTTTTGCAGATTCCTGCGCTCTTTTTTTCTCAATCAGATAAGGAATTTTTCGTTTAATATGAGACTTGACCCGCACCGCGTCATCCTCGTTTAAGAGCGGGCTGACCATAATGTAATCAATATGCTCGTAGGGGATCGGCACGGTTGATACGATCATGTCATAGCTTGTAGCGTCGATTTCCTTTAGCTCCATTAAGGAAGATAGATCGAATTTGGCGATCTCAGGCAATTCTTTTTTTAATCGTGATGCGAGCATTTTTGACGAACCGATACCGCTTGAGCAAACGACCAATGCATGAATCTTGGTTTCTTCTTTTTTAATTTCAAGCACCGAACCAAAATGAAGCACGATAAAGGCAATTTCATCCTCAGGAAATTCGATCTCAGGAAAGAAGCGTTCCACACCTTCTTCAATCGCCATGAACAGCAAGAAGTAGTCTTTTTTTATTTGTTGTGTGAGCGGATTGTAAATCCGCATCTTTTCTTTTAATCGGTTCATAGCTGGTTCAAGATGAGACACGAGTCCCTCATACAATGAATCGTTTTCATTTAAATGATAGCCTGTTTTATGAGAAATAAAGTCAATGAGTTTCTTCGTTCTCAGCGCGATATCTAACTCAATCTCATCAATGCGGTATTCTGCCGTAAAGCTTCGATTTGCACTGCGCAAATGGATGGTCATGTATCCAACTTCAGCTTCAGGAATCTCTACATTAAACATGCGTTCTAATGCTCGCGCGATTCTGAGTGAAGATTCAAATTCCTTCGTCCGCTTTAATTCAAGCAATTCTTCCTCTTCCATCCGAATGGTTTCACCGATTTGAATGCGTTCAATGGCATAGGTCAAGTGAACGACAAGTGCAATATAGGCACTATCTGACAACGAGAGAGAGAGTCTGTTTTTCAAATGAAAGAGCAGCCTTTCTACCTTGAGCAGCTGTCCTCGACTGACTACCCCAAACACCTTTTCAGTCGCTTTCGTTCGATGTTTAATATTCATCTCAATCGTTTCGAGAAATAATTGAATGTCGAGACGGTCAACGATCAGGTTCCCGACAATTTTTCGTTTGGCTTCCTCCGGTCCTTTTAATTCAATGCCGTACCCACGCTTGCGGATAAGCAGTAAACCGTAAGGAGCGATCCAGTCCGTCAGTTCATCTAAGTCGTAGCTGATGGTCGCATTTGTGACCTGCAAGTCGGCTGCAAGTGTATATAATTTCACCGGTTCTTTTGCTTCAAGTAGGGCACACAGGATTAAGAGCTTCCGTTCATCAGAACTATATTCAATTTGGTCTTCATTTGAAATATGAGACAGAAGCCGCTGTTTGTCTTCCTGTTCACCGACCGCCTTCAAGCCCTTCCCCGGCTGTTTATCAAGTGATAGGTTGTAATTCTTTAAAATAGGTTTAATGGATTTAAGTTCTCTATGAATGGTTCTTGTACTTACCTGAACAGAATCGGCGATCTCACGAATGGTGACATAACGATTTTGCTGAATCATATATTTGATCACTTTCTGTTCTCGTGCCGTTATGTACATGAAATGCCTCCTTCTGCTTAAATAGGTCTATTGTCACACTTTAATATAAAACGCTTTCACTGATCGATGCAACCTGAAGTTGATCTAAATTTGGCACACAGGCTGTGACAAAATGAAAGACTCACACGTTTCTCCAAAAGGAAGGTCCATAATCCTTTTGATGAAATTGAATCGTTTGTTCATGAAATGGCAGTGTGCCCCCGACCTTTAATGAATAGGTAGGATTATAGACGGGAGAGCCAAAGCAATACTCCATCGTCCCTTCCTCCGGCCGAAACATGACGGTTCGCATCGTCCCAAACAGCTCTTCATAATTGTGCACAGTCAGACCAGCAGGGTATTCTGTCTGAAATAGTTCCGTAAGAGACTCGCTTGACGGCTGTTCTTCTAAAGCTTGAATTAACATGTCGTACCTGACAACAGAATGATGTTTCGTCAACCCTTTTGCCGTGTGATCAGCGAGCGGATGGTTCGTAGCCGCAATAAATCCACGCTCCGGCCTTCTCACCTTTTTTTGCCCATCAATCATTTCAATCACAGCCGCCTCTCCCTTCCGGTCAGCAAGCATGAGGTGAACATTTGACGCGACGGGCATTTCCTGTACCAAACGGACGGCATCCTCCACCGTTTTACAGGACTCTAGCACAGCACGAATGACATGATATACTTGCAAGCCAGCAACAGCCGGCGGCTTTAAGCCTGGTTCGTTGCCAACAGGCGGACCGCATGCAGAAAATGTTACCGATAGACCATGCTCATTCATCCCATCCGATCGACCAAATAAGATTAATGATGAGCCTGTATGGACTGCTGAGCCCTTCACATGTGTAGATACAAGACGCATATCATCAAACAGCGGAGAAAAATCATAGTTGCGAAGCATCACCGTCTGTTGATTGGCAGCCTCATTCCCCTGCATCACACAATGGGAACAGCCTGGCTGAAGATGCGAAGAATAGAAAAAGGTCAAATCGCTTTCATCTATTTGCATTTCATCACAAAATCCCGAGAGCTCTTCTTCTAACTGAGGAAGAAACGGTCGAATCAGCTGCTTTGTTTCCTTCACAGCCTCTTTTGATAACGGTTCTGATTGAATGTATTGTTTCTTAAGCAAAAGGCGTTCCTTCAGCCAAATAGCCTGCTGCTTTCCTACCTCATAAGCTGTTCCTTTCAATTCATGAAAATACGCACTCATCTCCTGCATGCATACACCTCTTTTGTCTTAGTTTCTTTTATCATATCGAAACAGCCCTTCATTTAAAAGAATGAAAAAAACTGTAATCCCGCGGGATCACAGTTACTTAAAGGATTGTTGAAACAGCGCTTCTGCCATTGCTTCATATCCTTTGTGGTTCGGATGAAATTGATCAATCGATAAGTATGCGCTTTGATGACCTTCAAATACACCGTAAATATCCACCACTTCTACATGTGGATTCGTAGCAAGCTGGCGAAGGTGATGGTTGTATTGCTTCAGCCATCTCTCGGCGATCGGAATCTCAGGAAAAGGATTATATAAATTCAATAAATATACGCAGTATGGTTGATGCTGCCCTCTTTTTATCAGGGCGATTTCTTGAACCATTTTGCTAAAATTCGCCTGACAATGCATAGACGCTTGCAGCAGTGTCTTTTCATCTTCACCTTTTTCATACTGCAGAACAGCTTGAACAAGATCATTCCCGCAGCCTGTGATGGTGATGATGTCAGCATGAGCAATCGCCCGCCTTACATCAGACCGCTGAAAAAGCTGCAAGATCTCTTCCGTTGTTAACCCTGATTTCGCAAATACGGACAGTTTCACCGGTATATGCAGCTTCTTTTCAAGCTTCGCCGCATATCGCTCCGTAAAACCGCCGCCAAATAAACGTGCCCCCACCCCAACCGTTAAGGAATCTCCAATCGCAACATAGGATCGTCCCACTCTTATCCCTCACTCTCTCCTGCCTTCTCTTATATATACGAAAAAGAAGAAGAAATGCTTGTAGCAGATGGCTTAAAGGCATCCACCTTTTTTTTCAAAGACGCAGGATGAGCGCATTTACAAACACTTTACTTGCGATATCGATCCATTTTTTGTTCAATGGAAGTAGGGTTTTTTGCTTAAATCGCGGACTTGAAGCGTTTCAGAAAAATTTACAAACTTTTTATCTTGATTTCAAGACTTTATACCTTGACTTCAAACTATATAGTGATTACAATGAAAATATCAGTTTTTATGTAACTGTGCTTGTTACATCTTTTTCGTAGCATTCCAATATGATTAAAGATGCCACATATTCAGTGTATCTTTGGGATACGCTAAAAAAATCATTGAAACAGGAAGGATTGAATGAACATGGCAAAAGTTTTATACATCACTGCACATCCGCATGATGAAACAGTTTCTTACAGTATGGCTACTGCTAAAGCATTTATCGAATCTTATAAGGAAGCAAATCCAAGTGACGAGGTTGTACATATCGATTTGTACAAAGAAAACATTCCTCACATTGATGCAGATGTATTCGCTGGATGGGGCAAGCTTCAATCTGGTGCTGGCTTCGATACACTTTCAGCTGAAGAGCAAGCGAAAGTTGCTCGCCTAAACGAATTAAGCGATCAATTCGTTTCTGCTGACAAATACGTATTTGTTTCACCACTTTGGAACTTCTCATTCCCACCAGTTCTTAAAGCATACATCGACTCTGTTGCTGTAGCTGGTAAAACATTCAAATACACTGAGCAAGGTCCTGTTGGATTACTAACAGACAAAAAAGCGCTGCACATCCAAGCACGTGGCGGATACTACACTGAAGGTCCTGCTGCTGAACTAGAAGCAGGTCACCGTTACCTTGGAACAATTGCAAACTTCTTCGGTATTCCTTCTTTCGAAGGTCTTATTGTTGAAGGTCACAATGCTGAGCCTGCAAAAGCAGAACAAATTAAAGCAGATGCGATCGAACGTGCAAAAGCTTTAGGTAAAACTTTCTAATCATGAACACGCAAAGAGCCAATGATCTTAACGGTCATTGGCTTTTTATTTGTTCAGTTGCAAAACCTAATTCTTTTGAAATGCCGCTGGCCGCTTTTTTGACCTGCTCAATTAAATAAGGAAGCCGTTCCTTTTGATAGCCAGCCTCAAACCCTGCAATACTAATGCCTGCTGCCACTTCTCCGTGATGATTGAAAATGGGCGCTCCAATAGCCGCAGTATAGTTTTCAAGCTCTGAATAGCTTAAGGTATATCCACGCCTGTTTGATTCTTCGATCATGTTTCGCAGGACATCTTTATCGGTAATGGTTCCGATCCCGATTTTCCCGAGCTCTACCGAATCAATATAGGAAAGTCTCTCTTCCTCTGGCAAAAAGGAAAGAATACTTCTCGCACAAGCTCCCGCATATAATGGGGATCTTCTTCCGACAGCGGTATAGAGCCGGACAGGCTGCGTTCCTTCCATTTTCTCCACATAAATGGCTTCATCTCCTTCACGAATAATGAGCTGAACAGCCTCACCTACCTCATCACGCAAGTTTTCCATAAAGGGCCTTGCAATTCTACGGATATCAAGGCGGTCTGCGACAAGCTGACCGTATTCAAGGAACATCAATCCTAATCGGTAAACACCTGAAGGATGCTTTTCTAATAACCCCATATCGGCTAACGAGTTGGCCATTCGGTGTACAGATGTTTTGGGCATGTTCGAGAGCTCAATCATGTCATTTAACGTTAATTGTTCGCGAGTGATAAAAAGCCGTAATATCTCCATTGATTTCACAACGGTTTTATTTGTGTTCTGCATGTTTCTCACCTTTTCTAAAACGAAAATGCTTCGAGTTTTAATCTTGCCGTCAGGTCCTTCATCTCTGCTTCTTGTGTGAATAAGGCTTGCTCTGCTTCTTGGCGGTCAATTTGTTGAAACGTGAGATTCGCACCAGGCATCGCCTGAGCAATGAGCGGCAAATCGACTGTTGCCACCTCACCAATTCGGGGATATCCACCTGTCGTTTGACGATCTGCGAGCAGAATAATCGGCTGGCCGTCAGGAGGAATTTGAATAGAGCCAAAAGCAACCGCTTCTGAAATCAATTCAAGCTTTTGCTTTAAACGTATCGGTTCTCCTTTCAATCTGCATCCCATACGATCAGATTGGGGAGTGACCTGATAAGACCGTTCGAAAAAAGCTTGCTGCGATTCTTCCTGAAAATGAGATAAATGTCTGCCTGCCAGCACCCGAATGACTGGTGATTTTCCGAGAGGCAAAAAATGCGCATGATTGACTGTCCAGTCTGGCGCACGTTCCCCTCTGCTTTTTAACATGTGAACGAGGCGCTCCGCCAGTGGTGATGGTTCTCCCATTGGCAGGACGTCTCCTTTTTCTAGCGGACGCCCTTCTATCCCGCCTATCTTCGCTCTGACATACGTACTTTTACTTTTCATCACCGGCTCAACATCAAATCCACCGGCTACAGCGAGGTAGGAGCGGCATCCCCTCTTACAAGGGCCAAAGGTGATCGTGCTTCCTGCTCGAATGAAGAGTGGTTTCCATAGAGGCGCTTGTTCCCCGTCAATCTCAATCTCCACATCAGCACCAGTCACAGCGATCAGCTGATCCTTCTGACATGTCAACACTGGGCCGGGCCCCATTAAAGTGATTTCCAGCACCGCTTCGTTTTCTTGATTCCCGGTGAGGATGTTGGCGATTCGGAGCGAGAGCAGGTCCATGCCGCCGCTCGTTAAAACACCGTACTTCTGATAGCCTATTCTCCCTTTATCTTGAATGGTGGTGAACATTCCTGGCTTGATGACATGAATACTCAACGATCTTCCTCCTTCATGCTGAAAAATTCCTTTTCAGACAGTTGAACAAATCGAACCTCGTCCCCTGCCTTTAGTAGACTAGGTCTCTCAGCATTCGGCCGAAATAAGGACAAAGGGGTTTGTCCAATGAGCTGCCAGCCTCCGGGTGTAGATATCGGATAAACCCCTGTCTGCTTCCCCGCAATACCCACAGACCCTTTCGGAATCGACATTCTTGGTGTTTCTCTACGCGGAGCTGCAATTTTTTCAGAAAGTCCGCCTAAAAACGGGAACCCAGGAGCAAACCCAATCATATAGACAAGATACGTCCCGGATGTGTGAATGCGTACAACTTCTTCAGGCGTCAAACCATTGATACGGGCGACTTCTTCTAAGTCAGGACCGAGCTCTCCTCCATAACATACAGGAATGTCGACGATCCGGCGCTTTGCCTGATTCCCCTCCTGCCAGTTGTCTTCAAGGAGGTTTTCAATATAGTCTTTGACCCATTCATACGGAGAGATTGCACGTTGCTTAAGCTGAGCAGATTGATACACCTTGTAGGGCTCATAAAAGACGGTCACGTTTGTAAAGGCTTGAACAGCTTCCACATATCCGTCAAATGGATGCTGTTCAATACATGAAAACAGCTGCTTCACACGCTCATGAATGTCTTCACTTATGTCAGTCCCGGCTTGGATGACAATGGCTGCGTCTCCTAGCGGGTGGAACGTGATCGTATCTTTTATCGTTGAAAATGTCACTTTTATGACACCTCTCTTTCTACAGGACACCGAGCTTTTGATCTCTTACATCTGTGATAAACATATGACCGGGTGCATGGGTAATCGCAATGTCTGGCTTAGTGTGCATGACAATGGCTTGCGGCGTCACACCACATGCCCAAAACACCGGAACTTCCCCTTCTTTGATCACAGATGGTTCTCCAAAGTCTGGTTGATCTACATGTTCAATGCCAATCACAGCTGGATCACCTATATGGATAGGACCGCCATGTACCGATGGGAATCTAGATGTCACCTGAACACTTCTTGTGACTTGATGCGCTGGGATCGGCCTCATACTGACAACCATCGGACCATGGAATACACCTGCCCTTTCACACGGAATGTTCGTTTGATACATTGGTACATTATGACCGTCTTCAATATGGCGGACAGGAATGTCATTCAGCATCAGTGCATGCTCAAACGTAAAGCTGCATCCGATGAGAAAGCCCACCATATCATCCTCCCAATAGGAAGAAATATCTGTTACCTCTTCTTGAAGAACCCCTTTTTTGTAAACACGGTATTTAGGGAAATCCGTTCGAATATCGGCATCAGGTGCTGAACGCATTGGCACTGGATCACCTGGGTCGAGCACATCAAGCAAAGGGCACGAAGCCGGATTCCGCTGACAAAATAAAAGAAAATCGAAGGCCAGCTCTTTTTTGACGATCATTAAGTTGGCTTGCGCAAATCCCTCTGCAAAGCCAGCCGTTGGTCCTGTGATCTTCTGCTTACGAATCAATTCCCTTATTTGTGACGGTTCATAGATTTGATATGCATTCATATGATCAGCTCCATAGTTTTGGAATTTCATTTATGATGGTATATCCGCCCATGATTGCCATGATGACAACGACAAACGCACCTGTTGCGGTCAAAAAGAATGGATGGCGATAATCACCGACAATCTCTTTTTTATAGGCGGCGATCAGCAATGTTCCGAGTGCAAGCGGCAAGATCAATGCATTGATGGCCCCAACCAAAACCAATATGTTCACAGGTCTTCCAATCGTGATAAAACAAATGGTCGAGAGCGCAATGAATCCAACGATAATGCCTCGTTGATTTTTCTCGATTTTTGGTGAGAAGGTTTTAAAGAAGGAAACAGAAGTATATGCCGCTCCAATGACTGAGGTAATGGCGGCGGCCCACATAATAATCCCGAACATTTTATACCCAATATTTCCAGATGCTAATTGAAAAACAGACGCAGGAGGGTTCGATGGATCAATCTGTAAGCCTTTTGAGACAACTCCTAGAACGGCTAAAAATAAAGCCACACGCATCACGGATGTGATCAAAATACCGAAAACGGAACTTTTCGTCACTTGCGGCAGTGCTTCCTTCCCTTTAATGCCAGCATCCAGCAGACGATGACCACCAGCGAAGACGATATAGCCGCCAACCGTTCCGCCGACAAGTGTGACAATTGATAACATGTCAATTTTCTCTGGCACGAAAGTTCTCATAACTGCTTCTCCAACTGGCGGTGCTGTGGAAATTGCCACATACAGCATCAGACCAATCATGACAAAACCAGCGATTTGTGTGAATCGGTCCATCGCTTTCCCTGCCTCTTTAATGACAAAAATGAGAATGGCAATGACTGCACTGACCCCAGCCCCTATGCGGGGATCGACGCCGAATATGACCTGAAAACCGAGACCCGCACCAGCGATATTTCCAATATTAAAGGCAAGACCCCCAATGACAATCAAACAGGCTAACACATATCCGAGCCCCGGCAGAACCATATTGGCAATGTCTTGTCCTCTTTTTTCCGAGACGGCAATGATACGCCATACATTTGTTTGCGCAAAAATGTCTAGCAAAATGGAAATCAAAATGACAAACCCAAAACTAGCTGCGAGCTGCTGTGTGAACACCGTTGTTTGTGTTAAAAATCCCGGTCCAATGGCGGACGTTGCCATTAAAAAGGCTGCGCCCATCAGCATAGAACGGTTCCCTTTTGGAGCTTTCATCTGTTTGGCTTTCTCTCTTTTCATGCTGTTTCCCCCTTTGATGACGATTTATCGAAAGGCCTTGAGTTGAATAGTGGCTTCTTTTAGCTTCGCTGTAATGGTTTTTGCAAATTGAAGCGCGTGACTGCCATCCCCGTGGATGCACACCGTATCTGCTTTGAGCTGAACATCTTCCCCTTGCACTGTCCGCACTTTCCCCTCTCTTACCATACGGATGACCTGCTGAACCGCCCTTTCATCCTCTTCAATGAGTGCATGAGGTTCACGGCGGGATGTCAGTGTCCCGTCTGGTTGATACGTCCGATCAGAAAAAACTTCATGTGCCACTTGAAGACCGATTCTTTCCCCTGCTGACGCAAGTTCACTGCCTGACAGCGCAAATAACACAAGGTTAGGATCAATATCATACACAGCCTTCGCAATTGATTCAGATAATTCAGTATTTTTAGCCGCCATGTTGTAAAGGGCGCCATGTGGTTTGACGTGCTGCATCATGCCGCCTTCTGCTTTTAGAAAAGCTGATAGTGCACCAATTTGATAGATCACAAGATCATAGGCTTCCTCTGCTGAGATAGCGATTGAACGTCTGCCAAAACCGACTAAATCTTGCAGACCTGGATGTGCACCAATTTGAACCCCTTTATCCAGTGCCATTTTAACCGTCTTTCTCATCACAGTTGGATCTCCCGCATGAAAACCGCATGCAATATTGGCTGAGGTAACATATTCAAGAATTTGTTCATCTGAACCGATGGTGTATTGACCAAAACTTTCTCCCAAATCACAGTTAATATCCACTTGATACATAGGACCCCTCCTTGTCGTTCCGAATTGCGGAATAGAAAGTCCGAATATTCGAATTTATATTGATTATACCAACTTTGGATAGACTGCACATGAAATTGTCAGAAAATATAACAATAGAACTAGGAGATTGTGTCTCTTTCATACTTTCGGTCTCATTCCAAAAAGGTTATTCTATCAACCTTTTTGAACATTAAAAAAAGAACAAACATTCGTAAATAAATGCAGACAAAAGCATTCATTTGGGGGAGTATTGGGGGAGTTTTTTAATAATTGACAGACGTAAAAGGAGCACAATGAACATAAACAATATAAGATCATTCTTTTATAAGACATCAAAATACCTGGGTGACGTCAATGCCGTTCAAAAGGGTACTATCGGAAAACGTATCATGCGACGTGCTGCGGGTAAAACAACCGGCAAGCTAATGAAAAAGATATTCAAATAAAATAGTTCACGGTAGTGATTTCATGAATGATCTTGAGAGGGAGCTATACAGGATCATATATAATATGATCAGGAAAAGACGAACAGTCCATTAGAAAAGCCGTTAGAAACCTTATGTCTAGAAATGAACTGGCGTGGGATAAGGAGAAGCAGGAATGGAGATTCAAATAAAAAAAGAAGCCCCGAAAAGGGCTTTTTTAATTAAGCAAAATAACCGATACTTGTTGTATGTCCCCGTTGGGCTTCATTATGGATATCGTTAGATGAAACATAACTAAAAGCACCTAACACACTGACAATAATTAATACGGCTGCTACTGACTTAAATTTCATAAAGACAATCCCCTCTCTTAATTTGGAGTTGGAAATAAAGAATCTTCTCATAAAATTCGTTTGCACGCTCTTTATCTCCTGCCTTATTATAATGCTTCGCCGCATCTTTCGATAAATCTTCAAGATTCGCATAAAGAAATTTTGACTCCAAATAAGCCATTGCTTCTTTTAAACGACTAACATTGTTTTCTAAATACAATGATCTCAAGAGAGTGAATGTATTTAAAAATATGTCGTCTTTCAATTTTCCAGCCAATTCTATTCCCTCGTTTAAAGCGTATAACCCTAAATCATTTTGATCAGTTTTAAAGTATGACTTTGTCAACATAACCATCGGATCAAGAATTTTATTTAAATGTTCGTATCCTTGTTCTTTAAATGAATGGATTGATTCGTTAAAGTATTTGATAGCCATTAGTAGTTCATCATTGTGGAAATAACTTAATCCTATATTATAAAGCGCCGATCCTTTTAATCTTTTTGTTGAGTTGTCAGAAGCTTTTTTTAGTGCGTATTCAAAATGAGGCATTGCTTTTTCGGGGCACCCCATATCAATATAATTTAATCCAATAACAAAAGAACACTGTATCTGCCTAACAGTATAAGTGTTTTTTTCTTTGTAACAATCTATTGCTTGGGCTATATGGTGCATAGACATGTGGTTTTGTTTCATGTGGTAATAGATTTCCGCTATCTTGAAATTAAACTCGGCACGTTCAATATCATCACTTACAAGAGATAGCTTTTTTTCTGCTCGTTTGTAGAAGGTAATAGCGTTGAGGTATTCATAGTTTTCAAATTCGTACATGCCGTAGAAAAAGTTAAAATAATAATCTAGCAAGCCTGTTAATTTCTCTTGATCCTTTTTTATTTTCATTGCTAACTCTCTAAAGTTGGCGCGCTCTTTCCCATTTTCCAATGGGTTCAAATAATCCAACATTAATTTATGTCGGAACTCCATGAGTGAGAAATACAATAATAAATCTTGATTTTCTTCCATATCATCGAGCAAAGATTTTATTTCTTCTTTATATGCTTCGGCGTCCGGTACGTTAAATCTTTGAATATGATAATACCATTCATTGATTTTCATACCGACATGAGAAGATAGAACTATCTCCATAAGACCCTACCCCTTCCTTGCTATTCCCTATAATGACATATATTATCATTTTCCGAATAATTCCACACCGAAAACAAACCGCAATTTATGTCTACATATGAAAATGAAAAAAAGTGGAATCATGGTTAACTTGAAGGGGAATTGTCTAAATTAAGGGAATTTTAAGGTAACTCATCTTGTTTTGAATTCCTTTTATATGTACATTTGTAATTAAATAGAATGTAATTAGATGGTAAACGAGCAGCTCTATGACCACTTTTCGGGCATTTCCTCTAAAAAATTTAGCAGCTTGGGCTCATGAATTTCTGATATTGCAAATTGAATAAAATCTATATCATCAGTGCCGGGGAAATTAAATAACTGGATACTATAATTTGATGTGTTTTCACCAAGTAAACTGGCTATTTTTAAAGCAATATCGACATTTTTATAATCAACTCGGAAAATAATTTTCCCCCCGGAAGTGTGGAAGTCTTGAATTGCATTTTCAGTTTTTTCAGGGTTTACCATTAAGTCTAGAAAAGTCTTCAATTTATTCGCATGTTTAATCATCTTTGTTTATTACCTCCTAGATTTTCTATGAATTATAACTCAAAAATAATTTGTAAGGAAGTGTAAATAGTGGTTAAAAAAATGATTAGCCTTGCTTTAGTTTCTGTTCTAGCTTTAACTGTTTTTTCGAGTTCCGTTTCAGCAAGTGAGTCAGAAGTCGTTTTTGGTGGGAAATATGATTCTGTTATAAAAACATTGCCTAACACCTCAATAAGCGAACTTGCTTTACAAAAGAAAGCCGGGGAAGTTTCCACTAACACAACACAATGGGGACCGGGTGGAACGGCTTCATTAAGTGTAACTGGCGATCGTAGGCATATTTATTGGAGTGTTAAGCCAGCCGCAAAAGGTCCGTGGGTTTTTCATGGAAAATTAAAGTTAAGATATAAAAGTGGTTTTAAAAGAGATGTTCCTATTAGAGGCTTTGGCGTTTCCGGGGTTGGTTTTTCAAGTGTTGTAGATATTAATAAAAACAAAGGTGGAAAGGTTTTTCTATCAGGAAGTGCAGAAGATTCCTTTGGGGATAGATTCCCTGTATTACCTGGTTTCTTTGTAAGTTTTTAATAAGGTTTTCTATCACGTAAAAGAAGACAAAGGGCTAAAATCAAGTTCGTTTTAGCCCTTTGTCAACAATCTGTTTTTCTACTCATTTATTTAGACAGCACCCAATGTTGGATGGCTTTTGCTACCCCGTGCTCTGTATTAGGAGCCGTAATCCAATCTGCCGCTTCTTTCACAACTTCTTGTGCATTGCCCATTGCAATGCCTAATCCGGCTTCTTGAATCATCGCCATATCATTCAGACTGTCGCCAAGTGACATGACGTTGTCCATTGTGCAGCCAATGCGTTCTGCTACTTTTGCAAGAGCTGCCGCTTTGTTAATGCCTGCTGCATTGACTTCAATATTGGTTGGACTGGAATTTGTGATTTCTAGCTGTCCATTTGTTTTCAATGTATGGAGGACTTCCTCACGAACAGCATCGTCATGAATATCAAAACCAAATTTCAACCATTCGTGGTCATGAATGCGTTCTGGGAATTCTCCTCTCCACACTTTATCCACAGTAGATGCCCAGTAATCAGTTTCGTATCTGTTTTTTAGATCCCACATCATCTGAACGTGATCGGGATGCAGCAGTTCCCGTTCGATCAACTGGAAGTTTGAATCCCAAATTTCACTTCCGTTTGCTGTGACAAGATAAGAAGAGAGTTTCAGCGGCTCGACCAGCTCTTTGCATGTCATCAGCGTACGTCCTGTACTAATCACCACATGGACCCCTTTGGCTTCTGCTTCTTTAATGGCTTGTTTATTTTCCTCAGGAATGACGTGCTCACTGTTTAACAGCGTGCCATCCATATCAATGGCAATCAATCGGATGTCTTTCTTATCAGCTTGTGTTGACAAATTGAGTACCCCACTTTGTATCATTTTTTGAATCTATCTTTATTTTAATATAAAGATGAAGATGGCACAAAGGGACGAGTTTGATCCCAAAGAAAAAAGACCTTGTGACAGGTCTTTTTTCTTCTTCTTAACGTTCACATGCAATGCCGTCTTTATCACGGTCAAGGTGTTTATTTTTTAAGTAAAGTGCTTTTGATACATAAGGCTTGTACTTCGTTTTTCCACCTTTGTTTTTCGTATTTTTGCTTTTTGCCACGCCGCCTTTATACACTTTGTTGAGTGCTTTGCAGTTTTTGTACTTGACTGTTTTTGCATCCGCTGTGTGAGTGTCAACTTGTGTAAAGCTAAGTAAAAGACCGAAAGATATGACAGCCACCATGATTTTTTTCAACATGTAAGTCCCCCCTATTTTTTCTGATTTTACATTTTTATCATATGTCACCACATTTTGTTTTTCAAGACGATTGAGGTAGAAATATTGGTTTTTTTGGAATTAAATGAATCTTATTGCCTATGTGGTAAAATGAGTGGGAAACCTTTCCGGTTTTGACACGTATATGAAGAGAGGAACTTTCCACATGAAAATGAAATATACCATTCTATATGTAAACGATGTTGAAGCAAGTATTCAGTTCTACCATCATATCCTCGGTTTCCCGATTAAATTAAGAGTTGAATCCTATGTTGAGTTTGATACAGGAGAAGTGACCTTATCGATTAATTCACGCCAAGATGTGAAAGAGTCACTTGGTCTGCCTGTTCCAGAGGCAGTTAGCTCGTCACAAACGTTTGAGATTGGCTTTGTTGTGGATGATGTGAATGAAACAATTGCGTCCTTGAAGGAAAAAGGAGTACATGTCATCAAGGAACCTGCCAAGAAGCCGTGGGGACAAACGGTCAGTTATGTGTCTGATCCTGATGGACATTTCATTGAAATATGTGATGCGGTCTCCTAATAGCTGTCTGAAGGAGTGAAGCATAATGAGAAAGAAACATGCTTTTTTTGCTGGTGTTTGCTCCATGCTGGTGATTTGCAGTGCGGCGCTCATATTACAGCACCATGAATGGATTGGATTCGTCAGTGGTGGAATCTCTATTATTGCGTTCGTTGCATCTGGATTTCTTATGGGTGCATGGACCAACGGGGAAGAGGCACGAGCGGCCTATCACTCTGAAACAAAAGAACACCGGATGTTTCGTCTTGATACGGCTTTTCTTTTCATCATCTTTGCCCTTCCGCATATGGGTGTAGCACTGTTATATGTTTTTATGTAAATAGTTAATTTGGTTCAAAGGAGTAATTAACATGGCTGTTTTTGTCTTATTCGTTGTATTTGGTTTCCCTATGATCTCTGTGCTGATTGGTATTTTCGGCACATTGTTTTTAAAGAACATTTGGTTTCCTACATTGATTGTGCTGGTTGCGAGTGTGATTCTGATGTTCACCTCTATTGGTGGAAATGAATCTTTTCTCATTTGGGTCATCATTTACACAGTCTGTGCATTTCTCGGTGCATTCATTACAAAGCGATTCAAAGCTGTTTCATAAATACTCACCAAAAAAAAGAACAGTTTGCACTGTTCTTTTTTTGATTAAATATCGGCACACCATAGCTCTATTTCGATTTTCAGCTCTGGCCACCCTAATGCAGTCACATAGGCAACGGTCATTGATGGATATGCCGTTTTGAAGATTGCATCCCACTGTGGGTATAGATGATCCCAATCAATTTCTTCTGTTGCCCAAATATTGACTTTGATGACGTGTTCTTCATTCAACCCTTCTGATGCAAGGATTCTCTTTATATTTTCAAACGTATTGGTGACTTGGTCGTTTAAGCTTGATGGGATCTGTCCATCCGCTCCTGTCCCTACTTGACCTGATGTCACAAATAACCCCGCACCCTTTGGCACCCTAGTAATATGACTGTAGTTGCCAACGGGTTTCGGCATACTTTCTGGGTTTTTTCTCGTGATTTGTTCCATGTAAATCCCTCACTCACTATGATTTTTCTGCGTGTTTTTCTTCCTGTAGACAGACTTCACCAATTTTTGTCTATCCTAAAAGAAAACAGCAGTGGAGTATCCGTAGCCACAAGGTAAGAACATCAATATTTTCTTTTTCATGGACGAAACACTCCTTTTTGATTGCGTGAGCAAGGTTTAGATTCATTTCATCCTACCTGATAAATGAACCACAGTCAAAAATAAACGATAACGTGTAATATCTTGATTCTTATTGCCTATTATCTAAAATCGTTCTTTTCTTGTTCATGGTTTGTTCAAATTTCTTCTATATAGTAGATCGTAATAGGAGGTAGGATACATCATGGCAAAAATAAATAAGAAAATGATTAGTCTTTGCACCGCAGCTATCAGCAGCTTATACATCACTGGTTATGCAACTACCCATCACGCACAAGCCGTTCAGACAGCACAATCAAATACACAAGCAGACGCTTCTTCAAATCATACATCTCTCACATCAGATACTACCGCCACTCAAACAGAAGATACCACTTCAGAAACTGAACTCACGGATGGTACTTTCTCTGGTACTGGATCAAATGAGATTGGCTCTATTAGTGTATCTGTTACCATCAAACAAGGAAATATCACTTCTGTCGAGATTACGAGTGATAACACTAGATACGGACAAAGCTCCATTTCATCATTACCCAATGAAGTGGTCATCAGACAAAGTGCTGATGTAGATACGGTGAGCGGCGCAACATTAAGTACTCAGGATTTTGAAACAGCCGTTGCTCAGGCTTTAGAGCAGGCAAAGGCATAGAGAGGAGACACCAAGATGAAATGGTTAGGACAACAAAAACTCATTACTTTTCAAAAATCCATGCTGGCTATGGGAACTGTTATCAATATTCAAGTGGTTGCCTATGAAGAAGATCGACGGGCTGTTTTAGAGGACATCAACCGTGCCTTTTCCATTTTTTACGATATCGAGCATCGTTTTAGCCGTTTCCGCTCTGATTCTGAAGTCATGAAGTTAGCCAATCTTTCAAAGCAAGAGGTATTAGTCAGTGAAATGCTTTTCGATTTAACAGCCTATGCGCTAGAGTTAGCCGAGTTAACAAATGGCAAGTATGATCCAACCATCGGAAAAATCATGGAACAAAAAGGATTCGATCGTTTATATACGACAGGACAAACTTTTTCATCACATGACGTACCACATACAGCTGTTCATTACCGTGACGTCCAGTTAAACGAGAAGAATCGGACAATTTATTTGAACAAACCGCTGATTTTGGATTTCGGTTCTATTGCAAAGGGATTTGCGTGCGATCTTGCCGCAAAAGAGCTTGAAGCATGGGAAGGCTTTATGATGAATGCTGGTGGGGATGTGTTGGTATCTGGATTTAACGAACAACAAGAAGAGTGGACAATCGGGATTCGGCATCCCATTCACAAACAGACCAACATCTCGGTCATTCAAACGACTAATTGTGCGATTTGTACATCTGGAAGCTATGAACGGATCAGTCGTTATGATCCTCATACGCACCATTTGATACACCCTCAAACGAAACAGTCTGAACAAAGTTTGTTAAGCTGTACCGTCATTGCACCACTCGGTATGCTCGCCGATAGTCTATCCACAGCTGCTTTTTTATTAGGTAGAGAAGGAGGTTATTCTTTTTTAGCCGAACATGAAATACCTGCCGTGATGGTAGATCAAACCGCTGATATGATCGTAACACCGGAGATGAAGGAGGTTCACTCATGGAATCACAACCAGCACCTATCACAAACCAAACATTTTTGAAACCATCACCCTCACTAAAAGCCTACATTCGGACACCAAAACGGTATGTCATTGCCATTCTTTTGGTTCTTTTAGCCGCCGGGAGTCTGCACGCTGGTTTTCTTAGTGGTCTCGCTACAGTTGCTACCAGCATCGGGACAGCACTAATTCTTGACTCTTTCATCTCAAGAGTGATTTGGAAAAACAATAAACACACATTCCCTGATGGAGCTCTTCTCACAGGGCTGATTATTGGCATTGTTCTAAGTCCAGCTACTTCTTTTGCTGTTTCTGTTTTCACAGCCGTAGCAGCCATTTTATCTAAGCATGTCATCACTTATCAAAAGAAACCGATTTTGAATCCAGCTGCGTTTGGTTTATGGCTCTCAGTCATTTTATTTTCTTCCAATCAAAGCTGGTGGGGCGGTATGTCTCTTCTACCTTGGTGGACCCTATTCCTTGTGGTGGTCGGCGGTTATTTGGTGACCAGCCGCGTACAAAAATTCCCGCAAGTTTTCGCCTTTCTAGCAGCATACGGCCTGATCCACCTCATATTGGGATTCATTGGCTTAACGGATGCTTCATCTGCTTTTATGACGCCCTACTTGAATGCTGTCTTGTTTCTTGCGTTCTTTATGTTGACTGATCCACCTACTTCACCAGCAAAGAATCGTGATCAAATCATCTTTGGTATCCTCTGTGCTGTCGTTTCGTGTGTGGACTTCTATTTATTTAACAGCTTATCTTACTTACTCACAGGGCTTTTATGTGCCAATGCTTGGAAAGCCTATCGAACGTACCAAACAAATCAAAAGCGACGGGCAACACGGACGAAAGTCGTCTAAATAAAAAAACGGACATCGACTTCTCGACGTCCGTTTGACCATACATTATAAACGATAACGTGCAATATCTTGATTCAATCGCATGCTTAGCTCATTGAGCCTTTCTGCTGCCTTCGCCACATTGGAGATGGCGGTGACTTGTTCGTCTGTAGATGCAGTGATTTCTTCAATCGCTGCGGCATTTTCTTGAGAAATATGGGCTGCACCATGCATCGCTTTTGTGATGAGGTCGTTTTGTTCTAGTAAGGTGTTCAGCTCTTTTGCCATCGCATTTGTTTCAACGATGGTTTGTGAAATCGATGTAGAGATGGAATTGAATTCTTGTTCTGTTGCGTGAACCGCTTCATCAAGCTCGGCAAAACGATCCATTGTTTTGGACATCATGCCAGCTGTAGCCGTCGTTTCTTCTTTAATGCCTTGAATCATCTGCTGGATTTGAACAGCTGATTGCTTTGTCTGTTCAGCTAAATTCCGCACTTCACTCGCCACAACCGAGAATCCTTTGCCATGCTCTCCTGCACGAGCTGCTTCAATGCTCGCATTCAGGGCCAGTAAGTTCGTTTCATTTGAAATGCTTTCAATGGTATCTGTGATTTGAGAAATATCTTGTACTTTTGTACTTAACTGCTCAATCCCTGATCGAATGCCTTGAGATGCCTGAATGGATTGTTCATTTGATTGTTTTAATTGCTGGACAATTTGCTGACCCTGCTGGGAAGATTGGTTCGACTGGTCTGAAATTCGTTTGATCTGGTCGCTTTGTTCTTTGACGTTTTCAATGGATTGATTGAACTGAGTCATTTGTTGATTGGCTACCTCAAGGTCTGATGCTTGATGAAGGGTCCCAGTTGAGATATCTCCAATCGCTCGGCCAATTTCTTCACTGCTAGCGGATGTTTCTTCAGAGATGGCGGATAGATCTGTCGCAGATTCGACGAGCTGGCTGCTCGTTTCCTGCAAACCGCTCACAAGTGCTCTAAGCTCTCCTGACATATGATTAAAGCCTTTTGCCAACTGCCCAATTTCATCCGAGGTTTCTTTTAAGCTGGTGCGTTCAATATTGCCCGCCGCAATTTCTTTTGAAGCAGCCGTAACTTGCTTGAGCAGTCTCACTTTTCCTCGGGCTGCCAAATAAAAGACACCCATACTTAAAAGAGCGACACCTGCTGTAATGAGAATAATATAGAGCTTCATCTGCTCTAGTTCTTTATAAAATTCATCCTGAAATACGGCGATCCCTATACTCCAATTCCACGGTGTAAACTGGTTCATATAAGCGAGTTTTTGCTTTTCTTCCCCCGTGGCATCGTCTTTATCCATATAGGTGATATAGTGTGCATCCTCGCCTTTTGCTGTGGCTCCAGCGACCATTTTTTGACGATTTGTCGTGTTATCTGGGATGACGCCGATGTCGTTAATCGGATGAACCTGTGATGAATAATCGGCTCCATATGCGACAAGGTAGCCTTTATTTTTATAGATGAAATCTGATTTTTGAAATTGATACCCTTTGCCGTTGTCATTTTTAGGCCCGCTCAAGTAAATACGGGCTTGTTCCTGCGCCTGTTCAAGCGTCAGTTCTTTGTTCTCCACACGGTCGTTCAATTGTTCAAGAGTGGCCATCGCTCCATTTACGATGTGTTTTAAATCTGCTTTCCCCGCATCAATTAAGACATTTTTCGCTAAAAAATACCCCGTTGTTCCTACAAGTCCGCCTGTTAAAATTGTAATAACGATAATGGCTGACATCAATTGAAAAAAGACACTCCTTGAAGCAAACGCTTTCTTTTTCATGTTCTAATTCCCCCTTACTACATATATCGTCATGCAGGGGAAAGTATTAAAAAAGTCATAGAAAAAATCCCTTTCACGTTAGAAAGGGATCTTTTGATTATCGCTCGGTTTCTTTGAGGATGGCTTGATAGAGATCGTCTTCAGGTTGGAGTCCACATACCTCTTGAAGCACACCTTCAATGCCTTTTTCTTTCCTTAATGCCTGCAAGCGAACCGCTTCTTCGTCTTCTGCAAAGTCGTAAGCCAAAGCAGCAGCGATCCCTTTGATTAAGTACACTGGCTGCTTGATCTTTTTCGCTGGACCGATTAAACGGTCATCTGCTCCCAGCTTTCTAAGAGGAGAGCGTGCGACACGAGTCACTTCATCGGAAATAAACGCATTTTCAAATCGCTTGATGATTTTTTGAATGTACGCATCATGTTCTTCTTTTTGGAAGCCATACGCGTCAATTAAATAACTGCCCGTTTCATGAAGGGCACCTTCGACAACTTGACGAATGTCTGGTGTATCAACAGCTTCTTTAATGGTTTTTACGCCTTGCTGATACCCGACATAAGCCGCTAGTGCATGTCCTGTATTGACGGTGAAAAGCTTCCGTTCAATATACGGCGTCAAATCTTGGACAAAGGTCGCTCCGTCAATTTGCGGAACATCTCCAATAAAGCCCGTCTCATCAATGACCCACTCGAAAAATGGTTCAACTGACACTTTGAGAATGTCCTCATGGTGCTGAATCGGAACAATGCGATCAACCGCAGCGTTTGGAAAGCCAACGGTTTGTGATATCGCTGCTTGCTCATCTGCTGTTAAATGAGAGAACACCGCTTCTTTTAAATGAGCACTTCCCCCAATCATATTTTCACATGCCACGATGTTGATGATATGGTCTGGCTTTTTTTGTTTTAATCCTTCAGCAATCGATGAGGCAATGATCTTCAATACGGCTGGTCCAACAGCTGTTGTAATCAAATTGGCTGTGGCAACGGCCTCTGTTAATGCTGCTGGATTTTGCGAAGAATTGATCGCTGATACGGGCCCGACTACTTCTTGCTTCTGCCCTGGTGCTGCCAGTTCAACCGTGTATTCTCCTCTTTCATTCAGCTCATTGATGACCGCTTCATTCACATCGGTAAAGACAAGCTCAAAGCCTGATGTCTTTAACAAAGATCCGATAAACCCTCTGCCGATATTCCCTGCTCCAAAATGAAGTGCCTTCATATTAGTTCACCTCGTTAAAGATGGCGATCAGTTCATCCTGATCCTTTGCATGAATGATCCGTTCTACATTTTCTTCTTCTGAACAGACAATCGCAATTTGAGACAGAATATCAAGATGCTCGTTGTTTTTCCCAGCGATCCCAAAGACGACTTTCGCCACATTTCCTTCACCATATTCAACACCATCTGGAATTTGGATAATCGAAATCCCTGAATGAAGGACAGCCGCTTTCGCATCCTCTGTTCCATGAGGGATTGCAATGCCGTTCCCCATAAATGTAGAAGAGATCTCTTCTCTTTCAAACATTTTGTCGACATAATCACTTGTGACATAGCCGTTTGCTACGAGGACTTCGCCTGCTTTTTTGATGGCCTCTTCTTTAGAACCTGCTTGTTCGTTTAGAAAGATATTGTCTTTAGAAAGTACTTGTTTCATACATGATCACACACCTTTTTTAGAATAAAAATCAGGAAAACAACCAAAACGGGGAGTTCAATTAGGAAAAATTGGACTCAACCCGTTTCGTCATGTTATTTTTTCAATTTCTCAATCAGCTCATCATATTTCGGGCTGTTTAAGAAATTATCCACTGAGATATGCACAGCGCCTGGCAGCTTTGCCTTGGCTCTGTCTGTTAAATCTTTATGAGTAAAGACCACATCCGCATCGTCTGGGATGTTGCTGATCGATGTGTTTGTCACATCGATATCAAGCTCTGCCTTTTTCACTTTGTTTTTCAGAATGGACGCACCCATTGCACTTGAGCCCATCCCTGCATCGCAGGCAAAGATGATTTTATTCACGTCATCTGGATTGACGTCACTTGGAGATGTTGCTTGCTCGTTTGCTTCAGCGTTTTCATTTTGTGCTGTAAGAGCAGCGGCCGCTGCACTTTTCTTGCCTTTCATGTCCTGCATCTTTTCTGTTGCTGCTGTTAAGTCTTCGTCAACTTCTTTAGACGCTTTCAAAATGACAGATGCAACAAGGAACGATACGATAGCTGCTACGACAACCCCTGCTAAAACGGCAAGGTGACCGCCTTTTGGAGACATCAGCATAAGCGCAATAATACTTCCTGGTGACGGCACAGCTTTTAATCCTGCATTTAATAATGTGAACGTCAGGACACCACTTGCTCCCCCTGCAATGACAGCCAAAATAAGTTTTGGTTTCATTAAGATGTACGGGAAGTAAATTTCATGGATTCCTCCTAAGAACTGAATGACAATGGCACCTGGTGCAGACTGTTTCGCATTTCCTTTTCCAAAGAACATATACGCAAGAAGAACCCCTAAGCCTGGCCCTGGGTTTGTTTCAAGCAAGAACAAAACAGATTGCCCTGTCTTCGCTGCTTGCTCGACCCCTAATGGACCTAAAATACCTTGGTTAATCGCGTTGTTTAAGAATAATACTTTTGCAGGTTCAATGAAGATACTTGCTAGTGGCAGTAAATGAGCATTGACAATGATATCTACACCTGCCGCAAGGGCTTTATTCAGACCTAGTACCACTGGGCCGATAGCATAGAATGCAATGGCAACAAGAATGGCACCGAGGATACCTGCCGTAAAGTTATTCACAAGCATTTCAAAACCTGATCTGATTCGATCTTTAAACAGCTGGTCGATTTTCTTAATAAGATAACCGCCCAGCGGCCCCATGATCATGGCACCTAAAAACATTGGAATGTCTGAGCCAACAATGACCCCAATCGTAGCTGTAGCACCAAGCACTCCGCCTCGATGGTCATAGACGAGTTTACCGCCTGTGTAACCAATTAAGAGCGGCAGTAAGTAGTTAATCATCGGTCCAACGAGTGTAGCTAATTGCTCATTCGGAAGATAACCACTTGGAATGAACAAAGCTGTAATGAGTCCCCATGCAATAAATGCACCAATATTCGGCATAATCATGCCGCTTAAATAGCTTCCAAAGCGCTGTACTTTCACGCGTAATCCGCTTTTTTCCTGCATCTGTGAAAACCCCTTTCTTCTCTCCCTTTATTTCGGGCTTTATAGGTCAAAAGATATAAGAACAAGAGTCAGTGAAGCCCTTATACCTATCGTAAAACGCTTTCACTTTCCCTTCAATTGAAACTAAATGTCACTTTGTCACTTAGTGTGTGACAAAATTGAAAAATGATGTGAATTCTCTTTCAGATCATAGAAGATAGTGGCTGAAAAGGTGAATCAGCCGGCATTTTCTCGAAAATTCATTGGAATTTCACAACTTTCAAATGGTCACTTCTTGTTTCCTCTACTTAAATCGAATAGGCTTATATTGATCAAACATTCAAGAAACGTCTGCGCAGACAAGACATGACACAGAAAAAGTGAACCATCTTGCTATTTGTTTCGTTTACCTTTTAGAGTGGGCGGTACAATAGAAAGAGCGGTTTTTTCTGTGACTCACAGTTTACTGCCGCTTTCTTTCTTATACATGAGACATTTTCATAGGTAGAAAGGCGGTTATTCACATTGTTGAAATATCGTAAGTGGCTTCTGCTGCTTCTCTTCATGTTCTCATTTTTCATTCCAAAAGAAGCATTTGCTCATGCATATGTGGTGAGCTCAAATCCAGTAGCAAATGAAGAGCTGGATCAGCAGCCTCCTGCAGTCTCGATCACCTTTAGTGAAGGAATCGAAAGCGGATTTCATGCCATTAAGGTGTTCAATGCAAAAGGGGATCGTGTGGATCAAGGAGATACGGTCATCAAAGAGCAAAAGATCATGGAAGCAGCTTTAAAAAAGAATTTACCAAAAGGCATTTACACCATTCAGTGGAATGCAGTATCAGCCGATGGGCACTCTGTGTCTGGCATGATTCCGTTTAGTATCGGAAAAGCGGATGGAGGATTTGATCAATTAGATCAAGGACAATCAAGTGAATCCATTGATATGGCTTCAACCATTGACAAAGCCTTTCTGTATACGTCATTTAGCTTATTTCTTGGAACCATTTTATTTGGGCTTCTATGGTTTAAAGCGCCCATAACCGACGTTTTAGCTCGGCGAATGAAGCGACTCTTAACTGTTTCATTGATCATGATGGGCGGAGCACTCTTGTTCCAGCTGCCGATTCAAACTAAGTCAGCGGCAGACGTGTCCTTTTTAGGGGCATTTCAACCATCGCTTTTACAAGAAACCATTGCGTCGACTTCGGGTGGGAGTCTGTGGATGATGCTGATGGCGTCCTTTGTTCTTCTGATGATTTGGACGATTGTGGCGATGAAAAAAGGAATGTTCACTTCCTTTCGAGTATGGCTGTTCCCGCTGCTCATTTTCACTGTGCTCCTTTGGCTGAAAGCACAAATCGGTCATCCAGCCGCTACAGATAATAAAATACTGACAACGTCACTTGATTTCATTCATCTCGTTTCTGCATCTATTTGGGTCGGCGGCTTAACAGCCATTGTCCTTCTTTTGATGAAGAAACTGCCGAATGAAGATCAGCCGCTCATACGCAGCACCCTGACAGCTTTTCATCCGTGGGCACTGCTCTCAGTTGGACTGATTGTGTTTTCTGGGTTTGTGAATGCGATTTTTATTCTGCAATCATTTGATGCCCTTTTCCAATCAGCTTATGGACGCACCTTCTTAATCAAACTTGGTTTATTTATCATCATGGGTCTCCTTGGGCTCGTCCATTATTTGATGCTGAGATGGGAAAAGAAGCAGAAACGAAACGTATCTTTACGAGCAGAGTGGATCATTGGGATCGCTATTTTACTATTAACAGCCGTATTCACCAATATCCCAAGCCCTCCGCCGCCTGCACCAGAGCCATTCTTTGGAGCCAATCAGGTGGAGCATCGTGACCTTGTGTCTTTGAGCATTACCCCGAATGCTCCAGGTAAAAACACGTTCGAGGTGGCATTTACGAAGAAGGATGGACAAACGATCACAGACATTCAATCTGTGACAGCTAAGATCCACAAAGTCTCCTTGTTCGGTGATGAAACGCCAAACGAATTTCAGCTGAAACGATTAAAGAATGGACACTTCTCGGCTGAAAACCTCTTACTAAATGAAAAAGGCACTTGGAAAATTAACATTCATGCGTTAACTGGTTCTTTTGACAACATCGATACGACATTCATTAGAAGAAACTAAAAGGAGTTTATATGATATGAAAAAATACGTTAAAGCTTTATTACCAATGCTTCTCGCTTCATTTTTACTGGCGATTCCTGTAAGTGCACACGTGACAGTCAAACCTGATACATCTGCAACGAATGCTTGGGAAACCTATACGTTAAAAGTACCTTCTGAAAGCGACAGTCCGACAACAAAGGTTGTCATCACGATGCCTAAAGGCGTAGAATTCCAGCAATACGAGCCAGTGCCTGGCTGGAAAACAACAACTGAAGAGAAAAACGGAAAAGTCACAAGAGTCACTTGGGAAGCAACTGGCGATGGTGTTCTTGCTGGGCAGTTCCAGCAATTCGTGTTTGTCGCAAAAAACCCTGAAAAAGCCGGCGAAGCGGCATGGGATGCGTATCAATATTATAAGGATGGAACAGTAGTTGAATGGACTGGCGACAAGGACGCTGATAAGCCTCATTCGATCACAAACATTGTTGCGTCTAATACCGTAACGGATTCACATGGTCAAGAAAAACCAAAAGAAGAAAAGGCATCTGAAACAGCCTCTGCTTCTTCTTCACCACTTGTTCTTGGTCTGTCCATTGCAGCCTTAGTTGTGGCATTGATTGCACTTGGACTTACTTTTAGAAAGAAATAAACCTTACATGAGCGATCGTTTTTTCAAGCGGTCGCTTTTTATTTTCCCAACCTATCATTTCCAATATAGGATTGAATAGGATACTCGTGCATGCCATAATGAGACACATGACCACCTAGGAGGCTATGAGATGAACCATCTAATCATATTTGCTCATCCCCAGCAAAGCTTAAATCAAACCCTATTAGATCTTGTTGTAAGCACTCTTTTGAACAATGGTCATGATGTGACAGTTCGTGATGTGTATGCCATTGGCTTTCCGCCAGAGCTGACAACAGCAGAAAAGGCTGCCATGAAAAATGGGTATGTGCCGGTACCGGTTCAAAGAGAGCAGAAGCTGATTCAACAAGCTGATGTCCTCACGTTTATCTTTCCAATATGGTGGACAGGCTTGCCGGCGATGCTAAAGGGTTATGTAGAGCGCGTTTTTTCAGAGGGGTTTGCGTATGAGATCAATGAAAACGGAGTGGTGAAAAATCTGCTTCGAGACAAAAAAGGGGTCATTATTAATACGCATGATGCACCGAGGACCTTTCTTGATTCAAATATGATCATCACCCCCAGCCATCAGATGACGACAGATACAGCCGCCTTCGATCTGATCGGCGTTGAGCCAGTCGAACGGCTCTTGTTCAGCAGCATGGAACAAGCATCTGCAGACGACATCCACGAGATTCTCAAAGAAACAAAAGAAACGGTGGATCAACTTTTCCCACCGGCTGTTTAACATAAAAAAGACTGCCGAGACTTCTCGGACAGTCTTTTTCACATGTTATTCATCTAAACCAATTGACACATACTTCGTTTCTAAATAAGGTTCGATGCCTTCGATGCCGCCTTCACGGCCAATACCGCTCTCTTTCATACCGCCGAAAGGTGCCTGCACGGCGGATGGTCCCCCGTCATTCCAGCCAATAATCCCGTAATCTAGATTCTCAGATATATAGAGACCATTGCGGTAATTCTCTGTAAAGAAATAAGCCGCAAGTCCAAAAGGTGTATCATTTGCTAATTCAATGGCTTCATCTAAAGTGCTAAATGTCGTAATTGGTGCAACTGGACCAAACGTCTCTTCATGCATAATGTTCATGGAAGGGTCGACATGAGTTAGCACCGTCGGCTGAACAAAATAATACGACTTCTCCTCGTCAAAATGTGTATCGCCGCCGACAAGAACTTTCGCCCCTTTATCCACAGCATCTTGAATTTGGTCGACAATTTTATTAAAGCCTCGCTTATTAATAATTGGTCCGATGGACGTTCCTTCCTCAAACCCATTTCCTACTTTCAGCTTTTCCACTTCTTTGCTAAAGCTTTGCGCAAATGCTTCATGAATTTCTTCATGGACGATTAATCGGTTGGCACAAACACAGGTCTGGCCTGCATTACGGAATTTAGATGCCACTGCTTGTTTCACAGCCAATTCAAGGTTGGCGTCCTTATCGACGATCAGCGGGGCATGACCGCCAAGTTCCATAGAAACGTGTTTCACTGTGCTCGCACTGTTTTTGATGAGATGTTTTCCAACTGGTGTTGAGCCAGTAAACGTGATCTTGCGGATCAATGGACTATCTGTGAAGATTTCCCCCACTTCTTTTCCATCTCCAATCACCCATTGCAAGGCATCCTCTGGAATTCCGGCTTCATGGCCTAATTTCACAAGCTCAATGGCCGTAAGCGGCGTGTCTTCAGCAGGTTTCACGATAAACGTACAGCCCGCCGCAAGCGCTGGTGCCGCCTTCCTTGTAATCATCGCCGCAGGGAAATTCCACGGTGTAATGGCCGCAACAGGACCGACTGGCTGCTTTGTGACAAATAGGCGTTTGTTTGTCGTATGAGACGGGATCGTTCTGCCGTAAATCCGCTTTGCTTCCTCTGCGTACCACTCAATATATCCAGCGGCATAGACGATTTCCCCTAATGCTTCTTGATACGGCTTCCCGTTTTCTTCTGTGATGATTTTTGCAAGCCTTTCTTTATGCTCGATCATGAGATCAAACCACTTGCGAATGATATTTGCACGTTCATGAGCTGACGTTTTTGCCCATGTTTTGAATGCTTTGTGTGAGCGAGTGATCGCATCTTCAATCTGTTCTTTTGTATGCTGAGCAACTGAGGCAATTTCTTCTCCGGTTGCAGGATTATACACTTTGAGTTCGTTTGTCATGCTCTATCTTCTCCTTCGTTCTTGGATTCATTACATATAGTATATACCCAATGAGTGCCCAACCTAAAAGCAAAATCCATTCAGCTGGCCATGACAAGGAAGCCGGCATCCCTGGAAAATAAAATGAAAGAAAAAGGAGACTGAGTCCAATGGCAAAAACGCCGGTCGTCCGCCAATATTTAATGCGGTATGGACGCTCAAGCTCAGGTTCTGTCTTGCGAAGTCTCATAAAGGCAATGGACACAATCAAATACCCAACGATGATGCCCACACCGCCTGCATTGACAATCCACACGAGGGCAGGTCGGCCTAGTAATGGTGCAAAAAAGGCCAATGCACCTAAGAACAAAATGGCATTTGTCGGAGTTTTATACTTCGGATGAATATACGCAAACCATTTGGAAATCATGCCTCTTTCCGCCATTGCGTAGAGGATACGGCTTGCACCAATGATAAAAGCATTCCAGCTCGTTACGATACCTGCTACACCGCCAATGACAAGCACAGTCCCAAACGCCTGATGACCAAGAAGCTGTACCATGGCATCTGCTGTTGCTAGTGATGAAGCCTCAAGTTGACCTTTTGACAATCCTGCCGCTACTCCAAAGACAATGAGTAGATAAAATACAACCGCACTCACAATGGAGATAATCAAAATTCTCCCGATGATTTTCTTCGGTGCGTTAATCTCCGCCGCTACCTGCGGGATGACATCAAACCCAACGAATAAAAAGGGAATCATCACTAACACAGCCATCAGACCGCCAACCCCGCCTTGAAACATCGGCTCAAGGTTTGCAAAATCTCCATTAAATGTAGCTCCGCCTAATAGAAGAAAACCTGTCAGGATAATGGCCACTGTGAACACCGATTGAAAAATGGCAGCAGGCTTTGCGCCAATGTAGTTCAGAGCTGTTAAAAACAGCGCACCACCTGATCCAATCAATACCCATGTAAAGTAAACATCCCATCCTCCTATATTCCATAGGAAACCAACATGCTGTGTTGGAATGACATAGTCAATGACTGTCGGAAGTGCGACCGCTTCAAACGTAATCACGGACACATAACCGAACAATACGCCCCATGCGGAGACAAACGCTGATTTGATCCCAAATGCCCGCTGGACAAAGACGAGTCCTCCGCCTGTTTCTGGAATCGCAGAGGAAAGCTCTGCATACGTTAGTCCAATAAAGATGACGAGAATGCCCCCTATGACAAAGGCAATCACACTTCCTAAAAATCCAGCTGTTAAAATCCAATCTCCCGAAAGTACAACCCAGCCCCAGCCAAGCATTGCACCAATGGATAAAAACAGTACGTCTGACTGCGACATGGTTTTAGCCATTTGTTGTTTTTGCATACAACCATCCCCCTTTGTTGTTTAGCGTGCTGTGAAGGCGTCTTCGATCATCCCTAGTCCTTCTTGCAGCAGCTCATCTGTGATGACAAGTGGTGTTAAAAAGCGAATAATATTCCCATTGATCCCTGCCGTTAATAAGAGTAGTCCGTGCTTGTTTGCATAGGCTGCAATCGCTGCGGCTGTCTTCTTATCTGGTGTACGCGTTTTTTGATCTTCCACAATTTCAATGGCCGCCATTGCCCCTAATCGCCGGACTTCCCCGATGAATGAATACTGACTTCTCCACTCATTCGCTTTGTCCTCAATGACTTGTCCAATGTGTTCAGATCGTTCATTCAGTTGTTCTGTTTCAATAATATCAAGTACAGCCAAAGCCGCCACACAGCCTAATGGACTGCCAGCATACGTCCCCCCTAGCTCCCCTGGGTCCGCTGCATCAAGTAATTCTTTTCTGCCAACAACACCGCTCAGCGGCAGGCCAGCTGCAAGTGATTTTGACACAGTGATTAAGTCTGGCACCACATCGAAGTGTTCAATCGCAAAGTATTTCCCTGTTCTTGCGAATCCTGTTTGGATCTCATCTGCCACGAATACGATTCCATGCTGCTGACAGAATGAAGCGACGTGCTGGACAAAACGCTTCGATGGTACAATGAATCCGCCCTCCCCTTGGACTGGCTCCATCACCACACAAGCGACTGTTTCTGGTGCAACGGTTGCGACAAAGAATTGATTGAACTGATCAATGATGTATTCGTCGTAGGCTGCATCGCTTAATCCTTCAGGTTTTTGATAGTAATAAGGATACGGCGCTTGATACACCTCTGACGCAAATGGTCCGAATCCAAATTTATAAGGCTTGACCTTGCTTGTCATGCTCATCGTCATATTCGTTCTTCCGTGGAACCCTCTTGTAAAAGAGACAACCGCTTGTCTTTTCGTATATTTACGGGCAATTTTCACTGCGTTTTCAACTGCTTCTGCACCTGAATTTAAGAAAATGGCTTTTTTGTCGTGGTCGCCTGGTGTGAGGTGGCATAGTTTTTCTGCCAATTCGATATAGGATTCGTACATCATGACATTAAATCCTGGGTGAATCAGGCTCTCTGCCTGTGCTTTGACTGCTTCCACAACCTTTGGATGGGAGTGTCCTACATTTAATGTACCGATGGCGCCTGCAAAATCGATAAAACGATTGCCATCAATATCGAAAAGCTCGGCTCCCTTCCCTTTCGCTGCAAGATGACGGTTGCCATTACTTACGCCTCTTGCGACGTATTGATCTCTTTTCCCCTGCCATTCCTCTGTTGAAAAACGGTTTGTTGTCGTTTGACTCATTGTCATCCATCCCCTTTATGTCTTTTTTATTATTCTGAATATTTTTTGGTATGATAGAAAGTACCAATATCATTTTTTTCATGGTACCAGAGAGGATGGAATGACGAGATGCTGACAATTCAACTAGATCAAACAGGGGAAAACGGGTTTATTTATCATCAAATTTATACAAAAATTAAAGAGGAAATTTTAAACCGCAACCTGCAACCACACGATCAATTACCGTCTAAACGAGAGTTAGCAGATAATTTAAACGTCAGCGTCAATTCAGTGAATGGCGCCTATCAGCAGCTGCTTGCCGAGGGATATTTATATTCAGTTGAACGGAAAGGCTTTTTTGTGGAATCACTGGAAACATTTCATGAATCAGGTCAACTGAAACCCTCTTCCCTTCCAGCGGATTTAAAAGAGAATCCGATTGAGCGAGATGACTGGTATTCCTTTTCACATATTTCTGTTGATACAGCCAATTTTCCTTTTAAAAGCTGGCTGAAAAGTGAGCAAAAAGCGATTCATCTCCACCAAGAAGCCTTTGGTGAGCTGCCGCACCCACAAGGCGTCTATGAACTACGGGAAACGATTGCCCGGCTGATTGGACTTGCACGAGGGGTCAAATGCTACCCTGAACAGCTCATTTTAAGTGCGGGTACACAGTCACTCATTCATTCATTATCTAGCATCCTTCCAGCTGATCAAATATATGGATTAGAAAACCCCGGCTATCGCAGACTGTATCAAATGCTGAAAAACAATCATCACCGGATTGAAACGATTGGCATTGATCGAAAAGGGGTGCGGATGAGCGATATTCAGAAGAAAGAGCCAAATGTCTTGATCATTACGCCTTCTCATCAGTTCCCAACAGGGGTGATCATGCCGATTTCCCGGCGGATACAGCTGTTAAACTGGGCGGCTGATCAGCCAGACCGCTATATCATTGAGGACGATTATGACAGTGAATTTAAGTACGGTACAGACAGCATACCGGCGCTGCAGAGCCTTGACCGCTATGACAAAGTCATTTATATGGGGACCTTTTCGAAATCATTGCTGCCCGGCTTGAGGATCAGCTACATGGTGCTGCCACAGCATTTATTAAGACGCTATAAAGAAGAACAGCACTTTTTTATTCAAACGGCCAATCTCTTTACACAATACACCCTTCTTTATTTTATAAAAGATGGCGCCTATCAGCGGCATATTAAAAGAATGAATGGGCTATATGAGGAAAAACGAAAACAACTCATTGGAGAGCTCGATACTGTCTTTCGTGACAATGTAAGGATTATCGGGGAAAATGCAGGGCTGCATTTTATCGCAGAGTTCCGTTCAAACCGCACGCAGCATGAGATTTTACAACGTGCCAAAGATCGAAAGCTGAAAATGTACGGGATGGACCGTTTTACCCTTGATGAGCATGTGCCTGGTCACAAAGAAGGTTTTGTCCCACTCGTCCTCGGTTTCTCTCATATGCGGCCAGAGGATATTAAGCCAGCGGTGAAACGCCTGTATGACTCGATTTATGGGAAATAAAACAGCTCATGTAGATGAATCGTGGCGCTCCTTTGACGGGACTAAACCCACAGAGGAGTGTTACGATCACATTCTTTCATAAACGTAATAGTTGATGTGAATATTTTTTTCTAGCAATTTCACGAGTGTTTGAAGGCTTTTTAAGTTGGGTGGAAGTAACGCAATACCATCTCCCTATTCAACGATTTTGATCATTCCTTCAAACGAATCTAACTCAAATAGGGTTCGATCACCCAGCATACGTCTGGCCTCATGTCTTAATGGGCAAAGCTGATCACGATTCACGACCAATGAAATATCATCATCGTATATCTCTTTAGATTTTCCATATACGTTCAATGCCAAGCTCTTTACCTCTTTTAATTGATATTCCGCTTTTTCCATTTGATTAAAAGAAATAATTTGATCATACACATCCTCTGTTAATTTTTTGTTGATCGTACTTGATGAAGCAATGATAAAATCAGTGGCTTGAATATCCTCTAAAATATGCTGCTCGTATAAAACGGTAAATAGAAGCTCAGAGCATAAAACGGTCTTTTTCTTTGAAGTCAATTTTTGTTGAATGTCCTTCGTTTCTTTTACGATTTTTTGAGCGTATTGATAAAATAAATCCCCCTGTCCTGTTGAACTGATTCCATGATGATGCCGGATAAAAAATGTTGCATCATATAAAGTTTCAAGCGCTTTGATTCTTTGAGAAATATTGGATTGCGCATACCCTAAAGCTTTAGCCGCTTGATTAATCGATTCTTTTTGATACACCTCTATAAAAATAATCAAATCATTTATATTCAACATGATCACCTATCACTTTTTGTGATAACAATAACACAAATATGTATTATTCAACTGGTTTGAAGTCGATTATGATGGCTATTGAAAGGGAGTGTTTCTATGCATGCCATGCAATATCATGTGGATCTGCCTGCAGATTATGATATGAATATCATTAGAAAAAGAGTACGAAACAATGGATGGAAAACAGATGGATATCAGGATTTATTATTTAAAGCTTATTTGATCACTGAAAAAGACAAACATAGGAGTTTACACAATGGCTATTGCCCATTGTATATTTGGAAACAATCTGAGGGCATGACGGATTTTGTGTTTAAGGGGTCATTTGATCATATTTTACGTTCTTTTGGCTGGAAACAAATCAATATTGGCATCACGTATTCCGTTCATTTAACAGATGATTTTCATCGTAGCACATTCGTTCTTGAAGAGTATGTGACGATTCATCCTACTGATTGCCTGGAAAACCTAGATATCGCTCATCTCTTTTCCCATTTTAACGACAATAAGGGGGAAGTCATCGTATATAACCCCGATAAATGGAAATGCGTCAAATATTCTTTTCTAGACTCATTGCCAGTGAATATAGAGAAGCAAATTCACACTTATGAGATTATCCATCTGTCTATGGATCATTCAATGGCCTAATTCCGTTTTACACGAGACGCATCACAAATCCCCAAGGTTACAATGCCTTGGGGATTTGTCATTTATTGATGCAAAATTCTCTTACCACCGCTCCTTGTCTACAGCTAATACGGATGACAAGAGGCCTGGAAAAGCGGTATCAATGTCATCCTTTCTGAGAGAGTAGTAACGGTGCTTCCCGTCAATTCTCACTTTCACGATGCCTGCCTCTCTTAGTACTTTAAAGTGATGCGACAGCGTGGATTTGGCAATGTTCATATGATACGTACCACATGTCCTCTCACCCGCTTCTGCTAAGCAGCGGACAATTTCCAGCCGAACAGGGTCAGCCAATGCTTGCAGCACAGAAATGAGTCTCATGTTTTCTTGGGTTGGATGATTTGGATTATTCATACGATAAATGTATCGTATTTTGTTCTAACATACAATCTCGTTACTCGCCTATGACATTGTAACGCGACAACCTTTGGAAACGACTATGACTCATAGACACTATTTTGAAGGGAAGAACCTTATTTGACACGTATAATATGGACTTGCTTATTCATGCTCTTATTGGCAACGAGCTTATGCGCCTGCCAATCTGTTCAGCAATTTGAGTCAAAACCACCTAGTGCAGAAGAGTTATTAGCTCTCGATCCACAGGCAGATTTATTTCAATGGGAAGAAACGATCTATGAAACAAACATAGATTGGACAAAATCATTAAATGTAACAAAACATCAGCAAGTAGGTGTCATTCAGAAAACAGCTGCCACACATTTTGAACATGGAACAGCTTCTCGGTTGAAAAAAGGAACACCTATTTACTCTGTCAAGGAGCGGGAAGACCTTTTGATCATCGAACGTAACGGACAGATCCACATATATGCCGCACATGCGGAAGGATAAATACCTGTCATTGGGACAGGTATTTTTTTAAGTTCATTTTCTTGTCATGTGCCATTGGTTTTGTTATCATAGCAAAAGTGACCACTCGGTTTCCATTGTGACCATATGGTTTTGCCGATTCGGAAAGGACTTATGAAGATGAACGAAAAGCAAGAAGAGATTTTGCGGGTGTCGAAGAAATTATTTTCTCAAAAAGGCTATATGAGTGTCTCCATGCAGTCAATTGCTGATGCCTGTAAAATATCAAAAGCGTCTATTTATAAACTGTTTGATTCAAAGGAAGCTCTTCTATTGGAACTGATTAAATACAATCAGCGCAAAATGAGAGAGATTTCTCAGATCATTCATTCCGAAACGACGCTGTCCAAAAAGGAAAAATTCACAAAAAAGATTAAGCTTGAGCTTGAAGAGTTTAAAGAGAATCATAAATTTTTGAATATGCTGTCCTTTGAAGCTTTTTCACAGCATTCGCCCATCGTCATTAAGCATTTACGTGAGACACGCTCCATTATCATGCAGCGGCACAGAGACATCATTTTAAGCACATATGGTGAATCTGTTGCGCCTTATGTGTGGGATCTTGTGATTGTCCTCAACGGATTAATGAGAGAATTCATCTTGATGTTGGCGATTGAGCACAAGAACATCCAATTAGAAAATGCCGCCGAAATGATCATCGGTGTGATGGACCGTGTATCAATAAAGCCTTGCTCCATTGAGCCTGTGTTAACAGATCAGCTGATGGACTCTTATTTGCTTTCCACACAGGAAGAATATGATGAAGAAAAGCTTGTCATCTCGTACTTAACAAAGATGAAACAAGAGCTTCACACACTCTCAAATGGAGAAGAAAAGGACGATCTCCTCTCTGCGTTTGAACTGCTGAGTCAAGAACTGTCAAAGGACCAACCGAGAACCTTTTTAATCAGCTCATTGCTTGATTATTTAGGCAAACACAGCGTTTTATCTCAAAACGTGTCACAGCTGAAAAGCATTATTTTATAGATAAAGAAGGGATAATATGAACCAATCAACAACATCGTATAACCGGTCTGTGATTGTTGGGATTTTCCTCGTTGGGGCGTTCGTTGCGATCTTAAACCAAACGCTTCTCATTCCAGCGATCCCGCATATCATGGAGGAATTCAATATCGATGTCAGTAAAGGCCAATGGCTGACCACAGCCTTTATGCTGACAAACGGGATTCTCATCCCAATTACGGCCTTTTTAATTGAGAAATTTTCAAGCCGTTCCTTAGTCTTAACGGCTCTTAGCATTTTTACAGCAGGTACCATTCTTGCTTCGTTCGCCACGAATTTCCCGGTGCTACTTGCAGCACGTATCGTGCAGGCAGCTGGCGCAGGGATTTTGATGCCGCTCATGCAAACGATCTTTTTAACCATTTTCCCAAAAGAAAAACGCGGGCAAGCCATGGGTATGGTCGGACTAGTGATTTCATTCGCACCGGCGCTTGGACCAACACTTGGCGGCTGGATTGTCGATTCCTTTAGCTGGAAGTTCTTATTCTATATTGTTCTTCCAATCGGTATTATTGATCTCATTCTTGCTTTCTTCTTAATGAAAAATGTCACACAGCAAAGAGACACTCGTATCGATGTCTTATCGGTGATCCTGTCTTCCTTCGGATTCGGCGGACTGCTGTACGGATTTTCAAGTGTCGGAACGTATGGCTGGACGAGTGCGACCGTTCTGATTTCACTCATTGTCGGCGCTGTGAGCTTGTTCTTCTTTATCCTGCGTCAGTCGAATTTGAAAAGACCGATGCTTGAGTTTGGCGTCTTTAAGTTTGCAATCTTTAGCTTAACGACCTTCCTCGGTATGCTCGTCTTTGCTTTACTGATTGGAACAGAGACGATTCTGCCGCTCTATACGCAGAATGTCAGAGGGTTATCTGCCCTTGATACAGGACTGATCTTATTGCCAGGGGCTCTCTTTATGGGATTCCTATCACCGATTATCGGACGAATTTTTGACAAAGTAGGCGGTAAAGGGCTGGCTCTAGGCGGGTTTACGATATTAGCTGTCACTTCCCTGCCATTTATGATGCTGAGCCTTGATTCATCGATTACCCTCATTACAGTGGCCTACACGCTTCGCTTAATCGGGGTTGGGATGATCATGATGCCGCTGACAACAGCCGGTATTAACTCGTTACCACCGCATTTGATTCCGCACGGGACAGCAATGAATAATACGATGAGACAAATGGGCGGCTCTATCGGGACGGCTGTGCTTGTCTCCATTATGAGCAGCTCTGCTGCCAATGCAGCATTATCCGATCCAATGAAGTCAGCCGTTCATGGCATGAATACGTCATTTATCGTGTCTGGTGCTATTGCGGTCATTGGACTCGTCCTTTCATTCTTCTTAAAAGAAAAACGTAAAAACAAAGTGATGAAGCAGGAGCTATCTTCTTCGTCCTCTTCTTCATAAAGACAAAGAGCTCGGCATATCGCCGGCTCTTTTTTCATCTATTCACACATAACGTCCTCCCCAAAAATACATTTGTTCATTCAGAGAAGAAAAACCTTGATAATTTGAAGAAAAGAGTTGATAATAGAAACTATTCAATTTGTGAGAAAATTTTTACTATAGGAGATGTATGCATTGAAGGTCGTTAAATTTGGTGGCAGTTCTCTTGCTTCTGGCAAGCAGCTGCAAAAGGTATTTGACATTGTCACAGCAGATCCAGCTCGAAAAGCAGTCGTTGTTTCCGCACCAGGAAAACGGCATTCAACGGATACGAAGGTCACCGATCTATTAATTAGCTGCGGTGAACAATATTTACGTTTAGGTGAAGCACACGACTTACAAGAAGCTGTCATCGAGCGATATGCCTCGATTGCGGATGAGCTGGGGTTAGGTGATGACATTATTGACACCATCCGGCAAGATGTAAACACGTTATTACAGGCTGATTCTTCTCATCCTGAGCGTTATCTTGATGCGATTAAAGCAAGCGGTGAAGATAATAACGCAAAGCTGATTGCAGCCTACTTTCAGCATCAAGGCGTCGAAGCGCACTATGTGAATCCAAAAGAAGCCGGTCTATTTGTCAGCGACGAGCCTGGTCAAGCGCAAGTCCTTCCAGAATCGTATGATCATTTGTACAAATTAAGAGAACGCTCTGGCATCATTGTGTTCCCTGGCTTTTTCGGTTTTAGTCTAGCGGGTGATATCGTCACTTTTTCCCGCAGTGGATCAGACATTACCGGCTCCATTTTGGCAAATGGACTGAAGGCAGATGTGTATGAAAACTTTACGGATGTGGATGCAGTCTACGCCGTCAATCCAACGATCGTTCATGAACCAAAGGAAATCACAGAGCTGACGTATCGTGAAATGCGTGAACTGTCCTATGCGGGTTTTTCTGTATTTCATGATGAGGCACTTATTCCAGCCTTTCGGGCAGGCATTCCTGTTCAGATTAAGAACACCAATAATCCAGCGGCCAAAGGCACGAAAATTGTAAATCAACGGGATCATACGAATGGCCCTGTTGTGGGAATCGCATCAGACAATGGATTTTGCAGTATTTATATCAGTAAGTATTTGATGAACCGAGAAGTGGGCTTTGGACGTAAGGTGTTGCAAACGTTAGAGGAATATGGACTTACGTATGAACACGTGCCTTCTGGCATTGATGATATGACCATTATTTTAAGGCAGGATCAGCTGGAGGAGCAGCAGATTGAACAAGAGCTTTTAGACCGATTAAAGCTTGTGCTTGATGCAGATGAAGTGGTTCTAGAACGGAACCTCTCGCTTATTATGGTCGTAGGAGAAGCGATGCGTCATAATGTTGGTACAACAGCAAGAGCGGCAAAAGCGCTGTCAAAAGCCAAAGTGAATATTGAAATGATCAACCAAGGCTCTTCAGAGGTGAGCATGATGTTTGGCGTCAAAGCGGCTCAAGAAAAAGAAGCCGTTCAAGCCTTATATGAGGAATTTTTCTCTATGTCCACGGTGCCTGTCTCCATTTAATCAGCAGACTGTCAGATCTCCGGATCGGCAGTCTTTTTGATCTCGCACGATTTGCGCATTAAAGTATATCTATTTCTCGTTTGATTTTGTATGATAGAGACAAATCAACTATTGTTCCGGCCATTGATCGGAGCTACAAGGAGTCCTAATCCATGCCTCGTCAACAACTATTAAAACAGTTTCGCAATTTTCATGATGCTTCTACAAGTATTTTAAACATGATGAGTCAATTCATTCATGTGAATACACTGTTTATTGCTAAAAATGATCAAAACACCAATCAGATTGTGAAGGTGCTAAATCATGACGAGCAGCTTCTTGAAGAAGGGGAAGAAAATCCTTACGAGAAGACATTTTGCAAGCTGGCGGTCGATCATCGCGATACGCTGTTGATCCCTGATATCCGCTTGGACGAGCGTTCAAAAAACTTAGACGTCACGAAACAGCTGCAAGGCGGCTCATTTATTGGGGTTCCCATCGATTTTACTGATGGTACGAACTATGGAACAATTTGTGGACTTGATCTAAGGCCGCAGCAATTTACAGAAGAGCATGTTCATATGTTTGAAACGATGGCATCTTTGTTGAGTTACGTCTTAGAACTCGACCAGGCCAATCGGCAGATTCAGCAATTATCTGTACCGATCGTACCTGTTGTTGACGGTGTCGCCGTGCTCCCTCTTCTTGGTGATATCGAAGAGACACGTGCGCAGCATATTTTAGAAACCATTTTACAGGAAAGCTACAGGCTGTCGCTCTCTCATTTGGTCATTGATGTTTCAGGGACAAAACGACTCAATGAACAAAGCATTCAATACTTGGTCAGCTATGCGCAAACGTTAAGACTTTTAGGCATTTCAGCTGTTTTAACAGGAATTAAGCAAGACCTTGCGCTGAGTGCGATTCAATCGAATATTTCATTTAAAGACATTACCATTCGTAAGGATTTACCGCAGGCACTTGCTCATATCGGCTTAACGTTCTCCAAAACAGAATAAATGATGATACACCAAAAAGGGCTAAACCGAGTTTAGCCCTCAGATTGTAGAGAAACTCATGTTTTTCTACAATCTTTTTTATTTTCACCATCATTATGATAGATGAGATTGAAGGAAAAACATGAAAAAGGCCTCCCACACACCTATCCTAGCTTT
>NZ_LMRK01000008.1:0-66748 GCF_001426125.1 Bacillus sp. Leaf49 | reverse complement strand
GGTGGCGATAGCGAAGAGGTCACACCCGTTCCCATACCGAACACGGAAGTTAAGCTCTTCAGCGCCGATGGTAGTTGGGGGTTTCCCCCTGTGAGAGTAGGACGCCGCCAAGCTTTTTGTTTATATCCTTCCAATGGAAGAAGTTACTTTATCCATTCCGCAGTAGCTCAGTGGTAGAGCTATCGGCTGTTAACCGATCGGTCGTAGGTTCGAGTCCTACCTGCGGAGCCATGCTTCCATAGCTCAGTAGGTAGAGCACTTCCATGGTAAGGAAGAGGTCAGCGGTTCGAGCCCGCTTGGAAGCTTTCCTCTAAATATTGTTCTGACAAGGTTTCTCGATGATGAGAAGGCTTTTTTTTATGTCTTTTTTAATTGCTAGGGGACGCAATGGGGACGCATTATCAAATTTGCAATAAGTTTGATATAGCTTCTGCATGACCTAAACGATGATAGACAGATTTGATATTAAACCCAGATATTTTGCCGATTTGATTTATTAGCATAGTAGCATGAGTATGACACATATCATGCAAATGAATTTTCTTATATCGTGCTTTTTTGCGAATCGCTCCCACTATTTATTTAAATATAAAAAGGTAGTTGAGAACGTACAATGCTAATTCGTCTAGTTGATGACAGAGCAAGGCATTCCATTGGTCAACGTTGTGCCATATAAAAGATGGAACGGTTCGAAGATAAAAGCAGCTCTTCAAAAAGCATTGAAAAAGAGAAAAAGGTAAAGCCTCTGATCATAGAGAACAGGGGCTTTTTTTGATGTTATTTTTCATCGTTCTTTTTTTGAAGTGAATCCTTCTCTCAAAAACCTTTTTCTTTCTCTGTTACTTTATCGAGTGATTCTAGGGTATACGAAAAAGTGTTGTTTCCACACAATTTTACACTAATTATGTTTCTCCTCCTGAAAATGTAGTTGATAGAATTTCATCTTCCTTTTATGCATTTTAAATGTGTCGAATTTGTGAAATAAACAATTTCCACAAACTAAAATATGTGGTAGGTCTGTCTATAGTAGGTAACACGCTACTCATTGTTATGGTGAGTATTAATAGAAGGAGTTTTCATGATTATTGCCATAACTGGTGTTGCAGATAGTAGTAAAGTTAGAGAGCCAAAAGGTGATCTGCATTATTACTGTACACATGCCTTAGAAATCGGAAATTCTAAGGAAGAGCTTCTCATCTAAATGGACTTTGTAGACAAGCTCGAAAAAAATTACATGGAGGTAATAGGAAATGAGAATTAACCACAATATCGCGGCACTTAACACACTGAACCGTTTATCTGCTAACAACGGTGCGAGCCAAAAGAACATGGAGAAGCTTTCTTCTGGTCTTAAAATCAACCGTGCAGGAGATGACGCAGCAGGTCTTGCAATCTCTGAAAAAATGCGTGGACAAATCCGCGGATTAGAAATGGCNTTCTTCTGGTCTTAAAATCAACCGTGCAGGAGATGACGCAGCAGGTCTTGCAATCTCTGAAAAAATGCGTGGACAAATCCGCGGATTAGAAATGGCTTCAAAAAACGCACAGGACGGTATCTCTCTTATCCAAACAGCTGAGGGGGCATTGACTGAAACTCACTCAATCCTTCAACGTGTTCGTGAACTAGTCGTTCAAGCTGGAAATACTGGTACACAGGATAAAGAGTCTGACCTTCAATCTATCCAAGATGAAATTAAAGCTTTACAAGAAGAAGTAGATGGAATTTCAAATCGTACAGAGTTTAACGGTAAAAAATTATTAGATGGTTCGTTTAAAGGAACCCCAGGAACACCAGCAATTCCGCCGACAGATCCAGATGATCCAGATACAGGTACACCTGCAGTTCCAGCAAGTGGTAATGCTTTAGTGTTCCAAATCGGTGCTAATGCAACTCAACAAATCTCAGTTCATATTGATAAAATGAGTACAGATGCATTGGGAGTGAAAGGTGCTAATGGAATTGTAGCGAATCAAGCGATTAAAGACATCGATGTAAGAAAGTTTGCTGATAATGCAGCAGATGCTACTGACGTTGGTTTTGATACTCAACTAAGTATTGTTGATGCAGCTATTAACCAAGTATCTGCTCAACGTGGAAAACTTGGTGCAGTGCAAAACCGTCTAGAGCACACGATTAACAACTTGGGTGCATCTGCTGAAAACTTAACTGCTGCTGAGTCTCGTATTCGTGACGTTGACATGGCGAAAGAAATGAGTGAGTTCACAAAGAACAACATTCTTTCTCAAGCGTCTCAAGCTATGCTTGCACAAGCGAATCAACAGCCGCAAAATGTACTTCAATTATTACGTTAATCAACCAAAAGCCCCTTTTATATAGGGGCTTTTGTTGTTTGTTTTAAATGTTGGACATGCTCAGTGACAAATAGACAATAGACTCATGAATGGAATAAATCGATTGGTAAGTAAGCCTTGTATCAATTTTCTATACATTCCTTCTTTTTGTGCTTGATTCCTTAGTTCCTTTCTTATATTCTTACTAAAGTGAAGATAATCCTCTCTAACAAAAGACTCTGTACGTTCCTCTTTTTCCCCGAAATTGAATGGTTATTGTTTGTTCCTTTCTGTATCTCCGGGTTTTATTCGCCTTCTTTTTCCTTGTACGGTATGTATATAAAAAGGAGTAGATGGTTTGAAAGATTTATTTGTAAAGCAAGAATGGTTTGGATATGTGCGTCAGGATGTGCTGGCGGGTATTTTAGTGGCTCTGGCTTTAATTCCTGAGGCGATTGCGTTTTCGATTATTGCGGGCGTTGATCCAAAGATTGGGTTGTATGCTTCGTTTTGTATTGCCATTGTCATTTCGTTTGTTGGTGGACGGCCAGGTATGATTTCGGCCGCTACAGGGGCTATGGCTCTGGTTATGGTTAATTTGGTAGCCGATCATGGATTGCAGTACTTGTTTGCGGCTACGATTTTAACAGGCCTGATTCAAATTGTGTTTGGAATGTGTCGTGTTTCTCGTCTGATGAAATTTATTCCGAGGTCTGTGATGGTTGGTTTTGTTAATGCATTGGCAATTATGATCTTCATGGCACAGCTGCCGCATTTCGTTGGGGAATCCATGGCTATGTATGTCATGACAGGTGGAGCATTGTTGATCATTTATGTATTGCCGATGGTCACAAAAGTTATTCCCTCTCCACTTATTGCAATTATTGTGATGACGATGATTGCTGTATTTGGGCATATTGATGTCAGAACGGTTGGAGACATGGGAGAGCTTCCTAGCTCTTTGCCAACTTTTCTTATTCCCAATGTACCGTTTAGCTGGGAAACACTTGCTATCATTTTTCCTTATTCCTTAGCACTTGCGATGGTTGGTTTACTTGAATCTTTATTAACAGCACAAATTGTAGATGATATGACGGAAACGTCTAGTCGTAAAAATAAGGAAGCGAGAGGCCAAGGAATTGCCAATGTGGTGGCAGGATTTTTTGGCGGTATGGCTGGCTGTGCGATGATTGGTCAATCTGTGATTAATACAAAGGCAGGGGGACGAGGCCGGCTTTCTACCTTTGTGGCTGGTGCATTTTTAATGGTATTGATTTTTGTGCTTGGTGATGTGGTTGTTCAAATTCCAATGGCTGCTCTTGTTGCTGTCATGATCATGGTTTCTATTGGTACCTTTGATTGGAGTTCATTCCAGCAGCTGAAAAAGAACCCAAAAACAGATTCTCTTGTGATGCTTGTCACGGTCGTGACGGTGGTGTTCACTCATGATTTATCCAAGGGTGTTTTTGCAGGGGTGCTGCTTAGTGCCGTATTCTTTGTGGCTAAAATATCAAAACTGCATATTACCTCTACAGAAAGCCAAGCTGGTACATGGGTTTACCGAATTAAGGGTCAAATTTTCTTTGCTTCCGTGACTGAATTGATTCAAGCCTTCCATCATGGAAACGACCTGAACACGGTTGTGATTGATTTGTCTGAAGCGCGTATATGGGACGAATCAGGTGTGGCCGCAATTGAACGTGTGAAGGGAAAATATCGTACAGCTGGTGTAGAAGTGGACGTAGTTGGAATGGATACGTCTAGTCAAAAACTTATGAAACAAGTGATCGGATCTTAAAGAGACTGTTCTGTTTGTTACAATAGAACAAGGAAGAAAGTGAAGGATGGAGGTGGCCGGCATGCTTGTCCGTTTGAATCAGGTGCTCGGCCGGATGATGCCGCTCATTACGCCTGTCAGCGTGCTACTTGGTGTATTATTGGCGGCGTATTTAAAAGATTTCACCTTTTTGGTGCCTTGGGTGTTTGCTGTGATGACATTTTCAGGGAGCTTGTCATCTACTTTTTCAGCTTTAAAACATACGGTGATGCATCCATTGCCTTTGATTTTATCGTTTATGATTTTGCATGTGCTGATGCCCCTTTATGCATGGTCGGCGGGGCATTTGATATTTGCAGGTGATGCTATGACGATCACCGGTTTGACGCTTGCGATGGTGATTCCGACAGGTGTGTCTAGTTTAATATGGGCGGCAATGTATAAAGGGAATGTGGGGTTAACGTTATCTATCATATTAATTGATACATTGCTTTCGCCATTGATTGTGCCAGTAAGCTTGTCAATCTTCGTTGGTACACAGGTCCATATGGACATGGTGGCGATCATGAAAGGACTATTCGGTATGGTGGTGTTGCCCTCTATTTTAGGGATGCTCGTTCGTCAGTATGCAAAGCCATCGGTGACAAAAGCAATGAGTCAGACCTTGGCTCCTTTTTCAAAATTAGGCTTGTTTGTTGTCGTATCGATTAACAGTTCTGTTGTCGCCCCATATTTGCGTGAACTGGATGCTGCATTTTTTAGCAAAGCAGCGACTGTCTTTTTCATTGCAATGAGTGGGTATGCTTTTGCGTGGTTGATTGGAAAGGCGATGAAATGTACCCAAGGAGAAATTGTGGCGATTGTGTATACGGGCGGTATGCGGAACATTAGCGCGGGTGCTGTGCTTGCCATTAGCTTTTTCCCGCCTGCTGTTGCTGTTCCTGTCGTGATTGGCATGCTGTTTCAGCAAGTGCTTGCAGCCTTGTTTGGCTTTTTACTTCATCGTTTCGAGCTGAAAGTACCTGCTGTGACTAAGTCTTTATCATGAAAAAACCTCCAACCTTTAAGGTGGAGGCTTTTTTGCGATTAATAGATGAGGTATTTCTTCCGTTTCTTTTCGAATGTCTTTAGATCATGGTGGTATTGTTTCATGATGTGTTTGATGGAAGTGCCTTTATTGATTTCTTCTTTGATCCAGCTATTCCCGATGAGTTTATCAAAGCTGCCTGTTTGTAGGAATTGAAAGTCATTAGGATACAAGTCATGTATTGCTTTGATGATGGATAGACCTGTTTTGACTGCTTCGAATGATTTTCGGTCTGTGACATAAAGCTGTACCCCGTGAGACAAAGTCCCGGCATGTTTTGAAAAGGTAGGGGTAAATGAGACAGGTCTAAATTGAACGCCTTTTAGTTTTAACCCATTTAAATGATCTGCTAGCTCATTGCTATTGATATATGGAGCGCCAATGAGTTCGAACGGTTTTGTCGTTCCTCTGCCTTCAGAAACGTTTGTGCCTTCGATTAATCCTGTTGCTGGGTAAACAAAGGTACTGTCAACGGTCGGCATGTTAGGTGAAGGGAGGACGAACGGCAGCTTCGTGTCATCGAACGTCATGGATCGTTTCCAATGTTTCATTTTGATCACTTTTACATCAGCGTTGATATGAAACTCTTTGTTAAACATGTATGCAAGTTCTCCAGTTGTCATCCCATGTCTTAATGGGATGGGATAGAGACCTACAAAAGAGGCGTGTTCTGGCTCTAATACGGGTCCTTCTACTTTTAGCCCGCCTATTGGGTTTGGACGATCTAAGACAACAAATGGAATGTTGTTTTCCTTAGCTGCTTCCATTGCATACGCCATCGTGTAAATATAGGTGTAATAACGAGCACCAACGTCTTGAATATCAAATAGCAGGACATCTACATTTTTGAGCATTTCAGGAGTTGGCTTTCTTGTTTTTCCATAAAGAGAGTAAACAGGCAGGCCTGTTTTTTCGTCAGTATACGATTCGACGCCTTCTCCTGCTTGTGCATCACCACGGACGCCATGTTCAGGCCCATACAAGGCAGTCAGTTTAATATCGGGGTGTTCAAATAGCAGATCGACACTGCTTTTCATGTTTGCATCAATGCCTGTAGGATTCGTAATAAGCCCTACTTTTTTCCCTTTAAGCCAAGAGAGGTTACTTGAGAGTAATGTTTCGATACCTGTTTTGGCTGTTGCTTTTTTTCCTTTTGTATCTGTTCGTTCTGAATCTGCGGGGGAGGCGGCGGTCAATGTGCTGATCATGAGAATGCTAGCGAGTATCAAGCTTGCTGTCTTTTTCAAGAGAATCCCTCCTATTTGATCTGTTTGCCTTTTAAATTGAGTCCATAGCCAAATGGGTAAAGGGTTTGATTAGGATGAGTGACTGATGGGATAGCGACGGGCAATTTCCCTTTAGGTGAGGCAGCTCCAAAAATCACTTCTAGTCCCGCAGGAATATTCGGTTGATTGAATTGTCCGTTTGAGTAGCCTTTAAAACCGTACACAGCTAGTAAGGCGTCGGCTTCCTCGAAATTTGCAGCATCATAAGGGTTTCTAAGACTCATGATGACCAATTTTTTGTTTTGTGCTGCTGCTTCTTTCATGACAGCACGAGGGAAGGCCGTTGCCCATTTTTTCGGATCCTGTACACCGTCATCAATGACGCCATCATTCACAGCCGGGTCATTTTGGACAACGTAAGAGCCGGTAATGACATAGTCAGCATCTTGAATGAGTTTGGCTGTTTCTTTGGAGAAGCTCTTATCTGCAAATGCGTATGATTGGATACGCACAGGTTTGATCTTTTTCTGTTTGATCAGAGATTCAATTGTGACGGACATTGCTTTTGTTTGATCTTCGTATGGTGCCATGAGTACGATTTTGTCATTCTTTTTAGGCTTAAAAGGCAAGGTTTTGTCGTTGTTTTTGAGTAGAGTGATTCCTTCACGTGCCATTTCTTGTTCTGCTTTTCGGTGCGACTTTTGACCAACGAGCTGTGTGGCTTTTTTGATTTTCTTCTCAAGGCTTACTGATTTATTGGCGGAAATGATGCCGCGTTTGATCTTTAATTGAAGGATTTTTTCGACAGATTGATTGATCTGGGACATTGGAATTTCGTTTGTGAGAACTGCTCTTTTTAAAGCATTGAACACATTCTCTAGGTTTTTTTCTGTCTTTAAGGACGTGACAGGTGCTGGCATGAGGGCAATGTCGACGCCTGCTTTAATAGCCATTACCACAGCTTCTTCCTGTCCGAAGTTATCTGCAATCGCTTTCATGTTGAGGGCGTCTGTTACAACCACTCCTTGAAAGCCCATGTCTTCTTTTAATAAGTTTGTGATGACTTTTTTTGATAAGGTTGCTGGAACCATAATGTCCTCGCCATCTTTTTTGCTTTTATAAGTTGTGTCATCAATGGCTGGGAATTGAACATGAGCAGTCATGACCATATCTGCCCCTGCGTTGATTGCTTGTTGAAACGGATACAGCTCCACCTTTTTAAGACGATCTAGATCATGTTCGACAAGCGGAAGTCCGTAGTGACTATCAACAGCTGTATCACCATGTCCCGGGAAATGCTTTAATGTGGAAATGGTCTTTTCCTTTTGAAGTCCTTTCATGGTTTGCAGACCAAGTCTCGTGACAAGTTCAGGGTCAGAGCTAAAGGAACGGACACCAATGACGGGGTTATTCGGGTTATTATTTACATCAAGAACAGGAGAGAAATTTGTATTGATACCTAGAGCGTTTAATTCTTTGCCGATGATTTTACCAGTGTCATAAGCATTTTTCTTACTTCGAGAGGCACCAATCGACATATTTCCTGGGAAATGTGTTCCCTTTTGTAGTCTTGTGACGATTCCGCCTTCTTGATCAATGGAAATGAGTAAAGGAATGTTGGGTGATGCTTGTTGAAATTCATGTGTGAGTTTGACGGTTTGTTTCGTATCAACGACATTTTCTGCAAATAAGATGACACCGCCTAAATGATATTTCTCTACAAGGTGAGAGACTTCTTTATTCATTTTTGTGAAGCCTGTAGGAGCGGATGCACCTTCTGCTTGCCAATTGCGAAAGTCTGGCATGAGCATTTGGCCAATTTTTTCATCCAAGGACATGTCCTGAACCATTTGTTTGGCAGTTGGGAGAGGGGCGGAGCTCACCTTTTCCGTTGGAATGGAAGAGGTGAGCAGGGCCAAAACGAGTGCAGCGGGGAACAGAGCTTTTAACATCGAATTCCTCCTTTTACTTAAAAGATTCGTAGATTGCGGTCATGATGCTTCCATAAGTACCAGTTGGGAAAAGGTCACCTTCAAATTGATTTGGGTTGACTTCAGGTGAAACGACGGGTGAATGTTTTTTATTTGTCAGCAAGACGACGCCTAGATTGTGTTTTGGATCAATCAAAGTCATCGTTCCGGTCCAGCCTGTGTGTCCATACGCTTCTTTACTTGCGTATTTCCCAAACATCCATTCCATGTCAGTATTGCCGTTTTTCCGCCAGCCTAGCCCGTAAGTTGGGTTCGTGTCTGATGATTCCGTAAAGAGATCGATAGAAGCTTGGTCAAAGATGGTTGTTTTCCCATAGCCTCCTTTATTGAGCATCAGCTGAAGCAGTACGGCCATATCTGATGTATTAGAGAAAAGTCCAGCATGTCCGGAGACACCTGCCATTGAGTAATAGGCTTTCTCATCGTGGACTTCACCTAGCAAGGTATACCTGCGAATGTTTTCAAAATCAATGACACCATCTCTTGTATTGCCTAGACGCTCGGTTGCTGCAAAATGCTTTGGCTTGAATCCCTTTTTCAGCGGATTGAACATGGTATGTTTTAGACCAAGCGGTCGATAAATCGTTGACTCTACATATTGATCAAGTGGCATACCGGTTTTTTTCTCAATGATCATGCCTAACAGCATGTAATCAATATCACTATAAATATGCTGAGTGCCTGGCTTGTATTGCAGAGGCACCTTTGGCAGCCATTTCATGGTTGTTTGTCTATCTTGAGAGAAAAAAGAGACCGCTTGCTCTTTGCTATAAAATAAAACACTGGAAGGCAGTCCGGCAGAATGGGTGAGAAGATCCTTGACTCGAAGCTGATCTTTGCCGGTTACCTTTGCATCTGGTTCATCTTGAAAGTCAGGCAGGATGGTTTGTATTTTTTCATTTACATCTAGTTTTTGTTCATATACTAGCTTTTGCAGGGCATAGTTGGTGGCATACATTTTTGTATTGGATGCCAAATCGAACAGTGTGTTCTTTTTCATTTTCTTATAGAATTTGAGTTCTGTTGTCCCTTTATATTTTTGTCTGTAGCCATAGGCTTTTTGATGGACGATCTGACCATCCTTGATAATGATGAGTGCTGCCCCCGGGAACCCTGCTTTGATATCGTTTTGAATCATGTGATCAACCTTCCTAAGCTGCCTAGAAGAAAAACCTACTTGTTCCGGTCGTTTTGCTTTTTTTAAGACGGGATATTCTTCAGGTGCTGTTTTAGACAAAGACGATACAGGATGGGAGCTAGTTGCAAATGTTTGTACTGGTAACCCTAGGAGCATGAACAGACTTGTGATGATGAGAAAATATTTTTTCAAGAGCTAGACCTCCTATTGCTTATTTTCCTCGAATTCAACAGCCATATCATCATGAAATCCGAATAAGTATGTGAAGATAAATCCAGCGACATATGCAATGAAGAGACCTATTAAGTAAAGCAGCATTTGATGTGTGTGAACGATAAAGGTTAATGGGAGACCTGATACCCCGATTGCTTTAGTGGCGATTTGGAAATAGGCTTGAAATGCTCCGCCGATTCCTGCGCCGAGACAAGCAGTGAGGAAGGGTCTTCCGAGCGGGAGTGTGACACCGAAAATGAGCGGTTCTCCAATTCCAAGCATTCCTGAAGGAAGTCCGCCTGCAATGGCTCTTTTCAGCTTTTTCTTTTTTGTTTTCATATAAATGGCAAAAGCAGCACCGACCTGTCCTGCGCCTCCCATAGCGAGGATTGGCAGAAGCGGGTCATCTCCAATTGAATTAATCAGTTCCATATGAATAGGTGTTAGGCCTTGGTGAAGTCCAGTGACAACAAGAGGAAGGAAGGTCGCACCAAGAACAAATCCGGCAAAAATACCGCCAATGTTTAATAGATAAGTAAGTCCAGAGGTGATGGCATCAGATATAAATCCGCCGACTGGCATGAAGATAACGTACGTGAAAATGCCTGTAATGAGTAGTGTGATGGTTGGTGTGACAATGATATCGAGTGATTGCGGGACGAAGCGTCTGATCCGGGTTTCAACAAGTGCCATAAAAATAGCTGCAAGAAGAACACCGATAAGTCCGCCTCTACCTGGTAGAATATTAGTGCCAAATAACATAATATCAGCGGCAGCTGGGTTAATGATGAGAATACCTGCTAATGCGCCTAATGCAGGAGAGCCACCAAATTCTTTTGCGGCGTTTGTTCCTACTAATATACCGAGATAAGCAAACAAGCCTGAGCCTATAACGGTTAGGATAATCGCAGCTTGAGATTTTTCATCGAGCCAGCCTGCTTGCACGACCGCTTTTGTAATACCGGTTATAAGACCCGATGCAACGAGTGCTGGAATAATGGGAATGAAAATGCTGGCGATCCGCCGTAAGAACAGCTTGAATGGTGTGCGGTTCTTTTGTGAAATGGCTTGTTTGTTTTTCTGTGCTTCGTTGTTTAAGTCATATGAACCTGAGGCATTGAGCAGTTGTTCAAATGCACTTGATACTTGGTTGACAACACCTGTGCCTAAAATGATTTGCAGTGTTTCAGCTTCGACGACGCCAATGACGCCATCGAGTTCTTTGATCGCGGTGGTTTGCACTTTTTCACGATCAATGGGTGTAATTCGGAGACGTGTCATACAATGTGTGTGGGAAGAGATGTTTTCAGAACCACCACAGAGTGAAAGGATTTCTTTCGCCAACTGCTGATATTTTTTTTGATGACTCATGTTGAATCCCCCTTTGTTTTTCGTTTCATGGAGCGGATGGCATGCCTTGTTTTGTCAATATATTGTGCTGTCTGTTCATATTGACGGGAGGCTAAACTGAGGAACAAGACATCGATTAAATAGAGCTGTGCCATTCTAGAGGAAGTGGCAGCACTGCGAAAAGGTGCTTCATTGGAACCGGACGTTGATAGATGGACATCACACAATGCAGAAACGCTTGTATGCCCTGGATGTGTTAAAGCAATGGTTTTCACTTTATTTTCTTTTGCGAGCTGAAGGGCTTGGATGATGTCTAATGTTTCTCCTGAGAAGGATATACCGAACACAATGTCATTCTTTCCAGCATTTGCGATGACCGTAGATGCGATGTGCATGTCAGTGAAGGCGGTGGCTGCATAATTGATTCTGAGAAATTTCTGCTGGGCATCAGCTGCGACGATGCCAGATGCACCCACACCGATAAAATGGATTTGGTTTGCATTCAGCAGCAGTTGCACAGCTTTTTCTAAAGCTTCTACATTTAAAATAGAGGCTGTATCTTTGATCGATTGAATGGTGTTTCCTGCTGTCTTTTGAATAATGGATTGAAGTGGTTCATCTTGTTCGATATCCCGGTAGCCTTGTTTATCAGTGTGCATTAAGTCTCCAGCGATCCGCATTTTCAAATCGTGATAGCCATCCAGCCCGAGAGACTTACAGAGACGGATGACGGCAGAGCTGCTTGCACCGGCAGCCTGACTGATTTCATGCACTGTGCTTTTAATGACTTTGTCAGGATGGGCAAGGATATAGTCTGCAATGATTTTTTCAGATTGGGGAAGCTTTGATTTCATTGTGTGTAGTAGGGTGAGTCCGCCTGCTGACATGAGTTTCCTCCTTTAAGATTGATGACGTAAGATGGCTTTGTCGATGTGACCATCTGCTTTGTTGAGCAGGTCTTTGGCTGTCTTTTTATCTGTTTTGGTTTGGAGCATGACGATGGCTGTTTTAACTTCTAAATCGGCTGCTTCAAGGGCTTTTACTGCTTGTTCGTAGGAAGCATTGGTCACATGTTGAATGATGGTGATGGCGCGTTCTTTTAGTTTATGATTGCTTACTTTTACATCTACCATCAGGTTTTCATATACTTTGCCTTGTCTGATCATGACAGAGGTGGAAAGCATATTTAAAATCATTTTATGAGCGGATGCGGCTTTCATTCGTGTTGACCCAGTGATGGCTTCTGGTCCTACGACGACTTCAATGGCGCAGTCTGCTAGTTCGCTAATCTCTGCTTGTTCATTGCAGCTGAGGGCTACTGTTTTTGCTCCAATGGTTCTAGCATAGTTTAAAGCGCCAATGATATAGGGTGTTCTACCGCTCGCCGCGATGCCGACAACCGTATCTTTTGATGTCAGGTGAATGTGTTCTAAATCTTTTTGACCAGCTTCTTCACTGTCTTCCACATCTTCTGCTGCATGTGAAAAGGCAGAGTCTCCACCGGCCATGATGCCTACGATGACATCAGGTGAAATGCTATAGGTAGGTGGACATTCGACCGCATCCATTACCCCAATTCTGCCGCTTGTTCCAGCGCCTAGATAAATGAGTCTGCCCCCATTCGAGATGGATTCAAAGGCCAAGTCACTTGCTGTCTTTACGTCTGGAAGGACACGGTTGACGGCTTGAGCGACCTTCATATCTTCCGCATTTATCATTTGGAGTATTTCTAGCGGGCTTGCTTGTGAAATTCTCATGGTGTTAGGGTTTCTTGATTCTGTTGTCAAAGAACGCAGTTGAGATGGCTGCATGTGACATACCTCCTTATTTCTTCATTTTCAGTATATTGAGTATGACATGAAATTTCAATATTATATTTAAATACTGAAATTATATTTCAGTCAAAATGTTGTACTGATGAGGGTTGAATAGTTAGAAAATAAAAAAAATAAAAATCCCCTTTACAAAAGGGGGACAACCTGTATATAATAACTTTTGTCAGCTTCACGGAAACAGTAAACTTGACAAACTGGCCCGTTGGTCAAGCGGTTAAGACACCGCCCTTTCACGGCGGTAACACGGGTTCGAATCCCGTACGGGTCACCATGATGTGGAGGATTAGCTCAGCTGGGAGAGCATCTGCCTTACAAGCAGAGGGTCGGCGGTTCGAGCCCGTCATCCTCCACCATATGCCGGTGTAGCTCAACTGGTAGAGCAACTGACTTGTAATCAGTAGGTTGGGGGTTCAAGTCCTCTTGCCGGCACTGTTTTTCTTTTATCAATTCCATATGTGGAGGGGTAGCGAAGTGGCTAAACGCGGCGGACTGTAAATCCGCTCCCTCCGGGTTCGGCGGTTCGAATCCGCCCCCCTCCACCATTTTTGGGCTATAGCCAAGCGGTAAGGCAACGGACTTTGACTCCGTCATGCGTTGGTTCGAATCCAGCTAGCCCAGTTAAGACACCTTTTTTAAAAAGGTGTCTTTTTTTTATTTTGACGATTGGAATGTATAACTATTCAAAATATTGTTGAGTTGAGTCAAAAGGTACCGAGAAAGTAAAATATAAGCATGAACGGAAAGGGGATGTACATATGGGAGATCAAAAGAAGGTCACGATTGTCGGGGTGCCGATGGATCTCGGTCAAATGAGAAGAGGCGTTGATATGGGGCCGAGTGCCATTCGCTGTGCTGGCGTAAAAGAAAAATTGGAATCGCTTTCATTTGGTGTCGAGGATTTAGGGGATATTCCTGTTGAGCAAAGGGATGATGAGAAAGGTCTCTATACAAGTGAAAAACTGAAAAACTTAACGGAGAATGCTGGCGCAAACCAGCTTCTTGCTGAAAAGGTTAGCAGTATTGTGCAGTCCGGTTCGTTTCCGCTGATTTTAGGCGGGGATCATAGCATTGCAATTGGTACACTAGCCGGTGTAGCCAAGCATTATGAAAATTTGGGTGTCATTTGGTATGATGCACACGGTGATTTAAATACAGAGGAAACCTCTCCTTCTGGGAATATTCATGGGATGCCACTTGCTGTCAGTCTCGGTCTTGGGCATGCTGATCTAACGAATATTGGCGGTTATGCGCCAAAAGTAAAGCCTGAGAATGTGATCTTGATTGGTGCTCGTTCTTTAGATGAAGGAGAGCGGGCATTGATTAGAGAAAAAGGCATTAAAGTGTATACGATGCATGAAATTGATCGATTAGGGATGACGAGAGTAATGGAGGAAGCCATTGCGTATTTAAAAGAAAGAACAGATGGTGTTCATTTGTCGCTTGATTTAGACGGCCTTGATCCAGCGGAGTGCCCTGGCGTGGGAACGCCGGTTGCTGGCGGCATCAGTTATAGAGAGAGTCATCTAGCAATGGAGCTTTTAGAGGAAGCAGGGATTTTGACTTCTGCTGAGTTTGTTGAGGTGAATCCGGTATTAGATGAGAAAAATAAAACAGCAGAAGCGGCAGTTGCATTAATTGGTTCTTTAATGGGTGAAAAGCTATTATAGAGCGGGACTTGTTCCCGTTCTTTTTTTAATTTTGGGGAAATTTAAGGATATGTTAAGGTTTTTACCGGCTGATAAGCGTAACATGCTGTCAAAAATTTGTTACACTATTTTTTAGAGGAGAATGAAACCTTTTGGAACGAGGTTCGTATACATAAAGACCGGTGAAGGCAGAGGTTGAATATACTATGGAAACAATGATTAAAAAGAGAATTAAGCAAGTGAAAAAAGGCGACCAGAACGCATTTGCAGACATCGTAGACCTGTATAAAGACAAAATTTATCAGCTGTGCTATCGTATGCTTGGGAATGCACATGAAGCAGAAGATATTGCGCAGGAGGCGTTTATTCGTGCCTATGTGAATATTGAGAGCTTTGATGTGAATCGTAAGTTTTCCACGTGGCTGTACCGCATTGCAACCAACCTGACCATCGACCGTATTCGTAAAAAAAAGCCGGATTATTATTTAGATGCAGAGGTGGCAGGGACAGAAGGACTGAATATGTATTCTCAAATTGCGGCTGACGGCATTTTGCCAGAGGACGAGGTGGTGTCGCTTGAATTATCGAGCACCATTCAGCAAAAAATTTTAAGATTACCCGATAAATATCGCTCGGTCATCGTATTAAAGTATATTGATGAACTCTCGTTAAAAGAAATTAGTGAGATTCTGAATATACCAGTTGGTACGGTGAAAACGAGAATACACAGGGGTAGAGAGGCTCTCCGGAAACAGTTGAGAGACCTTTGAGTGAGGTGATTTTGATGAGCTGTCAGGAAAAAATCGTCCTGCTTATGCATCAGTATTTAGACGGGGACATTGAGCCCGAAGATGAAAAAGAATTAAAGAGCCATCTGCAATCGTGTGAGGAATGCCGTACTCATTTTCAACAAATTGAGAAATCCATCGCGCTCGTGCAGAGTACATCTCATATAGAAGCACCATCTGATTTCACTGCAAAGGTGATGGCAGGTCTTCCAAAGGAGAAAAAGCGTGTGTCGATTCAAAGATGGATCAAAGCTCATCCGCTAATGGTCGCCGCTGCCCTCTTTGTCATATTGATGGGAGGCAGTCTGTTTACAAGCTGGAATACGGATCATAATTTCAGTGTGTCAAAGCAGCCGAATCTCGTGGTTGAAAATGATACAGTGACGGTACCTAAAGGGGAAACCGTTAAAGGTGACGTCACTGTGAAAAATGGCAAGCTGATTGTAGAAGGCAAGGTTGATGGGAACGTAACAGTCGTCAATGGAGAACAGCTGACTGCTTCTGCCGGACAAGTCACTGGTCAAATCAATGAAATTAATGAAGTGTTTGATTGGGTTTGGTACAAAATGAAGTCTACAGCACAAGACGTGATGCGGGTCATTGGACCAGAGGAGCAAAAGTAAATCAAACAGTTTGAGAGCAGTCTCTAAGGGGACTGCTCTTTTTCTATTGATGGACAGACTTGAATGCCAGCCAGATATGGCAACTATTTTCCTTGCTGAAACAAAATGTGGTATAATAGCCACGCTATGTACTTACACATAGGCTCTTTTTTTATAAAAAATGAATCGAACGAAGAATAACTGAAAATTCTGGAGGACGAGGAAATGGCTTTAGGGGATATTCCTTTTTTGCAGTACCTCGGTAATGCTGTTGATATTCTCGTTGTTTGGTATGTGATATATAAATTAATGATGGTCATCCGCGGAACAAAAGCTGTTCAGCTTTTAAAGGGAATTGTCGTCATTGTTCTCGTCAGGATGGGAAGTGCGTATCTCGGTCTTAACACACTTCAATGGCTGATGGATCAAGCGATTACGTGGGGGTTCCTTGCGATCATTATTATTTTTCAGCCAGAGCTAAGGAGAGCGCTTGAGCAGCTTGGGCGCGGCCGTTTCTTCTCTAGAAGCGGAACACCTGTAGAGGAACAGCAGCAGAAAACGATCGAGGCAATTACAAAAGCAATTAACTATATGGCAAAACGAAGAATAGGCGCGCTGTTAACGATTGAGCGCGATACTGGAATGAATGATTACATAGAGACCGGAATTCCTTTAAATGCAAAGGTCAGTTCTGAGCTGCTGATTAATATCTTCATTCCGAATACACCGCTTCATGACGGCGCTGTGATTATGAAGCGTGATGAGATTGCAGCTGCAGCGTGTTATTTACCGCTGTCTGAAAGTCCTTTTATCTCTAAGGAGCTCGGTACACGTCACCGCGCGGCAGTTGGTATTAGTGAAGTAACGGACAGTTTAACCGTTATTGTCTCCGAGGAGACAGGCGGCATTAGTGTCGCAAGAAATGGTGATCTCCATCGAGAATTGACAGAAGAAGCGCTTGAAGAAATGCTGATTGCTGAGTTTAGTAAGAACAGCAAAGATGCTTCCTCGACCAAATGGTATTGGAGGGGCAAGAAAAATGGATAAGATTTTGAATAATCGCTGGGCCGTTAAGTTTCTTGCATTGGTCTTCGCTTTATTGCTGTATGGTGCAGTCAATTCAGCGCAAGCGCCCACGCCGAAAAAAATCGGTGAATCCTTTTTCCCAACATCGACAACAGACGAAGCAACCTTAACGGACATTCCTGTTAAAGCATATTATGACGACGAAAAGTATGTAGTCACTGGTGTGCCGCAGACAGTCAATGTCACGATTAAAGGATCAACTAGTGCTGTGAAAACAGCAAGACAAACGAAAAATTTTGAAATTTACGCAGATATGCAAAACCTGACGACAGGTACACATAAAGTCGAATTGAAGGCAAGAGATGTATCGAAAGGAATCACGTTAACGATTAATCCGTCTGTGACGACTGTGACGATACAAGAAAAAACGACAGCTGAATTCCCTGTTGAAACGGAATTTTATAATCAAAATAAAATCAAAGACGGCTATTCACCAGAGCAGCCTATTGTGAATCCGAAAAATGTCACGGTTACTGGCTCAAAAGACGTGATCGACAAAATTTCTGTCATTAAAGCATTTGTGAACTTAGAGGATGTCGATCAGCAAATTGAGAAAGAAGCGAAGCTCACTGTGTATGATAGCAGTGGGAATGAGCTACCAGTCGAAGTGAGTCCGTCTGTGGTAGATATTACGGTCCCGATTACGAGTCCAAGCAAGAAAGTTCCGTTTAAGATTGAGCGGACGGGCAGCTTGCCAGATGGGATTAGTATCTCAAGCATCGAGACAAGCCCAAGTGAGGTGACAGTCTACGGTTCTCAAAAGGTGCTGGATGCACTTGATTTTATTGACGGCGTTCAGCTGGACCTAAGCAAGATTAAAGATGATACAGAGATTGATGCCGACATTCCACTGCCAGATGGTGTGAAAAAGGTATCGCCTGAAACTGTTAAAATCAAAGTGAAGGTTGCAACAGCTGAAGAAAAAAAGATCGATAATGTCCCAATTTCTGTCGTGGGTCTGAGCAAGGATCTTAGCTCTGCATTTGTGAGTCCGTCTTCTGGGCGTCTCACACTAACAGCAAAAGGATCAAAGAGTGCAATTGATAAACTAAAGGCTTCAGATATTGAAGCCTATATCAATGTCGGGGACTTAAACGAAGGAACACATGAGGTCAAAGTACAAGTGAATGGCCCTCAAAATGTGACATGGACATTATCTAGATCGAAGGTCAAAGTGAAACTGACTTCTACTGATACAGAAGATCAGCCGGCTTCTACGAATGATCGGAAAGATCAATCATCCGATGATGATCAGGAAGAGAAGAGTCAAAAGGAATCAACACAAGATAAAGCAAAAAAAGAATCGAGTCAAAGACAGCGGGTCAAAGAAGATAATAAAGAGGACGCAGCGTCCTCTTGAATGGTAAAAAAGGAGCGATTGAAACATGGGCAAGTACTTTGGAACTGATGGTGTAAGGGGTGTGGCTAATAGCGAATTAACGCCAGAGCTCGCATTTAAAATTGGGAGATTTGGCGGCTATGTGCTCACGAAGGATAAAGAACGTCCAAAGGTACTCGTTGGACGAGACACGCGTGTATCTGGTCATATGTTAGAAGGAGCACTCGTAGCAGGCTTACTTTCAATTGGGGCTGAAGTCATGCGTTTAGGTGTGATCTCAACACCTGGTGTGTCTTATTTAACGAAGGCAATGGATGCAGAAGCAGGTGTCATGATTTCAGCTTCGCATAACCCAGTTCAAGACAACGGAATTAAATTTTTCGGCGGTGATGGTTTTAAACTGTCAGATGAACAGGAAAATGAAATTGAGCAGCTAATGGATCAGCCAGTTGATGAATTGCCACGTCCAGTGGGAGCCGATCTTGGAACCGTGAATGACTACTTTGAAGGCGGTCAGAAGTACTTGCAATTCTTGAAGCAGACAGCGGACGAGGATTTCACAGGCATTCACGTAGCGCTTGATTGTGCACATGGTGCAACATCTTCTCTTGCAACACATTTATTTGCAGATTTAGATGCAGATGTGTCAACAATGGGAACATCACCAAACGGATTGAATATCAACGATGGCGTAGGTTCTACTCATCCAGAGGCACTTTCTGCTTTTGTGAAAGAAAAAGGAGCGGATATTGGTCTTGCGTTTGATGGCGACGGCGACCGCTTAATTGCAGTCGATGAAAAAGGTGATATTGTAGACGGCGATCAAATTATGTACATATGTGCACGTTATCTAAAGGGTGAGGGCCGATTGAAGGATGACACGGTTGTGTCAACGGTCATGAGTAACCTTGGTTTCTATAAAGCGCTTGAGAAGCAAGGCATTAAGAGTATTCAAACCGCTGTTGGTGACCGCTATGTGGTCGAAGCGATGAAAAAGGATGGCTATAATGTCGGAGGCGAGCAGTCAGGCCACTTGATCTTCCTTGATTATAATACGACAGGTGATGGCATGCTTTCAGCAATCATGCTGGTGAATACACTAAAAGCAACAGGAAAAACATTGTCAGAGCTTGCAGCTGAAATGGAGAAATTCCCGCAACTTCTAGTGAATGTGAAGGTATCTGATAAGTATAAAGTGGAAGAAAATGAAAAAGTAAAAGCTGTGATCCAAGAGGTTGAAAAAGAGATGAACGGTGACGGACGCATCCTGGTTCGTCCATCAGGAACAGAACCGCTTGTACGTGTCATGGCAGAGGCGAAAACAAAAGAGCTGTGTGATGAATACGTGGCTCGCATTACGGCTGTTGTCAAAGAAGAAATGGGTATTGAGTAATTGATTAAAGCAAATCGCAAAGTAGCGGTTTGCTTTTTTTTCGAATAAACGTCATAAGAGGAAAGTTCTATACGAATGATATAAGCGAGGGCAATTTGCTGCTTGCTTTCATACATAAGAGAGCACATCAAAGGTAGAACGTGACAAGCCTCATCGCATATAGTGTAGGGAGGTCTCACTTTCTCACATGAAAGGGATCACCCGCTAAATTGTGATTGACGGAGGTCAGACCTTATAGTACAATCATCCTTGTGTTACTGGATTTTTATTCTAGCAGGAAAGGCAGGGTAGATGTTCAGCCACTCTTATAATTATAGCGCCCGAACTAAGCGATCGAACGAGACAGATGCTTAGTTGACGAGGATGGAGGTTATCGAATTTTTCGGCGGATGCCTCCCGGCTGATCAAATATAGAGATCACAGCCGTAAGTGTTTCTTTAAAGCAAAGAGGTGACTCTTTGTACAAAGGGAATACACATGATCTCCCAAATTAAACATGTAGAGAGGGACGAAGAAATGTCCCTTCTATTTTAGTAGGCTTTCTTTGTCCCTTTCACATGATCGGGAGGAAGAATATTTATGTGTGGAATCGTAGGTTATATTGGTCAGAATGATGCGAAGGAAATCTTATTAAAAGGTTTAGAGAAGCTTGAGTACCGTGGGTATGACTCAGCAGGTATCGCTGTGGCAAACGAAGATGGCGTGCATGTGTTCAAAGAAAAAGGACGTATCGCTGAGCTTCGTGAAGTCGTTGATGCAAACGTGGCATCTTCAGCAGGAATTGGACATACACGCTGGGCAACACACGGTGTACCAAGCCATCTAAATGCGCATCCGCATCAAAGTGCTTCTGGCCGTTTTACGCTTGTTCATAACGGTGTCATCGAGAACTATGTACAATTGACACGCGAATATTTACAAGACGTCACACTAAAAAGCGACACAGATACAGAGGTTGTTGTTCAAGTCATCGAACAATTTGTGAACAGAGGTCTTGATACAGAGGAAGCTTTCCGTCAAACGCTTCTTCAACTAAAAGGCTCTTACGCAATTGCCCTTTTCGATAACGAAAACAAAGAAACAATCTATGTGGCGAAAAACAAAAGCCCGCTATTGGTTGGTTTCGGTGAAGATTTCAACGTTGTGGCTTCTGACGCAATGGCGATGCTTCAAGTAACAAACGAATATGCGGAATTAATGGATAAAGAAATGGTCATTGTTACTAAAGACGAGGTTATTATTAAAAACCTTGACGGTGATATCATGACACGTCCTTCTTATATCGCTGAGCTGGATGCAAGCGACATTGAGAAAGGCACATATCCTCACTACATGTTAAAAGAAACGGATGAACAGCCGCTAGTGATGCGCAAAATCATCCAAGAATATCAAGACGAAAACGGCAAGCTGTCAGTCGCTGGCGATATCGCAAGCGCAGTAGCAGAAGCAGACCGCATTTACATCGTGGCTTGCGGAACGAGCTACCATGCTGGACTTGTTGGTAAACAATACATTGAAGACTGGGCGAAAGTACCTGTAGAAGTCCATGTAGCAAGTGAATTCTCTTACAACATGCCGCTTCTATCGAAAAAACCGTTGTTCATCTTCCTTTCTCAATCTGGGGAGACTGCGGACAGCCGTGCTGTACTTGTTCAAGTCAAAGAGCTTGGTCATAAAGCATTAACGATCACAAACGTACCAGGATCTACGCTTTCTCGTGAAGCAGACTTCACATTGCTTCTTCATGCAGGACCAGAAATCGCAGTCGCTTCAACAAAAGCCTACACAGCACAAATCGCTGTTCTTGCGATCCTTGCATCTGTTGCAGCTGAATTAAATGGTCAATCTCTTGACTTTGATCTTGTGAAAGAGCTTGGGATTGTGGCAAACGCAATGGAAGCCCTTGTCGATCAAAAGGATGAAATGGAACAAATCGCTCGTGACTTCTTCACAGTGACACGTAACGCATTCTTTATCGGAAGAGGACTTGACTACTATGTGTGCCTTGAAGGTTCACTCAAACTAAAAGAGATCTCTTACATCCAAGCAGAAGGATTTGCTGGCGGAGAACTCAAACACGGCACCATTGCTTTAATTGAAGAAGGCACACCGGTCATTGCCCTTGCCACGCAAGAGCACGTGAACCTCAGCATTCGCGGTAACGTCAAAGAAGTTGTTGCACGCGGCGCAAACCCATGTGTCATCTCACTAAAAGGCCTAGAAGACGAAGGCGACCGTTTCGTCCTTCCAGCTGTACACCCAGCACTTGCACCACTTGCATCTGTTGTCCCATTACAGCTAATCGCTTACTACGCAGCCCTTCACCGCGGGTGTGATGTGGATAAACCACGTAACCTTGCGAAGAGTGTGACGGTGGAGTAGGGATTAAATAAAATCGGATTTTTGATACCCCTTTAGATATAATTGTCTAAAGGGGTATTTTTGTGTCAATAGAACTAGCAGTTGAAAGATTTAAGCTGAACTTTGATTGATAGATACTATTTCCATGTTGCTATTATGATAAATATTTTTAGGGGGAAATATTATTTTTATTCGATACGTAAAAAAAGAAAAATGGGGAATTGTTTTTTTCTTCATTGGTTATATCGCATTGTTTATCATTTCTTATTGTTTAATTGGTGGTCCTGTTTCAAGTGAAGGACCAATAGGTGTATTCCTTGGATTTTGTATTGTTCAATTTCTTAAATATAGAGCTTTCAAAAAAGATGAAAGAAATAATAAAGGCATATATCATCGTTTATAAGTTATATTTTTAACACATTATACTAAGTGCATAATGAGAGAGCGTCCCCTTGAGAAAGCGTGACAGTTTAAATATTTAACGAAGAAAGAGAGCAGATACATGACCAAACCTAAAATTTACACAATGAGCTTTGCAAAAGTCTATCCTCTCTACATCGCAAAGGCAGAGAGAAAGGGAAAAACGAAAGCTGAAGTCGATACGATTATTTGTTGGTTAACAGGCTACAGTCCAGAAGAGCTTGAGGAACAGTTGGACAAGCAGATAGACATTGAAACTTTTTTTGCCGAGGCTCCTGAACTTCATCCTTCCCGCAGTTTAATCAAAGGAGTCATCTGTGGAGTACGGGTAGAGGACATTGAGGAAGAAACCATGAAAAATATTCGGTATCTAGATAAACTGATTGATGAGTTAGCGAAGGGAAAGAAAATGGAAAAGATTTTGCGAGCTTCGTCATGAACATCACAAGCGAGCCCAGTGAATAAACTTCACTGGGCTTTTTTATATTTATAGACCATTCGACCAATAAAAATAAAATCCATTTGAACGAATTCTCTCTTCATGTCGTCAAAAGAAGTAATACCAAAACAAATTGACGTTTGAAAAGGGAGTGGTGTGGATGGACATGAAGATGATTTTACCTCTTATTTTACTACAAGCGATTTTAATGGTGATTGGTTTGTTTGATTTGTTGAAAAGAGATCCATCGAGGATTAGGGGAGAAGTGAAGTGGGTTTGGGCTTTGGTGATTGTGTTTGTGGCGAGTGCCGGTCCTATTGCGTATTTCATTTTTGGTCGTAAACAATCTTAGTAGGGGGGATTCGCTTGAATATGTTGGAGTGTTACGGGCTGACGAAATCGTATGGACGGCATGAAGTATTAAAAGATGTCTCGTTTTCTGTTGGGGAGGTTGGATGTGTTGGCTTTTTAGGAGCCAATGGAGCGGGGAAGACAACGACGATCCGGATTTTGACGGGGCTTGCTCGTCCTACGTCTGGCGTTGTGAAGGTGGCAGGTTTTGATGTCACAAAGGACATGGATCAAATCAGTCAGGTGATTGGGTACTGTCCGCAGCATCCTGCATTTTATCAGGATATGACGGGGCAGGAATGGATGCATTGGGTTGGCGGGTTATTTCATTTAGAGAAACACACCATTCGTTCCAAAACAGATGAATTGTTGAAGCTTTGCCGCATATACGAGGCGAAGGATCGTGCCATTGGTAGCTATAGCGGAGGCATGAAGCAGAGGCTTGCCATTGCACAGGCGCTGATCAATAGCCCACAGGTTCTGATCCTAGATGAGCCTGTGTCGGCACTTGATCCCATGGGGAGAAAAGACGTCCTGACTTTGATTGAGCGTCTAAAGCATGAGATGCTGATCTTTATGTCGACCCATATTTTAGATGACATTGAACGTGTGGCGGATCATATTATCATGATCAACAGCGGCAAAATTGAGATGTCCTCTTCGATGAAACAGATCAAAGAAGACTATATCCAGCCCGTGATTGAATTTCAATTAGCACAACAGAATACGAAACTAGTGGCTTTGTTAAAAGAACGGGATTGGGTGGAGGAATGTATGGAGACAGGAGACGCTTATCAGGTGCGAGTCAACGATCAACAAGCGGCATTGAAGGAGCTGCCGGGTCTCATCACTGAAACTGGTGGTGTTCTTCTCCAATATCAACTATCTAAGCTAACGCTTGAAGATATTTTCATGAAGGTTGTGATGGCATGATGATGTTGAAAAAGGAATTTAGGGAGTTATTCACTAGTTATAAAATCTTATTTGTGCCGATCATTTTTACGATTTTAATGATTACACAGCCTATTACGCTCAAAATGCTGCCGGATCTTTTATCGAAATCCGCTAATTTACCTGAAGGGTCTACATTTTATATACCAGAGCCTAGTGCTGGAGAGGCTTTAGCTAGTGCATTGAGTAAATTTGATTCACTCGGCGTGTTTATCCTCATTATGATTGTGATGGGGACGATTGCTGGAGAGCGTGCCTCTGGGGTGACGGCGATGATTATGGTGAAACCGATCAGTCGAATGAGTTATTATGCCTCAAAAATATGTGCCTATGCCTGTTTAACGTTGTTTAGTTTGGTAGTGGCGGTGCTTGCTTCCGTTTATTATGTGGACATCCAATTTGGGCATGTGGATTGGGGCGATGTGTTAAAAGGAACGCTTTTGTATTATCCGAACCTACTGCTCATTGTAGTATCGACCATTTGTGCATCGGCGTTCTTTAAGCGTTCAGTGACTGCGGGCGGCGTTTCCCTTTTGATCAACCTCATCCTGTTTACCGTTCCTTCGTTTTATGAGGATACATTAGGGAAGTTTGCACCTAAAGGCGTCACAAGTGCGGCTGAGGAGATGATTCATAGAGGGACTTATTCAGATCAGGCACTTACTAGCTTTCTAGGTGTATCGGTATTGATTGGTTTCTTTTTTCTCATCGGATGGTTTCTTTTTAGAAAACAAGAATTATAGCATGGTGTACCCTTTGGATATGAAAATCTAGAGGGTTTTTTATGTATTTAGTAAGTAAAAAATAAGGCATAAATACATATTATCATGATTTAAATGTTGAAATAATATATACTTAGTATATAATTACTCCGTAAAGGGATGGGAGGAGTTTGCAGATGATTCAGATCAAGCATGTGAAGAAGGAATTCTTTCAAGGCCAGGAGCGGACTGAGGTGTTGAGGGGCGTTGATTTGACGGTAGAAGAAGGGGAGTTTGTAGCGGTGATGGGACCGAGTGGTTCTGGAAAAAGTACATTACTTCAGCTGTTAGGCGGGCTTGATCTGCCTTCAGATGGAGAGATTTTGATAAATGAACATCAGTTAAGTGAGATGAATGAGAAAGAGAGAACGATTTTCCGCAGAAAACAGATTGGGTTTGTGTTTCAAAATTATCAGCTGCTGCCTACATTAACTGTCGAAGAAAATGTGGCGTTTCCGCTGCATGCAGATGGACGTTTAACAAAGGAGAATCAACAGACGGTTGTAGAGCTGTTAGAGGCTGTTGGCTTGAATGGACTTGGGCGGAAACGGGCTAGTTTGCTGAGCGGCGGGCAGCAGCAGCGTGTAGCGATTGCAAGAGCTCTAGTCAATCAGCCATCAGTGCTGTTAGCAGATGAGCCGACGGGGAACTTGGACCGACATAGAGCGGAGGATATTTTGGCGTTAATGTGCAAGTTCAATCGAGAAAGCAAGCAGACGATTATTATGGTGACGCATGATATTTTCGCAGCGGGGTTTGCGGATCGAATCATCCTTTTTAAAGACGGTGTTATTGATCAAGTGATTTCTAGAAAGGATGATGATTATGCTCAGTATGTGGCGAATTTCATGGCGTAACATGCTTCAGCATAAAAAGCGGTTCGCCATTTCTGTCTTAGGCATCATGGTGGGGATCGCTTTTGTCACGTCGATGCTCATTGCCGATCGAACGACAAATGATGTGTTTCATTACTATGAGCAAATGTATGTCGCTGATGCAGATTATTGGGTGTTGAGTGATGATCATACGTATGATGAGGAACAGATCTCATCCATTTTAAAACATCCTGATGTGACAGGATCATTATTAGCGCTGGATAAACAGACGTTTTTTGAGGTAGAAGGTGATCACTCTCTTAACCAACGGGCGGTGCGCATTACCGGGGTGCAAGATCAAACGAGCTCTTTACTGAAGCTGCCTGTGATTGAAGGGCGTTTGGATAATCAGGGGTTGGTCATACCAGATGTTGTGGCGAAGCTGCTGAATAAAAAAGTGGGAGATACCATTCGTTTTTCTGATTTGGGCGAAGCGAAGGTATCTGCCATTGTGGAATATACACAGCTGCTTTCAAGTCCGAGTGACTGGAAGAGTGCAGAATCATCGAGCTTTCGTGTGATGGCGCCGCTTGATTTATTGAGAGACTGGACGGGACTCGATCATCAGCTTTCTTATATGAGATTTCAGACCAATGATGGCGGAGAGCAGCTCTTTCAATCTTTACAGAAAGAGTTCAAGGATGCCGATGTTTTTGTCCAGCCTGTGGTGGCGGATGACCGGCAAAGTAATGACATTGGCGGGTTGTACACGTTCTTTTACCTCATCGCAGGGCTGTCGATGTTTATGAGCGGTTTTATCGTGTTTAATATGATTTATACGAGTGTGATGGAACGAAAAAAAGAATTTGCGATTATGAAGAGCTTCGGTTATACACAGAGTTCTGTTTCTAAGCTGATGTTGATTGAGGTTTTGATCTTGGCTTGTATTGGAACCGTCATTGGGGTGCCGATTGGCGTTTGGCTTGGGGATGTGTTCATGCAAACACTGCTTGGTGTGTTTGCTTTTGATATGGTGTATTCGTTAGATTGGCAAGTGCCTGTTGTAATAGCAGTGATCATTGGTATTGTGTTCCCTGTGCTGTTTTCGTTATTTCCGATCTATCATGCAGGGAAAACGTCTGTGCTGCTGACTTTAAAATCCACCACCCAAACTTCTGCGCCGAAGAAACAATCGGTCATTAGAGCGGCGATAGGGATAGGCTTGCTTTCATTTGTATGGGTGGATCATCCGGCTGCTTATCTTGCCATTTTAGCCAGCATGGTTCTGTTATTCCCATTTTTCCTGCTCTTTTTGAACCGGTTGTTGGCGCCTCTTTTGAAGTTTGTCTTTGGTTACCCGGGTCATCTATCCTCGCAGCATGTCACGCAGCAACTGAATCGAAATGCTAATACGGCGGCGATTCTAGCTGTTGGGATTGCTGTGATCTTGCTTTTAAGTGCGGTCATTGAATTGGCTCCAGATGGCTACGAAAAAGAGATTCGTCAAACGTATGGAGGCGATCTCAGGGTTACTTCTGAAGCCCCATGGACGAAAGCGGATCAAGAAAAGCTGTCATCCTATGAGGCTGTTGAGCGGGTGGAAGCGATGATGGAAGCGGCTCCTTTGACATGGGAAACGGCTGATGGAGAGAAAAGACAATTTTCTCTGATCGGCGTAGAGGAAAAGGGACCGTCTTTTATAGAAGATGACAATAAAGGCGATTTGTATCAACATTTAGCAGAAAAGCCCTCTATCGTGTTAGGAGAGCGTGCGTTTGATGAATGGGGTGGGCGTATTGGAGAGAGTGTGTATCTCAATGCACCTTCTGGCCGGCAGCAGTTACAAGTCATTGATGTGGTCAAGACTTCTCATCATTCGGGTTATGTGGCATTTGTCGATCAGACATTTTTACAAGAGGATTTAGGGTGGACGCAGCCCCTTGATATCCTGTTTACGTTAAAAGACAAAGGTGCCGGTGAGTCTTTACGAGATCAGCTATGGGAAGACTTTGGGCAGCGGCTTTCAAAGGTGAAAACAGTAGAGGATGAGATTGAATCAACGACATCGGCTTTAACTGGTATGAACGAGTTAATTTCTATGATGCTCATTTTCATTATGGGGCTCGCGAGCATTGGAACAGCCAATACACTGTTGATGAATACGCTTGAACGTACATCTGAGATTGGCACCATGCGGGCGCTTGGGCTGACAAAACAGCAGGTGAGAAAAATGATCGTTGGAGAAGGTGTGCTCATTGGGTTATCAGGTGTGATTGGCGGCATTTTATTTGGTGTGATTCTTCTATATGTCTCAAGCCAATCTGATTGGCTCGGTGGATTTGTTTCATTTCAGCTGCCATTTGTGCATGTGTTGCTGGCAGTGATCGCAGGAATTGCGCTCAGTTTAGCGGCTTCGTGGATTTCTAGTGCGACAGCGAGTAAAATAGAGATGATATCATCTCTCAAAGAAGGTTAAATCATATGTCAGTGAAATACGGAATTTTAACATCGCTCTGTCAGCAGCAACATCATGGATATGAATTAAAGTTAGAGCTGGAGTCATTGCTCGGAATAAAAGGAAAAATCAACCCGGGTCAAATCTACACGACGCTTGATCGGTTAATTCGTGATCAATTGGTGACAGCAGTGGGAATAGATGACCAAGATCGAAAGCTGTACGACGTGACGGAAGAAGGCAGACAAGAGCTGGAATCATGGCTGTTGGCGCCTGTTCCGTATCATGCTGTAAAGGATGATTTTCACTTTAAATGGGGCTGTGCACGGAAAATCAGATTTCATCAAGAAAAAGAAATGCTTCAGCAGCAGAAAGCCGTCATCATGAAAGATGTGATGGAACTCACGAAGCTGAAAACGGAATGTCTTGTGCAAGGTGATGAGAGTCGGTACTTATTGATTTCTGGCACGCTGCTTCATTTAGAGGCGGATTTGAATTGGATTCATCAAATTGAGCATCGGAGCGGAGCATCATTTTAGGGAGGTCTTTCTTTTGAAGAAAGGTCTTTTTTTGGCTTCGTTCGGAGTATACGCAGATAGGATGGGAAGAAAGTTTGGTATGATAGGTGTAAATTGATTGTATTTTCAGAAAAGGGGTTTGATCAATGAAAACATCACGTAATCCTGAGACCATTCACACGCCAGTTGCACCGTACATCCATCAAATAGAGACAACAGGGCCGCAGCGTTGGTTAACCTTATCAGGACAAGTGGGGATGGAAGTCGATGGGACCATCCCGGCGAGCCCGATGGAACAGCTCGAGCTAGCGTTAGAGAATGTAAAACGCAATGTAGAAGCGGCAGATATGAAAGTAGAAGATATAACAAAGCTTGTGTTTTATTTGGTAGGTGAGTTTGATGCCGAGAGTAGAAAACGAATCATGGGTCAGTTTTTAGGAGACCACCTGCCTTGTATGACGATGATTTATGTGGTGGCTTTGGCTTCACCTGCTTTAAAGGTCGAGGTGGATGCTTGGGCTTGTCGGGATATGGATACGGTTTGAATTGGTTTATTTAATAGATAAAAGGTTGGGATGATTGATGCCCAATCTTTTTTGTTTTGTTATCTTTTAGTATTTTAAATGATTATAATCCTCTTACCCTTTTATACCTCATATGGTAATATTGTGGTAAATGATAAGTGGGTCTAATTACATTTACATTCCACCGTAAAAACACCATAGATCAGCATACATCACTCTAATAAAAGGGAGAGATTTGATGCCAGTTATGGAGGTTCAGAATGTAAGCAAACGATATAGCAATGGTGATGGGATAGAGGGTCTTTCATTTTCCATTGAAGCAGGGGAGGTTGTGGCGCTGCTTGGGCCTAATGGTGCGGGGAAGACGACAACCATTCGATGTTTAACAGGTCTCTATCAACCTGATCAAGGGGAAATACTCATAGAGGGATTTCCTCCTGGTCATTCCCATGTCCAAAAACAAGTAGCTCTTATTCCAGATCAGCCATATTTGTACCCAGATTTAACGGTTGCTGAACATGTTCAATTCCGTGCGAGGGGCTATCATAAAGGTTTAAAACAGATCAAAGAAAAGGTATTTGAGGCGTTGAAAGAAGTACATATCGAAATGAAGATGAACGAATTGTGCGGAAGGCTTTCAAGAGGTCAAAAACAGCGTGTCGTCTTAGCAGGGGCCATTGTGCAAGATGCCTCCCTTTTTATTTTAGATGAGCCGACTGTTGGGTTAGACATCCCTTCGAAACAATGGCTGTCAGATTGGCTGATACAGAAGAGCCTTCAAGGAGGTTCGGTTCTTGTGTCCACTCATAGTCTAGAGTTTGTTCTTGATACGGCTAGCAGGGTGATATTGATTCGAGATGGTGCCATCATGAAAAGTATCGCTGTTCCTAAGCGGCAGGAAGAACAAATGAAGTGGCGGGCAGAAGTCATTCAACTCCTAGGGGAGTGGTCTAGTGAATAACACACTTTCCCTTTTATGGATGAAATCCCAAAGGCGCTTGATCAGTAAAAATCAAGAAAAGAAAATGCCCTTTCTGATCTTGCTACTTATGATGGCTGCCATCGGTTTTCAGCTGAGCGCAGTCTCAAGTATGGGCGATTGGAATGCAAGTACAGCTGGATGGATCATTGTCGTTTTATTTGTTCTTTATACTGGCTTTGGCTTGTTTTCGAATAGGCTGCCTAGTCAGATGAACGATATCATGTGGTTGTATGGAAGTGGTGCTTCCTTATGGACAGTTGTGATGAGTGTATGGGTATATCACATTCTTTGGCGATGTGCTTTTCTCATTGTTTCTGCTGTGATGGCTGATATCCTCCTTCTTTGTTTAACGCAGCAGTACTTTTTTCTACTTGGTAAATCACTCCTGTTAACAGCGCTGTTATGTATGATCGAAACATGGATGATTGCGGTATCTTGTGCAAGAACCATTCAAGTATATAAGCGAGTGCTCTTCATTGGTTTTATACTGATGTTTGGTTGTCTTTCATTGCTCACTTTGAATCAATTGATATTGAAACAGTCGTCTATGATGGAGATATCTGCTTCTTTGATGTATCAAGTCGGACGCATGATAGAGGAGTTTTCATTCATTTCTGTATTGATATTACTTGGAATGATGATTTTATCTTTCATGATGATGTACAGGTCGAGTCATCGTATAGAGATGATGGAGTCGTTAGTCAAAGAGGCGGCATTTTGGGAGGAATTTGAGGGGAAGCAGGTTCATGCAAATCCAATAAGTCCAAAGAAAAGCAAGACGTGGTGGGGGCTTTCATCATTAACGGGCATCTGGGCTTTCCTTTGGCTAGAAATATTGATGATCAAAAAGTATGCTACCTTCCACCTGTTATCTACCATGCTGTTGATCGGTACTTACTATGTCGTCAGTTCTTATTTTTCAGATTGGTTGACTCTATTCTTTCTGGTCATTGGTGCATCTGTCCTGCTCAGTTCATATTACGCTGGGATTGTAAGACACGGGCAAACGGGAGTACTGTATCTTTTTCCGGGTGCTTTATATCAAAAGATTCTTCTATTGGAAGTGTTTCAAACCTTTTGGTTGTATGGTGTCTACTTGATTTCTCTTATCTTGTTAGAGATTCATGATGTATTGTATTGGGCCATTTATGGGGTAGGGGTTTATATTTGTTTTTTGACCATACGGCTCTTTGCCTTTACGCAGCCTTTGAGACGAGAAGCGAGTCTTTCTTTGGGCATCTATTATCGATCATTGCTCATCGGATCTGTCATAAGTGCTGCGGTCATCATTGGGATTTATCTGTTCACTGAGGGCTGGTTTACAACGATGACATGTGTATTTGCTGGATGTGTATGTTATGTGATTTGTTATCGATGCCGTGGGACTCATTAAAAAGAGGAGTTGATTGTCATGAAACCAGAAGATAAGCTATCCCAATCGGTTCAACGTTTAGTCAATACGAATGAAGTAACAATCGTTCAAGCCATGGGGGAATTAAGGAAATCAGGAAAAGAGGCAGTGCCAGTGCTTGTTGAAGCCTTAAAAGAAGAGGGTTCTTTGCGGAATATTGCAGCAGCGGTTCTTGGTGAATTTGGAGCAGATGCAGGGGATGCAGCAGAAGCTCTTGCTAAACTGTTAGAAAGTGAAGAAGAGGAGACAAGAATGGCGGCTGCGATCTCACTCATGAGAATTGGTCAGCCTAGTTTGCCATTTCTTCTGTCTTTGGCAAAGCGTTATGAGGGTCCTACTTGTTTTTGGGCATCGTGGTGTATCTCTTGGATTGACCCATCAAAAATCGAAAAAAATATGTACGAGTGCCTAAAACAGGAACAAGAGAATCCATCAGGAAATGTGGCCCCTTTTGCCGCAGAAGAGGCACTAGGAAAAATCATCGCTTTTCAATTAAAAGAAAAGGGGGATGAGTAGTGGAAACGCAAATACTTAAATGGCCTGAGCACCTTCCTTGGATTCATTCTTCACATCAGCGGTGTTTACCTGAAGGGCATACTCAGCTTCTTTATTTTTGGTCAGTTAACTGTCCGCATTGTGAAGAATTAACCGACCACATTCTACATAGTGTGGATCAGTTGAGTATCCATTTAACCTGTGTCCATGTTCCATATACGGAAGAAGAAAAATCGATAGAGGTTGTTTCGAAATATGCGGAGGAAAAGAATCTCATTGCTCCCATTGTTTTGGATCAAGATTATGAGATTGTCACAAAATATAAAATTCAAGGATTGCCAAGTTTTTGCCTCATAGATAAAGAGGGACAATTAATTGATCGGAAAATGGGAGATACCGGCTGGGAAAAAATATTAAAAAAACTAGAGAAACGATCATAATTAGAGTTATGGAGGAGAGCGTTTTGTTTCAATCAAACCAAGAATTAAAAAAAACGGTGGTCTTTTATGCAGGTGTGGGAGCTGTTTTGCTGATTCTCATGATGTTGACATGGCTGCCGGTTTCTGCAGACTGGGAGTTGCCGTTGATTTTGTTTGGATTGGGGATTTTGTTTTATGTGAAGCGTGTGCTTTGGAAGGATGAAAAGAGTCATTAATCATAAGTAGGTTACCTAGAATATAAATTCTAGGTTTTTTTATTAAATTTACCTTAAAACATGATTTTTCACATGGGGATGAGATCCAATTTTTTAAAAGTGTGGTAGGATAAATATGCTTTATTTTTATATTTTCCGAAGGAGCTGTCGTGTTGAAGGGATCTAGGGTTGAGTTTATTGATAGTTTACGTGGTTTTAGTTTATTAGGTATTTTGATTGTGAATATGCTTAATTTTCAATATGATTATGATTTTGAGAAGATGTTTGATCCGAGCATATGGGGACAGGAGTTTGGGGTATATGTGACGGAGATCTTGTTCCAGGGATCATTTTATCCGATTTTCTCCTTTTTGTTTGGGTATTCTTTTATCAAGTTGATTGAATCCACAAAGGCAAAGGGGCTGAATACGAATGCCATCGTCGTTCGCCGCGGCTTTGGTCTTATTGTGCTTGGGATGCTGCATTACATATTCATTTGGAATGGTGATATTCTCTTATATTATGGAGCATGTACGTTTTTCTTGATGATGTTTTTAAGCAGCCGGATCAAAACAATGCTGATTTGGTCAGGTGTGTTAGGTGCTTTGTCATTAGTGGTTTTACCATATCTGATGACCTTTGTTTATGGAAATGATGATTTATTAACTGATGTGTATGCGAAGGGTGCATACGGTGATATTTTATTGAGCCGGGTGACGATTGAAGACGATATGATGATTGTGACCATTATTATGGCGATCGTGACCATTACGATGATGCCGATCTTGGGTTTTCTATTCGGTACGATCATGGTGGGGCCATTTGCACTGCTTGGCATGGCGATCGGGAAAAAAGGTCATTTGACAGAAGAAGATCGAGGCATGGCTTATCGTAAAGGCTGGGTTTGGATGATTATCATCGGGCTCGCTTTAAAATGTGCGACGTTCAGTGATGCTCCTTGGAGCGAAATGGTGTTGACGTTAGGAGCCTATGTCCTGACGATCGGTTATATTCAAGCTTTTATTGTCTTCTACTATTCAAATGCTGCACAAGGGTTGAAACGTTTGCTTGCAGGACTGGGCCGATTGTCTTTATCAAACTATTTGGCTCAATCTATTATTTGTACAACGATTTTCTATTCTTACGGACTTGGGTTATTCGGACAAATGGGCTCAATGTTTGGACTGGTACTTGCTGTTGGACTTTACACAGCTCAGCTGTTCATCAGCTATCTCTATTTGAAAAAGTGGAGAAGAGGGCCTGTGGAATGGCTTATGGGAAAATGGGTATATTGGAGATAAATTGATTTGTTGAGGAACCGCATGGCTGAAGAGCTGTGCGGTTTTTTAGTTGGATCGCATTCAAAAAAGTTAATAAAAGGAGTTGAATATTTTTTCAGTGTGTATATAATGTGTATATAGTGTATATACAATATTTCATTGCGAATACCAGTACAGAAAAAAGAGGTTTTTTATATGCAAATTACGATTTCTAACCATTCTAAGGAGCCTATCTATGAGCAAATTACGACACAAATCAAATCGTTGATCTTAACGGGTGAGCTTGCAGAAGGTGCGGGACTGCCGTCTATCCGAAAGCTGGCGAAGGATTTACAAATCAGCGTCATCACAACAAAACGTGCATATGAAGAGTTAGAGAAGGCAGGATTTATTTATTCGATTGTCGGTAAGGGATCATTTGTTGCCGAGCAAAACCTAGAGGTCATGAGAGAGAAAAAATTGAAGGTGATTGAGGAACAGCTTGGAGCGGTTGTTACAAACGGCAAGGAATTAGGCTTATCTTTTGATGAATTGCAGCAGTTATTAAAGTTCTTGTATGAGGAGTGAGATGAGTGGAGCATGTGATTGAATTCAAGGGAGTATCAAAACGGTTCAAAGACTTTTCTGTACAGAATCTCGATTTACAGGTCAAAAAGGGCTTTGTTACTGGGTTTATTGGAGAAAATGGAGCCGGTAAGTCGACCACGATTAAAATGATCATGAATTTGTTAAAACCAGATTCTGGTGAGGTTAAAATTTTTGGATTAGATTATCGCACCCATGAAAAAGAGATTAAGGAACGAATTGGCTTTGTTTACGATGCTAACGTTTTTTTCCCAGGATTGAATTTAAAAGACATCAAACGAATTGTGGCACCTGCCTATAAACGCTGGGATGATAGACTATTTTATCAATATATTGAACAGTTTGGCCTGCCGCTGAATAAAGCGATTAAAACATTTTCAAAAGGGATGCAGATGAAGGCATCGCTTGCGATTGCGCTGTCGCATCATGCCGAGCTGATTATTATGGATGAACCAACTGCTGGTTTAGATCCGGTATTTAGAAGAGAGCTGCTCGGCACGTTACAAGAATTGATGATTGATGGAAATCGAACGATTTTTTTCTCAACGCATATGACGACTGATTTAGATCGCATCGCGGATTATATTGCGTTTATACAAAATGGAAGATTGGTCTTTCAACAGTCGATTCATGAGGTGGCGGAGAATTATGCGCTGGTGAAGGGGAGCCTGGATTTGCTGGATCGAGACACAGAAAAGGCGTTTATCCATATTCAGCGTACGGCAGCCGGATTTGAAGCATTAACAGATCGGATTGATGAGGTGAAACTTATTTTCGGGGATGCTGTTGTGATTGAACCGGCGTCGCTTGAGGATATCATGTTTTATTTGAAAGGCGGGGTTGCGCATGTTTCATTTAATTAAGCGTGATGTGATTTTGCAAAAGAAGCAGTTACTTATTTTTATTCCGTTTATCTTATTTTTCATTTTCATGGATGTCCATCCAGTATTAACGTTTCTAGTCGCTAGTGTCTTCATTCCATTTAACACATATGCTTATGATGAGAAGGCAGAAACGAATATTCTATTGAATTCCTTGCCCTATACACGTAAAGAAATTATCGCATCACGTTATCTTGGCGCTATTTTCTATATGAGTATTGCGATCGTGCTGACAAGTGCTGCATTATTTGTGTTTGGGAAGCTGTTTTCGCTGTCAGATATTGCGATTGGCAGCGGGTTGTTTTTATTGTTCGCGGCATGTACGTTTCCATTGTTTTATATCTTAAAGCCTGGTTATATCACAACGGCAGTGATCATTGGCTTTATCGTCTTATCTGCTATGGGACCGCCTGTTGTTCTCTATTTAGCAGAGCAATTCAGTGGGATCACTGATTTTATCATGAATTTATCGATCCCTATTGTCTATACGGGGTCAACTGTACTGATTATGCTCATCTACTTGCTGTCTTGGGGACTTTCTACTGCGATTTACCAGAGGAAAGTGTTTTAAATCAGATGATCATCATTTATAGAGAATCATTCATTTTGAGGTAGGCCTTTCAAAATGGATGATTCTTTTTTGCATCTGGTAAAATTGACATACAGAAGAAAAGAGGTTATTGTTAATTAACATAATGTTAATTATTTTTAACATTATGTTAAATAAAACATCCTTTAAGAAAGGAATTTGAAATGGAGATTAAAAATAGAATTAAGGTATTACGGGCAGAAAGAGACTGGACACAAAAGGATTTGGCAGAGAAGTTAGGTGTGACTCGTCAAACTGTGGCAGCGATTGAAAATGGTAAATATTCTTTGTCTTTAAAATTAGCATTTCAAATTGCTAGGACATTTGAAGTTGATTTGTATGACGTATTTCAAGAGGTCGACAAGGAGGAACAACAATGATAACGACGATCATACTTTATTCTCTCATTACCCTTTCTATTTTAAGCACGGCCTTTCAATTTAAGAAAAACCGTGAATATAAACATGATGAACGAGGTCAATTTATTTTAGCGAAAGCCGGAAGTTTTTCCATTATAGGTGTGGCTTTAGCCTATATATTGGTTGCTGTCGTTCAATCTTTGGTCCATCAATTCTCATCACCAACAGAGTGGTTTTATATAGCAATTACGTTTATGTATGTATCAAGTGTTTGCGCAAATACAATCGGCATCATCTATTGTGAAAGAAAATATTAATTTTCATCGATGGATGTAAGCTAGAGTTCTTCATCATGAAGGGAAGAGAAAACCAATGAAAAAAATATTGAGAATCATGTTGATCTCCATAGGCACCATTATCACGGTCATGGTTGTTTTTCTAGCTACTGTTTATTTTGTAAACCTCATTAGTAATGAACGGGAGAAAGGGAAAATAGAAGCTTATGGGCAAAAGGTCTTGGTGGATGGGAAGCAGATGAATGTGCTCATTCAAGGCGATGGGAAAGAAACGATTGTCCTTCTACCAGGCTATGGAACTGCTTCACCCGTGCTGGATTTTGAACCGTTAGTCAAGGAGTTATCGCAAGATCATAGAGTCGTTGTGATTGAACCGTTTGGTTATGGTTTAAGTGACGACACAGATAAAGTAAGGACAAGTCAAAACATTGTGGATGAGATTCATGAATGTTTGCAAAAACTCAATATTAAAAAATATACGCTGATGGGTCATTCGATTTCTGGCATTTATGGATTAGAATATGTGAATCAATACGAAAAAGAAGTCCAAGCCTTTGTTGGAATTGATAGTAGTTTTCCTAAGCAGGAGGATGCAGATGAATTGCCAGTCTCCAGCTTACAGCTGCTTCATCAATCCGGCTTTTACAGATTGATAGTGAAAATGAATCCAGATCAACTGGTGATGCCTAAAGTAGATGATCAAACGAAAGCTCAGATTAAAATGCTGACTTTCCGAAATTTCTTGGATGAAAGCCAAGCTAGTGAGGCAGAAAACTTTAGAAACAATTTTAAAAACGCTCAACGCCTACATTTCCCTAAGAAGCTCCCTGTGGCTTTCTATCTAGCGGATCAAACGGAGAAAGAAACACCAAACTGGAAACCAATGCATGAAGAGCTGCTGAAAAATGTAGACCACGGAAAAGTCGTTACTTTCAAAGGCGGTCATTATTTGCATCATACGAAATCAAAAGAAATCGCAGATGATGTGAGGGAGTTTCTATCGAACAACGAGCGCTCACGTTAGCGTTTTTCCTCCTCAGCTGGACAGATGAAACATCGCAATTTTGATCAAAACGAGTGAACTGATTTGTTTTATGATCAAGAAGAGGTGAGGGAGATGATGTATAGTCGGGTGACGCAAGAGGTGATTTCTTATTTGGAGTCGCATTTGATGGATGAGCTGTCGCTGAGACAGGTGCATGAGAAAGTAGGATATTCACATTTTCATTTGCTGCGTGTGTTTAAACGAGAAACCGGGCTGTCGATGGGGGAATATGTGCGGAAACGAAGATTAGCTACGGCTGCACAGCTTCTTTTGTATACGGATCAGGGGATTTTAGACATCGCTTTTTCGTTACAATTCCAATCGCAGGAAGCCTTTACGCGTGCTTTTAAGCATCTTTATTCTTTACCTCCCGGAATGTACAGGTCCATGATGAGAGATATGCAAATGAAAAAGGAGGAAGATTCGATGACATTACATGAAGCAGTACCTGGCTGGGGTTTGAGTGGTTCACATCCGCATATGTATGAGATGGGTGTTGATACAGCAGAGTTCCATACGGGAAAGCAATCAGGTGTTTTATCATCTAAAGAAGGCGTACAAGAAGGACAGTTTGCGACGATGATGCAGGGGTTTCAAGCAAAAGAGTATGTAGGCAAGCGGTTGAAGCTCTCTGCTTTCTTGAAAACAGAGAATGTATCTTCAGCAGGAATTTGGATGCGGGTAGATGACGGAAAGGGTGATACGGTGCAGTTTGATAATATGCAGAATCGACCTGTGACAGATTCTACGGAATGGAATCAATATGCGATCGTATTAGATGTTCCTACGCGCAGTGAATCCATTCATTTTGGAGTGCTACTCAGCGGTCATGGAACAGTCTGGGCTGACGGTTTTCGATTTGAGGAAGTGGATGAGAAAACACCTACAACGAATATGGTAGAGGCTTCGGCTCTGCCAGATGTGCCGATGAATTTGCATTTTGAGCTTGAGAAGACCGTGTGAGCGGTCTTTTTTGTTGTATACAAATCTGCATGAACCGTTTATAATGAAAAATATAATTAAACATACCGACGGTCGGTATGTAAAAGGAGGCGTTTGAACTGGCGCGAAATAAGTATCCAGAAAAGACGATGCAGCAAATTTTGGACGTGTCGACAAAGTTGTTTCAGGAAAAGGGATTTGAAAAGACAAGTTTGCAAGATATTATCCATGAATTGAATATGTCTAAAGGGGCTATATATCATCATTTTAAATCGAAGGATGAAATATTACGCGGCGTGATGGATCGGCAGTTTCGTTATGCAACCGAGAAGCTTGAGGAGTTAATTGAGCATACGGAGGCAGCTCATGCGAAAGAGAAGCTCCAGCGAATCCTAGAGCAGCTTGTGGCAGACCCACAGTCTCATTCGATTGATGGGATCTTGGTTGACCAGATGAAAAACCCACAATTTGTGATTGAAGGCATGAAGACAGGTGTCAATCAGGATGCTTTGAGAATCAAACAGTTAATCATTGAAGGGATTGAGGATGGTTCGATGGAAACTGCGTTTCCTGGTGAAGTGGCAGAAGTATTTTTGCTTCTTGTGAATATATGGTTGAATCCCACCTTGTTTGTCCGCAATCATGAAGAAACAGTCCAGCGTTTGTATTTTTTAAAGCAGATGATGAAGGGTCTTGGCGTGGATATTGTGAGTGATCTATTTATTCAAAAGGTGACAGCGCACTATGCTGAAATTGGCGGGTATGATCTGCCCGAAAGATAAAGAATGCCAACTGATAGGAGGATGACGTATGATTCATTTTATGAAGGTTGAGCTAAGAAAAGGCCACATGAAGCAGTATATTCAAGCTAGTTTCATCGCGAGTATTGTGCTGCTAGTATTCATCTATTTTATTGCGTTTGCTGCAAAAATTGAACGCGAACCGGGTTTTCAGCAATATACGAATATTTATTTGTTAACGAGTACAGTATGGATGATCTTTTTTTCTATCATCACAGCTATGCTGTATTGGCGTGTAGGCAAGACTGTTGATCAGGAACGCACATCCAATTCAGTGAGATTCCTTTCTCATATGATATGGATGGTGTGCCTTTCAACGTTTGCGATGATGTGCAGTATCATTCCTTCGTTTGTTGTGTTTAGTGTGACTGAATTGTTTTTCCCTATTGTTCACGATACGCTGACGGCAGGTTCTCTGTTTCAATTGATGAAAACATTCTTTATGTTGATTGTTTGTGTTCAAGCGATTGGCATGATGGCGATGAGAATAGGGTTGAGCAAGAAATCTGTTTTGATGACCGTCCTGACTGCAATTGTTTTATGTGCTGTTTTAGGAAATGTATCGCTCGCCATTTATGGCAATGATCAAATGAACCTCATCCTGTCAGGAGTGATGATTGCAGCAGTCCTCATTGTGATCTTGGAATTGTGGAGCCGCATCGGCCGGCTGCAAACGAGGTAATTCATGATGGGAAAAGGATGGAGACATGTGAAGCATACGGTTCAAATTGAAGAAGCAATAACGGAACTTTCATTAAACTGGCTGGTGGGAGATGTTCGCCTTTATCACCATGATCATCCTTATTTATTGGTGAAGCAGACCACCAATCACGTATTCCCCCATCGGTATTTACTGCATCATCAAGTGCAGGAAGGCAGGCTAGTCATTCAAGATAAAAGAAAACGAGCGATTAGCTTGGGGCTTCATCTTCATCAAACGAATTTGGAGATTTACCTCCCTCAGGCACAGTTACAGTCCTTGTCTATTCATTGTAAAGGAGCAAATCTATTCTTGGATGGACTGAAGGTGAAGGAGGCTGACTGCCAATTGATTTCTGGAAAGTCCATGTTCACGGGAGAAATCAAGCATCTGCGCTTGCAGACAGTGGGTGGATTTATCTCTAGTCAACAGCTCAACACGCAGACATTGAGCCTGCGTACTACTTCGTCAAAAGTGGAGATGGTAGGTGCTTTTTCAGATATTGATCTGAATATAATAGGCAGAAGGGTACAGATACATTCAAAGGCCATGCTGCATTCGCTCAAATCGACGTCAACTGGGTCATCTGTCAAAGTGGCAATTCCGGAAAATGATGGATTTATTTGTTATGTGAAGAAAAGATCAGGTACTTTTCACAATGACTTTCCTTGTGTTGATGATCAGGATAGAATGGTTTATAAAAATGGAGGGAAAAGCTTTGAGGTCGATATAAGGGGAGGTTCTTTTCTATTAAGTGATGGTCATTGAAGCGATGATGATCCTCTGATTCGATATATCAATATAAAATAATTTGAATATCTTTTTATGTCAGAATATTTTGTTAATAGTGTTTTCCTCAAAAAAACAATTGTTTTTTAAGGGTAGATTTATTATGATAATATACATCGAAAGATTGAAGATTTTGAATCAGAATGAAAATTCTGATTTTTTATTTTTTATGTTGTTTGTTGATGAGGGGGAATAGAAGTGGCTCAAAAGGAATTAAAGAGAGGGTTAAGTGCTCGTCATATTCAAATGATTGCGCTTGGCGGCACAATTGGTGTTGGCTTATTTATGGGGTCAGCTAAAGCCATTCAATGGACAGGTCCATCGGTTCTTCTCGCGTACGCAGTGTGTGGTATTTTTATCTTTTTTATTATGCGTGCGATGGGAGAAATGTTGTATCTTGAACCGAGTACGGGATCGTTTGCTACATTTGGGCATCAATATATTCATCCGCTTGCGGGGTATATGACAGCTTGGAGTAACTGGTTCCAGTGGGTCATTGTTGGAATGTCTGAGATTATCGCCGTAGGTGCTTATATGAAATATTGGTTCCCTGATTTACCAGCATGGATTCCAGGATTAATCGCCATGATCATTTTAGGTGCGGCCAACTTGATTTCAGTTAAGTCATTCGGTGAGTTTGAATTCTGGTTTGCGATGATCAAGATTGTGACGATTATTTTAATGATCATTGCAGGTTTAGGCATTATTTTCTTTGGATTTGGCAATGGTGGAACAGCGATTGGTTTGTCTAACCTTTGGGCGCACGGCGGATTCTTTACAGGTGGATTTAGCGGTTTCTTGTTTGCATTGTCCCTAGTGATTGCTGCCTATCAAGGGGTAGAGCTCATTGGGATTACTGCAGGTGAGGCGCAAAATCCGCAAAAGACGCTGACAAATGCCATCAAAAGCATCATCTGGCGTATTTTGATTTTCTATATCGGTGCGATATTTGTCATCGTAACGGTGTATCCGTGGGATCAGCTGAATACGCTCGGCAGTCCATTTGTGGCGACGTTTGCGAAAATTGGAATTACGGCAGCAGCAGGTATTATTAACTTTGTTGTCATTACAGCAGCGATGTCCGGCTGTAATAGTGGAATCTTCAGTGCGGGACGTATGCTTTATACATTAGGTGTGAATGGACAGGCACCGGCTTTCTTTACAAAAATTTCGAAGAATGGTGTACCGTATTTTGGGACATTTGCTGTGCTGATTGGTTTAGCGGTTGGGGTGGTCTTAAATTATGTTTCTCCGCCAAACATTTTCGTTTATGTGTATAGTGCAAGTGTCCTTCCTGGTATGGTGCCTTGGTTTGTGATTTTAATTAGTCACATTGGCTTCAGAAAAGCGAAGGGGGCAGCGCTTGATCAGCATCCATTCAAAATGCCGCTAGCACCAGTTTCTAATTATCTTACGATTGGCTTTTTATTGATGGTTCTTGTGTTTATGCTAATTAATCAGGATACGCGTATTTCTCTTATTGTGGGGATTGTTTTCTTGATTGTTGTAGCGCTTAGCTTCTTCATCTTTGGAATTGGTAAACGAAAACCGATTGAAACAGCTTCTTCTGATCAAACGGTGAAATAATCAAAAGCCTTGCGGAGTGGACCCGCAAGGCTTTTGTCGTTTACAGAGAAGCTTTGACACGCTGAAAGACATCTGGAAAGTTGGTGAAAAGACCGGTGACGCCGTACTGCAAAAGCCGTGTCATATCTGCCTCGCTATTGACTGTATATGGGTGAAGGAGGAGTCCGTGGCTTCTGACCTGCTGTACATTTTCAAGTGTCAAAGCTCTAAAATTCGGTCCGATCCCCACTGCATATGATTTGATGAAGTCGAGCTGATCATCTGTAATAGACGTCATTTGCGCTCTATCTAATAGCTGTACTTTTGGAAGCCGAGGGGCGAGTTTCTGCAATTTTAATAGACTTTCTTGGCTGAAAGATTGGATGATGACCTGCCCTTTTCTCGTATGTTTTCCAAGAAGATGATGTTTCTTTAAGACGGCCAATAGCTTTTCTTCCATTTGTGGATAGATGTCTGGTTTTTTGGTTTCAATATAATAATTTTCTCGTTTACCGAAGTAGCGTAATACCTCATCTAATGTGAGGACTTGCTGTCCAATAAAGTGGGCATTTTGTTTGTCGGGGTTGGCTTCGTTAAACCATGTACCGGCATCAAGCTGTTTAATTTCGGCGAGTGTGAGGTCTTTGACCCAGCCGGTTCCGTTTGTCGTCCGGTCAACCGTTTCATCGTGCATGACGATGAGGTGTCCATCCTTTGTCATTTGAAGGTCGAGTTCGAGGTAATCTGCATTCATCTTTGTGGCGAGCTTGTAGGAAGCTAGGGTATGCTCTGGGGCATACCCTGATGCTCCGCGGTGTGCAACGGTTAAAATGCGATCTGGAGATAAAAGATGTTCATGTGCCGATATGGTGGTCGGCACCCAACCAAAAGACAGTAAAGCAAAAGAGAGTAACACGAAAGCAAGTAATCTACTTTTCTTCATATTTTATCCTCCTTTTACGGTAACTGCCTCCATCATAAGAAATAGATGTAAAGGGCATGTTGGGCGGAGATGAATCTTTTATGTGATTTTCATTAAGCTTGCTCTACGCGCTTTCCTGTATTCCATGTCATGGCGAGGAACACAATCGCAAGGATACAAGAACCAACTAGTAAAATGAAACCTCCTGTCCAGTCATAGTGATCGACGACGACGCCCATCATGGCATTAGCAAAAGCAGAGCCACCAATATATCCAAAGAATCCTGTCAGCCCGGCAGCAGTGCCAGCGGCTTTTTTCGGAGCGAGATCAATGGCTTGCAGTCCAATGAGCATGACGGGTCCGTAAATTAAAAACCCGATGCTGATGAGGGCAATGTTATCAACCATTGGATTGCCAGCAGGGTTTAACCAGTACACAAGAACCGCAATTAATACGCCAATCATAAAGAGTACGCCAGCAGGTGCGCGGCGGCTTCTAAAGAAGCGGTCACTAATCCACCCGCACAATAATGTACCAGGGATGCCTGCATATTCATAAAGGAAATAAGACCAGCGTGAATGCTCTGGTGAGAATCCTTTTGCTTCTGTTAAATAGGTAGGTGCCCAGTCTACGACCCCGTAACGGACAAAGTACACAAAGACGTTGGCAATGGCGATATACCAAAGGAATTTATTGTTGAGTACATATTTAAATAAAATCTCTTTTACGGTTAATTCTTTTTCTTGATCTTCATATTGTTGTGCCGGATAGTCATTTCGGTATTCTTCAATTGGCGGAAGACCAGCGGATTGCGGGGTGTCCCGTACGAGAAGAATGATGACGAAGGAGACGATAATGGCGATGATGGCAGGGAAGAAAAAGATACTTTTCCACGTCGCAAACAAAACAATTCCTAATGTAATAAGCGGTGCAAGAATTCCTCCACCGATATTGTGAGCGACGTTCCAAATCGACATTTTTGTTCCACGTTCACTCACCGAAAACCAATGCGCCATCGTTCGTCCGCATGGCGGCCACCCCATTCCTTGAAACCAGCCGTTTAAGAACATGAATAAAAACATGATCCATACACTGGATGTCACCCATGGAAATGAGACAAATAGAATATTGATAAGAGCTGATAGAAAGAGTCCAGCGGCTAAAAAGTATCTTGGGTTACACCGGTCTGAGATCATCCCCATAATGAATTTACTAAAGCCATAAGCGATTGAAACAGCCGCCAGTACAAAGCCTAATTCACTTTTTGTGAACCCCTCTTCCTGTAAATAAGGGATGGCAAATGCGAAATTTTTGCGCAGCAAATAGTAGCCCGCATATCCGATAAAGATTCCCAAAAAGACTTGCAGCCGCAACCGTTTATAGGTTTCGTCTGTTTTGGCATCATCGAGCCTGTCGATATGCGGAGCTGGTTTAAACCATTTGAACATAAACATCCTCCTCTTGTAGATATGACTGAAACAAAAGTACGAGGTCTGTCTTTGATCTTGTACTTTTTCAGAGACAAAAGAATTGATAACGCTTTCTTTTGTACTCCCATCATATCGGATGGAGAAGATGTTTATGATGAGGCTTTTGTCATTATTTTGGAAGAACGGTTCATGAAGTGATGAAAAAAATCCGCACAATGGCGGATTTTTAATAGTGGTTAAATTGATACATCAATTTTTGCAGATTTCTTTAGTTGATCAATTTCTTTTTGTACTTCTTTTTGCTTTTCTTGAGATTCTAACTGCTTCTTGATTTGTGATTTGACGTCTTTGAAATCAGGTGCTTTTTGTTTTTGTTTTTTCATTTGTTCGGCGTATTGGTCATAGTACGCTTTGACGTCTTTTTCAGACACAGAGGCTGATTTGATTTCTTTGTCGACATATTGGCTGTATTTGATGCTGTCGGCAATATCACTTTTCAGCTGATCCATTGTCAGTCCGCTCTTTTTGAGTGCTTCTTCAAATTGAGCATTGTCTTTAAATTGTTTCTTTTCTTCTTTTAGCTGCTGATCGACTTGCTTGTCAGAGGCTTTATAGCCCTTCTTCTCAGCATCTTGCAGGATGAGCTCTTGACCTACTAGCGCATCAATGGTTTGCTTCTTGACAGCTTTTGCGCCTTCTTTAGATGTTGGATCTTGTCCTGACTGCTGAAGTTGACCTTGAATGGTCGATAGGGCGCTATTGTATTCACTGCCTGTGATTTTATCTTTGTTGACGGTCGCAACGACCTTTTGATCATCAATTTTTTGTGCGTCTAATTTCTTTTGCATCTCTTCCATTTGCTTTTGCTGCTCTTTTTGGTCAGCCTGTGTTGTTTCCTTGCTTTTGGCTGAATCGTTTTGCTTATCCTGTTTCGCATCGTTTGATGAGCAGGCTGCAAGCCCCACTGATAACAGACAAGCAATGAGTGTATATGATACTTTTTTCAATTATTTTCTCTCCCTTCGGTATGAGAACATCTAGTGCGCATTCTAACCGTTTTAGAGGAAAAATAAAACCGTACAGATGAATTGTTAGCAGATTGACATGTTTTTTATCTGTTTGTCCTCATTTTGTCTTCTCATAGTCATCATATGACAGCTCAAATTTGAAATAATTGTTCCATCGCTTCGTCGAGATTGGTGATCGGCTGGCGGCAGCTGTAGTTTTCACAAATATAGACCGTCGTGCTGTCGTTGATCGTTTTGTAATCTTTTGCAAAAGGTGCGAGCCTTGCTAATTCTTGCCCTGTTTCGGCAGTTAAAATGAGATCAAATGGCATGAATCGTTTTTGCAATGCTTGTAGAAGCTGTTCTTTTTGCGGATCGCCCTTTTTCCCGAGAATAATGATTTCTCGTTTTACGGCATATTGGCTTAATAGTCCTTGTAAAAAGGCGGTATGTCCGCTTGGATAGGAAGAGACATCGACGTAAAAGGCGCTGAACATCTTCTCTAGTGTTTCGATCCAGTCTTGACGTCCGATCATTCTGCTTAGTTTCAGAAGCTGTTGGAGTGCGGTGCTGTTACCAGACGGCATGGCCCCGTCGTATACTTCTTTTTCCTGAACGATAAGCGCTTCTGCATCTGAGCCTGAGAAGAAAAAGCCCCCGATTTGCTCATCCCAAAACAGTTCAAACATATTTTCAGCAACGGCTCTTGCTTTTGTCAGCCAATCTAGGTCAAAGGTCGCTTCGTATAAAGACATATACGCTGTTAGCATGTGCGCATAATCCTCGATAAAGCCTAGATGCTTCACGTCCCCTTCCCTGTAGCGGACCATGAGCCGTCCCTGTTGAACGAGCTGTGTTTCTAGAAAAGACATTGCCTGTTTTGCCATGCGGATGGCTTCTTCTACATGTAAGACACTCCCTGCTTTGGCAAGTGCGGAAATCATCAGCGCATTCCACGAGGTGAGTACCTTGTCATCGATTAGCGGTGCAGGTCGCTGCTGTCTTACAGTGAGTAAGATGTGTCGAGCGGATTGCAGTTTGGAATGAAGGGTTTTGTCGTCGGTTGAATATGCTGCCTTGATGTCACCAAATGAGGTGGAAATGGTATGAGGGATGTTCTGTCCTTCAAAATTTCCTTCCTCTGTGATGTGGTAGACCGCACAAAATAAAGTGCCGAGGTCATCGCCTAAATGGGTCATGATCTCCTTTTTTGTCCAAACGTAATATTGACCTTCCTTTCCTTCAGAATCGGCATCGATTGCCGAATAAAAAGAGCCGTCACGATTCATCATGTCTCGTTTGATAAATTGAATGAGGTCCTGGACAAGCTTTTCGTACTCAGGGTGTTGAGTGATTTGATAGGCTTCGGTGTAGGCATCTATTAGCAAGGCGTTATCATACAGCATCTTTTCAAAATGCGGCACAAGCCATTTTTCATCGGTTGAATACCGAGTAAATCCAGAACCAATATGATCATAAATACCGCCGTTTGCCATACCGTTTAACGTTTTTGTGACAGCATATAACGCATTTTCTTGCCCTGTCCATGCAAAATAGCGCATGAGAAACGTGAGCATATGAGGCGCAGGAAATTTAGGCGCAGAACCGAAGCCGCCATACAGCGTATCAAAGCTGCTCATGAGCTGATAATAGGCTTTGTGAATCGACTCCTGAGTGAGCGTATTTTCTGTCTGCCCTGCTGCCTTGATCCGCAAATTATTTGTTGCCTTTTCTGCCAATGATTCAATATGATCTCGGTCGTTGTGATACGCATCCAGCAATTGCGTCAGTGCTTCAATGAAGCCAGGACGGCCGTAAGCACTTCTTTTTGGAAAATAAGTCCCCGCATAAAACGGCTTTTGATCAGGCGTGACAAACACGTTGAGCGGCCAGCCGCCTTGCCCAGTCATCATCTGACAAACGGACATATACATCGAGTCAATGTCTGGACGCTCCTCACGATCGACTTTGATTGAAATGAAATGCTCGTTTAGGATGTCAGCGACTTGTTGATCTTCAAAGCTTTCGTGTGCCATGACGTGGCACCAGTGGCAAGTGGCATAGCCGATGCTTACCAGCAAAGGCTTGTTTTCTTTTTTTGCTTTATCAAATGCTTCTTTTCCCCATGGATACCAGTTAACTGGATTATGGGAGTGTTGGAGAAGGTATGGAGATTTTTCAGTGATTAATCTGTTGGGTTTATTGTTAGTAGACATGGAATCTCCTCCTTTCATATTTATTTATCAAATCTTTTTGAGTGTAAAGGGTGATGGGCTTAAGGAATTTCATCTGAATTTAGATAGTACTACTTCAAAAAAGTTACGTAGGATAATAACCGATAGTTCTTTATTTTGAAACTGAGCAAAAATCAAAAAACTATAATTAGGTCAAAGATTTATAGGGACTGCTGTGGAAATTTTAACTTTCGATAGATTTGTTTTCAATTCTTTTATTCACTTCATTAATTATGAAAACCTATATTAATGCCTTTTAAATGGAATTTATTGCTATATTTATCTTGTGTGTATTTAATCATTAATAACAAGCTGTTATAATAGCTTTGTGTTTTTATGAAAATATGTGTTAAAAAGTGGTGTTGGAAATAAATATATACTATTCATTCTAGTAATCTCTTCGTTTGGTGGAGAAGCACTTTTAGCACATTTAATTTCAATAGGTCTAGCGGTGACTATTACAGGAGTTACTTATGTTGCATAATCTGAGTTCAAGAAGCATAAAAGAACATACATTCAAAAAATCTAAAAAATGGGTATATGAGAAGGTGTAGATATGTTAGTTATTGATCAAAATCCAAAAGGTGAGCAGTACTCCAAATTAATTGATTTGGCTTTCGACATTTGTGATGAGTTTCATTTAGTTTTAAGAAAAGATATGGGATCTTTAAAATCTTTTGATCCCTTCCTAAAAAAACTTGAAAGTTCATTGAAAGAGATGAAAGAACAATCAGAATGGGCTAGCACAATGCTATTAAACAATACAGCAAAAGTTTATTACTATTATACAGATGAAAATGCGAAGAGTATTCTAAAAGAATTCGCAAATTCTTTATATGATTGGGAGCAACCAAATTTACCAGAAGACTTGTCCTTCTTCAAAAATGGAGAAGAATGGCTGGTTACATCTTCTCATGAAGAAGAAAGTTATATAGATACGGAAAATGATACAGAGATACAAAGGATATTAAGTATAACAGAATTAAAAGTACATATGGAAAAATGGGATTAATGCTATTTAGTATTCAATAATAGTGTATTGATATAAAAGTAAGGAGGCTAATAAGATAGTTTCCTTACTTTTAAAATGTTATGGGCGTTCTCATTTATTTCTTAATTAAGATGTATTGTTGTGTTCCAATAGAAGATTTGAACTTTAAATGTTTCCCAAATTGTTGAGTTTTGAAATTAATAACTAAATCCAAACTCTCATCCTTATCTTCATCCTCAAAACCGTCTAAACAGGAATATAATGAATATATCAGATAGCTGAGGTCCGTGATCAATTGCCTGTGAGGTATTCCCATCATGAAAAAACAAGGGCTATAAACCCTTGTCATTTCATTATTTCACCTTTTTCACTACTTCAATCGTAATGTTTTAACAAGATGGCTGAATTATGTCCTCCAAAACCAAAAGAATTGGATAGCCCATATTTCAATGGAAGCTGTCTCGCTTCTAATACAACATCTAAATTGCAATCTGGATCTTGTTTCTCTACATTAATAGTTGGCGGAATCATTCCTAGTCTCAAACTTTCCACTAAAGCAATCGCTTCTACTCCGCCTGCAGCACCAAACATGTGCCCAGTCATTGACTTGTTCGCAGTTGTTGGAATTTCGCCTGAACGATCACCAAATAATTTCTTAATGGCTAGAACTTCTGAACGATCACCTACTTGTGTACTTGTTGCATGAGCACTAATAACATCGATTTCACTTGTTGATATATCTGCACTTCTCAATGCTTTCTTCATGGCTAAGTAGGCACCCCTACCTTCTGGGTGTGAAGCGACCATATGATGAGCATCTGAACTAGCTCCGTATCCCACTACTTCACATAATATCGGCGCATCTCTAAGAATTGCGTTGTCTAATGATTCTAATACTAAGATACCTGCGCCTTCACTCATCACAAAGCCATCTCTATCTGTATCGAATGGGCGGCTGGCTCGACTTGGGTCTTGGTTTCTAGTAGATAGTGCGTGTGCGTTTCCAAAACTAGCCAAAGATATCTGGTTGACGGCAGCTTCTGCTCCACCGGCAAATATAATATCTGCTTCATCGTTTCGGATCGCATTGAAAGCTTCACCAATAGAGGTGTTCCCAATAGAGCAAGCTGTGACCGGTGACAATGATGGCCCTTGTGCGCCTAATTTTATGCTGATTTGGGCCGCAGCTGCATTTGAAATCATCATGGGGACAAGGCTGGGGCTTACTCTCGATGGACCTCGTTTATCTAATACATTCACCTGATCAACAAGCGATTGTATGCCCCCGATTCCTGATCCAACATATACGCCTAAACGTTCAAGATCTACTTGATCTAACTGTAATTGTGATTGTTCTAATGCTTGTTCGGCTGCTGCTAAGGCAAACTGACTAAAACGATCTAATCGTTTTGCTTCTTTTCTCCCTAATATTTCATCTGCATCGAAATCACGAACGATTCCAGCTATTTTTGTTTTATAATCAGTCGTATCAAAAGAATCAATGTGAGATATTCCCGATTGTCCTTTAACGAGTTGATTCCAAAAGCTATCTATATCATTTCCTAGTGGAGAAATAACTCCCATTCCAGTAATGACAACTCTTTTCATGATCATTCCCTCCTTGTTTTTATTAACTTTAGCCATTGTGTTATCCTATTACAAGTTGTTGTTTATCCTAGTATAATGAATAATATTTTAAAAGGAGACCTTAATGAAACCTGAAACAAGACTTCAAGCATTATCAGAATTTCTAAAAAACCAACGTTCAAAAATCACGCCTCAAATGGTTGGTTTACCTGTAGGAACCCGCCGAAGAACACCAGGACTCAGAAGAGAAGAAGTGGCTCAACTAGCCGGTGTGAGTCTTACTTGGTATACATGGTTAGAGCAAGGCAGAGATATAAAAGTATCTACTTCGGTATTAGATGCGATTTCTAGTGCATTACAATTAAATAACGATGAAAGGAGATATTTGTACGCTTTAGCGTTAGAGGAAGGTGTGAAACAATCCTATATCATTGAGAATGAGAAGGAAATCAGTCCGGCTTTAGTGAAAATTCTGCAGGAACTTCGTTATTGTCCAACGATTATATCTGATAGAAGAAGTCAGATAGTTGGGTGGAATCAAGCAGCAGCTAATGTATTTTTGGACTTTGAACAAATCATCCCGGCAGAAAGGAATATCATCCGCTTACTATTCGCAAGAAAGGAATTTAAAAGTTTAGCCGTGAATTGGGAGCATTTTGTAAGAGGATATATCGCCATATTTAGAACGTATTATGGACAGTATGTGGCGGATGACTGGTATGAGCAATTTATAGAAGAAATGGAGCAGGCATATCCTGAGTTTCGTAAAATATGGAATGAAAATGAGATCAGCTATGCACCTGAAGTATTAATTGAATTTCGTCATGCTAAGGCAGGTAAAATGTTGTTTAATCTCACTTCATTACAAGTGTATGGGGATACTGATTTAAGATGCAGCGTCTATACTCCAGTTGAGGATACTGAAACTGAGCTTAAGTTAAAACGTTTAATTGAAGGCTAGCTATTGTTTGGAGAGATGAGGTATCTTTCCATGTTCAGAAAGTAAATAAATTAGGTATTTATGATAGAAATTATTTTTTACTTCTTAAAACTTAATTATGACATTTAGCTTCTTTGGGTATCGATGCCGTCTATTCGCTTATCTAATACAAAATAATGAGAACGGACAGAGATAAAATGGATTATGTTTATCAGAAAAAGGAAAAGAAAAACGGTAATTGTGTCATTTCCGTTAGAGATAGATGGGAGAACTCAATTATTGAATTTGAAAAAAAAGCAACATCATATTGATATAGTGGTTAATTACCGTAATGATAAGACTACGAAGTATTCAATACCAATAGACATTTTTGAAAAAGTTTATGATGATCTGAAGAGAGGTAATTGAGGGGATTTTGGTTCCTTCAACTACCTCCGTGTTACATTTATATTCGCTTTTCTATTCATAACTTCAATTGATCTTTGCTTAACCAAGGTTACGCTTCTACAATCTCTAATAACACAGCATTTTGATGTAACTTGTCAATTCTCCTCTACCTCTTCACTAGTACATATTGTAAGTTTTCTAATTCAAACATATCAATCAGTTCATCGATCCCTTTAAAATCGATATGTTTTCCAAACCGTTTTTTGCTTAGGTCAATTTCTACATCCAATTGATCGTCCTTTTCTTTCATTTCGAGTTCATTTAGACAAGAATAGATTTCGATGGTTTCTCCTTTTGACAGCTCTTTTTCAATGAATTTAAAAAGTGCACGAAGAGAATGAATGATGTCTAATTCATAAACAAAAGGGTGCGTGAATTTGTTTCTCACCGCTTCATTGACGGGATCTAGATAATCAATGTGAATGCCTTCGAAATCCTCTTCTGTTTCAAATACTTCTATCAAAAGATCTTCTTTTTGATAGGTTTTATGCTTTTTTTGTTTTTTATCAAACATGCTGATATTGAGTTCAGAGAATGGTTTATAGGTAGGATTTTGACCAATGGTACCAAGTGGCAGTTCTTTGTTTGATCCAATATAATGCTGTAAAGTCATGGGTTGCCCTCTTTCCTTGAAATATTCCTTATAGCGTTGATTATTTCCTTTTTACCAATTTAGAGGTGAATATGCAATGGCTTGACATATCGGTATTTCTAGATATACAATGTCTGCCATGGAACCTATTGATGTGTTTAAGGCATTATCGAATGAAACAAGGTTGAATATTTTAAAGTGGCTTAAGGAACCTGAGAAGCATTTTCCTAAGCAAGGCGCTCATTTACCGAAGGAGGTTAGTTATAAGGGGGGCGTTTGTGTTGGGGATATTCAAGAAAAGGCGCAAATTTCTCAATCAACGGTCTCTAGCTACTTACATTTGATGCAAAAGGCTGGTCTGCTTGAATCGGTACGGCATGGACAATGGACATACTATAGACGAAATGAAGAATTTATCCAACAGATCGGACAATATATGAAAACAGAGATCTAAAGGATGTGTGATTTCTGTTTTTTTCTATTCTATATATCTGTTTATCTAGATATATAAATATATGAATCAAAGGAGATTTAATGATGCGTTTAATTTTTTATGTGCTTGCACTATTAGCGGGTGCGGCACTTAGTTTTGAAGGAGCCATCTATGCGGAGCTTGGGAAGTCGATCGGACAGTTAGAAACGAGTTTTTATAACTTTTTTGTCGGTTCAATTATTATGGGGCTATTGTGGCTCTTTTTTGGCAAAGGTGACCTTTCCTATACGTTGAAGGCACCAAAATGGTCACTGCTTGGCGGAGCGATGGGGGTTGTGTATTTAACGTCTATTGTGGTGAGTGTTCCATTCGTTGGTGTGGGGGTAACGATGGTCGCTGTCATTATTGGTCAGCTGTTGATGAGTATGGTGATTGAGCATTTTGGCTGGCTTGGGAGTCAGAGAACAAGAGTAAACAAAGAGAAGGTATTTGCGGTCATTTCGATGATCATTGCCCTTATTCTTATTCATTAGGAGGAAACTCGATATGGCATTATTGTTAATTATATTTACTTTAATCGGAGGCATTACGTTAAGTGCGCAATCTTCCATAAACGGTACGTTTAGCAGGAGAGCGGGTACGATTGAAACGACCTTTTTGACCTTTTTAACGGGTACGATGTTTTTGACCATTCTGATTTTATTCTTTGGGAGCGGCCATCTGTTGAATCTCTTGCATGCGCCGAAGTGGCAGTTGAGTGCGGCTTTTCTTGGAACGGCTTATTTAATTCTGACAGTGATCGCTGTTCCGAAAATCGGTGTCATTGCTGCGAATATTGCGGGGATTGCTGGGCAGCTTGTCATTGGAATGGTCATTGATCATTTTGGCTGGTTCCATAGCTTGGTGATTTCACTTGATCACAAACGCATATTGGCATTGTTCTTTATGCTGATCGCTCTTTATTTTATTTACAAAGGAAATAAGCGCTCTAGAGAGGAAGCGAGTGCTTAAAGAGAACGGGCTGCTGTGACATTTGCTCTCAGCAGCTCTTTTATACTGATTCATCATGTTTGACTAAATACCTATCAGGGTATACTATCTGATCATAGGGAAAAGAGAAAGGAGTGTTAAACGTGGAGTATAATCAGCAGATGAAGAATCGTCTTCGCCGGATTGAAGGGCAGATTAAAGGGGTTCTTGCCATGATGGAGCAGGGAAAGGATTGCCGCGAGGTGGTGACGCAGCTGTCTGCATCACGCAATGCCATTGATCGGGCAATGGGTGTGATTGTGAGTACAAATCTTGAGCAATGTGTTCGTGAAAGTCTTGAGCAAGGCAAGGATACAGAGGGGCTTGTCAAAGAAGCGGTTGAGCTTTTGGTGAAAAGCCGGTAAGAAATTCCTCAGCCTTTGGAGGTTGACGAATTTTTTTACTTGTTATAATATACCCTTACCGGTATATGTATATATTTTTTGTTTTCTATATACCCCCGCGGGTAATTGGGATAAGGAGGATCATGATGGAGGAACAGAAAAAACGAACAACAATTGTTTTATTTAGTGGAGATTATGATAAAGCGATGGCCGCTTACATTATTGCAAATGGCGCAGCAGCTTATGATCACGAGGTGACTATTTTTCATACTTTTTGGGGGCTGAATGCCTTGCGTCAGGAAGAGATGGTGCCACTGAAGAAGGGATTTTTAGAAAAAATGTTTGGCAAAATGATGCCGCGTGGCGCTGATCGAATGGGGCTGTCAAAGATGAATTTTGCAGGAATGGGACCAAAGATGATCAAGCATGTGATCAACAAACACAATGCCATGACCCTGCCGCAGCTCATTGATATGGCGAAGGAACAACAGATCAACCTCGTGGCATGTACGATGACGATGGATCTTTTAGGGCTGCAGGAGAATGAATTACTAGCAGACATTCAATATGCCGGTGTGGCAGCGTATTTAGCAGAGGCAGAAATCGGGAATGTGAACTTATTTATCTAGGGGGTGTCCATACATGATTCAAATGCTTTTGCTCATCATTGTGATCGCTTTGCTTGTGAGCCGTTTTCTTCCCGTACGGGGTGTGAAACAAATGGATGCAGCTCATCTGAAACCTAAATTGCCTAGTCAGCATCAACAGCTGATAGACGTGCGATCATCTTTAGAGTTTCAAACAAACCATATAAAAGGGTTTCAAAATATCCCCTTACCACAGTTAAAGAAACGAGCACATGAGCTAGAGAAAGACAAAGAAGTGTATGTGATCTGCCAAAGCGGGATGAGAAGTATGCAGGCCGCTAAATTGTTGAAAAAACAGGGATTTACCCATATTACAAATATCAAGGGTGGCATGAATGCTTGGCGATTATAGGTATCAATAGGTTTTGGAGTATACCCCCACCCCTATAAAAGGAGGAAAAACAATGCAGCAACCAACAGCAATTCTAGATGCAAAAGGATTGGCATGCCCAATGCCCATTGTCAAAACGAAAAAACAAATGAATGAGCTCTTGCCAGGAGATGTGCTTGAAGTGCAAGCAACCGATAAAGGGTCTACAGCGGATTTAGCAGCTTGGTCAAAAAGCGCCGGTCATGAATTTTTAGGAACAAAAGTAGAAGGACAGGTGCTTCATCATTTGATTCGTAAAGGCGGAGCGAAACAGGGGGAGGAGCAGTCAATGATTTCGGAAATGTCGTTGAACATGTTTCAACAGAAGGTAAAAGAAGATCAGTCATTGTTTATTTTAGATGTACGAGAGCCGGATGAATACGAAGCGGGTCATATTCCAGGAGCTGTTCACATCCCTCTCGGTGAGGTGGAACAACGTGCTGAAGAATTGAACCGAGAGACGCTCATTTACCTCATCTGTCATTCAGGCAGAAGAAGTGAATTAGCCGCACAAAAGTTAAAAGAAAAAGGATTTCATCAATTGATCAATGTAGTGCCAGGCATGAACAGCTGGACAGGAGAGATTGAAAAATAGGAGCTGAATGAACCAATGACTGTAAAAGCAATGACAGCAGAGCAGTTAACAAAAAAGATCATCAACAAAGAGCCGATCTTTTTGTTGGATGTACGAAACGAATCAGATGTGCAGGACTGGAAAATTGAAGGGAAAGCCGTTGAATATTTAAATGTGCCTTACTTTGAGCTTCTTGATGGCGTAGAGGATATGGTGGAGAACATACCGGATGACCTAGATGTACTGGTCGTTTGTGCGAAAGAAGGCTCCTCTATTATGGTGGCAGAGATGCTGTCAGAGGCAGGCAGAACGGTCCATTATTTGCAAGGCGGCATGAAGGCATGGAGTGAGCATTTAGAGCCAGTGAAGATCGGTGATTTAACTGGTGGTGGAGAGTTGTACCAATTTGTGCGAATGGGCAAGGGGTGCTTGTCCTATATGATCATGTCGAATGGGGAAGCTGCGATTATTGATGCGGCTAGAATGACGGAGGTCTATACGCAATTTGCTAAAAAACATCAAGTCACGGTGACGCATGTGTTTGATACGCACCTTCATGCGGACCATATATCTGGCGGGAAAAAGCTGTCTGAACAGACTGGTGCTATCTATTGGCTACCGCCAAAAGACGCCGAAGAGGTGACATTTGATTACAATCACCTTGAAGAAGATCAGCGTGTGACGATTGGAGCGACGGAGATTGATATTCATGCCCTTTATTCACCGGGCCATACGATTGGTTCAACCTCTTTTATCGTAGACGGCCGTTACCTCCTTTCAGGTGATATTTTGTTCATTGATTCGATCGGACGACCTGATCTAGCCGGTATGGCGGAGGACTGGGTAGGTGATTTGAGGGAAACCCTTTATACACGATATACGTCGCTTTCGGCAAAATTGATTGTGATGCCTGCACATTTTATGATCGTGGATGAGCTGAATGAAGACGGGAGCGTTTGGAAGGAGCTAGGCGCTTTGTTTGAAGAAAATCACGGGCTGAACATTGAAGATGAAGACGTATTTAGACAAATGGTCACGCAGGATCTCCCTGCACAGCCAAACGCTTATCAAGACATTCGGTCTACCAATATGGGGAAGCTGCATCCAGACGAGGAAGCACAGCGAGACATGGAAATTGGTCCAAACCGTTGTGCGATTCGATAATGTTCAATAAAATAAAGAAGCGAGGGATGATCAGATGACATCAGATCACATTTTAGACGTAACCGGGCTTGCATGTCCGATGCCAATTATTCGGACGAAGAAAAAAATGAATGACTTGGCTGAAGGTCAAGTATTAGAAATACATGCAACAGATAAAGGAGCTAAAGCTGATTTGGCTGCATGGGCTAAGTCAAGCGGACATGAATTGATCACGCAGACGGATGAAGGACAGGTGCTGAAGTTCTGGGTGAGAAAAGGGTCCTAAAGAGGAGAGGGGTATCTTTGAGGGAGCCCCTTTTCCTTTTGCAAAGGAGGAGACCAGCGTGGATTTTGCATTTTTCATTACTTTATTTATCATCGGATTTATTGGTTCCTTCTTATCAGGAATGGTCGGAATAGGAGGATCGGTAATCAACTATCCCATGCTGCTTTATATCCCGCCTCTTGTCGGAGTGATGGCATTATCGGCACACGAGGTTTCAGGGATTGGTGCCATTCAAGTACTATTTTCGACACTCGGCGGTGTGCTGGCGTATCGAAAAAGCGGATTTTTACATCGACCATTGATTTTATATATGGGGAGCAGTATATTGGCAGGGAGTTTATTAGGCAGCTATTTATCACATTTCCTTCCAGAGAAAGGCATCAATGTAGTCTATGGTCTGCTTGCCATTGTCGCTGTCATTTTAATGCTTGTTCCGAAAAAAGGTCAGCAGGCAGAAGCGGATGGAGAGGTGACTTTTCATAAAGGACTGGCGGTTGGTATTGCCTTTGTGATTGGTAGTGTATCGGGTGTATTAGGTGCAGGCGGTGCCTTTATTTTAGTGCCGGTGATGCTATCGATTCTCAAAATCCCTGTGCGGATGACGATTGCCTCGTCTCTGGCGATTACGTTTCTCTCTGCAATCGGCGCATCTGCTGGGAAAGTGCTGACTGGTCAAGTCATGTTCATGCCTGCGCTTGTCTTAATGGCGGCCAGTTTGATTGCTGCGCCGATTGGGGCGAAAATTGGACAGAAAATCAATGCCGTTTATTTGCAGTGGGCGCTTGCCGTGATGATTACAGCCACAGCGATCAAAATCTGGGTGGATTTATTATAAGAAAAAGACCAACAACTGAGAGCAAGGGCTCTTTTCCATGTGTTGGTCTTTTTTATTTTATGTCATCGTGCTCGATATACGTTTCAAGTGCAGGGTGGTACTCTTTTTGATAATGAAGATTGGGGCATGTTTTCACGACTTTGCCTTGCAAGGCATTGGACTTCGAGACATCTAATGCTGTTTTACATTTTGGACAACGTTCGTTAAATATTGAGAGCCAGCGCTTCATAGATCACCACTCCAGTTAAAGTCTTTAAAACCGATTATATTAATATGAATTATAGGGGATTGTGTGAATGAGGTCAATGGATATTTGGCTCTTTTTAACAAAAAAGAAGCATCGTATAAGATGCTTCAGCGTACAGACAAATCCTCGCATTCTTTGTCAGCTCTGCATGCTGGCGCTCATGATTTTTAATTTTGCTCCGCGCAAGTGCTCGTCCTTCTTAGAGTCCGAAGGCTTTCCGTCACGCTGAAAAGAAGACAAAGGGCTAAAATAAAGTTCATTTTAGCCCTTTGTCGACAATTTGAAATATGATTAGTAGGCTTTTGCCCAGAACACCATATCAGAAGCTGGTTTCCCGCAGCAGACACATGTGTCAGAAACGGATTCTTGTTCAAACGGGATACAGCGTGATGTCGCTCCTGTTCTCTCTTTGATGTCGTTTTCGCAGTCTTCATCACCGCACCACATGGCTTTGATCAACCTGTTTTCTTCGGCAAGAAGCTGCTCGATGTCTTCGATTGTGTGGGCGTTTGATGTTTTTTCATGTAATCGTTCTTTTGCTTTTTCGTACATCGTCTGCTGAATGTCTTCAAGCGTGGACGTGATGGTTTGTTCAAGTGCATCTAACGTGACGGCTTGCTTTTCACCAGTGTCTCGTCTTGCGAGCATGACCTGGCCTTTTTCCATATCCTTTGGTCCTACTTCTATGCGTAATGGGATGCCCTGCATTTCGCATTCGTTGAATTTCCAGCCAGGCTGTTTATCACTTGCATCGATGTCAGCGCGTGCGATGCGGGCGAGTCGATCCTTTAATTCATAGGCATGATCGAGGACACCTTCTTTATGGGAAGCAATTGGCACAACACGTACTTGGGTTGGCGCAATGTTTGGCGGCAGGACAAGTCCTCTGTCATCGCCATGCACCATGATCATAGCGCCAATGATTCTTGTGGTGAAGCCCCATGATGTTTGCTGGACATGCTCTAATTTTCCTTCTCGATTTAAAAATTCAATGCCAAACGCCTTGGCAAATCCGTTGCCGAAGAAGTGAGAAGTGGCGGTTTGCAGGGCTTTTCCGTCATGCATCAAGCTTTCAACCGTATAGGTGAAGCGAGCGCCAGCGAATTTTTCTTTCTCTGTTTTTCTTCCTTTAATGACAGGGATCGCTAGAAGCTCTTCACAAATAGACGCATAGACATGGAGCATTTTTTCTGTTTCCTCAATCGCTTCTTGCTCTGTCTCGTGACAAGTGTGCCCTTCCTGCCAGAGGAATTCAAGGGTTCTAAGGAATGGACGTGTTGTCTTTTCCCAGCGGACGACATTGGCCCATTGGTTATATAGCTTTGGTAAATCACGATAGGAATGAATGATGTTTTTATAATGCTCAGCGAACAGCACTTCAGAGGTTGGTCTGACGCAGAGTCTTTCTTGTAATTCCGAATCACCGCCATGTGTCACCCACGCCACTTCAGGAGCAAAGCCTTCGATATGATCTTTTTCCTGCTGGAGAAGGCTTTCTGGGATAAAGAGCGGCATATAGACATTCTCGTGACCCGTTTCTTTGATTTGACGATCAAGTTCGTCGCGAATATTCTCCCAAATTTTAAAACCGTATGGCTGAATAATCATACTGCCTCTAACGCTTGAATAATCGACGAGACGCGCCTTTGTGACAACATCTGTATACCACTGGGCAAAGTCGTCTTCCATGCTTGTAATTTTCTCAACAAATTGTTTCTTTGACATGGTCTTTTTCCTCCTTTTAAAAAAACAAAAAAGCTGTGCTTTAAGTTAGGGACCATTCCTGGTGGTACCACCCTAATTTAAAGCACAGCTTTACACTCGATCATGATAACGGTATGAACCGCTGTATGAAACAGAACTAAATCGGCAGGTTCACTTGAAGATGTCAGTAGGAACTTCTCAGCACCGTTCCCTCTCTGTTAAAGATCGATTCAAGCTACTATTCCAGATCTACGTTGATTCTTGTTCGTTGATTTTTCATCAGTTTACCTGTAAATGGGGGAGAAAGCAAGTTGGTCCGCAAGTTCATTTCATGCCTTTCTGAGGTCGTTTATGTCGAAGAGCCATTGGCAAACATTTTCTGTTTTTGCAGCTTGCACGTTATGGAAGGCTATGCTAATATATTTGAAGAAAAAAATAGACTTGTATAACCTCAATAATATGGTTTGAGGGTTTCTACCAGGATCCGATAAATCCTGATTACAAAAGCGCGCTTTCCTTTTTTGTAATCAGGGTTTTTTTGTTTGTCTGCACCCTGTATCAAAAGTGAAAGCCATGATATAGAGAAGGGATGTTAGACATGAACTGGAGAGTTTATTTATTAGCTGTTTCTACTTTTGCGGTTGGATTAGTTGAGCTTGTGGTTGGGGGCATTTTGCCAAGTTTAGCAGAGGATCTCAATGTGTCTCTTGCGACAGCTGGGCAGCTGATCACGGTATTTGCGATTGTGTATGCTATTTCAGCACCGGTGCTACTGACCGTCACAGCCAAAATCGAACGAAAGCGTCTTTATTTAATCGCATTATTGGTCTTTACATTAGGCAATGTATTCACATATTTTAGTTCCACCTTTGCCCTTGTCATGATCTCTAGGGTCCTGATTGCCATGAGTACAGCGCTTGTTGTGGTGCTATCATTGACGATTACGGCCAAGCTGGTGGAACCGGCGCATCGAGCGAAAGCATTAGGTCTGATTTTTATTGGGATTAGCTCATCACTTGTTCTCGGTGTACCGATCGGTATTTTTATTACAGAGAGCTTTGGCTGGAGAGTGATGTTTTTAGGAATCAGTATTCTGTCAGCGATATCCATGGTACTCATTTATTTTCTATTGGAGAAAATGCCTGTTGAAAAAGTCACACCGCTTAAAGAACAAATTCGTTCTTTAGGGCATCCGAAAATTTTCAGTGCGCATTTGATTAGTTTGTTCATGCTTGCTGGTCATTATATGCTGTATTCTTATTTCACGCCATTTCTGATGGAAGTTCTGCATATGACTCCGTTTTGGATTAGTATTTGTTATTTGGTCTTCGGGCTTGCGTCGATTGGCGGGAATGGGTTTGGCGGCTGGCTTAGTGACAAACTAGGATCAGGGAAAGCCATTTTGCTGGTGACAATCGCGTTTGCCATTGTGATGTTTATCCTTCCTTATACAGCGGGAGTGTTTATGCTCTTTATGGTGATGGTTGTCCTATGGGGTGCTCTTAGCTGGGCACTGACACCTGCTTTGCAGAGCTATTTGATTCAAACAGACCCTGTGACGTCTGATATTCAGCAGAGTTTGAATACATCCGCTTTGCAAATTGGGATTTCTATTGGATCAGCAGTGGGCGGTGTCATGTTTACAATGACTGGTTCATCCGTTGACTTGGCTAAATTCGGCGCTATTTTTGTGCTGATTGCCTTTAGCTGTGCAGTGATTTCATTAAAGAGACCGCCGCTTTATATGGATCGTCAGCATCACGCTGAATAGAAGAGAATAAGAACGTTTTCGTGTTAGTTAGCTGCCTCATCATAGGCAGCTTTTTATTTTTTGAAAACCACACCTTCGCTTTTACCAGTAATGACTTCTTCTCCATGCTGATTGATATAACGAGAAAAAAGGTGGACACGATGGTATTTTTCAAGGGGTTCTACCTTGGTGACGGCCATCTGACAGGTAATCGTGTCACCTGTATAAACAGGGCGTATGAAGGTACATGTCATCTCTTGACCGATAAAATGAAACTGACCGCCAAGCTTCGTGGCTAGACTTGCTGTGAGAAAACCGTGTACCATGAGCCTGCCTTGATCATCTAGCTCGGTATGATGTTTGCCAAGATCACCTGTCATCTCGCCAAATTGAATCACATCTTCATGCGTATAGGTTTTGCTTGTTTGAAATTGATCGCCTGGTCGAACCATTTGTTCTTCAGCTCCTTTTTTTAAATGTACCAAAGGAGTGAATGAATGTACATTCATTTTTGTGATGAGATGTTAGAGGCAAAGAAGAGACAGGATGCCTTTCTTTGCCCTTGATACGTCAGGAAAAATGTCATCGTCTATTCAAAAACTACCATTTCTCCAATTGGTTGAAATCCGGCACGCTGATAGATATGTTTGCCGTCATTTGAGGCTTGTAACATCACACACTTTTGTTTGTTATCTGTCTGGGTCAGAAGGTAATGAAACATGTCACTGCCAAGTCCTCTTCCGCGGTGTTCTGCCTTTGTGATGACATCATAAATACCGTAGCTGTCTGCTGTTTCAATCAATAAGCCCGTTGTGACCGGTTTGTTGTGTTCATATCCAACGAACATGCGGGTACTCGGGTGTAATCGTTCAATCGAAAAGCGCTGGAAATAGCTGTTTAAAGCGATTGCCTCAGGTGATCCTTCGAAAAGTTCGATAAATAAATGTTGATAATCAAGAAAGGTTTGATCGTCAGTCACTTCCTTGATCGTAAGCGAGTGAGAGGTCCTTTGATCGATGTCGTTTGTATGTTCAAGCATCATGATGGTATTGCGTTCCACTTCTTGAAGCCCATATTTCTGCATGATATTCGACCAATCGGGGTGGAGCAGGCTTTGAGTAATCCATGTGCTGAATGCTAGCTGCTGTTGCTGCATTTGTTCGATGGCAGCTTCCACTTTTTGTTGATCTTGTATGTGCGCTGAAATGGGTAATAACAAATTGAACGTGTCAGTTGATATATGCGTGTTTGATAGAACGAAATCTTCCGTTGATAGGAACGATCCGTTTACAACAGAAGAAAACAAATTTATTTTTTCTTCTAACTGGCGAATGGCCATTTGCTGCTCTGTTTTCATTCTCTCACCTTCTTTTTTTGATTGAGGGTTACCTATCATAAATAATAGCAAAGAAAAGGAAATTGTGCGGTCTCTTGTAATCTAGTAAAAAAGTTCTCTTATTTATCAGGTCTGATGACCCATTCTTTTCCTCATCCCCACATTTCTTTTGACTCCTTTATTGATTATTAGTACCATTTTATTAACCAGTTAAGAGTGGAGGTTCAGATGGAAACAAACGAGCAGATTGTCTTAAAAGCGATTCAAGATTTGATTATGCATAGGGAAAAGAAACGGAACGATCCAACAGATCCACTGATTACCACGACTGATACACTCAAGCAAGATTGGACACTTACACAGCTTCATATTTTATCTATGATTCAAGCAAACCCTAATGAATCCAATAATACATTTCTTTCACAACAACTAAAACTATCAAAACCAGCCATTACAAAGGCTGTGAAAAAGCTCATCGAAAAAGGCATGGTCGACTATTGCCACCGGCAAGGTGACAAGAAATCCGTCTATTATTCACTCACAGAGGAAGGCACACAGCTTGCGGCACTGCATGATGAGCTTCATGAACAGGCAGTCTCCTCCTATTTAGAATTCCTCCATGAATTTAATGAAGACGAACTACAGGTTATTGAGCGCTTCTTAAAGGCTTGGAAGGAAAAGATATAAATAACGGGCCGAAAGCTTTCTATAAACTAGATGCTTTCGGTTTTTTTATGGTAAAATTAACATATATTGACGTTATTCGTGATGATGATTGAGGGAGGGTGCCGTGTTGGTGAAAGAGATGATGGAAAATTTTAAAAAGTATGTTTTTATCATGCCGTTCGTCGGATTGTTTGTCAGCTTGCTATTATTTGTTTATTTTTTTGGGATGACAGGAGTTGAAGGGTCCATTTGGGCGGCTGTTTTGTATTGTGCTCTGCCCTTTCTGATGTACACGATACTCTGTTTGCCTTTATGGATTTATTTTAAAGTCAGCAAAAAACGTTCAATACAAAGAAATGAGGAACATACATGATCGTTGTCAGTGCTTGTCTTGCGGGATTAAAGGTCCGTTATAATGGCAGCCATCGATTAGATCAACGTATCGAGGAGCTTGTGCAGGAAGGAAAGGCGGTAACAGTTTGCCCTGAGCTGCTTGGCGGTTTCTCTACACCAAGGACACCCGCAGAAATTATTGGTGGAGATGGTCATGATGTCTTACGGGGGCAGGCTTCTGTAGTTGATGTTCATGGAACAGATGTGACAGAGATGTATGTAAAAGGTGCACAAGACACGCTTAAGCAGGTTCAGACTCTTGGCGCAACATCCGTCGTGTTAAAAGAGTACAGTCCTTCTTGCGGAAGCCGGATGATCTATCGGGGAGAGTTTAACGGGAAGACAAAGGCTGGGGACGGTGTGACGTCTGCCTTGCTGAAACAGCATGGGATTCAAGTATTCTCTGAGGAGGATGATTGGACCTCGCTGTTTGTATAGGGATGGCGTGAATTGAAGGAGGAGTTAGGTTGAAGAAGTGGATCATTGGTTTAGTAGTCGTTATTTTCATCGGAATAGGTCTTTATTTTATGATCAATGCCAAAACATATGCTTTTGATGATGTGGTCTCGATTGATAAAGATAAAGTGACTTCCATTCAAATTGAGCATGATGATGAGCGCGTTGTGGTGGATAAGAAAGAGGATATTCAAAAGCTGCTGAAGAAATTTTCGGGTATTCAATTAAAGAAGTTAACTGGATCTAAAAAAGAAACAAAAGAATCTTATTGGATCAGAGTGTACGAGAACGAAAAGCAAATGTATGGTCTGACTTTTTATGACCAAAGCTTTTTAGAGACATATGATGGTTCTAAAACAAAAAATCGAATCAGTGAATACCAAATCGTTGATGCAAATCAAGTCGATATAGGACAATACATCAAATAAGATCATTCAGTCTATGAATGGTTTCAGCGTGTAGACAAACCCTCGCATTCTTTGTCAGTCCTGCGCGCTGGTGCTCACGAATGACAAATTCGCTCCGCTCCAGTGCTCGTCCTTCCTAGACTGCAAAGGTTTTCTATCACGCTGAAAAGAAGACAAAGGGCTAAAATCAAGTTCATTTTAGCCCTTTGTCAACTATCTGAGATCATTCAGTCTATGAATGGTTTATCTTCATGCATGATCTTTCGCACATTCGGGTATAGTGCATGGTAAGCAAAAATGAAGCGGAGGTTTGTTTGATGAGTGGATTAACAGATACAGTCACATTAGCAAACGGAGTGAAAATGCCGAAGCTTGGCTTTGGTGTATGGCAAGTAAAAGATGGGGATGAGGCTGTAAATGCAGTCAAAGACGCACTTGAAGCTGGCTATCGCAGTATAGATACAGCAGCGGCCTATCAAAATGAAGAAGGTGTTGGCAAAGCCATTCAGCAATCAGGCATCTCTCGCGATGATCTGTTCATTACGACAAAAGTGTGGAATAGTGATCAAGGATATGAGTCAACGCTTGAAGCCTTTGAAACGAGTATGAACAAACTAGGTCTGGATGTATTGGATCTTTATTTAATCCATTGGCCGGTTGAAGGCAAATATAAAGAAACGTGGAAGGCGCTAGAAAAGCTTTATAAGGATGGCCGTGTGAAAGCCATTGGCGTGTGTAACTTCCATCAGCACCATTTAGAAGATTTATTAGAAGAGGCAGAAGTGGTGCCAATGGTCAATCAAATTGAACTGCATCCGAAGCTGACGCAAGAGCCTTTACGTGACTACTGCAAGGCAAAAGGCATTCATGTAGAAGCATGGTCGCCATTAGGCAGCGGGAAACTTCTTAACCATCCGGTGCTTCAAGATATTGCGAAAAAGCATGAGAAGTCAGTGGCGCAAGTCATTCTTCGCTGGGACTTGCAGCATGGCATTATCACCATTCCGAAATCTGTGACGAAGAGCCGAATCATCGAAAACACAAACGTATTTGATTTCGAGTTGTCCGCCCATGAAATGAGTGTCATTGATCAGCTCAATGAAGATGAGCGCACGGGTCCAGACCCAGATAACTTCGATTTTTAATATAAGAAAAGCACAGGCGGGATGGGACTGACCCCCGTTTTTGAGACAGGGATCAAAACACCTTTATACAGCCAATTGCCGATAGTTTATCGGTGATTGGTTGTTTAGTTTCGTTTGAATA